>JAAEZA010000030.1 GCA_018223125.1 Paracoccaceae bacterium | reverse complement strand
CATGATGTGCGTCACGCCACCGGCTTTCCCTGCCACTAAGCGTGCAGCGGCGCCGCAGTTGCGGCGCAACTCTCGACATCACTCCGACAGGATAGCCAGCGCACCTATGCGAACTGGTTTTTGACGCATGTTGCGCGGTGCCCTCCTCCGGTTCCGCGTTAAAAGCGTACCTGCGGTTATCCCACCAACCGCGCGCGGTTCCCCCGACAGATCGGGAGTACTGCGCAGACCCACGGTTTTTTCATGCTGACACGTATTATCACAACGGCGATTTTCGCCGGTTTCATCACCGCCTTTCTGGCGGCCCTTTTACAATTCCTGCTGGTGCAACCCCTCCTGCTTCATTCCGAGCTTTATGAAGGCGGTGAGCTTGTCCATTTCGGAGCCTCCGGCGCGGGCACCACGGCCCATCCCGAATTGCCCGGCTTTGATCCCCTGCGAGACGGGCTAAGCGTCCTGTTCACCGCCGTGATCTACACCGGATATGCCTTTCTGCTGGTCGCCGGTATTGCACTTGCAAGCGAACAGGGCCACCGGATCACCCCGCGCACGGGTCTTCTCTGGGGCATTGCCGGTTTCGTTGCAGTGCAACTGGCTCCGGCATTGGGATTGCCCCCCGAACTTCCCGGAGCCGCTGCCGCAGATGTGGCTGCACGACAGGTCTGGTGGTTTGGCACAGTCGCCGCCACCGCGCTTGGCCTCTGGCTGATCGCTTTTGGCAGATCCCCGGTGATCTGGGCCGCCGCGGTGCTGTGCCTCGCGGTGCCCCATATCATCGGCGCACCCCATCCGGACACGTTTACCGGTCCTGTGCCCCCTGAAATCGCGGCCCATTTCGCGGCACGTGCGCTCGGCGTGGGCTTGGCAAGCTGGGCAATCCTTGGCATGCTTGCAGGCTATTTCTGGAACAAGGAAGCCTGATCCATGCGAAATCCCATAGCGTTTCTGATTATCGGCCTGTTCTTTGGAACAGGTATCGGTTTCCTCTGGGCCGCGTCCCAAGGGATCACTCTGGACGGGCACGACCATGCGACAGATCACGCTATGGCCCAAGGTGACATGGCAGGCCACGATCACAGCCGCATGGCCGCTATCAGCGTTGCTGATGACGGCAGCGCACCTGCCATCACCGCAACGTTGCACCCTGATGCCATGTCCGGCTACAATCTGGAGGTCCGCACCAGTAATTTCACCTTCACGCCGGAAGCGGTGAACGCCGCTGACACGCCGAACACCGGACATGCGCATATCTATGTGGACGGTGTAAAGCTGACACGCCTTTACGGGAACTGGTTTCACCTGTCCGGCCTGACATCGGGCGATCATGTGATTGCAGTGGAACTGAACGCCAACTCCCACAGTCCGATCCATGTCGACGGGCAGCCCGTGCGCACAGAACTAACGGTAAGCGTCCCGTGACCGGGTTCGATTGTCAGGACCAAACCGGCAGCGGCTACGCCGGTATCCGCCCGACAAGACAGAACCGCAACCGGCCTGCTGGCCGCGCATCTTCGATCCAGCCATCACCGGATTGCGCATACAAGCGCGCAAAAGCTGCGATATCGCTGCGATCCGTAACCGGATCAACACCCGCGAACAGATACGCGGCCTTGCCCTCAGCCCTGAAGGACAGGCTCTGCGGTCTGGCACAGGAGGACAGGCATTCATGGGTTTCTACCGAAAAATCCTTCAACACAGGGTCGGCTGCAAAACTGTCCTGCAGCGCCCTGGCCAGTTCCGGACCCCGAAAATCCTCCTCGCCCCTGTTCCGGCAAGTGGAGCAAACGACCACCCTATGGCGCACAGCACTCTCCCGCGTTAGACCCGTTCCCGAGGTCGCATAGCGCAAACCCCATTCACCAACAACAACGGATCCTTCCATGCCCGCTAAAATCCCCGCCACAGTCGTCACAGGTTTTCTGGGCGCAGGCAAGACAACCCTCATCCGCCACATGCTGCAAAACGCCAATGGCAAACGCATCGCGCTGATCATCAACGAATTCGGCGATCTCGGCGTGGACGGAGACATCCTCAAAGGCTGCGGCGACGAAACCTGCACCGAGGACGATGTGATGGAACTGTCCAACGGCTGTATTTGCTGTACCGTGGCTGATGATTTCATCCCCACGATGGAAAAGCTGCTGGACCGTGAAAACGCCCCCGATCATATCGTGATCGAAACCTCCGGCCTCGCCCTGCCCCAACCACTGGTGCGTGCCTTCAACTGGCCGGAAATCCGCACCCGTGTCACAGTGGACGGCGTTGTTACCGTGGTTGATGGCAAAGCCGTAACGGAAGGCCGCTTCGCCCATAACGTGGCGGCGGTAGATGCGCAGCGCGCAATGGATGAAAACCTCGATCACGAAACGCCCCTGTCCGAATTGTTCGAAGACCAGATCGCCTGCGCCGATATGATCGTTGTGAATAAATCCGACCTGCTGTCAGATGATGAATCTGCAAACCTTGTGACCAAGCTGAAATCCGATAGCCGCGATGGTGTGCAGGTAGTCAAAGCCTCCATGGGGGCACTGCCCGTTGACGTGCTGCTCGGTCAGGGGATCGGCGCAGAGGACGACCTCGACGCGCGCCACGAAGTCCACCATCATCACCACCATCATGATGATGACGGCCATCACGACGACGATCACCACCACGATCACGAACACGCCCACGGGCATGACGAATTTGAATCCTTCGTGGTGGAACGGGCCGAAATCACCGACCCGACCGCTTTCGCGCAACAGGTGGCCGATGTGATCCGCCAACACGACATCCTGCGCCTGAAAGGCTTTGCTGCTGTGTCGGGCAAACCGATGCGCCTGACCCTTCAGGCGGTCGGCCCCCGTGTGGACACATACTTCGACCGCCCCTTTGCGGCCGATGAAACCCGCACAACCCGCCTTGTGGTCATCGGTGAATCCGGTCTCGATCAGGCGGCCATCACGTCGGCCCTCAACGCATGAGCCTCTCTGTTCAAAAAGGCGATCCCCGCAACCCTGAAGCAACCCGTTTGCTTCAGGCCAGCCACGCGTTGATGAACGAACTCTTCCCTGCCGAAAGCTGCCACTATCTGGAAATCGAAGAACTCTGCACACCGGACATCACTTTTCTGGTGGTCAGAGACGGCCCTGAAACCATCGGCTGCGGGGCGCTGGCCGATAAGGGGGAGTACGGCGAACTCAAATCCATGTTCACCGCTCCGGAGGCGCGGGGCAAAGGCGCCGCCGATGCTCTGATCACCGAACTTGTCAAAATCGCGCAAGAACAGAACCTGCCAGTGGTCCGGCTTGAAACCGGCGACAAACTGACCGCGGCCCACAAGCTTTACCAGAAGCACGGCTTCACCTTCTGCGGCCCCTTTGGCGGTTATCCCGAACACCCCGCCAGCCTTTTCATGGAACGCAAACTCTAAGCACACTTCCCGCTTCAATGTTCCAAAAATACTCACCCTCCGGCCTTCGCGCCAAACACAGGCCCTGCCCGATATGCACCTACTGAACGCCCAGCCCGGCACCATAGATGACAATGAACCCGTAGATCTGGGACAGTCGCCGGCTGACGTGGTGTTTATCTCTGCCGCTGATACCGAACTGGCAGGCCTGTCGGAAGCCCGCGCAGAACTGGCAAACGCCCCGACCCTGCGGCTGGCCAACCTGACCCACCTGCAACACCCGATGTCTGTGGACCTGCATATCGAAAACTGCGCAGCCAAGTCCGGACTGGTCATTGCCCGCTGCCTTGGCGGAACGGGTTACTGGAAATACGGGCTGGAACAATACGCCATCCACCTCGGGCAGCAGGGCATTCCCTTCGCCGCCCTCCCCGGGGATGACAAACCTGACGAAGACCTCTGGCGGCTTTCAACCGTCCCGCGCGCGGATTGGGAGAACTTATGGAATTACATGGTCGAAGGCGGCCCCGAGAATAACGCCAACTTCCTCTCCTACGCGAAAGCAATGGTTCAGGGCAGCGAAAAGCCCGCCCCCGCCAAACCCCTTTTGCGGGCGGGGATCTACTGGCCGGGTGCAGGCATTGCAGATCTTGAAACCCTGCAGCAAAGCTGGACACCGGATGCCCCTGTTGTCCCGCTTGTCTTTTACCGTGCGCTGGTGCAGGGCGCGGGGCTGCACCCGATCAACCGGCTGACCAAATCCCTGCTGCGGGCCGGTCTCAACCCCTTGCCGGTCTTTGTTGCCTCGCTGAAAGATCCGATCTCAACCGCCACGCTTGAGTCTCTTTTCACTGCCGTACCGCCTGCGGTGATCCTGAACTGTACCTCTTTCGCGGTCGGTTCCCCCCATGCCGGTGATGCGCCGGCGACCAACCCGCTCGCCGCGCCCTTCGCAAATGACGCCCCTGTGTTTCAGGTGGTCCTTTCGGGCGCTTCCGAAGAAAGCTGGGCCTCCGGCCTGAACGGGCTGTCCGCACGCGACATTGCCATGAATGTTGCCCTGCCCGAAGTAGACGGCCGCATCCTGTCCCGCGCAGTGTCCTTCAAGGGCGAAGCCTATTTCGACGAAGCCACCGAATGCCCCATCGCCACTTACCGCGCGGTCGGGGACCGGATCGAATTTGTGGCCGAACTGGCGAAAAACTGGGCCGGCCTGCGCCAGACCCCGACAAAGGACCGCCGCGCCGCACTGATCCTCGCGAACTACCCCAACAAAGACGGGAGGCTGGCCAATGGTGTCGGCCTAGATACCCCTGCTGCCACGGTGGATGCGCTAAAGGCGCTCCACACCGCAGGGTACACCATCCGCAACCTCCCCGAAGACAGCGATGCGCTGATGACGCAGATCATGGCGGGCCCGACAAACTGGCTGACCGACCGCGCCAAACGGTCGGGCGGCGTGGAAATGTCCATGGCCGACTATCAGATCGCCTATGCACAACTGCCCTACGACGTTCGGGCACAAATCGAAGACCGCTGGGGCAAACCCGAGGCTGATCCCTTCTACACCGCCGGAGAGCTCGACTGTGGGCATTTTGCCCTGTCGATTTTCCACTTCGGCAATGCGGTCGTAGGCGTACAGCCTGCGCGCGGTTACAACATCGACCCCACCGATACCTATCACTCCCCCGATCTGGTGCCCCCGCATAACTATCTCGCCTTTTACTTTTACCTGCGAAACCAGTTCCGCGCCGATGCGATCGTGCATATGGGAAAACACGGCAACCTCGAATGGCTTCCGGGCAAGGCGCTGGCCCTGTCCGAAACCTGCCTGCCGGAAGCAATCCTCGGCCCGATGCCGCATATCTACCCGTTTATCGTCAATGATCCGGGCGAAGGAACACAGGCCAAGCGGCGTGCCCAAGCGGTGATCATTGACCACCTGACACCGCCCCTGACCCGTGCCGAAACCTACGGCCCTCTGCGTGATCTCGAAGCCCTCGTTGACGAATATTACGAGGCCGCAGGGGTCGATCCCCGCCGCCTGACCCACCTGCGCCGCGAGATTCTGTCGCTGACGTCGGCCACAGGCATCGACACCGACGCCGGCATGACCTCGGGGGATGAGGAAAACGACCTCGCCAAACTGGACGAATACCTGTGCGAGTTGAAGGAATCCCAGATCCGCGACGGGTTGCACGTGTTCGGCACCTCCCCCACCGACCGGCTGGAAACCGACCTGATCGCGGCGCTGGCCCGCGTGCCCCGTGGCGATGGCACGGGTGGTGATGCCTCCCTGCAAAGAGCCATCGCAGATGACCTGAACCTCGGGTTCGATCCGCTCGATTGTGCCATGGCCGAGCCTTGGAACGGCCCGCGCCCGCAACTGTTAACCGATCCGGACGACAGCCCGTGGCGCACGTATGGCGACACGGTAGAGCGTATCGAACGGCTCGCGACCGATCTGATCAACGGCGCGGATAGCTCAGCCCTGCCAACCACGGCGAAAGTCATCGACCATATCAAGACGCACATCCGCCCCACCGTCCGCGCCTGCGGCCCTGCCGAGACGGACGGGTTGCTCACCGCCCTGTCCGGCCGGTTCGTCCCGCCAGCCCCATCCGGCGCGCCAACACGGGGCCGCATGGATGTACTCCCCACGGGGCGCAATTTCTTCTCGGTCGATTCCCGCGCCGTGCCCACGCCCACCGCATGGAAACTGGGCTGGAAGTCCGCCAACCTGCTGATTGAACGTCACCTGCAGGACCATGGCGACTGGCCGCGCACATTGCTGGTCACCGCATGGGGCACCGCCAATATGCGCACCGGCGGCGACGACATTGCACAAACTCTGGCACTGATGGGGGTAAAGCCCCAATGGGACAGCGCAAACCGCCGGGTGACCGGCTTTGAAATCCTGCCGCTGTCCGTGCTCGGCCGTCCCCGCGTGGATGTCACATTGCGCGTTTCGGGTTTCTTCCGCGATGCCTTCCCCCAGCAGATGGCGCTGGTGGATTCCGCCGCCCGCGCGGTGATGGAACTGGACGAACCTGCCGATCAGAACCCCGCCGCCGCCCGCATGCGGGACGAGGGCACAGAGGAAGCCGCCTATCGCGTCTTCGGCTCTAAACCGGGCGCATACGGCGCGGGCCTTCAAGCTATGATCGACGAAAGGCTCTGGGCTGACAAAGCCGATCTGGGTGAAGCCTATCTTGAATGGGGCGGCTATGCTTACGGCGCAAAAACCGAAGGCACCCGCGCCAAGGAGGCGTTGAAAACGCGCCTTTCCCAAACCGAAGCCATCGTGCAGAATCAGGACAACCGCGAACACGACCTCTTGGATTCAGACGATTACTACCAGTTTGAAGGCGGCGCAGCGGCGGCAATTTCCACGCTTCAGGGGCAGGACCGCCCGATCTATCACAATGACCATTCCCGCCCCGAACGCCCCGTGATCCGCACGCTGGACGAAGAAATCTCCCGCGTTGTGCGCTCCCGCGTGGTGAACCCGAAATGGATCGACGGCGTGAAACGCCACGGCTACAAAGGCGCGTTCGAAATCGCCGCCACAGTGGATTACATGTTCGCGTTTTCAGCCACCACAGGCGCGGTGAAATCCCACCATTTCGATCTGGTTCATGCCGCCTTTATCGAGGACGACGACACCCGCGATTTCATAAACGACCACAACGCCCCCGCCCTTCGGGAAATAAGCGAACGTCTGCTGGAAGCGATCGAGCGCGGCCTCTGGACCCCGAAATCCAATTCGGCAAGGGCCACGCTCGAAGAACTCCGTTAAGATTTGTGAGAGGGTCAGCGGTAACTGACCACTTCAAATTCGATCCCGTCGTGATCGCGGAAATAGAACCGCTCTCCGGGTTCGTAATCGTGATGCTCTCCGGGCGTGTAGCCGGCTGCGCGGACCCGTTGCTCTACCGATCGCAGATCGTCCACGACAACCGCCAGATGGTTCAAACCACCAACGGTTTGATAGCTGTTCGCACCAACACCTTGTTCTGTACCACTGTGATACAGTGCCAGATAGCTGTCCCTCCCCCCTACATGGATGGACCGCCCCGCATCAATCGCCTCGCCTTGCCAGCGTATCCGCCATCCGAAAATATCCTGCAGCATTTTCGCTGTCCGCTCAGGATCGCTCACAGTGATATTCGCATGTTCCAGTCGTATCTCGGCCATAACCCTCTCCTTCTTGAAACAAATCAGTGATAAAACCAGGCTACGATCTCAACCTAACTTTAGGTCAAGGAATTTTTCCAATGCCCTCCATTGTCGAAAAAACCATATCTATCGGATACTTGTCCGAAAGGACCGGCGTGGCCGTTTCCGCTTTACGCTACTACGAATCCCAAAACCTGCTGTTTCCGGAACGAAACTCCGGCGGCCAGAGACGGTTCCTGCGCGCCGACATCCGCCGCGTTTCCTTCATCCTGATTGCCCAGCAATTCGGCTTCTCTATTGCCCAGATCAAGGAACAACTGGATCGCCTCCCACAAGGGCGCACCCCGACAAAACGGGACTGGGCAAAGATCAGCACCGGTTTCAAACGCCATCTGGACGCGAAAATTACCGCCTTGCAAGCCATGCGGGACAAGCTGGACGGTTGCATCGGCTGCGGCTGTCTCTCGCTGAAATCCTGTACGCTCTACAATCCGCAAGACAAAGCCGCCACGAAGGGCACCGGCCCCCGCTACCTGATGGGCGACCGTTCGCAGGACATCTGAACCACCGGCTTCAATGTTCCCGAAATACTCGAACCCTCAGGCCGGTTTCAGATCATAAGTTTTCTGTTTGAGAAACTTCATCAACCCCGGCCCGTCCTTTTCAAAAGACTTCAGATCCTCGGGAGAGATCAAATCCCCGACCACAACAGCCTGATCCTTATGCATGGCGTGTTTGATCTCGTGCAGCAGAAGGGATTGGCGCAATGTCACCGACAGTTTGTTGGCAATCTGGTAGGCACGGCTGTTGGCCCCCGGAAAGAACACCGGCAGCACTTGCGCACCGGACTGACGGATCATTTTCGCCGTGAAAGGCATCCACTCGGGATCAACAACAGGGCCGAACCAGGTTTCGCTGGTGGCGACTGTTCCGGCTGGAAACAGCGCGATACAACCGCCCTCTTTCAAATGGCTGATTGCTTCCTTACGCATCCGGATATTGGTCTGGATGGCGTCCGGTTCATGGGGAAAGGCAACCGGTAACAGGTATTTGTCGATCCGTGGCACATGGCGCAGGAAGGCCCGCGCGAGGATTTTGTAGTCGTCCCGTGCATGGCTCAGAAGATGGGCCATCACGATCCCGTCCACCAGACCGTGCGGATGGTTCGACACCACCACCAGCGGCCCCTCTTTCGGGATCGAGTCAAGCTGCTCTTTCGGGGTTGTCAGCTTGATATCGAGCCGGTCGAGCACGGACTTCCAGAAATCGGGATCACGGTTTTCGTCCCGCTCCCATTTGCGCACCAGATACAACAGCTTCAGGCGGCCTGTCAGATTCTCGATAATACGGATCAGCACCCGCTTGAACGGCGAGTCAAAGGATCCTGCATAAGTAAGCTCCGAGGCCTTATACGGTTCGGTCCCGCCTGTAGCCTCCAGGATCACACTTTGCTTTTCAGTCATCACTTTCCTTCGCCAAAGAAGTTACCCACGAGTTCCCGCAGGGCTTCTCCCAGCTCTTGCGATTGGTTCCCGCTGGTCTCTACAGTAATCTGGCTGCCTTTGGAAGCCGCGAGCATCATCAACCCCATAATGCTGTCGCCGCCGACTTCCATGCCGTCTTTGGCCACAACGGCCTGTGCATCAAAGGCCTCTACCGTTTCTACAAATTTCGCGGAAGCCCGCGCATGCAGGCCCTTTTCGTTAATAATGTCGAGGTCCAACCGCACGGGGCACCTTTTCTTTAGGGAATTTGAAGACCATTGCTGGCGTTAATGTACTTTTTACCGGCTGTGATAGCCTGTTCTACCGCAACATCCAAAGGGAGCCGGCGGGACTTGGCGAGTTTCACGAGCATGGGCAGATTGGCACCGTACATGATCCGGCGGCCGGAGCCGGAACAGGCTTTCATGGCAAGGTTGCTGGGCGAGGAGCCGAACATATCGACCACAACAACCACACCGTCGCCTTGGTCTACGCGGTCCGCTGCCATACAGATTTCGTTCTGCTTTGCATCCCGATCCACCTCTGCCGCGGTTGGAATGGCTTCGATATTTTCAAGTTTACCCAGCACATGTTCTGCGGCGGCCAGATACTCCTTAGCCAGCCCCCCATGTGCAACTATCACGATCCCGATCAACCCGGATCACTCCTTCACAAACTTTCAGGCGCCTTTGCGCCGTTCCATTTCCCGATGCCGCTTAGACACCTGCCAACCGTCGGCCGCAAGGGCTTTGGCCAATTCTTCCGTAAGGGCGACCGATCTGTGTTGCCCGCCGGTACACCCCAGCCCGATGCTGAAATGCGCTTTGCCTTCGTCACGATAGGCAGGCAACAGCAGCGAGGTCAAATCTTTCAGCTTTGAAAAGAACGGCTCATAGCGGGAATCGTTCTGAACATAAGCCAGCACCTCGGCATCCTTGCCAGATTTTCCCCGCAGGGATTCGTCCCAATAAGGGTTCCGCAGGAAGCGGCAGTCCATCACCATATCAATGCCGCGCGGCACCCCCCTTTTGTAGGAAAAAGACTGCACGGAAACGGCCAAACCCGTAGAGTTCTCCGACCCGAACAGTTCTCCGATGTCCGCTTTCAGATCATGGGGCGTCAAAGTGGTGGTGTCGATCAGGATATCCGCACGATCCCTCAGCGGGGCCAGCAGCTCCGCTTCCAGCTCGATTCCCCGCGCCGGAGTTTCAGCCAGAGCCATCGGGTGGCGCCGTCGTGTTTCCGAATAGCGCTGCAACAGACGGTCGGCCTGACAGTCCAGAAACAGCAGCGACTGTTCGTATTCGCTGCTTTGGGCAAAAGCCTCTTGGATTTCGAACACGCCACTGACTGAAAAATCCCGCGTGCGCACGTCAATCCCCAGCGCCATCGGACGGCCGACAGACGGACCTGTAATCAAGCGGTGCAACAGCGCGAGAGGAATGTTGTGAATGGTTTCATAGCCGAGATCTTCGAAAGCGTTGATCGCGGTACTGCGCCCTGCGCCGGACGGTCCGGTGACAAGAACAACCGTGGTATTCACATCCTTGATCGGTCTTTCAATCATAACGGCCCATTGCGCGACGGACCGTCATACGCCTATCGCGTGCCGGTTGGTCCATCACGTCCCAAGAGTAGTAGAATAGATGCCAGATTTGGAAGATTGCGTCCCTTTATCAAGTCAATTCTGCTCCCCATTACGTGAACACCCGACGGGTGTGGCATTCGCGTCTCGGGTTCGGCAGAGAGATCAACAACGCGGCTGAGACAGGCCTCAGGCAGTGCGGGTTGTTTCAACAGGCCAAAGCCGCGGGCCTCTATCAGCCCGTAAAGCGGTGCAGGCGAAGACATCCAGATCTGCGCCTCCCTGCTTTCAAGCACGACCTGATCATCCGCCACCAGACTGGCACCAAGGGCAATCAGTTGCAGCGCCAGACCGGACTTTCCCGAACCGGACGGCCCCAGAATCAAAAAGCCCTGCCCGTTGACTGCAACAGCAGTGCCGTGGACAGGGCTTTTTTCTATTCTGTCGGTCATTGCCGCCGGTCAGACCGGCAGGCCGACCACGAAACGGGCACCCAGCGGGGCATCACCCTGCCGTGCGTCCTGCGGGTGGATGTTTTCCGCCCAGATCACACCTTTATGGGCTTCAACGATCTGTTTGGAAATCGACAGGCCCAGACCGGAATTATTGCCGTAGTCGCTTTCGGGGCGTTCCGAATAGAAGCGTGTGAACACTTTGGTCAAAGCTTCTTCGGGAATACCCGGACCGGTGTCTTCCACCACAACCAGAACACGGTTGTCCTTTTCCCGCGCCCAGACCCGCACCGCATCGCCTTCGCCACAGAAGGAAATCGCGTTGGAAATCAGGTTCACAAACACCTGCGCCAGCCGCGCCTCCATACCGTCAAACACGATCGGTTTGGCAGGTGCATCCCAGATCAGTTCCACACCCTTGTCATTGGCTTCATGGCTGTGGAAATCGGAAATCCGGCTGAGCATCAGCGTCAGGTCGAACGGTTCTTCTTCTTCCTTGACCAGCTCCGCATCAAGACGCGAGGCATTGGAAATATCACTGACCAGACGATCCAGCCGGCGCACATCGTGTTCGATCACGTCAAGCAACCGCTGGCGACCGTCCCCTTCCGGCGCAATCCGCAGGGTTTCCACTGCCGAGCGCAGGGAGGCCAGAGGATTTTTGATCTCATGGGCCACATCGGCTGCGAATTCTTCGTTTGTGTCGATCCGGTCGTAAAGCGCCGAAGTCATATCGCGCATGGCACGGCTGAGCCGCCCGATTTCATCGGGGCGGCCTGACAGGTCGGGGATTCGCACCCGCGCCGCATCGCCCTGACGTCCTTCGCGGGTTGTGCCTGCTTCCGCAGCCCGCGCCAGATCGTGAATCGGGTTCGCAATTGTATTGGCCAGCACGACAGACAGAACGATAGAGACGACCACCGCAAGCATGAACAGCCGCAGTACGGACTGTTGCTCTGCATGGATCAGCCCGTCCAGATAGCCCGGCTGGGAGGTCAGCACCATCGCTGCCGCCACGTTGCCATCTACCAGAATCGGACGCCCTACACCCAACACGGTTTCGTGGTCCTGCGTGGAAGCACGGCGGATCAGTTCCTGGCCCGAAAGTGCGGCACGAGACAGTTCATCCGCAAAAAACTGCTCGGACATGCGGGTCGTCCCGCCCCCGATGTTGCGCAGTCCGGGAAGCACATCCATCGCGCGGCCGAACCATGCCAGAATACCACTTCCTGTTTTGAAGGGACTGGCAGACCCGTCAACCTGCGCCGCCAGCGCGCTGTCCCCGAGATATACCCGCGCAATCAACCCTTCGGAAACGGGAAGTCCGCTGATCAGGGCGCTGTTTGGCGTCCGCTCGTCCAGCAGCCGCGCTTCGATCACGCTGGAGTACAGCTCTGATTCGATGATCATGCTGGTCTGTTTTTCGACAACAGAGCCGCCTTTGAACTGGTTCAGATACAACATCCCCACAAGGAGGATGCACAAGGCAATCAGGTTGAACGTGATAATGCGCCGCGCCAGCGCAGACGTGCGAATGCGTGTCAGTTGTTCCAACCCGAAAGATCGCGCCAGACCGGAGCCGCCGCGCAATCCGATAGCTTTTGCCATGCGTCCCAACGAAAATCCCCGGCCCCCGCGCGGTTTTTCCGTTATATGTTCGTCTGCCAGCAATGCCATTACTCGGTATACCGGTACCCGATACCGTAGAGCGTCTCGATCGCCGAGAAATCGTCATCCACGCTGCGCATTTTCTTGCGCAGGCGTTTGATGTGACTGTCGATGGTACGATCGTCGACATAAACCTGATCGTCATAGGCAACATCCATCAGCTGATCGCGGCTTTTGACAAACCCCGGACGACTGGCAAGTGCCTGCAGCAAAAGGAATTCTGTAACAGTCAGGCTGACCGGCTTACCCTTCCAGGTAACCGCGTGGCGTAGCGGATCCATCGTCAGATCGCCCCGTTCGATCAGGTTTTCATTCGGTGCATCTTCGGCTTTTCCGGCGTCTGAAAGCTTGGCTTCCTGACGGCGCAGAATAGCGCGAATCCGTTCCACCAGAAGCCGTTGCGAAAAGGGTTTGCGCACGTAATCGTCCGCGCCCATGCGCAGACCAAGCACTTCATCAATCTCGTCGTCTTTGGAAGTCAGGAAAATCACTGGCATATCTGTTCTCTGCCGCAAGCGGCTCAGCAGATCCATACCGTCCATTCTGGGCATTTTTATGTCGAGCACTGCCATATCCGGAAGCTCGTCCGTGAACGCATTCAGCGCCTGCAGCCCGTCATTATAAGTAGATACATCATAACCTTCCGCCTCCAGTGTCATAGAGACTGAAGTGAGGATGTTCCGGTCGTCATCAACCAATGCAATTCGTGCCATTTTTGCCCTCGATACTTGCCAGCATTATTCTTATTATTAACCTCATTTAGGTTATGCTTGGTTAACGACGCAAACGGTTTCTGGGCTAAGTGGTCCTTTTTTCGCCACAATTTTTCCCTTTTTTGTCCTTTGAGTCACACTTTCCTAACGTTCGTTGAAAAACTTTTTTGCAAAGTTAACGTTAACTGCGCGGTATTGCACGCCCCCCGAGCCTTCCATTCAAAGACGATGGTGCTATACAAACCGCGGTGCTGAAACGGCACAGAACCATGGGTCCCCAACGACCATAATCGTTAAATTCAAGTGCTGGCCGCGCAACCCGCGCCCGCTTTGAGGAGCATTAATATGGAAGCAGGTCGCGTAAATCCGACCCAGACGCTGGAAAAAACCGGTATTAACGGCGTCGCAACTGCACATTATAACCTGCGGGAATCTGCACTGATCGAGATTGCGATCAAAAAAGGCGAAGGCGAACTGGGACAGGGTGGTACAATGCTTGTCTCAACAGGCAAATTCACCGGCCGCTCCCCCAAAGACAAGTTCGTCGTCGACGAGCCATCGGTCAAAGACACGATCTGGTGGGAGAACAACCCGCCAATGGCTTCAGATGCCTTTGACCAATTGCACGCCGACATGCTCGCCCATATGGAGGGCAAGGAATACTACGTGCAGGATCTGTTCGGAGGAGCCGACCCGGACTACCGTGTAAATGTGCGCATGGTCACCGAACTGGCCTGGCATTCTTTGTTCATCCGCACCATGTTACGCCGCCCTGACCCACAAGAGCTCGACAGCTTTGTTCCGGAATATACCGTGATCAACTGCCCGACCTTCAAGGCCGACCCGGCCAAGCACGGCTGCCGCACCGACACAGTGATTGCGATCTCTATCGAGAAGAAACTGATTTTGATCGGTGGCACCGAATATGCCGGCGAGAACAAGAAATCCGTATTCTCCCTGCTGAACTACCTGCTGCCCGATCAGGGTGTGATGCCGATGCACTGCTCTGCCAACCATGCCAAGGACGACACAGATGACGTGGCGGTTTTCTTCGGTCTGTCCGGCACCGGAAAGACCACACTCTCTGCCGACCCGAACCGGATTTTGATCGGTGATGACGAACATGGCTGGTCGGACAACGGCACCTTCAACTTCGAAGGCGGCTGCTACGCAAAGACGATCAACCTGTCGCAAGAAGCCGAGCCTGAAATCTACGCGACAACGCAGAAATTCGGCACCGTGATCGAAAACATGGTTTACGATCCGTTTACGAAGGAACTGGACTTTGACGACGACAGCCTGACCGCGAACATGCGCTGTGCCTATCCGCTGCATTATATTTCCAACGCTTCGGATACCGGCCTTGGTGGCACGCCGCGCAATATCATCATGCTGACCTGTGATGCCTTTGGCGTTCTGCCCCCGATTGCGCGGCTGACACCGGCGCAGGCGATGTACCACTTCCTGTCCGGCTTTACCTCCAAGGTAGCGGGCACCGAACGGGGGGTGACAGAGCCTCAACCAACGTTCTCCACATGTTTTGGCGCGCCCTTCATGCCGCGCCGCCCCGAAGCCTATGGCGCATTGCTGCGCGACCGGATCGCAGAGTCCGGTGCGACATGCTGGCTGGTCAACACCGGCTGGACCGGCGGCGCCTATGGCACAGGATCGCGGATGCCGATCCACGCAACACGCACCCTGCTGACAGCGGCACTGGATGGCACCTTAAAGAACGCTGACTTCCGCAAGGATGAAAACTTCGGCTTTGACGTTCCAACCTCTTGCGAAGGCGTTGCCGACGTGTTGCTTGATCCGCGCCGCACTTGGGATGATCCGGAAAGCTATGACCGGAACGCTGCCAAGCTGGTGCAAATGTTCAGCGACAACTTCGCCCAGTATGAAGCCTATGTCAGCGATGACGTGCTGGCGGAAAAAGTAAAAGCGGGTTAAACCTGTACTGGTTAAGCAATGAATTGGCCGGAGTTGCTGCTCCGGCCATTTTTACATCCGGATGCCATGATAAAATTCCTTCTTCTGCTCGGTGCCTACCTTGGCGTGATGAACCTGCTGGCCTTTGCACTGTTTCACCATGACAAGCGGCAGGCAGAAAAGCGTGGGTGGCGGGTGCCGGAGAACACGCTGTTGGGGGTAGCGATCCTTGGCGGATCGTTCGGCGCGAAATGGGCGCAATATGCCCTGCGTCACAAAACGCGCAAGCAGCCGTTTTCACTGGTTCTGAACCTGATCCTGATCGCACAAGTTGTTTTGATCGTGCTGCTGGTGATCCCTGCCACGCGGGAGATGTTACTGTCCTGAGGGCAGTATTGTCGGGCGCAATCGCTGGCCTGTCCCGCCCAAATCTTAACAAACCTTTAATCATGAAGCTTCTTAAATGAAGCTTCTTAAATGAAGCTTCATTTAAGAAGCTTCATGATTAAAGGGTGATCGGCCCCACGGTGTCCCCCCCTGCCCCGGCATGGCCTTTTGCTTCACAAGCGGTGTTGCGCTCATGGCCTGAACTCTCTGCTTGCCCGCGTCGCGCACCCCGCCTAAAATTCCGCCATGAAACGTTTTGCCCTTACTGCAGTTCTGTCTCTCACGCCTCTTCCGGCTGTGTCCCATCCCCATATTTACGTGGATGCGGGGATCAACTTCCTGTTTGACGACACCGGAAAACTAGCCGCTTTGCGGGTGTTCTGGTCCTACGACGAATTCTATTCCCTCCTCCAACTGGAAGAACTGGAACTCGATCAGGACGGGGACGGAACCATCACGGTGGAAGAACAGGAAAAGCTGGCCGGATTTGACACAAACTGGGTCGAGGGCTTTGAAGGCGATCTTTACGTCACCCACAATGACGCGAAGGTCACACTCGGCGCACCAATGGAAGCCGGAGCAGCCCTTGAGGGTGGTCGCCTGCTGACATGGCACATCCGACCGTTGCTGAACCGGATCGAACCGGAAAAAGGTGAGACCATTGTCAAAGTCTATGACCCGACCTTCTACAGCGCCTATACGCTTGATCACGGGGTAGAGGTTATCGACAACCCCGATTGTTCGCTCGCCATCCAGGCCGCGGACCTGCCCAAAGCCTATGACGCGGTGGAAAGCCTGCTCTACGGTGAAAACTCTGCGCAATATGAGGGCGACGAGAGCTTTCCCGAAGTCGGTGAACTTTTTGCAGATACGGTATTTCTTGAATGCGTCTCCTCCTGATCTTCGCCGTTGCGGCGGCTGCAGCCCTGCTTTTATTGTGGATCGGCGGCGGGTTTGACGCCATCGCTGTCTGGGCCGCCTCCATGCAGCGGGATTTCCAGAACGCGATGGCCGGCTCCCTGCGGGCGCTACGGGCGGGCAATCCGGGCGCAACGCTCGGTTTGATGGGGGTGTGCTTTGCCTATGGCTTTTTTCATGCGGTGGGTCCGGGACACGGTAAAATCCTGATCGGCGGCTATGGTCTTGGCGCACGGGTTGCAATGACGCGTCTTGCAGGAATTGCGCTGGTCTCCAGTCTGGCCCAAGCCCTTACCGCGGTGGTTCTGGTTTATTCCGGCGTGCTTCTTCTGGGGTGGGGCAGCAAACAGCTTGTCGGCGCGGCAGAGGATTTTTTTGCTCCGGCAAGCTACGGGGCAATTCTGCTGGTCGGCGCATGGCTGATCCTGCGGGGCACACGAAAGCTCTGGCGCGGGCGCAGCTTGGCAGGACACGCCCGCGGGCATGATCCCCATCATTACTCACATGATCACCATCACCACAGCGATCACGGGGAAGTCTGCGCGGATTGCGATCATCGCCACGGCCCCACCCCCGAAGAAGCAGCAAATGTCTCTTCCTTGCGGGATCTTTTTGTGTTGATCGGCGCGATTGCCATGCGCCCTTGTACCGGTGCGATCTTTCTTCTCATCCTCACCTGGCGCATGGGGATTGTCACCGCCGGAATCATGGGCAGTTTTGCAATGGCGCTCGGCACTGCCAGTGTCACCGTCGCTGTCGCACTGGCCGCTGTCGGTTTGCGCGAAAGCACGCTACAAGGCCTGACCTCTGCCCCGCTGCTGCGTATCGCTGTGCCGGTTCTTGAACTGGCTGCGGGGGCTATCGTTGTGGTCGTCGCCGGCCAGCTTCTCAGGGCGGCGCTCTGAACCACCGCCGCAACAATCTTACACATTTTGCCGCATTACAGCATTTTTATTGCGTCGCAGCATTGACCCGCTCGGACAGTCCACTTACTTCAGTTTGCAACACCTGAAGCCTTCACAAGGACGAATCCCAAATGTTGCTGCCCAATCTGCTGAATACCTGCGCTGCTGCCATTCCTGCTGTTGAAAATGTGGTGGATCGCGCCCGTCAGAAACTGTCCGAGAAAGTCAACATCGACGGACGCCTGAACGGCAAGGCGCTTGAGGAACACCAGTTCGCCACCCACGGGCTTGCGTGGTTTGCAACCTATCTGGAATCCCTGCGCCAGATGCACAAATGGGCGACACGGCTGGATCAGGACGGCAAATTCAGCGAGTTGGAACAACTGCTGCTGCAAATCGGCTTTGGCGAATATCTCTGGCAGATCTGGGGCGGCATTCCCATGTCACAGGGCGAAGTGGTCCGGCTTCAGGATCTCGGGCTGTCCCAACAGGACCAGATGGCCCTTGCGGTTGAAAGTGTGCAAACCCTGACACAGGAAGGCAACACACAAGCGGCCCGCGCCCGTCTTGTGGCCCTGATGCTGGAACGGGATGGCACCGCGACCGTTGGTGCAACCGGCCTGGACGAAGAACTGGAAATGATCCGCGACCAGTTCCGCCGCTTTGCCGATGACAAAGTCCTGCCCCACGCCCATGAATGGCACCTGAAGGACGAACTGATCCCGATGGAGATCATCAACGAACTGGCCGAAATGGGCGTTTTCGGTCTGACCATTCCTGAAGAATACGGCGGGTTCGGCCTGTCCAAAGCCTCTATGGTGGTGGTGTCCGAAGAACTGTCGCGCGGCTATATCGGTGTCGGGTCGCTCGGCACGCGTTCGGAAATTGCGGCGGAACTGATTATCGGCGGCGGCACGGAAGAGCAGAAACAGAAATGGCTGCCCCAACTTGCTTCCGGAGAAACCCTGCCAACAGCGGTATTCACCGAGCCTAACACCGGCTCTGACCTCGGCTCCCTGCGCACCCGCGCGGTCAGGGACGGGGACGACTGGTCGATCACCGGCAACAAGACATGGATCACCCACGCAGCGCGCACCAATGTGATGACCCTGCTGGCGCGCACTGACCCTGACACCACCAATTATTCGGGCCTGTCCATGTTCCTTGCGGAAAAGACCCCCGGCACGGACGAAGCCCCCTTCCCCACCGAAGGCATGACCGGCGGCGAGATCGAGGTGCTGGGCTATCGCGGGATGAAGGAATACGAACTGGCTTTTGACAATTTCAAGGTCAAAGGGGACAACCTGCTTGGCGGTGTGGAAGGTCAGGGCTTTAAACAGCTGATGCAGACCTTTGAGTCCGCCCGTATTCAGACAGCCGCCCGTGCCATCGGCGTCGCGCAGAACGCAATGGAAATTGCGCTGCAATACGCACAAGAACGCAAGCAGTTCGGCAAACAACTGCTGGATTTCCCCCGCATCCAGTCCAAAATCGCGATGATGGCGGTCGAGATCATGATCGCACGGCAGCTGACCTATCATTCCGCATGGGAAAAAGACCACGACCGCCGCTGCGATCTGGAAGCAGGCATGGCAAAACTGCTTGGCGCGCGCGTGGCCTGGGCGGCAGCGGATAACGGGCTGCAGATCCACGGCGGCAACGGTTTCGCGCTGGAATACCCGATCAGCCGCGTGCTGTGTGATGCCCGTATCCTCAACATCTTTGAAGGCGCGGCAGAAATCCAGGCCACCGTCATCGCCCGCCGCCTGCTCGAAGTGGGCCGGAACTGATCCCGATCCCGTCGCAGAGAGGCATTTGCCCCTCTGCGACTTTCCGCTGGCGCATGGATGTGCCCGTTGCCGGTTGGTGCGTTTTTTGACACTCTGCGCCTATGAAAATTCTGTTTGCTTCCCTCGCTTTTGCGCTGTCCCTCTCTGCCTGCCAGAAGGATGAAACCATCTCCGGTGTCAGCGGCCCTGACGATCAGTGGCATCTGGTACGCCTGAACGGAGAAGCCGTGGAAACACAGATCACCCTGACCTTCCCCGAAAAGGGCCGCCTTGCGGGGCAAGCCCCCTGCAACAGCTATTTTGGCGAACAGACTGCGCCTCTGCCGTGGTTTGAAACAGGGGCCATCGGGGCCACGCGGCGGGCCTGTCCGGAAATGGAGCTTGAGGGTCGCTATTTCCAAGCCTTCAGCGAAATGACCATGATCGAACGCAAGGGCGACACGCTGCTGTTGACGAATGACACGGGCGGCCTGCTGGAATACCGCCTGCAATAAGCCGCCCGCTCAACCTTCCCCTGCCGCTGCCTTTTTGGCCTTGCGCGCCAGCAACTGGACAAGCCTGCCCCGCGCTTCGGGAAGCGGACGGTTGCCAAGGGCAGGTGCAAGCCAGCGTTCAAGAAAATATCCGGTGGTCTTTAGCGCGTCTAGAATATCTTCCGGCGCCGGCTCTGCCCCTTCCAGTTGCAGGAATACCGGCAAGGGCAGCATCCGGTCGGCATATGCCGCACCACTGGAGCGGCACACCGCCCGCCCGCTTTTGGGGGAGACATAAACCAGTTCCTGTGTCGTACCCGTGGCCGCACAAGACGACAGGTCTAGCCCGTAGCCCAGTTCTTCCAGCAGCATCAACTCCCAGATCGCATACTCCGCATGCCAGCCCTGCCCTGCCTCCAGAGCATCCACCAGATCAAGGGTGCGCCCGTAGATTTCTGGAAGGGCCATCCGGTCTGGCAGCGCAAACCCGCACAATGCACAAATCGAACCAAGGGCTGCCAGCGCGGCGCGGTCGCCCATAATGACACTGCGGGAATGCAGCAATTCCACATGAAAGCCGCCAAGGTGTTCTTCAAGGCGCGCGCGCCATTCCACTTCCACCTGATTGCCCGGTTGCAAGACAGGGGCAAGCTTGCGGGACGCGCCTCCGCGCACCACGCCAGCGTGCCGCCCGTGGGTCTTGGTCAGAACCTCTAGTATTACCGAAGTTTCCCCGTGCCGCCGTGCGGACAGGATCACCCCTTCATCGCGCCATTCCATCCGCGCAAGCTAGGGGTAATCCGTGCCGTGCTCAAGCGGTGGTATCAAGGGAATAGCCAAAGCCGCGCACCGTGCGCACAAAGTCCAGATCGCTGACCTTGGCCAGTTGCTTGCGCAGCCGCCCGATATGCACATCAACAGTGCGGGTATCCACGTTCAGGTTGTCCCCCCAGACACGATCCAGCAGTTGATCCCGTGACCAGACCCGTCCGGGCGCTTCCATGAAGACCCGCAACAGTTTGAATTCCAGCGGACCCAGCGGGATAACCGCATCCGCCAGCGTCACCTTGTGTTGGACAAGATCCATATTCAAACCCTGATAGACCAGCAAATCAGTGCCAAGCTGGCCGGTGGCCTGCCGCAAACCGGCCCGCACCCGCGCCATCAACTCGCGCACGGAATAGGGTTTGACCACATAATCATCCGCGCCGGTATCCAGCCCGCGGATCTTGTCGTCTTCTTCCCCCCGCGCGGTCAGCATGATCACCGGAATATTTTTGGTATCTTTATTGCGCTTCACCTGCCGGCAGACTTCCAGACCCGAGGTTCCCGGCAGCATCCAGTCCAGAACGATCAGATCAATGGTCTGTTCTTCAAGTATCAACAGACCTTCTTCGCCGGTTTCGGCCTTGAAAACCTCGTAACCCTCAACGCTCAGGTTATAGACAAGCATTTCCAGTTGGGAGGCTTCATCCTCTACAACCAGTATCTTTGGTCCGCCGCTCATTGTTCGTACAATTCCCCTGTGACCAGATAATGAACCTGCTCGGCTATATTCTTCACCTGATCGCCGGACCGTTCCATATTCTTCGAGATGAACAGCAAATGCGTACAGGGTTCGATGTTGCGCGGGTTTTCCATCATATAGGTCAACAGTTCGCGGAACAGCGCATCGGTACGGTCGTTGATCTCGTCGTCCATGGCACTGGCGGCTTCCGCTTTGGCCTCGTCCCGCTCTACATAAGCTTCCATCACCAAGGTCAGCATGGCTGCCACTTTGTCAGAGGTTTCGGACAGCGTGCGCAGAACGGAGCTCATTGCCGAGAAGTCATCCACTGCGCGTACGCGGTAGGACAGAGTTTTGGCGTAATCACCCATCCGCTCCAGCGAGGAGGAAATTTTCAGCGTGGTAATGGCGCTGCGCAAATCATCCGCCATAGGCTGACGAAGGGCGATCAGGCGGATCGCCTTCTCGTCGATCTTGTTCTCAAGCGCATTGATCTCGGCATCGGACTTGACCACCTTTTTGGCCAGGGCCTCATCTTCGTCCATAAGCGCGCGACCGGCGTTTATCACCTGCTCGCCAACTTTCTTGGACATCTCGACAAGCATGGATTCAATCTTTTTCAGGTCTGTATCAAACCGTGTAACGATATGCGTATTTTCCATTGATTAACTCCTAGCCGATCCGGCCCATAATATAATTCTGTGTGCGTTCATCTTCGGGAGAGGTAAAAATCGATTTCGTCGCTCCGCTTTCCACCAGTTCTCCAAGATGGAAGAAGGCTGTGCGCTGGGACACCCGTGCGGCCTGCTGCATCGAGTGGGTCACGATGACGATCGTAAAGTTGTTGCGCAACTCGTCGATCAGTTCTTCGATGATTGCCGTGGCAATCGGATCGAGCGCCGAACAGGGTTCGTCCATCAGGACGACTTGGGGCTTTACCGCGATAGTCCGCGCGATACACAGACGCTGTTGCTGCCCGCCGGACAGGCCGGTGCCGGGCTGGTCCAGACGGTCCTTCACCTCTTTCCACAAGCCTGCCTTGATCAAGGACCATTCCACCAGTTCGTCCATATCCGTTTTGGATTTTGCCAAACCGTGAATTTTCGGGCCATAGGCCACATTTTCATAGATGGATTTCGGGAAGGGGTTCGGTTTCTGGAACACCATCCCCACTTTGGCACGCAGGGCAACCACGTCCACTTCAGGGGCATAAATGTCCTGCCCCTTGATGGTGATGCTGCCCTCTACGCGGCAGATGTCCACCAGATCGTTCATCCGGTTGATACTGCGCAGGAAGGTGGATTTACCACAGCCCGAAGGGCCGATCAGCGATGTAACCTTATTCTCCGGTATATCCAGATTGATTTTGTTGAGCGCCTGCTTCTCACCGTAAAAGACATCGACGTCTTTTGCCGAAATGATGGCTGTCTTGGACATATTCTTAGAACCTTTTTTCGAACCGGCGGCGCAAGACGATTGCAAGCAGGTTCATCGTTATCAAGAAGAGCAGCAAGACAATGATTGCTGCGGATGTTTTTTCAAGGAAGGCCCGTTCGGGCGCGTCTGCCCAGAGGAAAATCTGCACTGGAAGCGCAGTCGCCGGTTCCAGAATGGACTGGGGCACATCTACGATAAAGGCCACCATGCCGATCATCAGCAACGGCGCGGTTTCACCCAAAGCCTGCGCCATTCCAACGATTGTACCGGTCATGATGCCGGGCAAGGCCAGCGGTGCGACGTGATGGAATGTCGCCTGTACAGGGCTTGCACCCATGCCAAGTGCCGCTTCACGGATAGAAGGTGGCACCGCCCGCAGGCTTGCCCGCGCCGCAATAATGATCGTGGGCAACGTCATAAGAGACAGCACCAGACCGCCAACCAGCGGAGAAGAGCGCGGCATTCCGAATGTGTTCAGCAGCATGGACAGGCCAAGCAAGCCAAACACAATCGACGGCACCGCTGCAAGGTTGTTGATATTCACCTCGATGATGTCGGAGAAACGGTTCTTGGGGGCAAATTCTTCCAGATAGATTGCTGCAAGGATACCCACAGGGAAAGAGAAACAGAAGCAAACCAGAAGGGTAAGAGCCGAACCGACAAGCGCGCTCAGAATACCGGCAAGTTCGGGTTCGCGGCTGTCACCATTCGTAAAGAACGACCAGTTGAACCCCCGTTTCACATCGCCATCCGCAAGCAATGTGTCAATCCAGCCGATTTCCTGATCGCTCAGCCGGCGTTCGGATTCATCTACAGTACGATCCACAGTGCCTTTCAGCAGAATATCGAAATCATCCGATGCACGGAACCAGACCCGTACTTCCCCGCCAAGCTTGTCGGGGTTCGCAAGGACAAACCGCTCCAGCTCGAACCCCGCATCGTTTGACACAAGACCATAAAGCTTGCGCCGGTCAGCCCGTTTGGTGGCTTCGGGGAAGCGGGCTTTCAGCGCGTCTTTTACGATTTTCTCAAACCGTGCGTCCTGGGGATTGGCAGGGTCTACGGCTTCGGGGCCAAGATCCACGACGATCGCGACATCCGTGGTCGTGAAAGCGCCGGACCCTTTGTAAAGGATGGAACCAACCATCACGACAAGAAAGACCAGAGAAGCAATGATCGCGCCGCGACCGTACCACTGGAACCGTTTTTCAGCCGATTTACGGGTTTTCAGCTGGGACGAAGGTGTGATGAAATCAGTCATATTGTTCCTGATATTTTCTGACAATGCGCAGTGCGACAACGTTCAGCACCAGCGTTGTAACAAACAGCACAAGACCAAGCGCGAAAGCCGACAGGGTTTTGGCACTGTCAAATTCCTGATCGCCGGTCAAAAGTGCAACGATTTGTGCGGTGATCGTGGTGACAGCCTCTAGCGGATTGGCGGTCAGATTGGCCGCCAGTCCCGCTGCCATCACAACAATCATGGTTTCACCGATCGCGCGGCTTGCGGCCAGCAAAAGCGAACCGGCTATACCGGGAACAGCCGAGGGCAGCACGACCTTGCGAATGGTTTCGGAATGGGTTGCACCCATCCCGAGCGACGCATCACGCATGGCCTGCGGCACTGCGTTAATCACATCATCGGACAAAGAGGAAATCAGCGGAATGATCATCATCCCCATAACCAGACCCGCAGCAAGCGCGCTTTCGGATGAAACATCCAGCCCGACGCTTTCGCCCCCTGCGCGCAACAAAGGGGCAACAGTCAGCGCCGCGAAGAAACCGTAAACCACGGTCGGAATCCCTGCGAGGATCTCCAGCGCGGGTTTAATAAGGTTGCGGCTGCGCTTGCTGGCATATTCCGAAAGATAGATCGCAGACAACAATCCCAGCGGCGTCGCCACACACATCGCAATAAACGAAATCAGAAGCGTACCGGTGATCAGCGGAACCGCCCCGAACGCACCTTCGGCGGCCACCTGATCGGCACGCAGGGCCGTTTGCGGGCTCCACTGGGTGCCAAACAGGAATTCCGTCAGGGGAATGCGTTCAAAGAAGCGGAAGGCTTCGAACAGGAGAGACAAAACAATGCCCACTGTGACAGCAACCGCCACCAGTGAGCACAGGATCAACACCCCCATAACAAAAAGTTCATACCCTTTCTTGCGTTGGGAATGAACCAGATCAATGGTCGCGCTATCAGAATTGGCCATGTGCCATAACCTTCGGTCTTGGGAGAAGGGGTGCCCGAAACCGGACACCCCGTTTGATTTGTCGCTTACATCGACAGGTTCATCAGACCGTTGATTGCTTTCGCGCCTTCTTCACGCTCTGCGTCGGTCATCGGGATCAGACCCTTGTCTGCAAGGTAACCTTCTTCACCCCATGCATCTTCGGAGGTGAATTCGGCGAGGAACTGTTCGATGCCCGGAACCTCACCAACGTGTGCTTTTTTCACGTAGAAGTACAGGGAACGGGAAACAGGGTAATCGCCTTCGGCAATCAGTTCGAATTCAGGAGCAACACCATTGATCATGGCGCCCTGAACCGCGTCGGAGTTCTGCTCGAGGAAGGAGTAGCCAAAGATACCGAAGGCATCAGGGTTGGCTTGCAGCTTTTGAACGATCAGGTTGTCGTTTTCGCCGGCTTCCACATAAGCACCGTCTTCACGGATTGTGTGGCACAGTGTTTTATAGGCGTCGGAGTCTGTTTTTTTCAGGTCTTTTACCCAATCAACAGTCTTACAACCGCCTTCCATGGCCAGCTCTACGAAAGCGTCCCGTGTACCGGATGTTGGTGGCGGGCCCAGAACCTCGATCTTGACAGCTGGCAGCTCGGGGTTGATTTCATTCCACATTGTGTATGGGTTCGGTGTGGTTTCACCGGCTTCACCCGGAACGTCCTTGGCCAGCGCCATAAACAGATCGCCCAGAGAGATCGACAGTTGGTCAGACTCTTTGGAGTTGGCCAGTACGATACCGTCGTAACCGATTTTAGCTTCAACGATGTCTGTTACACCATTTTCGGCACAGGTTTTAACTTCGGATTCCTTGATCCGGCGGGAAGCGTTTGTGATGTCCGGTGTGTCTTCGCCAACACCAGCGCAAAACAGTTTCAGACCGCCGCCGGAGCCTGTGGACTCTACAACGGGGGTTTTGAATTCGGTGGATTTACCAAAGCGTTCTGCAACAGTTGTCGAGAACGGAAATACTGTAGAAGATCCGACAATTTTGATTTGATCACGGGCGAAAGCAGGCGCCGCAGCAGCGGTGGCCAGTGCAATCGCGGATACGCAAAGCGTTTTTGTAAACATGAGGTCCATTCCCATTTTTTCATACGGTCCGATTCGTCTCGGATGAGGCGGTGATACGCAGCCGATATGACGCTCATATTTCAGTTATGTGACAGTTGTTCCTCGTTTATGTAACAATTCAATGACGCACTTTTTGGTCCGGAACGGTCTATCCCTTTAAAATGCAGGGTTTTGTCCCGCATCCTTGACCGACTCCATCGACACATGAGTCGAACTGTTTGCAACATGGGGCAGGTTGGAAATGACTTCACCAAGAATCGCCCGATAGCTTTTGATGTCACTGGTCCGCACTTTCAAAAGGTAATCAAAGGCGCCCGCGATCATGTGGCATTCCTCAATCTCTGTAACCGCCCCGACTGCCGTGTTGAACGCCTGCAAGGCGGCTTCCCGCGTATCCGACAATGTCACCTCTACAAAGGCGATATGATCCAGTCCCAGCTTGTCGAGATCCAGCACAGCCCGAAACCCGCGGATATATCCGGTTTCGCGCAACCGTTTCACCCGCAACTGGCAGGGCGTCTTGGACAGCCCGACCAAAGCTGCCAGTTCGGTGATCGCCATGCGCCCGTCCCTGTGCAAGGCCGCAAGGATCTTCCGGTCAAACCCGTCAATCTGCCCATCAATCGCCATCATTAAGTCCTTATTTCCCATTCTTGTCACTATTTTTGGATCACTTCAGGATCAGGATCAATAACATTAGGCAATTTGACCAAAACAAACGTGGTATTGTCACCCCAGCATAACTCTTTCAGGTGAAACGCCATGACCTCTCTTACCCAATTGCGCCAGAATATTCGTGACCTGCACCTTGCAGATGAAGACCGTATCCTGACAGACCTGCAAACCAGCAGCGCGATTCCGGATGCATTAAAACAAGCCGCCACCGATCGCGCCTGCACACTGGTCAAAGACATTCGCAGCAGCGGTGACACGGGTATGATGGAAGTGTTCATGGCGGAATACGGCCTGTCCACAGATGAAGGCATCGCGCTGATGTGTCTGGCCGAAGCTCTGTTGCGGGTGCCGGATTCCGAAACCGTAGATGCGCTGATCGAAGACAAGATCGCCCCCTCGGACTGGGGCAGCCATCTGGGGAAATCATCGTCCTCTCTGGTGAATGCGTCTACATGGGCTTTGATGCTGACAGGTAAGGTGCTGCACGATGAAGAACCCGGCATTGCCGCCACCCTGAAATCCGCCGTGCGCCGTTTGGGGGAACCCGTGATCCGCACCGCAGTCTCCCGCGCCATGCGGGAGTTGGGGGCGCAATTTGTACTGGGTCAGACCATCAAAGAGGCCGTCTCCCGTGGCAGCGCCAAGGCCCGTAAAGGGTTTACCTATTCCTATGACATGCTGGGCGAAGCCGCGCTGACCGCCAAAGATGCGGACAAGTTTTATGACAGCTACGCCGATGCCATCACCCAACTGGCAAAACACTGCAAATCCGGTGACATCCGCGAAAATCCGGGCATCTCGATCAAACTCTCCGCGCTCCACCCCCGCTATGAGGTAGGGCAAAGCGAGCGCGTCATGCGGGAGTTGACCGCCTCCACCCGCCGTCTGGCTCGCATGGCCCGCAAGGCCGGTATGGGCTTTAACATCGACGCCGAAGAAGCGGACCGTCTGGACCTGTCCCTTGACGTGATCGAAGCCGTGCTGCGTGATCCCGATCTGGCCGGATGGGACGG
Source organism: Paracoccaceae bacterium (assembly GCA_018223125.1). GTDB lineage: Bacteria > Pseudomonadota > Alphaproteobacteria > Rhodobacterales > Rhodobacteraceae > Amylibacter. The sequence goes on along the minus strand of JAAEZA010000030.1, from coordinate 22,841 downwards.
GTTCGGCGTGGTGGTCCAAGCCTTCGGAAAACGGTGCTCTGCGGTGCTGGACTGGCTCTACCAGCTTTCCGTTGATCTGGACCGCAAGATCATGGTGCGTCTGGTCAAGGGCGCCTATTGGGATACGGAAATCAAACGGGCGCAAGTGGAAGGCACCGCCGGTTTCCCCGTATTCACCCGCAAGGTCGCAACGGACGTAGCCTATATCTGCAACGCGAAAAAGCTGCTGGGGATGACAGACCGCATCTATCCGCAGTTCGCCACCCACAACGCCCACACCGTCGCCGCCATTCTGGAAATGGCCACGGACAAGACAGTCTTTGAATTCCAGCGGCTGCACGGTATGGGCGAAGCGCTCCACGATATTGTCCTGAAGAACGAAGGCACCCGCTGCCGGATTTACGCCCCTGTGGGCGCCCATCGGGACCTGCTGGCCTATCTGGTGCGCCGCCTTTTGGAGAACGGTGCGAACTCCAGCTTTGTGAACCAGATTATCGACGAGAATACCCCGCCAGAGGAAGTCGCCGCGGATCCTTTTGCAGCGCTTGCCACAACGCCGCAAAGCCCCGTTGCCCTGCCTGCCGACATCTTCGCCCCGCGCAAAAACTCGCGTGGATGGGATCTGCACGATCTGGATGATCTGGCGGAAATCGACGCGGCCCGCACCCCGTTTCTGGATCACCAATGGCAGGCCAGTCCGCTGCTGGTGGCCGATGTGCAGGGGCAGGAAACCCTTCAAGTCACAAATCCGGCGCGCCCCGAAGACACGGTGGGACATGTGCTGCAAGCCAGCCGCGAAGACGCCGGAACCGCCATCTCCAACGCACAAATCTGGGATGCGCCCGCCCCTGATCGCGCCGCTACCCTGCGCAAGGCCGCAGAGCTGTACGAGCAGAACTTCGGAGAGCTATTCGCAGTTCTGACCCGCGAGGCAGGCAAAACCCCGATGGATGCCATTGCCGAACTGCGCGAGGCGGTGGACTTCCTGCGCTACTACGCCGATGAGGCCGAGCGCCTTGCCCCGACCGCGCCACGGGGCATTTTCACCTGCATTTCCCCGTGGAACTTCCCGCTGGCGATTTTCTCCGGTCAGATCGCAGCCGCCCTTGCGGCCGGAAACGCGGTGCTTGCCAAACCGGCAGAACCCACCTCGCTGACCGCTTTTATCGCCGTAAACCTGCTGCACAGCGCAGGCGTGCCCCTGTCCGCGCTGCAACTGCTGCCCGGTCGTGGCCGCAATATCGGCGCGGCGCTGACCGGCAGCCCGCAGATCAACGGCACCTGTTTTACCGGCTCTACCGCCACCGCCCAGACCATCAACTCATCACTGGCCGAACACGCCAGCCCCGATGCCCCCCTGATCGCAGAGACCGGCGGTCTGAACGCCATGATCGTGGACAGCACCGCCCTGCCCGAACAGGCGGTGCGCGACATCATCGCCTCGGGCTTTCAATCCGCAGGCCAGCGGTGTTCGGCCCTGCGTGTGCTTTATGTTCAGGAAGATGTGGCCGAACCTTTCCTTGAAATGCTATTCGGCGCAATGGACGAACTGGTGCTTGGAAACCCGTGGGATTACGCCACCGACGTTGGTCCGGTGATCAACGAAAGCGCCGCCAAAGGCATCCGCGACCACATCACCGCTGCCCGCAAGGCGGGCCGCGTGCTGAAAGAACTGCGCACGCCCGACACGGGCACTTTTGTTGCACCAACCGTGATCAGGGTGGACGGCATCAAGGATCTTGAACAGGAAATCTTTGGTCCCGTGATCCACGTGGCCACCTACCGTGCCGACCAGTTGGACCGGATTGTGGATGACATCAACGACACCGGCTTCGGCCTTACCTTCGGAATGCACTCGCGGATTGACGACCGGATTGATCAGGTCACGGCCCGCCTGAACGTGGGAAACATGTACATAAACCGCAACCAGATCGGCGCGATTGTCGGCTCCCAGCCCTTCGGCGGAGAGGGTCTGTCAGGCACCGGGCCCAAAGCAGGCGGTCCGAACTATGTCAAACGGTTCACGGCGACCAAAGCAACCCACCTGCCCGCCACAGGGGGTGCAGCGGCAGATGAGTCAGCCGTGCAATCCGCACTCGATACGATGAATGCAACCCGCCGCCCGCGCCTGTCCTCTGAACTGCTTCCCGGACCCACAGGGGAAAGCAACCAGCTCTCTGTCTACGGGCGGGGCACAGTCCTGTGCCTCGGGCCGACGGCACAGGCCGCCGCCGAGCAGGCCCGCATCGCCCGTCAGAACGGTTGTGCGGCACTTGAAGTCGCACCGGAAGTTGCGAACGGAATTGACGGCACCCTGTCACCGGAGGCCCTGAAAACCCTGCAAGGCTTTGATCTCGTCGCGCTCTGGTCCGCGTCCGAAGATCAAACCGCTGCCCGCCGCGCCCTCGCCGCACGCACAGGCCGCCTGATCCCGCTTGTCACTGGTGACGATCTGGCGGAGCGCTGCAAGCTGGAACGTCACATCTGTATCGACACTACAGCCGCAGGCGGCAACGCTGCCCTGCTCGCCTCGGTGGAAGGATAAACCCCGCTTCCATTTTCTAAAAATATCCGCGCCGCAGGCATCCCCCTCCCCATGGGAGGGGGATTTTTCTGTCTCCGTTTTAGAGCGGGCTCAACCGGCCCGTTGGACCATCCCGAACAGATCGCGGGGATCGTCGGGATCCGCCAGCATGTCGAGATCCTGATAAAACATCGTATTCTTCAAACGGTCCCGCACATAACGCAGGGCCGAAAAATCCTCGACCGCAAAGCCGACACCGTCAAACAGGGTGATCTGGCGGTCCGAGGTCCGGCCCTTGGCCGTGCCGTTGATCACCTGCCACATCTCGGTCACGGCGAAGTCTTCCGGCATCTGCTGGATTTCACCTTCCACCCGTGTCTGGGGCGGGTATTCGACAAACACATCCGAACGTTTGAGGATGTCTGCATGCAGTTCCGTCTTGCCCGGACAATCGCCGCCGATGGCGTTGATATGCACACCCGCGCCGACCATATTGTCGGTCAGTATGGTGGCATATTGCTTGTCGGCGGTGCAGGTGGTGATGATCTCTGCGCCTTCAATCGCCTCTTCCGGCGTTTTGCAGGCGACCAGTTCCAGCCCCTGCCCTTCCAGATTCTTCATCGCTTTGGCCGTCGCCGCGCTGTCGGTGTCATACATCCGCAGCTTTTCCACCCCGACAATAGCTTTCATCGCCAGCGCCTGAAACTCCGACTGCGCGCCATTCCCGATCATCGCCATGGTTTTGGCCCCTTTGGGCGCCAGATGTTTGGCCACCATCGCGCTGGTCGCTGCCGTGCGCAGGGCTGTCAGGATGGTCATTTCCGACAGCAGCACCGGATAGCCGTTGCCCACATTTGCCAACAGGCCAAAGGCCGTCACGGTCTGCAAACCCTCTTTGGTGTTCTTGGGGTGGCCGTTTACGTATTTAAAGCCGTAGACCTCCCCATCCGAAGTGGGCATCAGTTCGATTACACCTTCGGAAGAATGGCTTGCGACACGGGGGGTCTTGTCAAACAACTCCCAGCGTTTGAAATCTTCCTCGATATAGTCTGCGATCTCCGTCAGCATGGTTTCCAGTCCGACAAAATGGATCAGCCGCATCATGTTTTCAACGCTGACAAAGGGCACCATGGCAAGCTTGGAAGGGTTCAGTTTGGTCATTTTCATATCTCCAGAATTCTGTCTTCAGGCGCGTCAGTGCACGCCGGGGCCGGTTTTCAGGCCGGAAAAGCTCTCGGTGGGGCGGTCAAAGACGCGCCGGCCCATCAGGCTTGCCACCAGATCCACCATCAGCGTGGCGGTCTTGCCGCGCTCATCAAGGATCGGGTTCAGCTCCACCAGATCAAGCGAACTGACCAGCCCGCTGTCACAGAGCATCTCCATCACCAGATGTCCTTCACGGAAGGTCGCCCCACCCGGCACGGTTGTGCCCACCGCAGGCGCGATAGAGGGGTCAAGAAAATCCACATCAAGGCTCACATGCAGCAGCCCGTTTTGCTCTGCCACCTGTTGCAGGAACCCCCGCAGCAAGGGCGCGATACCGTTTTCATCAATCGCCCGCATATCGTGCAGGATAAAGTCGTGGCGGGCCATTTCCGCTTTTTCCGCCCCGTCCACAGAGCGCAAGCCGATCATGCAAACCTGCGCGGGGGGAACGGGTGCTTCGAGTTCGGGGAAGCCGGTAAATCCGTCCCGCCCGCAGACATAGCCCACCGGCGTTCCGTGCAGGTTGCCCGAAGCGGTGGTCAGCGGAGAGTGGTAATCGCTATGGGCGTCCAGCCACAAAACGAACTGCGGCCGGTCCTGCTCCTTTGCAAAAGCGGCAACACCCGAAACCGTCCCGAGCGAAAGGCTATGATCGCCCCCCATAAATATCGGAAACCCCTGTGCCATGGCCTCTCTGGCCGCAGTGTTGAGTGATTTGGTCCATGCAATCGTCTCGCCCAGCGCAAAGACTTCAGGATTTTCGCTGCTGGCGGGCTCAACCGGCCCCATTTTTACGTTGCCCCGATCTTCTACATTAAAGCCCAGTGCCGTCAGCGTTTCCGCCAATCCGGCCACGCGGTAGGCATCCGGTCCCATCAGGCACCCCTGCCGGCGTTTGCCTGAATCTACAGGTGCGCCGATCAGGATACAGGTTTTGCTGTCCATCCGGTGTTCCTTTCCTAAACATGTTGAAGATGCCCCGCTCTCCCGACTTGTGTCAGGGCCGCAAACATCTTGTCCGATTAACCACCCTGCAAGCGGGCGGCGGTTCTGGAGAGGGGCTTCAGCAGCTACCCTTGTAGCCCGTGTCATCCCGTCATCGCTCATGTTTCGAGGGCCATCCCCCGGCGGGAACCAAACGTGTAAACGCTGTTCCTATGGTCTTTTTAGCGGATTAATCTGCCAAGTAAACACCTCGCAGGGCTTTCAAAGAATAACAGGAGGGCGCTATCCCTCCTGTTATCAGGTCTCCGGATGCAGGTTTACAGCCCCAGCGCGTTGCGGCGTTCTTCTGCAAATCCCTGCACCAGCCGGTCTGCGACCAGTGCAAGAATAGCCATCGCCGCCCCTGCGGTAATTCCAAGCCCTACATCCGCGCGGCCAAGCGCAATGTAGATGGACTGGCCCAGTCCGGTGGTGCCAATCAGCGCCGCAATCACCAGCATGGCAAAAGCGTAAAGGATCGTCTGGTTCAGCCCCAAAAGGATCGTCGGTGCTGCATAAGGTGCGCGCACCTCACGCATGATCTGCCAGTTCGTGGCCCCGCTGGAAACCGCTGCTTCGATCATGTCATCCGGCGTTGTCACCAGCCCGTGCCGCGTATAGCGGATCATCGGCACGATGGCGTAGGCGATGATCGCAAGAAAGGCACTGAACTCCCCGATCTGGAAGAACATCAGCATCGGGATCAGAAAGACAAACAACGGGATGGTTTGCAGCATGTCACAAACCGGACGGATCACCGCCCACGCGGTCGTACTTACGGCCGCCCATAGCCCCAGTGCCCCGCCCAGAACCGCGCAAGTGAACACCGCAGCACCCGAGAGATAGAGCGACAGCAGGGCACGATCCCAAAGGCCCGACACCATGATCAGCCCCAACAGACCGACGCACAGTACCGACAGCCGCCAGCCCGAGGACACCCAACCCAAAGCCCCGACACCCACCAGCACAAAAATCCACGGCAATTGTGTGACACCGGTTTCTATCACCCCGATCAGCACCAGCAGGCACAGCCCCAGCGTCAGACGCCCCTGCCATGCAAGAACTGCAGCAAGGATCACTCCGGTGGCATAAACCCATGCGGACATGGCTGCCGTCCACTGGAACCCCCAGGTGAACGGCAAAACTGCATCATCCAGCCCAATGCGCAGCGGCAGAAGGACATAAAACATGGCCGAATTTTTCAGCGCATCAAGGCCACTGCCGTAGGTGCGGGTGAAATCCCCCACCGACCGGTCCACCGAATCCGCAACAGCGCCGAAATAGCCGAGTGTATCAGCCGCGGGCAGAAGATCGTCCAGCACCACGGCCGCGACAAGCGAAGCCACAATGATCCACCAGACCACGCGGGTGTTATGGCGGCGGCGCTCTTTCGCAAGGGCACCCGACATACGGTCAATCACAATGGCAAAGACCACAATCACCAGACCGGCCAGAAAGGACTGCCCGAACTGCGCCTTTCGCATGGTCAGCAGGACTTCCCAGCCGATGTCATTAAACCCTCCGATAACAGCGGCGATGATCACCATCGACAGCGCAGCCATTAGGCTCTGGTTCACGCCGACCATGATCTGCGTCATGGCACTGGGCAATTCCACAAGAAACAATTGCTGCGCGCGGGTGCCTCCGGACATGACAGCGGCTTCTTTGATATCGGATTCAACCCGCTCCAACCCCAACAATACATTGCGGGCCATAGGCGGTGCCGCATAGATCGCGCTGGCAATCAGCCCGACCACCGGACCAAAGCCGAACAACAGCAGCAGCGGCGTCAGATAGGCAAAGGTCGGAATGGTCTGCATCAGATCAAGCACAGCTTCGACTATTTTTTTCACCCGCCGGATTTCATAGGCGAGAATACCAATCCCAGTGCCAAGCAACAGCGCCAGCGGCACCGAAACAAACACCAGCGCCAGCGTGTTCATGCTTTCGACCCAATAGCCGGAGGCAAGCACAAACATCAGCCCGAAAAACCCGAGCGACGCCATCGTCCATCCGCCCAGATACCAGCCGATTGCCGTTGTGACACCGACCACCACTACCCAAGGCGTAGACACCAGCAGCCAGTTTGCCGCTGCCATCCCGAACCCGAGCACCCAACTGACCCAGCGCATCGCCGGTTTGATAGCCTCAAAGAATGCCCCCAAACCCTGTGAAATCCAGTCGGACATCGGAACTGTCAGGACAGAAGGCCAGGCCACCAGCCACGGCGCATAAGGGGCAGCAAGAAGGCAGGCCATCCCGACAAAGACAACCAAAGCAGCAGCCTGTTTTCCCTTGCTGTCCAGCGCCGACTTTAAAGGGGACAGGCCGCTCATGTGGACTGTGCCTCGCCCACGGCACGGGCCAGCGCTTCGGGGCGCAGCAGGCCGACGACCTTGCCCTCTCCGTCGCGCACGGCCATCGGCTCGAAGGTCAGGGCGCAGGCGCTCAGCGCGTCATCAAGGGTCATCGCGGTGCGCAATTCAGGGCCACCGCTGTGCGGTGCACCGTTGACCGGCTCCATCAGTGCCTCAAGTGTCATGTGGCGGCCCTTGGGAATATCGCGGCTGAACTCCCGCACGTAGTCATCCACCGGATTAAGCACGATCTCGCTTGGCGTGCCGATCTGCACGATCACGCCGTCCCGCATGATGGCAATGCGATCCGCCAGCTTCAGCGCCTCTCCGATATCATGGGTGATAAACACAATGGATTTGCGCAAAGTGGCCTGAATATTCAGGAATTCGTCCTGCAACTGCCGCCGGATCAACGGATCCAGCGCCGAAAACGGCTCGTCCAGAAACCACACATCAGGGTTCACCGCCAGCGAGCGCGCAATGCCGACCCGCTGACGCTGCCCGCCCGAAAGCTCGCGCGGGTAGGCATCTTCGCGCCCGCCCAACCCGACGAGTTCGATCACTTCCATCGCCCGCGCACGGCGCTCTTTCAGCGCCACACCCTTCATCTTGATCGGGAAGGCGACATTGTCGATGACACTCATATGCGGGAACAGACCGAAATGCTGGAACACCATACCCAGTTTTTCGCGCCGCAGTTCGATCATCCGGCGCTTGCTCGCGGCCAGAATATCTTCACCGGCCATCAAAACGCTACCGCTTGTGGGTTCAACCAAACGGGACATGCAACGGATCAGGGTGGATTTACCCGATCCCGAAAGCCCCATAATCACAAACAGTTCGCCTTCTTTCACGGTAAAGCTGGCGTCCTGCACCGCAGGGATCAGCCCCTGCTCCTTCAATCGGCGGGCCACACCATCCGTTGTGGCCGCACCGGGTTTCAAAAGACCGGACAGCGCAGGTCTGGCGCCATCGCCAAAGACCTGCCACAGACCATCCACTGCAATCGCCGGAGCATCCGGCCCGTCTGTCCTTGCCATAGCCTACTTGGTCGCCGCTTCTACGATCGGTTTCCAGCTACCCTCATTGGCAGCCATCCATTCGGAAACAACCTCTTCGACAGCACCGCCATCAACGTCTATTGCGCCCATCAGGGGCTGTTGTGTGGCCGTGTCGAGCTTGTAGTTCTCAAGGATTTCATAAGCTGCTGGCCATTTGTCTTCCATGCCGGCCCAGGCAGTCTTGAAAATGCGAGTGGTGCTGAAATCACAATCGCTGGTTTCGTTCGGGTTTACCCCCCAAGCCGGATCGCTGAAACACGCTTCTTCCGCCGCAGGCAGATCGACAAACTTCACGTCATAGGCAGACATCGCCCAATGGGGTTGCCAGAAAACGATCAACAGGGGGGATTTCTTTTCGGTGGAGGCCCGCAGTTCTGCGATCAGTGCACCTTCGGATCCCGCCGGAACCGCTTTGAACGGCAGGCCGAGACCTGTCACACGATCCGCGCCCGGTGTGCCCCAATCCGCCGGATAGTCGACCAGACGGCCCATCGGCAGGGTTTCCGCTGTGGCAAACTGGCCTGCGCATTCTTTCAGGGCCTCCCATGCGGGCAGGCCGGGACAGATTTCTTCAACGTGGCTCGGATAGGCATAGCCTTCCCGCGCAACCAGACCAAGATCGGAAATCTCGGTAACAGTCCCTTCGGCTTCCAGTTTGGCAAACTGGTCAGATACGTTGGAAGACCATACCTCCAGTGCAGCATGAACCTCGCCATCTGCCATCGCCTGCCACATGTTCATATAGCCCGCAGTGGTGTACTCTACCGTGTAACCCGCTGCTTCCAGCATCTGTCCCGCGATATGGGTCGAGATGTGCTGGCCGGTCCATTCGTTCACCGCAAGTTTGATCGGTTCGTCAACAGCCCCCAGATCGGCCGCTTGTGCGCCGACGGAAAGTGCCATAACCGATGCGGCGGACAGCAATACTTTTTTCATGAGTTTCTCCCTGTTGTGTTTTTATTGACTGATGAATCAATATAAATAGCGTTGCACCCGAACTGACAAGTTTTTATTGCGGAAACGAGGCTATACACGGGTCCAAGCTATGAAAGCGCAGGAAAAATGAACAAATCTTCCTACCTACCGGTGTGGATCGCCTTCGTTTGTGCATTGTTCTGGGGGCTTTGGTGGCTGCCGGTGCGTGTGCTCGAATCATCCGGACTGAACGGCGTTTGGGCCGGCACTGCGTTGAATGCGGGGGCTTTGCCTCTCTTGCTGGTGCTGTTTTTCATCCGGCCAAAGCGCCGCCGGATTGATCTGCGCGTGATTGCAAGCGGCGCGCTGATCGGCGGCGCAATGATGCTCTACTCCGCTGCGATTACAGAAACCACGGTGGTTCGTGCCGTGCTGCTGTTCTACCTCGCACCGGCCTGGGCGATTGGTATCGAATGGCTGTTCATGGGGCGCCGCCTGCGCTGGATCAACGGCCTGGCCTTCGGGCTGGCTGCCGCAGGTGTCATGCTTATCTTCCGTGGGGAAATCAGCCTGTCACACTGGAATTCCGGCGATCTGATGGCGCTTGTGTCGGGGATTTGCTGGGCGGTGGGCTGCGCCCTGATATTCACCGGTCCGGATATCGGGGCCCGCACGCTCGGCTTGTTCGGTTGCGCAGGCGGGCTTGTTATCGGAACCGCCTTGGCCGTTGGCTCTGGTCAGGGACTTCCTGCTCCGGCTGATCCGATAGAACCGGCGATACGCGCTTTGGGGATTGGTATACTCTACATCGCGCCCATGCTGGTGGCGACACTGTGGTCTGCAAGACGCCTGCCCCCGACACTGCTGTCCTTCCTTTTGACCGGAGAGATCATTTCCGGAATCGCAACCAGCGCAATCTTTCTGGCCGAACCCTTCGACTGGCCCGAACTGGCCGGATCGGCGCTGGTCATCTGCGCGGCCCTCACCGAAGTCGTCAGCCCGGCCCCGAAGCCTGCGACAGCCTGATTCCGGCTTCAATGTTCCCCAAATACTCTCCCTGGCACCACAACCAGCCGGATCAACAGAGATTATGCGGGGTTTGCAGCAAAATCCTTCCCCAAACGCACCATGCGCACTAGTTTGTAGAGCCCATATAGCTCTGAAAACCCAAAAGAGGGCCCTGTAAATGGTCACACTCCTGAAGGCGCTGCTCTGGCTTTTGTTCCTGTCCGCCTCTGTCACGACAGCCCTGCCGTTCATCCCCTCTAACGAGTGGTGGATCAGGGGGTGGGATTTTCCGCGCCTTCACATTGCGACACTGGCCGCTGCGTGCTGCATAGCCGCGCTCTGGCTGCGCCCGTCCGGATATTTGTGGATCACGATTATAAGTCTGGGAATCCTTGTGTATCAGACCGCGAAAATCATTCCTTACACGTCTCTTTATCCGACCGAACTGGCGCTGGAACCGCTTCACCCCGATGCAGAGACATTCACCGTGACGTCAATCAATGTGTTGAAGGAAAACAAGGATCACGGCCCCATTGCAGATTACATCCGCAAGGAACAACCTGCCGTGCTGTTGTTGATGGAAACGGATGACACATGGCGTGCGTCCCTCGCAGAGGTCCTGTCCCTTTATAAAACTGTCGAATATTACCCCCACGAAACCCACTACGGAATGATTTTTGCAACAAATCTTGTGGTAGAAGAGTTCGCCTTCCGCCTTCTCAGCAAGAATGACACGCCAACCGCTGTCGCATTACTGGTGGCCCCGAACGGGGCACGGTTCAGCTATATCGGGTTACATCCCAAACCCCCGATTCCGGGCGAGGATACAGACGAACGGGATGCGCAACTGTTACGGGCGGCAACAATAGCCCATGAACGGGAACTTCCGGTGATCTGCATCGGGGATTTCAATGATGTCGCGTGGTCGCGCACCTCAAAGCACATCAAAACGAAAGGAGATTTCCTTGATCCGCGGGTCGGACGGGGGTTTTACTCCAGCTTTGACGCCACACACCCGCTGCTGCGCTTTCCCATAGACCAATTGTTCGTGACGAAAGAAGTTAAAATGGTGTCGTTCGGGCGCGGTCCCCATGTGGGGTCAGACCATTTCCCTATGGAAGCAACTGTATATATCGAACCGGCGCTGTCACGATAACAGGCGAACAGGGATCAGTCGTCCTCAAACGGGTCCCAGTCATCGTCAACCATTTGTGCTTCCAGTTCCGCTTCGGGATCGGCCGTGATTTCTTCCAGAGACCGAATATCGCGGATTTCAGCGCCCGGAAAACGGGACATGGCCGCCATCACAAGGGGATGCTGCATGGCGCGGCCCTGCAGATCACTCCGGTGGGCAGCCTTCTGTTCGGCAACAGTGTCCGCGCCCCCTTCAGAGACAACCGACACCCCCCAGCGCACACCGGTCCATGTTTGCAAACGGGCTGCCAGCCGCGACGCCAGATCGGCCGGCGCATCGTCCGTGGGCTGGAATTCGATCCGGCCGGGGGTATATTTTGCCAGCCGCAGGTAGTTTTCCACCTCCACAAGCAGTTTCATATCCCGCCGCGCGCGGATCAGATCGACCACCTGATCGAACCGCACAAACCGCGCCAGCGCCTGTTCGACATCCGGCTGCCCCGCAGGCACCGCACCGCCACCAGCGATCATCGCAACCGGCGCGCCCGATGCCGGACCGCCAGAGATCGTTCCGCCATGGGACACGGTTCCGCCTTGCGCCGAAGCGCCGGCTCCACCGCCTGCACCCCCACCGGGCAACGGGGGGGGCGGCGGTGTATTATGCAACCGGCGCACCAGATCTTCGGGGCTTGGCAGTTCCGCCACATGGGTCAGCCGGATAATCGCCATTTCTGCTGCCATCATCCCGTTCGGCGCGACCGAGACTTCTTCCAACGCCTTCAACAACATCTGCCACATGCGCGTCAGTGCGCGCATCGGCAGGGTTTCCGCAGCGGTCTTGCCACGGGTGCGCTCATCCGGTGAAACAGTGGGATCGTCGGCCGCATCGGGCGAGATTTTGATGACAGAAACCCAATGGGTCACTTCTGCCAGATCCCGCAGCACCGCCAGCGGATCGGCACCTTCGGCATATTGGCCCGACAGTTCGTTCAACGCCCCTGCGGCATCGCCTTTCATAATCATGTCAAACAGATCAAGCACCCGCCCGCGATCGGCCAGCCCCAGCATGGCGCGCACCTGATCGGCGCTGGTTTCGCCAACCCCGTGGGCAATCGCCTGATCCAGCAGCGACATGGCATCCCGCACCGATCCTTCCGCCGCCCGCGCGATCAGCGCCAGCGCATCCTCGGCTACTTGCGCGTTTTCCTTTTCCGCAATCTTTTGCAGATGGGCGATCATGACTTCCGGTTCGATCCGGCGCAGATCAAACCGCTGGCAACGGCTGAGCACAGTCACGGGGATCTTGCGGATTTCGGTCGTCGCGAAAATGAATTTGACGTGTTCGGGCGGTTCCTCCAGCGTTTTCAACAGCGCGTTGAACGCGCCGTTTGACAGCATGTGAACCTCGTCAATAATGTAGATTTTGAACCGTGCGGATGCTGCGCGGTAATGGACGGAATCGATAATCTCGCGGATATTGGCCACACCTGTGTTGGAGGCCGCATCCATTTCCATCACATCCACATGACGCCCTTCGGAAATGGCAACACACATATCGCACACGCCACACGGGTCCGTTGTCGGCCCGCCCTGCCCGTCCGGCCCGATACAGTTCATCCCCTTGGCCACAATGCGCGCGGTTGTGGTTTTGCCGGTGCCGCGAATCCCTGTCAGAACAAAGGCATGGGCGATCCGGTCCGCCGCAAAAGCATTCTTCAGGGTACGCACCATCGCGTCCTGACCAATCAGATCCTCAAAAGTAGCGGGACGGTACTTTCGCGCCAGAACCTGATAGCCTGTGTTTGCCTCTTGCGTCATGACCTACCCTGTACCACGTTAGATTCGTATCCCTTACAAAACCCTAAAGCATCATGCCAGACTTCACCATATACCCGATCCCCCTTTCCAGCGGAACGCTGGGCATTTCCCCGCTTCCCGGACGCGGAGGACGGATGGACGGCGATATGATCGCACTGCTGCGCTGGAATCCCGATCTGGTCCTGACCATGACAACCAAGGCTGAAATGGAGCGGGCGGGATCAGGTGATCTGCCCGACCGTCTGGCAGAGGCCGGCGTGCAATGGATACATCTTCCCATTGCAGACTTCGGCGCCCCGAAAGGAAGTACCGAGAAAAACTGGCCCGAAGCCTCCCGTGTGGCACGCCGCGTTTTGCAAAACGGCGGCAGGGTGCTGTCCCATTGTTTCGGCGGTCGCGGGCGGTCCGGCATGATGGTCATGCGCCTGATGGTGGAACTGGGGGAACCGGCAGATACCGCGCTGTCAAAAATCCGCGCTGTGCGGCAGGGCGCTGTCGAAAACACAAAACAGCGGGACTGGGCCGCTGCGGGCAGCCTTCAGCAAATGTAAAACGGTGATGCCGGAGAAGTGAGAGACTGGACAGCGACCCAAACGGGACTCGTTACGGTTGCTTCCTTCCGGACCTGGCCGAGTTGGCGAGGCGCTTGCCCGCGCCAGCCTCTCAATCGGGTATATAGGGTCTTCTGTCCGGTTTGCCAAGGTCACGATTGCAACCCTTTCTCTGGCGTGCCACAAATCCGGCAAACAAGGAATTAAAGACAAAATGTTGAATGCTGAACAGGTGACTTTCGGCGGCTCGGGACTGGACCGCGCCGCGCAACATCGCGGCGACGCGGAGAAGCTCGAAGAATTGCGCAAGGCAGGACATGCCATCGCGCTGTGGCGTGGAAAACCGCTTTTTGACTATGAAACCAAAGCGTTGATGCGGATTTCCCCCGATCATCCCGTCCTGTCCGAAGCCACTGATCCGGCAATTTACCTCGGGATTGAAGAGGACGGCAAAGCGGTGTTTGCCCATGACATTTCCCCTTGGGAAGATCCTGCACTGGATGCTGCGGCCCTGTCGAATTTCTTTGATCCGTCGCAAAATCTCTACCCCGGCTTCGAGAAAACGCAGGTCTTTACAGAGCTGCGGGGAATCATGGCGAAAATGACGCCACGGGACGCCGAACTGGCGGCCACGGCGCGGGGCATGTTCGAATGGCACCGGCATCACGGCCATTGCGCCAAATGCGGCACAAAATCCGAACTGGCACAGGCGGGATGGCAGCGGGACTGCCCTGCGTGCAGGGCCAGCCATTTTCCCCGCACCGATCCGGTTGTGATCGTGCTGGCCACCAAAGGCAATTCGGTTCTGATGGGGCGATCCCATGGCTGGCCCGAAGGTATGTATTCCCTTCTCGCCGGTTTCATGGAACCCGGCGAAACCATGGAAGCGGCCGCGCGGCGTGAAGTGTTTGAAGAAAGCGGCATCCGGCTCGGACGGGTGCGCTACCTGTCGTCACAGCCATGGCCCTTCCCGTCCAGCCTGATGATCGGCTGCGCAGGGGAAGCCGAAAACAGCGAAATCGTAATTGATCCCAAAGAGATAGAAGACGCCCGCTGGTTCACCCGCGAAGAGGTCTTTGCTGCAACACATTCGGACAATCCGCAGCTTCGTCCGGCCCGCAAAGGCTCTATCGCCCATTTTTTAATTCACAACTGGCTGTCCGACACATTAGATTGACGCGGATTGATTCCCGCATCCGGCAAGAACAAACAACAGGCAGAACCCCATGCAGTTTTCCAGTGTCCAAGACGTCAACGCACCGCTCGACTTTGTGTTTGCGCAGCTTTCCGATTTCGAAAGTTACGAATCCTATGCGATGCGGGTGGGCGCCGAAGTCAGACGCACGGATGAACTGGCGCAAAAAGGCGTCGGCATGGGCTGGAACATCCAAGGCGATTTTCGCGGCAAACACCGCAACTTTGAAATCGAACTGACAGAGTTCCGTCCCGACAACCTGTTGAAATTCATGGTGGTTGCCTCCGGCATCGAAGCCAATGTCACGATGGAAGCCATGGCCCTGACGCGCAAGCAGTCGCGGATCAAGGCCACGACGGTTCTAAAGCCCAAAAGCATCTCGGCGCGTCTGATCCTGCAATCGGCAAAGCTGGCCAAGAACAGCATGAACCGGAAGTATAACCACCGGTTCTGGACTTATGCCAACTACATCGAGAACAACTACAACGCTTCGCGGCGTTAAGCTGTCTCAGCGATGCGGCTCCCCGCGGGAGCGGTCTGCCTCATAAACGCCGAGAATTTCCAGATGGGTGGTGAAATACGCCAGTTCGTCCAGCGCCCGCCGCACCGGCGCATCATCGGGATGGCCGACAATATCCGCATAGAATTGCGTTGCGGTGAAAGACCCGCCGATCATGTAGCTTTCCAGCTTCACCATGTTCACCCCGTTGGTCGCAAAACCGCCCATAGCTTTATACAGCGCGGCGGGAATGTTGCGCACGCGGAATACGAACGTAGTGATCAGTTCCTTGTCGGACTGCGGCGTGTCCACAGGTTCCGGTGACATCACCAGAAACCGCGTGGTGTTGTTCTGGTTGTCTTCGATGTGATGGGCCAGAACTTCCAGACCGTAAATCTTGCCTGCCAGATCCCCTGCCAGCGCCGCTTGTGTTTTATCGCCCTTCGCGGCGATTTCCTGTGCAGAACCGGCCGTATCCGCGCCTGTCACCGGATGAAGATTGTGTTTTTTGAGGAACTTGCGGCACTGCCCCAGCAGCACCGTATGGCTCTTGGCGGATTTGACGTCTTCCAGCCTGGCACCGGGAACGCCCATAAGGTTGATGTGCACCCGCTCGAAATGTTCGCCGATGA
Source organism: Paracoccaceae bacterium (assembly GCA_018223125.1). GTDB lineage: Bacteria > Pseudomonadota > Alphaproteobacteria > Rhodobacterales > Rhodobacteraceae > Amylibacter. The sequence goes on along the minus strand of JAAEZA010000030.1, from coordinate 6,957 downwards.
TATGCAGGCCGCTTTCAGGCAGAAGATAGTGGATGTCCGCCACCCGCCCGTATGTGGAATTTTCCACCGGCAGCATGGCTACGTCCGCTTCGCCCCGTTTGACCGTCGCAATCGCGCTTTCGAAAGTTTTACAGGCAACCACTTCTGCATCGGGGTAAACCGCCTGACAGGCCTGATGGGAGTAAGCCCCGAGTTCTCCTTGAAAGGCAATTCTGCCCGCTTTTCGTATCATTTTGCATTTGCTCCCTAAAAAGCGTAACTTTTCCGGCCAAAGGGCGTTTCGTCGCGGCTTGTACACCTTGCAACTGGTAAGGGGAAGGCGCTAGAACGAGCGCGGAAAAGAATGTGCGGGATTCCCGTCCCGCTCCTCAAGGTAGGTAGAACCATGGACACAATGGAAACAACCAAGATTGTGGGCGGCGCATGTGGTGCTTTGCTCGTCTTTCTTCTTTTAGGCTGGGCAGGCGAGACCATCTATCACGTTGGCGCAACAGGCCACGGTGATGAAGAACACACATCGGGTTACCCGATCGAAGTAGCCGAAGCCTCTGATTCGGGCAGCGACGAACCTGAAGTCTCTCTGGAAGAGCTGATGGCAGCTGCGGACGCGGGCAAAGGCGAAAAAGTCTTTTCCAAATGTAAAGCCTGTCACAAGGTGGAGCCCGGCGCGAACGGCACCGGCCCGACCCTGCACGCGGTTGTCGGTCGTCCGATTGGCGGCATGGACGGTTACGAATACTCCAGCGCGATGGCATCCTTTGGCGGCGACTGGACTGTGGAAAACCTCGACGGTTTCCTGACCAAACCTTCCGGCTTCATGAGCGGCACAAAGATGAGCTTTGCAGGTCTGAAAAAACCGAAAGACCGCGCAAACCTGATCGCCTATCTTCAGACGCTTCAGTAAATTTCAAGAATTCCGGTATAAAAGGCCGCCCCTCGGGGTGGCCTTTTTTCGTTGCACCACAGCATCCGGCGGTTTTTCGCACGGGTTTCATAACAATTTCACACAGTATCGCGCGTAGCTGTTTACCTGACAGGGATTATACCTATTTACTGTGGTAAAGCACGTTCACAAGTGCCCTACAGCGAGGTTGAAAAGATGGAAAAATCCCGAGGAGCAGCGCGTGCTGCAGTCCGGTCACAGCGCATTACCAAGGCGGCACAAATTATGGCTGCCAGTCTCGGCTTTCTGACGCTTGCCTTTTGGGCCACGTTCACGCTGGCACAGGATGACAGCGCTCAGAACGTCATTAAATCCCACGGCATTTCCACCTTCGGGGAACTGAAATACCCTGCGGATTTTGAACATTGGGATTACGTGAACCCCGATGCACCGCAGGGCGGCACGATTTCGCTGCTGGGCACCGGCGCATCCGGCACGTTTGACAGCCTCAACCCGTTTATCCTGAAAGGGGAACCGGCACAGGGGCTTGGCCTGATGTATGACAGCCTTCTTGTCGGTTCCGGCGACGAGCCTGACAGCGCATATGGGTATGTGGCCGAAACACTGGAATACCCCGAAGACCGCAGTTGGGTGATCTTCAACATGCGGCCCGAAGCACGGTTTTCCGACGGGGAACCGATCACCGCAGAGGACGTGGTGTTCTCTTACGAAATCCTGATGGAAAAAGGGCATCCGGTTTACAAGATCATCTACAAGGACATCGAAACCGTTGAGGCCCTGTCTGCACATCGTGTAAAATTTACCTTCCGCGAAGGCGCGAACACCCGCGATCTGCCAAGTGTGGCGGGCGGCCTGTCCATTCTGGCTAAACACTATTATGCCGACCGCGACTTTGGTGAAAGCACGATCGAAGTGCCCGTAACCTCTGGCGGCTACACGGCAAAAGCCATCACACCGGGCAAATCCATCAGCTACTGCAAGAACCCCGATTACTGGGCCAAAGACCTGCCCCACAACCGGGGCACAGGCAATTTCGACTGCTACCGTTACGAATACTTCTCAGACCGCACCGTCGCCTTTGAAGCTTTTAAAGCCGGCGCGTTCCTGTTCCACGAAGAATTCTTCTCGAAAATCTGGGCCACCGGCTATGATTTCCCCGCACTTAGCAAAGGCTGGGTGATCCGCGAAAGCATCCCCGACAACCGGCCGAACGGAACACAAGGTTTGTGGATCAACATGCGGAAGGAAAAATTCTCCGACCCCCGTGTGCGGCAGGCCATCGGCATGGTGTTCAATTTCGAATGGTCCAACAAAACCCTGTTTTACGGGCTGTACGAGCGTACCGATTCCTTCTGGGAAAACTCCACCATGCAGGCCGAAGGCCCGCTGGACGGGGCAGAACTGGCCCTGCTGGAACCCTTCCGTGACCAATTACCCGAAAGCGTTTTCAGCGACCCGCCGTTCACTCCTGCAATCTCGCGCGCGGATCAGGCAGACCGCAAAGCCCTGCGCGCTGCCGGAAAACTGCTGGACGAAGCGGGCTGGAAAGTCGTGAACGGCAAGCGCACCAACGACAAGGGCGAGGTGCTTTCGCTGGAAATTCTCGATGACAGCCCCTCCTTCGAGCGGATCATCAACCCCTATGTGGAAAACCTCAAACGGCTTGGAATAGACGCCAGCTATTCCATGATCGACAAGGCGCAATACCAGCAACGGCAGGAAGATTTCGACTTTGACATCATTCCGGGCCGTCTGGTGATGTCCCTGTCACCGGGCGAAGAACTGGCAACCACCTTTGGCACCGCAGGCGCCGAATCCCCGGGCAGTTCCAATTTCTCGGGTCTGTCCAATCCGGTGGTGGATGCGCTGATCGTGAAAGTTGCACAGGCCGAAAGCCGTGAAGATATGGAGACCGCCGTGCGGGCGCTGGACCGTGTGCTGCGCAGCCTGCATATCTGGGTGCCCAACTGGTTCAAACCGTCCCACAACATCGCCTATTGGGATGTTTTCGGCCGCCCGGAAACAAAGCCCTTTTACGCCCGCGGCGTGATGGATACATGGTGGATGGACCAGCAGAAGCTGGAAAAACTCAAGGCACAGGGCGCATTACGTTAAATGGGCGCATATATCCTCAGACGACTTTTGTTGATGATCCCGACCCTGCTCGGGATCATGCTGATCAACTTCACGCTAATCCAGTTCGTGCCGGGTGGTCCGGTTGAACAGATCCTTGCGCAACTGTCCGAGGAAGGCTCTGCCACTGACCGGATCACCGGCGGCGGGGCAGAGGTGGCAACAGGCGGCGGCAATGACACCTATCAGGGTGCCCGTGGTTTGCCCGAAGATTTCATCAAGGAACTGGAAGCCCAGTTCGGTTTTGACAAACCGCCCCTTGAACGCTTTGTGCAGATGATCGCCAGCTATGCGCGGTTCGATTTTGGCGAAAGTTACTTCCGTTCGATCGAGGTTATCGACCTGATCATTGAAAAAATGCCGGTGTCCATCACTCTTGGCCTGTGGTCTACCCTGCTGGCCTATCTGATCTCTATTCCCCTTGGCATCCGCAAGGCGGTACGGGACGGATCACGCTTTGACACATGGTCCTCCGGCATCATCATCGCGGCCTACGCGATCCCGAGTTTCCTGTTTGCGATCCTGCTGCTGGTGCTGTTTGCAGGCGGGTCTTACCTGCAGTGGTTCCCCCTGCGCGGTCTGACCTCGGACAATTTCGACCAGTTGGGATGGTACGCCAAGATCATGGATTACCTCTGGCATATCGTGCTGCCGGTGACCGCTTCAACCATCGGGGCCTTTGCAACGCTGACCTTGCTGACCAAGAACTCCTTTCTGGACGAGATCAACAAGCAATACGTCATCACCGCGCGGGCCAAAGGACTGACAGAGCAGAAAGTCTTTTACGGCCATGTTTTCCGCAACGCCATGCTGATCATCATCGCCGGATTTCCGGGCGCGTTTATCGGCGTGTTCTTCGGGTCTTCCCTGATTATCGAGATCGTGTTTTCGCTCGACGGTCTGGGGCGGCTCGGGTTCGAGGCCGCGCTGAACCGCGATTATCCGGTCTTCTTTGGCACGCTTTACATCTTTGGCCTGATGGGGCTGATCGTCGGGCTGATATCCGACCTGATGTATGTGGTCGTGGACCCGCGCATTGATTTCGAGAGCCGCAACACATGATGTTCAAGTCCTCTATTGCACAGCGCCGTATCGCCAATTTCCGCGCCAACCGCCGCGCCGTCTGGTCTGCGTGGATTTTCGGCGTGGTGTTTTTCATCTGCCTGTTTGCAGAGTTTGTCGCCAATGACAAACCGCTGCTGGTGTCCTATCAGGGCGAATTGCATACCCCCGCCTTCCAGTTCTACCCTGAAACCAAATTCGGCGGGGATTATGAAACGGAGGCCGATTATCTTGATCCGGTGGTCCCCTGCCTGATCCGCAGCGGCGGGCTGGAAGCCTGTTTTGATACCCCTGAAGACATCTACGAGGATGCGGCCGACGGTGTTGTCAACGGCGAACCGATTGGGAAGGGCTGGCTGGTTTGGGCACCGATCCGTTACAGCTTTAACACCATCAACTATGATGTGGACACCGCGCCGTCAGCGCCGGATTCCCGCCACTGGCTGGGCACGGACGATCAGACCCGCGATGTACTGGCGCGGGTGATCTACGGCTTCCGGATCTCTACCGTCTTCGCGCTGATTGTGGTTGTCGTGTCTTCCGCAATTGGCATCGCAGCGGGGGCTGTGATGGGATATTTCGGCGGCTGGGTCGATCTGATTTTCCAGCGGATACTGGAAATCTGGTCCTCGACCCCGATGCTCTATGTCATCATCATCCTGTCCGCCATGTTTACAATGAACTTTGTCATCCTGACGGGTCTTATCATTCTGTTTTCGTGGATGGGGCTGGTGGGACTGGTGCGTGCCGAATTCCTGCGGGCACGAAACTTCGAATATGTCCGTGCTGCCCGTGCGCTGGGAGTAACGGACTGGAAAATCATGTTCCGCCACCTGCTGCCAAACGCAATGGTGGCCACGCTGACCTTCCTGCCGTTTCAGGTGACGGGGGCCATCGGCGCACTGACGGGGCTCGATTTCCTCGGCTTTGGCCTGCCGCCCACCTATCCCTCGCTCGGGGAACTGGCGCTGCAAGCCAAGAACAACCTGCAAGCGCCGTGGCTGGCCTTCTCTGCCTTTGCCAGCATTTCCATCATGCTGTCCCTTCTGGTGTTCATCTTTGAAGGTGTGCGCGACGCATTTGACCCACGAAAGACGTTTAAATGAAAGAAGTCCTGAACGTCCAAAACCTGTCCATCGCCTTTGGCTCGAACGCCCCTGCCGTGCAAGACGTCAGCTTTACCGTGCACGCGGGTGAAACCGTTGCCCTTGTGGGCGAAAGCGGCTCCGGCAAATCCGTCACCGCATTGTCCAGCGTCAAGCTCCTCCCCGCCAGCGCGAGGGTCACAGGTTCTGTCAAATACCGTGGCACAGAGATGATCGATGCGGATGAATCGACCCTGCGCCGCGTGCGGGGCAACGACATCAGCTTTATATTCCAAGAGCCGATGACATCCCTGAACCCGTTGCACACCATCGAAAAACAGCTTTCCGAAAGCCTTGCGCTGCATCAGGGGCTGACGGGCAAAGCTGCGCAGGAACGGATACTCGACCTGTTGAACAAGGTTGGTATCCGCAATCCCGAGAGCCGCCTGAACGATTACCCGCACACCCTGTCCGGCGGACAGCGCCAGCGGGTGATGATCGCAATGGCACTGGCCAACGGGCCTGACCTGTTGATCGCGGACGAACCGACAACGGCGCTGGATGTGACCATTCAGGCCCAGATCCTGACCCTGCTGGCGGATGTGCAAAAGGCCGAAGGGATGGGAATGCTGTTCATCACCCACGACCTGACAATCGTGCGAAAGATCGCGGATAAGGTCTGTGTGATGCAGCACGGTAAAATCGTCGAAAGTGGCCCGACCGCCGAAATCTTTGGTAATCCGCAGCACGAATACACCAAAACCCTGCTGGCCGCCGAACCCAAAGGCACACCCGATCCGGTGCCAGCAGACGCGCCGGAAATCCTGTCCACCGAACATTTCCGCGTCTGGTTTCCCGTCAAACGGGGGCTGATGCGACGCGTAGTGGATCATGTGAAGGCGGTAAATGATGCCAGCCTGTCGATCCGCGCCGGTGAAACGCTGGGTGTGGTTGGCGAAAGTGGTTCGGGCAAGACCACCCTTGCACTCGGCCTGATGCGGCTGATTTCCTCCGAAGGTCCGGTGATCTTTCTGGGCAAGGACATTCAGGGTTTGAAAAACAAGGCCCTGCAACCGATCCGCCGCGACATGCAGATGGTGTTTCAGGATCCCTACGGCTCGCTCTCGCCCCGTATGACCGTGGAACAGATCGTGGCCGAAGGGCTGGGCGTGCATGGCTCTACCCGCGGGATGGATACGCGGCAGATGGTGAAGGACATCATGGTTGAGGTCGGGCTGGACCCTGCCACCATAGACCGTTACCCGCACGAGTTTTCCGGCGGTCAGCGCCAGCGTATCGCGATCGCCCGCGCCATGATCCTCAAGCCCCGTCTGGTGGTGCTGGACGAACCGACGTCCGCGCTCGACATGACGGTGCAGGTGCAGATCGTGAACCTGCTGCGCGACCTGCAACAGAAATACCAACTGGCCTTCCTGTTCATCAGCCACGACCTGAAGGTCGTGCGCGCGCTCAGCCACAAGGTTCTGGTCATGCGGCAGGGCGACATCGTGGAATCAGGCACCGGACAGCAAATTTTCGACGCACCGCAAACCGATTACGCCAAAGCCCTGATCGCCGCTGCCTTCAATGTCGAGTCTGTGGACATGCCTGTTGAATAAGGCCCGAAAACCGGCTGTCGAAAGAAAAGTCAAATAAGCTGAAAAACCGCGCATTTGTCCCTTGCATTCCCCCTGCCCCAGCATTAAACCGCCCCTCACGGACCGATAGCTCAGCTGGATAGAGTACCTGACTACGAATCAGGGGGTCGGGGGT
>JAAEZA010000029.1 GCA_018223125.1 Paracoccaceae bacterium | reverse complement strand
TGAAGTCGATAGTATACCGTTGCATACAGAGCGAAAACTTGCAGAACGGGTAAAATATCCCGAAGGTTGATGGTTTTGCGGAGTTCGCAGCGGAAAAATATCAAAATTCCGCCTTACCTTCGCCCTCCCCCTTGCACACCGCAAGCGGGGACACTACCTGTTCCGGAAATGCCTGAATAACCGGAGCGGGGTAAACCTTGGGCCAATCAATAATTTTCTTGCTGGCGGCCCTTCCCCTGTGTCTCGCCGTTGTTGTGGTGTCTGCCGGATTTTTCGTGAAAGGTGCAGTGTCCATTGCACACCGCCTGTCGGTTCCGGAATTTCTGGTTGGTTCGATCATCGTGGCCATCGGCACCTCGGCCCCCGAAGTCGCTATCAACGTTTCTGCGGTACTGGAAGGCGCCGGGGACATTGTGATCTCCAACATCGTCGGCTCCAACATCGTGAACATCGGTTTGGGCGTTGGCCTTGCCGGTTTCATGCTCAGCTTTGATCGGGCCAGACCTGAATACATGACAAGTATATTCGTCGGTCTGCTCGGCGCGCTTGCCCTGCTTGCAAATACCATACTGACCAGCAACGGGATGGTATCCTCCCGTTTCAGCCTGCTGTATTCCGTGCTGATTCTGGCCGCTTTCGCCTATTACATGTACAGTTCGATCAAGAACGCTGACGGCTCTGACGATGAGGAAATCGACGCCGGTGCCCCGCTCTGGCTCGCGCTGGTCTTTGTGGTCGGTGGTGCTATTTCTATGGCGTTCTTTTCCGATCTGGCCGTGCAATTCGCGGTATCCCTGTCCCAAAGTATGGGTATTTCCGAAGCCGTAATCGGTGCAACCGTAATTGCTGCGGGGGGCAGCCTTCCGGAGGTTTCTTCCTGTATCGCGGCGGCGCGGATCAAACGGCCCAATCTGATCCTTGGCAACATAGCTGGCAGCCAGATTTTCAACGTACTCGGTATTCTTGGCATATCCGGCCTGATCCGCCCGTTTGAGTATTCCACTGTGCTCTGGGTCGATATGGCAGTTCTGATCGGAATGACGTTGATCCTGCTGGCCTGTATCCGCTTTCTGGCGCTGCGCCGCTTTATCGGGACACTGTTACTTGGTTCCTACGCCTGTTACGCAGGTTATCTGGTCTATATCTCGACCTGAGGACGCATCCTTATGGGAAACTGTCCAGCGAAGGATCTGCTCTAAGGCCAAGGCGGCCCCTGCCCGTCCCTGAAAGCCTGCCTATCCCAGCGGGTGCTGGCTGTCCGCCGGAAGTGATCGCTCCTTCATGCTGTCCGACGATGGCCGCCACCGCCAACTGTCAGAGACAAAAGACAAGATCTTCTCCAGTGCTGTCCAAGTTATGCCTCATTTTCTTATCATAGACAGCAACAACGACCGCTAAGAAAGTTAAAATATGTTAACCGTCCTCCATTCGATGCATGCCGATCATGATTTCGCACTGGTACTTCTTGCGGCCGCGTTATGTACCTTTGGCAGTTGGGTTGTCTCCAGCCTGTACAGACACGCCATGACCCGCCCGAAAGGACAGGCGGTTATCTGGTATTTTGTCGCCGCAGTTACGGCAGGTATCGCGATCTGGTGCACGCATTTCATCGCGATTCTGGCCTACCAGCCGGACACACCTGTCAGCTTTGACCTGCAACTGACCTTTGCTTCTTTGATGATTGCTATTTTTGGCTGCACATTCGGTATTCTGTTGGCCGGAATGTTCAAAACAAAAAGCGCGACAGTGCTGGGCGGCACGATCTTCGGGCTGTCCGTTTCAGCCATGCATTACGCGGGTATGGTCGCCTATCGCGTCGAGGGAACGGTTATCTGGGACCAAAACTATCTTGTCGCCTCTGTTGTGCTTTCGGTCCTGCTGTCCACACTGGCGCTTTTCTTTGGCCGCAGACAGGGCAAAAAATACACCCTGCGTATGACACTCGCACTTAGCCTTGCCATTATTACACTGCATTTTACCGGCATGGCCGCGTTCAAGGTTACGGCTGGCGAAATGGCGGCAGATTACTCAAACCCCGGTGAATTCAAGCTGATCGCTTTTGTCATAGCAGGCACCGCGACGCTTATCGTTCTGGGCGGCCTTTTTACCTATTTCATCGAAAACCGCACAAGAATGGAAAGCATCGAGGAACTCCGCAAGGCACGGGATGAAGCCGAAAGCGCAAGCCGCGCGAAATCCGAATTCATGAGCGTGTTAAGCCACGAACTACGCACCCCCCTGACAATCATCATCGGCTACGCCAGTATCCTGTCCGGTATCAAAGATAAAACCACCAGCAAGCTCAAGCCCGACGAACCGATCACCGAAACCCATTTCAATACCGTCGGGGATCAGGCACAGCTTTACGGGAAAAGGGTGAAAGTTGCGGGCAAGCACCTTTTGACGATCATTAACGAAATCCTTGATTACACCAGCATCGAGCTGAATGACATCAAACTGGACAAAACCACTTTCGCCCCCCGAGATGTTCTTGTGGAAGTCGAAGACCAGTTCAAAGGCCTTGCGAGCGAGAAAAACGCGGAGCTTGAGACTGAGTGGGACAACATGACAGTTCGGGCCGATCGCAGCCGCTGTCAGCAGATTCTGATCAACCTGATTGGCAATGCGCTGAAATTCTCACAGGCTTCGAAGATCTCGATCCGCGCCAAACAACAAGGCACTGGCTTCCGGTTCGAGGTAGAAGACAACGGTTGTGGTATACCGGAAAAAGATCTGCAATTGATATTTCAGGCTTTCACCCAACTGGAATCCTCTGACAACCGCAAGGAAGGTGGAACAGGTCTTGGTCTATCGATCAGCAAGAAGCTCTCGATTGCCCATGGTGGGGACATCAGGGTCGAAAGCGCAGTCGGTACGGGCACGAAATTCTCTGTAACCATACCGGACAGCCTTATTGTAGAAATGCCAGGCGCGCAGATCGAGGACAGCGGTTACAAAGAGAATGCCTTCACCGCTGCTGCCTAAGACGCCCTCCCCCAAAAGTGTTTGGGCAACAGAATAAACCGTGGTCTGGTTGCCCGCACCAAAGCAATTGATGAGGCTAGTCTGAAATACGGACGCGGATTGCGGCGGACAGTCAGTTTAGCTGCACGCCCCGCCGCGCCGCCAGATCGACCACATATTGCCATGCCACCCGACCGGAGCGATTGCCCCGCGTCTGCTGCCATTCGATCGCTTCCGCGCGCAGATCTTCGTCTGCAATCTCGATGCCATATTCATCGCAGTAGCCCCGGATCATGGCAAGATACTGGTCCTGATCACAGGGATGAAAGCCGAGCCACAGGCCGAAACGGTCCGACAGCGAGACTTTTTCCTCAACCGCCTCGGACGGATTGATCGCGGTGGAACGTTCGTTTTCAATCATGTCACGGGGCATCAGGTGGCGCCGGTTCGAGGTGGCGTAAAAGGCCACATTCTCGGGGCGTCCTTCAATTCCGCCATCCAGCACCGCCTTGAGCGATTTGTAATGGGCGTCATCATGACCAAAGCTCAGGTCGTCACAAAACAGCAGAAACCGTTCCGATGCGGCCCGCAGGACATTCAGCAAACGGCCGATAGAGGGCAGATCCTCGCGCTGGACTTCCACCAGCTTCAAACCGCCCACCTGACGGTTTGCCTCTGCATGGGCTGCTTTCACCAGTGAAGATTTCCCCATGCCCCGCGCGCCCCACAACAGGACGTTGTTCGCCGAAAGGCCACGGGCGAATTGCAGCGTATTTTCCATCAGAATGTCGCGGGACCGGTCAATCCCCACCAGCAGACCTATTTCCACCCTGTTCACCTTGGCAACCGGCTCCAGCCGGTCCGGCCCTACATGCCAGACAAAGGCATCCGCCTGCGAAAAATCAGGGGCCGGCATCGGGCGCGGGCTGATCCGCTCCAGTGCTTCGGCAATGCGGGTCAGCGCGTCTAACTCACTCATAACTTATTCCATGTCTTCGGGGTGTCGTTCCATTGTGCCATCTTCGGCCAGTCCGTCCTCGCGCAGGCGTTCTTCCTGCTTGCGTTCGACCATGATGACCAGCCAGATCGAAATCTCGTAAAGCATGTAAACCACAACGAACAGGATCATCTGGGTAATCACATCCGGCGGCGTCACAATTGCGGCGAGGACAAGGATACCCACAACCGCATATTTACGCACCGAACGCAGACCGTCCGAACTGACCAGACCGGCCATCCCCATCAGGGTCAACAGCACCGGCAACTGAAAGCATATGCCAAAGGCAAAAATGAATTTCAGCGTAATATCAAGGCTTTCCTTGATAGATGGCAGAATGACCGTTTTGATTTGCGACGGATCCTGCGCCATCACATCCGCATCATCGCCCGATACCGCATCCGCAAGGGCCGGAATAATATCGGCAAACCCCACAAAAAACCGCATCGCCAGCGGTGTCACGATGTAATGGGCAAAGGCCGCACCAAGCAGGAACAACAATGGCGAGGCGATCATGAAGGGCAGAAAGGCCCCCTTCTCGTTCTTGTAAAGCCCGGGTGCCACAAACCGCCAGAGCTGATAGCCCACCACCGGAAAGGCCAGCATGAAACCGCCAAGGAAGGAAATGCGGAAGAAGGCAAAGAATTTCTCTTGCGGCGAGGTAAAGATCAGCGTCGGGTCCTGACCGTATTCAATCAGGATCTTCGCCAGAGGCCGCACCAGAAAATCCAGCAACGGATCGGCAAAGTAAAAGGTGATCAGCACGCCTGCCAGCAGCGCATAAACGCAATAAATCAGCCGGTTGCGCAACTCGGCCAGATGCTCGATCAGAGGGGCCGAGCTGTCTTCTATTTCATCCGTGCTCATGATTTGGTCCCGGCTGCCTTACTTGTTGTCTTGGATGCAGTTTTCTGCACTGCAGCGGTTGTTTTGGTTGCATTGGCCTTTGCCGCGCCAGACTTTGCAGCCGCAGACTTTTCCGCAGTCGCGCTCTTGGCCGCAGGCTTCTTCGCTGCCGTTTTTTTAGCGGCAGCAGGCTTTTTCGCGGCAGTCTTCTTGGCAGCAGGCTTTTTCGCCGCCGCTTTCTTGGCCGCAGGTTTCGGGGCAGCCGTCTTCTTGGCAGGCGCTTCCACCTTGGCCGGAGCTGCCGACTGAACCGGCTCGTCGACCACTTCGGAATTTTCCACCTCCGGCACAGACTCGGGCGGCCATTTCGTCGCCGCCTTGTTCGCCTCTGCGACAGCCGCCTCACGGCGGGCCTTTTCAGCTGCCGCGTCTACTTTCTCGGGCTCGAAATTCTTCTGATAGTCCTGAAAGGACTTGGTCGCATCATCCAGACCGAGGTTCTTCATGGAGGTGACACTTTTAAGATCAGAGGCAATTTCATTCACCCCCGTTCCGTCCGCCGCCTGTTCCATAGCGCGCTGGAAGTCACGGGCCATACCCCGTGCCTTACCCACAAACTGCCCCACTTTGCGGAACATTTGCGGCAGGTCTTTCGGCCCAACCACGATCAGCGCAACCACGCCGATCACGATCATTTCAGCCATGCCAATATCAAACATGCAGGCGCTCCGCGCTTGTTAGACTGAAGGTTTGTCTTTTTCCGGTGTCACGTCTTTGGCATCGTCGGAAGCAGCAGATTCCAGTTCTTCCTTGCCTTCAGCCACGCCTTTTTTAAAGGAAGTGATGCCTTTGCCCACTTCGCCCATCAGGTTGGAAATCTTGCCACGCCCGAACAGGACCAGCACGACAACGGCAATCAGCAGAAGGCCGGGAAGGCCGATGTTTTGAATGAACATTGGTGTAGGTAGCATTTTATGTCTCCAAGTGCGACGCGATCCCTTTCGCGTCAGTGCAGTACCACACACATTTATGGGGTTTCAGTGGCTGATTCAAACCCCCAAACAGCCCCGATCACGGGGATTTTCCCCAAATCTTCTATCAGATCGCGCCACTTTTGGGTGCGCTTGCTGGGAACACGGGTTTTTGGAACGGATGATCCGGCATCCGGCGCCGCCTTACGATCCGTTTCCGGATTGCAATACTCCCGAGGAATATCCAGACGATCTGGATCATGGCCGAGGCAAGATTGAAATTCTGGCTTAAAGAGAGCAGGACACAACTTGCGGCCAGTGTATTGAGACAAAAGAATAAAACCCCGCCGCTGTCTATTCTCTGAAACGTCACCAGAGTGTAGTTCGTCATGTAAATCATGAAACCGATCACACCGATGCTGTTGCACACAAGCGAAAGTGTTGGGATTTCGGCAATGGTTTGAATCAGGTTGAAAAATGCGGGCACGTTCGCCTCCGAAGGCAAGGAATGCCCCGAGGTGAAACGGTTCAAACGGCGCAAACAGTGACAATCATCACAGTTTCAAACGCTTTCACGCTTTTGCCACCAAAGCCTGTGTTTTCTCACGCCGCTTTCACGTCTCCTTGACACCGACAGGGTCGTTTCATCAGGCTTTCGGAAATACGAAACACCGGTCGCGCCGCATTGACAACCACAAGGGCCGGCCCCGTTCCGGCAGAAACACGCCGGGAACCGTAACCTGTAGTTGAGATCCGTCGTAATCCATCGTGAATTCCACCAGCGAGTAATGCCCGAGATACCGGGCACGGCTGACAATGCCCCGTGCCGGAGTGCCCTCTTGCGTGGTCGGGTTCGGCCCCCGCCCGTCCCGATCGAAATCAAGCCGCAGATGTTGCGGGCGGATGATGATTTCCACTTCGTCCCCGTCGTGGCTGCCGGGCACCAGAAACTGGCCGAAGGGCGTATTGGTCAGCGCGTTTTTCACGACCCCTGACACAACGTTGATGTCGGAAAAGAACGCTGCCGCGGCCTTGTCCACCGGCGCATTATAGATGTTATACGGTGCCCCCATCTGCACCACCTGCCCGTCCCGCATCAGCGCAATCTTGTCAGCCATTCGCATCGCCTCAACCGGTTCATGGGTCACAAGCAGAACCGCAGAACCTTCGTCTTTCAACAGTTCCAGTGTCGCATCGCGCACCTCATCGCGCAGTCGGTCGTCCAGACCGGAAAACGGCTCGTCCATCAGCAAGACACGGGGTTTGGGGGCAAGCGCACGGGCCAGCGCCACGCGCTGCTGTTCACCGCCTGACAATTCGTGCGGGTACTTCCGGTTATATCCCACCAGATCAACACGATCCAGCAAGTCGTTGATGCGGCGTTCTTTTTCAGCCTTCCCCCCGCGCAAACCAAAGCCGACATTCCCTGCCACATCCAGATGGGGAAACAGCGCGAAATCCTGAAACATCAGTCCGATAGTCCGGTTCTCCGGCTCCTGATGATGGCGGTCGTCCGATACCACCTCTCCGTCAATCAACACCGTGCCACTGCTCTGCCGGTCCACCCCGGCTGCAATACGCAAGGTTGTAGATTTACCGCATCCCGAAGGACCAAGCAGGCAAATCACCTCTCCTGCGTCCAGCGTCAGGGACACATCCGCAACAGCCTGCTGACCACCGAAACGGCGGGTGATATTCTGCAACTCCAGACGGGGGGGAATTCGGGGGGGATCCTGGACGGCCAAAGGGCACTCCGCTGTGATTAACCACTGAATTTTGTCAGATAACAGCGCAAGGCCGCCACAGCAAGACCACTTTGGTTCAAGCCTGCGTCAAGTTGAAGTCGCCGGTCCCGCAGATCGTCCCGTTTACCTGCAATTTCAGTCGCTGGAGACCGGGATAAAGCCTGTAAGTGGTCGCATCACCGCGCAACCTGTGCTTCTTGCTGACAGTGACGGATTGACCTGCTTTCAAAGACACCTGCTTCAGCTTGAAAACTTTGGCCCGATGGCTGCCATCAGCCTTCAGGAACTCCAAGACGTAATCGACCAACAGCACCGCGTCCGCTTCTGCCTTCAATTGCACCTCAAACTCCAGCGCATCCCCTATAGCAACTTCCGGCGATCTGACCCGCACCACCGGTGGCTCAATTGGCGGTGCAATCTGGTACCCCAACAGGTCCAAAGCGCCCCGATGCCCCTGCTTGACCAGCCCGCGCAGGGCGTGGCGTGTCATCCAGTCCATCTCTTTTTCCGATTGCTTACCTTCAGCGCGCCAGCGAGCAAGGCGTGAAACCACCAGCCCGGCGTCAATTTTAGCGATATCATTCAGATGGTTAGCCACCGAACGCGTGACGTATCTCGTCGGATCGCTATAAAGCTGATCCAAAAACACAATCGGCGCGGAATAATTCAACGCAATCTTGCGGCCCCATGGCAAACGCGGCCGCGTCCCCTCGCTCACCAACCGGCGCAAATGGTAGTTGCTGTCCTGCACCCAATCCTGCATGACCTGCATGACAAGCGCTTCATGGGCGTTCAGGAAATCCCGTATCGCGTATTCCATCGAAAACCGCTTGGTTAATGCAGCCAGCGTAACCAAAGCCCGTTCCGGCCAGTCTATTCCCTGCTTCGCGACGAAAGCCCCGAGGGGGGCAAAAATGAAATCGCCAAAGTCATCGTCGGTCTTCATCGGATCAAGCTCGGGCGGCAGTGCACGCTCGATCAATGCCGCCGCCGCTTCAAACTCTGCCGGAAGATAGAACGTAAGAACCCCGGCAATGTGATCAATTCGTTCCTTCAACTCCAGCTCCGGCAGAACAGCCATGACATCCCGCTCGAATCCGGCCTTGTCAAATTCTCCATCAGCCCGCGCAAATAAATCTCCGAGATAGGCTACTTTTTCCTTGTTGAATAAAGCATCCTTCAAACTGAACCGCGCTTCTGCCATTCCCGTTCCCGCTTCAATGTTCCCCAAATACTCAAAATCCGGCCGCGCAGCACGCAGCCGGATCTTCATATTAACCGGCGCCGCTGCCAGAACATGACAGCAGCTTCCGGCTTACATGGTGGAATTTACCGCGCCCCCGTCCAGCAGGATGTTCTGGCCGACGATAAATCCGGCGTGCTGGGAACAGAGAAACGCACAGGTAGCGCCGAATTCCGCTGCCGTTCCATACCGGCGGGCGGGAATGGTTTCGCAGCGTTGGGCCTTGGCTTCTTCGGCGCTGATCCCCTGCTGGCTCGCCACCCCGTTGTCGAGCGACACCGCACGATCTGTCGCGTGGATACCGGGTTGCAGGTTGTTGATGGTCACACCTTTCGGAGCCACCTGACGGGAGGTTCCCGCAACATAGCCTGTCAGCCCCGCGCGGGCAGAATTGGACAACCCCAGAACAGCAATCGGCGCCTTAACGGATTGGGATGTAATATTCACCACACGGCCCCAGCCCTTGTCCATCATGGCAGGCAAACAGGCTTTCATCATCGCAATAGGCGCCAACATGTTGGAATCCAGTGCCTTGATAAAATCCTCGCGATCCCAATCGCTCCACATACCGGGGGGCGGACCACCGGCGTTGTTGACCAGAATATCCACCTCGCCCGCCGCCTTCAGAACCGCCGCGCGGCCCTCTTCGGTGCTGATGTCCGCGGCGACCGCTGTCACTTTTACTCCGTGCGCCCGCAGCTTTTCCGCTGCTTCCTGCAACGGCCCTTCGGATCGGGCGTTGATCACCAGATCAACTCCGGCCTCAGCCAGCGCCTCGGCGCAGCCGAAACCCAAACCCTTGGAGGCAGCGCATACAATCGCGCGTTTTCCTTTAATTCCCAAATCCATCTTCGAATCTCCTCATTTCGCGTTGGGCACAAACTACGAAGACTGGCACGGTAACACAATCACAGGCTACGTGATCGCCAGCAATTCCGCTTTCTCTGATCGGCGGTCCGTCGCTCTTATTGACAGGCAAACCAACGCGCGCTTGCAGTGCACCGCAATGTGCCAAATAACACCGCCAGTCCCCCGAAATTCCGGTAAAGTGAAAGCCCGATGTCCCGTTTGATTCATACCTTGTTAGCAGGCCTCAGCCTGAGCGGACTGGTGTTTCTTGCGGCCTGCACCGATGGAGAGCGCCCTGCACCGCCCCGGTCTACGACCCAAGCCGCCTCCGGCGTGCCCGTGCAAAGAAACGTACTGCTGAGCGAAGGGCTCATCCGCTTTGCCCGCGTACACAAACGTTTGCTCCCCGTGGCAAAGCGGGCCTGCCAGAACGCCCATCCCGATCAGGAAGCTTCCAGATGTGCCTTCCAGTTTGTGGTTGCGCTGGATCGTGGCAATCCGCCTGACGCCAAGTTTACTCGGGACGGCTCGGGGCGGCCGGTTATCATCTTCAACCATGCCATGGTAAAGTTTTTGAAAACCGACGACGAGTTTGCCTTGGTCATGGCACACGAAATGTCTCACCAGATCGCCCGCCACATTGACCGCGGACGGGAAGAAGTGTTGCGCGGTGCCATGAACAGTGCCAAAAACGCCAAAGCCGAAGGCCGCGATGTCAATCTGGCCGCCCGCAGTGGTGCGCAACAGGCGCTGGCGTCCTACACCAAACAGTTCGAGTTTGAAGCGGATCGTAACGGAACCATTTTGATGATGGAGGCGGGGTATACCCCGGACGATGCCATCACACTTTTGAACCGGCTACCCAAATCGTCCGAACGGACCAACCGCCATCCGGCAGATCCCGAACGGATCGAGCGGGTACGCAGGCTTGCACAACAGATCCGGGCCAGCCGCTCGACCGGGCGCAAGGTCCCCTTGCTTTTCTGACCGGTTTTTACCCACTCCGGGAGGCAAAAGCCCCGACCGGTGCATTTGAACCACCGAATTTATTGACAGGACGCCCCTGCCCGCCGCAAGGTTTCCTTCAAGAAAATTCAGGAGTCTTTCATGCCCGACGGTCAACCACTCGTTTCTTTTGAAAATCTGCGGGTGGAGTTTGATACAAACTCCGGCGTTGTTGTCGGGGTTGAGGATGTAAGCTTTCACATCAATCCGGGGGAAACCGTTTGTGTGGTCGGGGAAAGCGGCTCCGGCAAGTCCGTTTCTTCCCTGTCGCTGATGCGCCTTATTGAATACGGTGGCGGCAAGATCGCCTCGGGCAAACTGAATTTCACGGCTGCCGACGGCACTGTTAAGGATCTGACCGAAGCGGATGCCGATTTGATGCGCACGATACGGGGCAACCAGATCGGGATGATCTTTCAGGAGCCGATGACCTCTCTCAATCCGGTCTTTACGGTGGGACGGCAACTGACAGAAGGGCTGCGGGTGCACAAGAAAATGTCCCGTGATGCGGCAGAGGCGCGCGCTCTGGAACTGTTGAAACGGGTGCGGATCCCCGAACCGGAACGGCGATTGACGCAATACCCCCACGAATTATCCGGCGGGATGCGCCAGCGGGTTATGATTGCAATGGCACTGGCCTGTGAACCGCGCCTTCTAATCGCGGACGAGCCGACCACTGCGCTTGATGTGACAATTCAGGCCGAAATTCTTTCGCTCATTAACCGGCTGAAGGAAGAAACCGGCACGGCTGTCCTGTTCATCACCCATGACATGGCGGTCGTCGCCCAGATGGCGGACCGCGTTGTGGTGATGTTCCGTGGCAATCTGGTCGAAGAAGGCCCTGTCGCCGAAATCTTTAACAACCCGAAAGAAGAATACACCCGCGCGCTGCTGGCTGCTGTGCCGAAGCTCGGTGAAATGACGGGCAAAGCCAATCCCGAACCCATGGCGATTATGGGCGAAACCCGCGCCGCGCCGCCCGAACCGATCATCGCCGGCACAGAAACCCTGCTTGAGGTTAAAAACCTGATCACCCGCTATCCCGTAAAGGGCGGATTGTTACGCCGGACCGTGGCCAACGTACACGCGGTTGAAGATGTTTCCTTCACCCTGAAACGGGGCGAAACCCTGTCTCTGGTCGGGGAAAGCGGCTGCGGTAAATCCTCTGCCGGTCGGTCCGTTCTGCGGCTGGAGGAACCTCTGGGCGGGGAAGTCATTATCAACGGGGTGAACATTCTGAACATGAACGGGGCCGACCTGCATGAGGCACGGCGCAACATGCAGATGATTTTTCAGGATCCTTTTGCCTCTCTCAACCCGACCCGCAAGGTGGTGGATCAGGTCATCGAACCGATGATCAATTACGGCATCGGAAAAAAAGGCGAAAGGCGCGAGCGCGCACGCCAGTTGTTTGACCGCTGCGGGTTGAATGAAACCTTCCTTGACCGCTACCCGCACGAGTTTTCCGGCGGTCAGCGCCAGCGCGTCGCCATTGCCCGCGCCCTTGCGCTAAACCCGAAGCTGATCGTAGCAGACGAGGCGGTCTCCGCGCTTGATGTTTCGGTACAGGCGCAGGTTCTGAACCTGATGATGGAGCTTCAGTCCGAACTGGAGCTGTCCTATCTGTTTATCAGCCACGATATGGCCGTAGTGGAAAGAGTGTCCCATCAGGTTGCGGTTATGTATCTGGGGCGCATCGTTGAAATAGGCCCGCGCGCCGCGATCTTTGAAAATCCGCAGCACGATTATACACGCACCCTGCTGTCCGCAGTGCCGCGCCCCGATCCGAACGACCGCCAGATTGACAAGGAACTGAATTTCAAACCGATTCCGAGCCCTATTTTTCCGGTGGGTTACATCCCCCCACCCTCCCGCTATCGGGAGGTTTCACCCGGTCATCGGGTTCTTGAGGATCTGCAATAATATCGGGTTGGATTGTATGCCACGCCGCTCATGGCGTTGGCCGTAGTACTCTTTACGCGACACCAGAAACTTCGGCCAACGCCCCCGAGCACGACACCGCTTCGGGTATTTCCTTCTTGACGGTCTAAAAGGTGAAAACAACGTCGTTTACGTGAATTGCATGGGTTGTTTCGTGAATGGATCGGGTTGGAGATTGGCCAGAGGATAATACAATTCAAAGTTGTATCCCTTGCCATCCGTTGTTTTCTCTACAATATTACAACGTATTAGCCTGAAATCAGGGCCTTTTCAGATACGCGTATCCCAAATTACCTAACGGATTACGTGCCACATTCAATTGAATTCGAGTTTACAAGCGCATGACCGTTTTTCGTGAAAACCCACTCTCTTTACTCTTTCTTAAACGGGTGTTTTTCGCTGCGCAGCGCCGTGTTTCCCATCCTGCAACGCTCATAATCATGATTGGCGCTACCATAATCTGTACCCTGATCGGGCCGTTTGACACTTACCGGCAGGACACCTTCGTATTTCGTTTGTATTTCTGGGGCACAATCGTGCTGACCTCGACCACCTACGGATGTCTGGCGTCGGTCTGGACGAATCTGGCTTTCAGACATCTTCCTTACTGGCAGCGAACCTTGCTGAACCTTCCTGTCTTCGCCCTGCCCTTCTCTCTGGCAAGCTGGGAGTTTGCGAGCCTGTATTATTCCCGTGACGTGATGCCCCATCCTATGGTCGTGCTATTTCTGGTGGCTGCGGTGGATCTGTTCGTACATGCCTGCATCTGGATGAGCGGTAGCACGATCAAGTCGCGTGAAAATCACCTCCAGCGCCCTGAAACCATGGTCGCGCCCGAAACAACAGCGGCCCCCGAAGAATCCGGAGAGCCCGCCGCAGAGCCGGAAAACATCTCGGGCGAGTGCACCTTCCTGCGCAGGCTCGGTCCGAACGGAGGCAGTTATCTCATCCGGCTGGCCATGAACGACCATTATATAGAGGCGCACACCGACACTGGTATTCACATGCTCTACATGAGGTTTGGAGACGCCGTCGCCGAGCTCAACCCTACGAAAGGCGCCAAGGTTCACCGTTCGCACTGGGTACGTTTCTCGGAAATCATCGACGTGGAACGGGACGGTCAGAAAATATCACTTGTGATGTCGGATGGTGTGTCTGTTCCGGTATCGCGAAGTCACAAGACCTTTCTACAGGAAAAGGGTATTATATAGCCCCGCCATCGTGAGCCTTCCGGATCAGGCTGAGACTGCGTTCCACCTCCTCAGCCAGATCCGCGACTTCCCCCGTCTGTGCGTTTTCGCCGCTGCGCAAATCCTTCAGCTTCAGTTTCAACATATCCTCAATCAGGGAATAGTCCTTTGGCCCCGCTGCCTCTGCATCCCAGTGGGATTTTACCAATCCGGATTGCAACGCGTGCCAGTAAATCCGCAGGATGGAATTTATCCGCGCCTCAAATCCTGTTCCGAATTTTCGGAACCATTTTAGCATGTCATCATCCAGACTTAGCGTGATTTCCGATTTCTGCGGCGCGACAGGATGCAACAGCGGAATCTCATTCCACCCCTGTGGTAACGATCCCTTAACCCAATGCTGTTGGAAATCACTTTGCAATCGCTTCAGTTCGTAAACAAGATTTGCATGTGCGGTGTCCTGGGCTTTCGTGGGCAAGGGGCATCTCCTTTATCGTACAGCTTGTTAAACTTTAGCCAAATTCAGTTAACAGGCCCTCGCCCCGGCGTACCCTGCGCCGGAAAGCAGACTATTCCTGCATAAATCCCCCTGCCCCAACGCTGTTTTCTTGCCACGCCCGCAAAGCTTAACTATACGCACACGCATGTTAGATCGCACCTCAAACCAGCCCGTGTTGCCGCCGGAAATCGACCGTCGCCGCACCTTCGCAATCATCTCGCATCCCGATGCGGGTAAAACCACGCTGACGGAAAAATTCCTGCTCTATGGTGGTGCGATCCAGATGGCCGGACAGGTGCGCGCCAAAGGTGAAGCCCGCCGCACCCGTTCCGACTTCATGCAGATGGAGAAAGATCGCGGGATTTCGGTGTCCGCTTCGGCCATGTCCTTTGAATTCCGAGATTACTGGTTCAATCTGGTGGACACGCCCGGCCACTCGGATTTTTCCGAAGACACCTACCGCACGCTTACCGCTGTGGATGCTGCGATCATGGTGATCGACGGGGCTAAAGGCGTTGAAAGCCAGACGCAAAAGCTGTTTGAAGTCTGCCGCATGCGCGACATGCCGATCCTGACCTTCTGTAACAAGATGGACCGTGAGAGCCGAGAAACCTTTGACATCATTGACGAAATTCAGGAAAATCTGGCAATTGATGTCAGCCCCGCAAGCTGGCCCATCGGTGTCGGACGGGAGTTCATGGGCTGTTATGACCTGTTGAACGACCGGTTGGAACTGATGGATCGCGCCGACCGGAACGTGGTTTCGGATTCGATCAAGATCAGCGGTCTGGACGATCCGAAACTTGCGGAACATGTGCCTGAACACCTTCTGGAAAAGCTGCTCGAAGAAATCGAGATGGCCCGTGAACTGCTGCCGGAACTGGACCATCAGGCGTTTCTGGACGGGACCATGACTCCGATCTGGTTCGGCTCTGCGATCAATTCCTTTGGCGTGCAGGAACTGATGGACGGGATCGGGACCTACGGGCCCAAACCCCAGATACGCCCCGCCGCGGAACGGCAGGTCTCACCGGATGAAAAGAAGGTGTCCGGCTTTGTGTTTAAGGTTCAGGCCAATATGGACCCCAAACACCGTGACCGGATTGCCTTTGTGCGCCTGTGTTCGGGCCATTTCAAACGGGGCATGAAGCTGACCCATGTGCGGACCAAAAAACCGATGGCGATTGCCTCTCCGATGCTGTTTCTTGCGTCCGACCGCGAGCTGGCCGAAGAGGCTTGGGCGGGTGATATCATCGGCATCCCGAACCACGGGCAGTTGCGCATTGGCGATGCATTGACCGAAGGCGAAGCCCTGCATTTTGCTGGTATTCCCTCTTTTGCGCCCGAGTTGCTGCAATCCGTTCGGGCCACCGATCCGATGAAAGCCAAACATCTTGACAAGGCACTGAACCAGTTTGCAGAGGAAGGGGCTGCGAAACTGTTCAAACCGGCCATTGGTGCAGGTTGGATCGTGGGGGTTGTAGGAGCCTTGCAATTCGAAGTGCTCGCCTGCCGGATCGAACTGGAATATGGTATTCCCGTCCGGTTCGAGCCGACCCAGTTTACCTCCGCCCGATGGCTGAATGGCCCGAAAGACAAGGTGGACGGGTTTATCAATGTGAACAAGGGTCACATCGCCTATGACCACGATGGCGATCCCGTCTTTATGACCCGTCTGCAATGGGACATTGACCGGGTGGAGCGGGACTATCCCGATCTGAAACTGACCAGCACCAAAGAAATGCTGGTTGTTTAAGCAATAGTGAATACGGGCTGGACCGGCCCGTGTTCATACTGGCACCCTACCTGCCACCTCCGCTCTGTTACTTCAACTCGCCTTCATCAGACGGAGATTTTCGGCTTTTTGTCGCCTTTGATTTCCATTTTTCCGAGTTCCCGCGAGCAATCGATCACAGGATTATGGTAAAGGTCCATTTTCTCTCTCAACGCTTCTTCATCTGCATCTTCCTTGACTTTAAATTGACCAAGTAAGGGCTTTAATGACTTATAAGCCTTAAGAAATTCCTTATTCTTGAGTTTTTTATTGTTCTTCGCCCAGAGCGAAGCTGCCCCGTAGGTCTTATCCAACGGCTTGATCATTTTCGGGAACTCGGCATTCCATTTCTTGATGTCGGGTTTCTTTTCAAGCTGTTCCTTCCATCTAAAGAAGGCTTTGTAGTGCTTGTCTTCCTTGTCTTGCAGGCCGACGATTGCCTTGGCGGATTTCTCCGCTTTCATCTCATCCCCTTTAATTTCCTGCGTCATGCCCTTGATCTGGCTCTCTGCCTGATCCACCAGTGTTTGCAAATCCTTAACCAATGCGTTGTAGGAAACATCAAAGGTTTTTTGCTGCACTTTCACCTTGGGTTTGTATTTGTTGTAACCGGTTTTCAGCTTTGCAGCGAAAGCCTTATGACTGGATTTGCAAACCGCAACTGCCCCGGTGTAGGGTTCCAGAAACGGTTCCCTGTTACCGTCCCGCGCCATAGCAAACCCGTTAATCAGTTTGTCGGCCTTCTTCAAATTTTCGACAACCCGTTTGTGATCTTTCAAACTGTCAGTGAATTTCTTGTCGATATTCAGCGAGGCGTAGGTTTTGGGAAAATCGCTGATCAAAGAGGCATAGGTCTTGCCCCAACTACCGGACATCAGTCGCATGGTATTTCCTCTGGATAAATAAAAATTTTATTGAATTGCTCTTACTATACTACGAACTCCTGTTTGCGGAAATAGCCTGCCCCTGTCAGCTTGGTGCGGAAAGTCACGGATTTCGGGATTTATTGTCATATTTACAGCAACAAACCGCGGATTTCCGGCTTATTGTTGCGAAACCGGCCCGCCGCGTTGACTCCGCTGTAAAAACATTTATGTCAGTTCGCAGAGGAACGGGCCCAATACGGGGCCCCAGCCGCAGCCAACTTTGCGGTATGAATCAACGCCGTAACGATAAGGCTCGAATGATAAAATTTTCCGATCTGGACCTGGACCCGAAGGTCCTGAAGGCCATTGATGAGGCCGGGTATGTTTCCCCGACCCCGATCCAAGCTGCTGCAATTCCACTTGCCCTGCAAGGCCGTGACGTTCTGGGCATCGCCCAGACCGGCACAGGCAAGACTGCCAGCTTCACCCTGCCCATGATTACAAAGCTTGCCAAAGGGCGTGCACGGGCAAGAATGCCCCGCTCTCTGGTGTTGTGCCCGACTCGGGAACTGGCCGCACAGGTTGCTGAAAACTTTGAAGTCTACGCAAAGAACCTGAAACTTTCGATGGCGCTTTTGATTGGCGGCGTCAGCTTCAAGGATCAGGACCAGAAGATCGACCGTGGCGTTGACGTCCTGATCGCCACGCCCGGCCGTCTGCTCGACCATTTCGAACGGGGCAAACTGATGCTGAACGGCGTTCAGATCATGGTTGTGGACGAAGCGGACCGGATGCTTGACATGGGGTTCATTCCCGACATTGAACGTATCTTCAAGCTGACACCGTTCACCCGCCAGACCCTGTTCTTTTCAGCCACGATGGCACCGGAAATTACGCGGATCACGCAGGAATTCCTGCAAAATCCCGAACGTGTCGAAGTGGCCCGCCAGGCAACAACGAGCGAGAACATCACCCAGAAGATCTGTATGTTCACGCCCTCCAACCGCACCAGCGAAGCCAGGGAAAAGCGCGAGGTTCTGCGCGAGATCCTGAAGGCCGAGGGCGATGCGGTGGATAACGGCATCATCTTCTGCAATCGCAAATCCAACGTGGATATCGTGATGAAGTCCCTGAAAAAACACGGTTTTGATGCAGGTGCCATTCACGGTGATCTGGATCAGAGCGTTCGGACCAAAACACTGGAATCCTTCCGCAACGGCGATCTGAAACTGCTTGTGGCTTCGGATGTTGCTGCGCGCGGCCTTGACGTGCCAGCGGTAAGCCATGTGGTTAACTTTGATGTGCCAATCCATTCAGAAGACTATGTCCACCGGATCGGGCGGACAGGACGTGCGGGCCGCGATGGTAAAGCCATCACGATTTGTGCCCCGTTCGAAGAAAAATACCTCGAAAAAATCGAAGAACTGGTCGAGAAGAAAATCGACCGGATGGAGCAGCCTGCCCTGTCCGGCGGAAGCAAATCCCGCCGTAAATCCGGATCTCAGGACGACAAGACGGCTTCGAAACCGCAGAAAGCCGAAAAGACAGCTGCCAAAGACAACAACACACAGAAATCCGACAACAACAGGAATTCCGGCAGCCGGAGCGATAAAAGCGCCGGTAACGGAAACCAGAAGTCGGACCAGCAAAGACGCGGTCGTGCTGAACCGAAAAATCAGGTGGTGGGCATGGGGGATCATGTTCCGGCCTTCCTGATGCGCTCTTTCGACATCAAACGGACAAAATCCAAGAAGTCGGAAAAACCTGAGCCGGTTGAGGAAGAAGCGATCACGGATCAGGCTGCCGAGGTCCAGCCGGTGGAAGAAAAACCGGCGCCAGAGAAGAAGAAGCGTGCGCCCCGCAAGAAAACCACGAAGAAAACCGCTCCAAAGGAAGAAACTGTAGAGGCGACGGAAGCCCCTGCGCAGACATCGGCGGAAACACCAGTCGAAGAACCGTCCGAGCTAAAGACACAGGACGCACCTGCGAAGGATAAAGCGGCAGCTCCAGAAGCACCGGATACGACAAAAGCACCGGACGCAGCCGAAACACCGGAAACCGAAGGCGCACCGGCGGGTGAAGAAAACAAATAGGACGCGGCACACCGAATAGCCGCCCCGTTCGGTTTTATACTGTATCAACAAAAAAGGACGTTCCGGCCATCCGGAACGCCCTTTTCTTTGCACTTTGTGCTATTCCCTAGTCGACCAGACGGTTGATCAGAACCTTGGCCACAGGTTTCTTCCCTGTAAGATCCTTACAAACACGGGAGACTGTGCGCAGAACCAGCTTTTCAAGCTGTTCGTCGCTGGCCAGCAGGTTCGCTTTCGCAGCAGACAGTTCCGCGTCGATTTCCCGTTCAAGAACCTCTTGCAAGGACGGACTGTTGGACTCCGTTTCCGGCAGGCCCAGCACCTCGGCCCAGCTTTCGCCAATCTGCTGGTTATCTTCCAACAGCAGACTGACAACAACCGTGCCGCGCAGGGCCATCCGCATCCGTTCCAGCACAACGCCGTCAAAGGCGCCGATCAACCGTTTACCGTCGAGGTAAAGACGTCCGGTTTCAATGTTCTCAACCACTTTGGGGGCATCGCCCCCCAGATCAACCATCGCACCATTTGCCGCAATGACAGCACTGATGCCTTTCGCTTCGGCCAGTTCGGCATGTTCACGCAGGTGGCGATGCTCGCCGTGCATCGGAACCAGCATCTTCGGTTTGAAAATGTTGTGAATCTCTTCCAGATCGGGCCGGTTCGCATGGCCGGAAACGTGATACAAGCCGCTGTTATCGTCGATAACCTTCACGCCCATCTCGCTGAAACTGTTGATAATCCGCCCGACGCCGATTTCGTTTCCGGGAATGGTTTTGGAGGAAAACAGGAAGGTATCCCCTTCCCGCAACTCCATACCAAGGTATTTGCCATTGGCCAGTTGCGCAGAAGCAGCGCGGCGTTCCCCCTGACTGCCTGTTACCAGCAGCATCAGGTTTTCGCGCGGAATATCGCGGGCATCTTCAATATCCACAGTCGGCGGGAAATTGTCGATCAGACCGGCGAAATTCGCATAGCCGAGCATTTTCTTCATCGCCCGCCCCAGCACCACAACAGAGCGGCCTGAATCCACGCCGGCCTGCGCCAGCGTTTTCAGACGTGCCACGTTAGAGGCAAAGGTCGTGGCAACCACCATGCCCGTCGCCTCTTTCATCATCTGGGTGATGTTGCCGCCAAGTCCCGCTTCGGACCGTCCGGCCAATGGAGAGAACACATTGGTGCTGTCACAGACCAGTGCCTGAACACCGTCCTTGGCAATCTCGCGGTAAAGCGCGGGGTTGTATGCCTCCCCCACCACAGGATCAGGGTCGAGTTTGAAATCGCCCGTATGTACAATCCGCCCCTTGGGGGTATCAATCACCAGACCGGAGGCCTCGGGGATGGAGTGGGCCACAGGCATGAAGCCAACCTTGAAAGGCCCGAGTTCGACCATTTCAGGGAAGCTGCCGATGACTTCGACACGGTCGATATCCTGTCCGTGCTCTTCCATCTTGGCCCGCGCAACGGCGCCCGTAAACTTGCGCGTGTAAACCGGCACGCCCAAACGGCCGTAAAGCAGGCCCAAGGCGCCGATGTGGTCTTCGTGGGCGTGGGTGATAAAGATGCCTTCCAGCCGGTCGGCGCGCGCCTCGATATAGGCGGTGTCCGCCATGATCAGGTCCACCCCCGGTGTGCCGTCCATGGACGGAAAGGTCACGCCCACATCTACAAGGATATAGCGTTCCTTACCCGCAGGGCCGTAGCCGTACAGGTACATATTCATACCGATCTCGCCCGCGCCACCCAGCGGCAGGAAGATCAAACGTTCGGATTTACTCATTTATTCGCCTCGGTTTTTATCTGCGATCAGGACAAGCCCGTGCATGGTTAGGTCACCGTCAATACTGTCAAAAAGGTCGGTGCCCCGTTCAAACAGGCCCGCCAGCCCCCCTGTGCCGATCACTTTCATCGGGCGGGGATGTTCCTCGCGGATTTTCTTACATACGCCTTCAATCAGGCCGATATAGCCCCAGAAGACTCCCGCCTGCATACAGACGAGCGTGTTGGTGCCGATCACATTATCCGGCATGGTTACGTCAATGTGGGGCAGCGCGGCAGCAGCTTCGTGCAGCGCTTTGATGGACAGGTTCACACCGGGAGAGATTACCCCGCCGATATACGCCCCGTCCTGATCCACAACATCAAAGGTAGTGGCCGTTCCGAAATCGACAACGATCAGGTCGCCGCCATAGCGGTCATAGGCCCCGACGGTATTCACCAGACGGTCCGCCCCGACCAAGGTACCGGCATCCACGCGGACGGGCACCCCCAGATCAACTTCAGGCTTTCCCACAACGATGGGGCGACATTCAAAGTATTTGTCACTCAGGACCCGCAGGTTGAACACCACCTGAGGCACAACAGAGGAAATTACCACCCGGTCGATTTCCGGTGAGATTCCGTTCAGCAACATCAGATTTCGCAGCCAGACATAATACTGGTCGGCGGTACGAGCCTGTTCGGTAGCACAGCGCCATTCCGATAGGAACGTGGTTCCGTCATGAATTGCAAAGACGGTATTTGTATTACCTACGTCGATGGCTAACAGCATATTCGATCCTTAAAGTGAAATATCGGCAGCCGTGATCACGTGCTGCCTGTCGGCTGCTTGTAGTATAAGCGCACCTGTCTCGTCCACCGTCTTGAAAATTCCCTCAATCACCTGATCCGAAAGGCGGGCAGTGACAGGTTTGCCAATATTTGCTGCCCGTGCCAGCCATGCCTCGCGGATCGGGGCAAAGCCGTAGGTCTGTAACCTAGTTTCCCACTCCGCATAGGCAACAGCCAGTGCGTCAAGAAAAGTCTCGGGTTTAATGTTAACACCTATATCCTGTTTCAACGACTTTGGTGTCAGAGCACGGGTTTCCAACTTGTCGGTCTCGGGGCGGCTGGCCAGATTGACCCCGATCCCGATCACAAGCGCATAGCGCCCGGGTCCTTCGGCAATGGTTTCCAGCAGGATACCGGCCAGCTTCCCCCCGTTCAGCAAAACATCATTCGGCCATTTAAGCTGAAACGGTTCGCTACGCCCCGTACATTCCACCAGCGCATCATAAAGCGCAAGCGCTGCCACGAAACTGCGCAGGGCCAGTTTGTCAGGCGTTGCGTCCGGGCGGATCAGCAGGGAAGCCGCAAAATTGCCTTTCTGGCTTGACCAGGGACGCCCCCGCCTGCCCGATCCGGCAGTTTGTTCATAGGACAAAAACCAAGCCGCCCCCGCTGTTGCGGGGGCTTGCCGGCGTGCCTCGGCCATCGTGCTGTCGATGGTTTCAAAGACGAATTTGCCTGTGCCCTCCGGCCAGCCTTGCATCAGTTCAGCAAGGATTGCGCGGCCAGAGCGGCGTAGTTTTCCAGACCGAAGGGATTGATGATCCCGATCAACATCAGGGCAGCCGCCCCCATCAGGGCAACAAAATGCAGACCGGGCATCTTGCCGTCCAGACCTTCTGTCTCTTCACCGAAATACATGTAGTAGATGATCCGCAGGTAGTAGAATACACCGATCACCGATGCAATCGCACCGCCAATAGCAAGCCATGCCATATCGGCACCAACTGCAGCACGGAGCACGTACAGCTTACCGATGAAGCCGACCATTGGCGGAATACCAGCAAGCGAGAACAGCAGCACCGTCAGCGCAGCGGCACGACCCGGCGCCTGTCTGGAATACTGGCCAAGGCTGCGGATGTCTGTGACCGGACGACCGTCTTTTTCCATGTTCAGGATAAAGGCGAATGTCCCGATGTTCATCACCACATAGATCGCAAGATAGATCAGCAGCGCCTTAACGCCCGCTTCCGTGCCAGCCGCCAGCCCCATCAGCGCGAACCCCATGTGTGAGATGGAGGAATAGGCCATCAGGCGTTTGATATTGGTCTGACCGATCGCAGCGACAGCGCCAAGGAACATGGACACCAGCGACAGGAAAGCCACGATCTGTGTCCAGTCCGCCTGCGCACCGTCAAATGCGTCAAACATGACACGGGCAAACAGGCCACCCGCCGCAACCTTCGGAGCGGTTGCAAAGAAAGCGGTCACCGGCGTTGGGGAACCTTCGTAAACATCCGGCGTCCACATATGGAACGGTGCTGCAGAAATCTTGAACGCCAGACCGACACAGAGGAACACAAGACCGAAGACAAGGCCAAGTTCCAGATGTTCGCCCGTCTGGATGGTGGAGGCGATACCGGCAAAGTTTGTCGTCCCGGTGTAGCCATAAACAAAGGAAGCACCGTAAAGCAGCATACCCGACGACAGCGCACCCAGAACAAAATACTTCAGACCGGCTTCGGTGGATTTCAGACTGTCACGACGGAAGGCCGCAATCACATAGAGCGCAAGGGATTGCAGCTCCAGCCCCATATAGAGGGACATCAGATCACCGGCAGAAACCATCATCATCATACCCAAAGTCGCAAGGGCGATCAGGATCGGGTATTCGAATTTGAACATTTCGTTACGGCGCAGGTAGTCCTGGCTCAACAGCAGCATGATTGCGCTGGCCCAAAGCATCAGAACCTTGGCAAAGCGGGAAAACCCGTCGTCCACAAAAGCGCCGTTAAAGGCATCGCGGTTCGCCATCGGAGAGAAGGCAATCCACAGGCCGAGCACAATCATCACCCCTGCCGTGGCCCAAGTGATCACGGGCGCGGTCTCGTCCTTTTTGGTGTAGACCCCGAACATCAGCGCCAACATGGCGAAGGCTGCAAGGATCAGTTCTGGCAGAACAATATTCAGATCGCTGGAAATCATCTAATTGCGCTTTCGTTAGTGGCTGGGCGCACTGGCGACCGCAGAAACGGTTTCAGGCAGTGCAGATTGAACATTTTCGACAAGTTGTGTGACCGATGGCCCGATCAGATCGAGCACCAGTGCAGGGTAAACACCCAGCAGCAGGGTCATCACCACCAGCGGAACCATCATCAGACGCTCACGGGTGTTCATGTCGGTTATGGTTTTCAGGCTTTCCTTGATCAGATCCCCGAAGACCACGCGGCGGTAAAGCCACAGTGCATAGCCCGCAGAGAGGATCACGCCGGTCGTGGCAAGGAAGGCAATCCATGTGTTCACCTGAAAGGCAGCCGATAGGGTCAGGAATTCCCCGACAAAACCGGAAGTGCCTGGCAGGCCGACGTTGGCCATGGTGAAGAACATGAAGACCAGTGCATAGGCCGGCATGCGCACGACCAGTCCGCCATAGGCGTCAATCTCGCGGGTGTGCATCCGGTCGTAGATCACGCCAACAGACAGGAACAACGCGCCAGAGATAAAGCCGTGGCTGATCATCTGGAAGATCGCACCGTCGATACCCTGCTGGTTAGCTGCAAAGATACCCATGGTTACGAAACCCATGTGCGCAACCGAGGAATAGGCAATCAGCTTTTTCATGTCCTGCTGCATCATCGCCACAAGGGATGTGTAGATAATCGCAATCACCGACAGGGACATTACGAATGTGGACAGCAGGTCACTTGCTACAGGGAACATCGGCAGGCTGAACCGCAGGAAGCCATAGCCGCCCATCTTCAGCAGGATCGCCGCCAGAACCACAGAACCGGCCGTAGGCGCCTGAACGTGTGCGTCAGGCAACCATGTGTGCACCGGCCACATCGGCATCTTCACGGCAAAGCTGGCAAAGAAGGCAAGGAACAGCAGTGTTTGCAGACCACCCATGATCTGGAACCCCATGAGCGAGAACGCCTCGGAGGAGAATTCATGGTTCAACAGCGTTGGAATATCTGTTGTGCCCGCATCCCACCACATGGCGAGCATGGCAACCAGCATCAGGATCGAGCCGAACAGCGTATAAAGGAAGAACTTGAACGCCGCATAGACTTTGTTCTGGCCGCCCCAGATACCGATGATCAGGAACATCGGGATAAGACCGGCTTCGAACACCACGTAGAACAGAACCAGATCAAGCGCACAGAACACGGCGATCATCAGGGTCTCAAGGATCAGGAACAGGATCATATATTCCTTGACCCGCTCGTTCACGCTCCAACAGGCGCCGATAACAACGGGCATCAGGAAGGTGGTCAGCAGGACAAAGAGAACCGAAATCCCGTCAACGCCCAGTTTGTAGGTCAGACCGCCAAACCATTCGTATTCCTCGACCAGTTGGAAGCCGGTGTTGGAGGGATCGAACTCTGTGTAGATCGCGATGGAAATCACAAAGGTTGCGAGTGTTGCCACCAATGCCAGTATCTTGGCATTGCGCTGTGCCGCCTCATCCGTACCCCGCAGGAATACCGCGAGGATCAGGGCTGCCAGCATGGGCAGGAAGGTTACAATAGATAGAAGATTGTCCATCAGTGTGCGCCTCCGCCGATCGCAAACCATGTAATAAGTGCAGCCAGTCCGACGAACATCGCGAAGGCATAGTGGAACAGGTAGCCGGATTGTGCCCGACCCGCCAGTTTGGTGAACCAGGGCACGATGCCCATGGCCAGACCGTTCAGCCCGCCGTCAATCACGGCCCCGTCACCCTTCTTCCACAGGAACGTGCCAAGCCATTTCGCAGGACGTACGAAGATCACGTCGTAAATTTCGTCGAAATACCATTTGTTCAACAGGAACTGGTAAAGGATGTGTTGCTGTGCCGCCAGTTTCTTGGGCAGTGCAGTGTTCTTGATGTAGAACATCCAGGAAACGATAAAGCCGAGAAGCATCGCGATGAACGGGCTGACTTTGACCCATTTCGGAACGTCATGGGCATCATGGATGACGTGGTTGGTTTCGTGGTTCATGTAAACCGCGTATTCAAACCATTCTTCAACATGGTGGCCGAAGAAGTCTTCATACCAGAACATCCCTGCAAAGATCGCGCCAAGGGCAAGAACTGCCAGCGGGATCACCATAACCATCGGGCTTTCGTGCGCGTGTTCGTGGGTGTGGTGGTCTCCCCGTTCCTCGCCATAGAAGGTGAGGAAGATCAGACGCCAGGAATAGAAAGAAGTGAAACAGGCCGCAATCACCAGCATGATGAAGGCATAGGTTGCAACACCGGTCCCGCCTGCAAAGGCGCTTTCGATAATGGCATCTTTTGACAGGAAGCCGGCAAAGCCGATGTGTGTCAACGGAATACCAACGCCTGTGATGGCCAGCGTACCGATCATCATCGCCCAGAAGGTGTAGGGGATCTTTTTGCGCAGGTTGCCGTAGTTCCGCATGTCCTGTTCATGATGCATCGCGTGGATCACGGAACCCGCACCAAGGAACAGCATCGCCTTGAAGAAGGCGTGTGTAAACAGGTGGAACATGGCAACCGGATAGGCGCCAACACCCGCGGCCACAAACATATAGCCAAGCTGCGAACAGGTGGAATAGGCGATGACCCGTTTGATGTCGTTCTGAACCAGACCGACAGTCGCTGCAAAGAAGGCTGTTGTAGCACCGATGAACACGATGAAGTTCGGTGTGAAGGTGGCGTATTCCATCAAGGGGGACATACGGCAAACCATGAATACACCCGCAGTCACCATGGTCGCGGCGTGGATCAGCGCGGACACAGGTGTCGGGCCTTCCATCGCATCCGGCAACCATGTGTGCAACAGAAGCTGCGCCGATTTACCCATCGCACCGACGAATAGCAGGAAGGTAATAACCTCCAGCGCATTCACGTCCCAGCTCAGGAAGCGGATGGATTGTTCGGCAATGTGGTGCGCGTTTTTCGGATCAAGGATTTCGGAAAAGTTGATGCTGTCGGACAGGTAGTACAGACCGAAGATCCCCAACAGGAAGCCGAAGTCCCCGACACGGTTCACGACAAACGCCTTGATGTTCGCCGCATTCGCACTTGGCTTGCGGAAGTAAAACCCGATCAAAAGGTAGGACGCGACGCCCACACCTTCCCAGCCAAAGAACATCTGCAACAGGTTGTCTGCTGTCACCAGCATGAGCATCGCGAATGTAAAGAAAGACAGATAGGCGAAGAAGCGCGGGCGATAGCTCTCGCCTTCTTTGAAGTTCTCGTCATGGGCCATATAGCCGAGCGAGTACATGTGAACCAGTGCGGACACGGTGTTGATCACCACCAGCATGATCGCTGTCAGTCGGTCGATCCGGATGGACCAGTCGGTGGACAGCGTGCCGCTTTCGATGAAGCGGAAGATTGGCGTGACCTGAACACCGTCATGGGCGTCATAGCTGAAGAAGATGATCCAGGACAGAACCGCCGCCAGCATCAGCAAACCGGTTGCAACATATGTCGCCGCAGTTTCGCCCAATACCCGCCAGCCAAAGCCGCAGATCAGCGCGCCCACCAGAGGGGCAAAGAGGAGAATGGTTTCCATTGGTACGTTCTACCCCTTCATCACATTCACATCTTCCACCGCGATCGTGCCACGGTTGCGGAAGAAACAGACTAGAATTGCAAGGCCGATCGCGGCCTCTGCTGCGGCTACGGTCAGCACGAACAGCGTGAAAATCTGGCCGACCAGATCCCCCAGATGGGTGGAAAAGGCGACAAGGTTGATATTGACCGACAGCAGGATCAATTCGATGGACATCAGAATGACGATCACGTTCTTCCGGTTGAGGAAGATGCCGAAGATGCCGATTACAAACATCATCGCGGCAACTGTGAGGTAGTGTTCAAGCGTAATCATCACAATGCTCCGGTTCTTGTAGGGACAAAAGTCATCACAACCCCTGCCCTGATTTAACGTCTTTAAGCTGCATCGCCTTGGCCGGATCGCGGTGCATTTGCTGCACGACATTCTGGCGCTTCACATCCACGCGGTGGCGCAGTGTCAGCACGATGGCCCCGATCATCGCCACCAGCAGGATCAGGCCGGATGCCTGAAACAGGTAGATATAATCGGTGTAGATCAACTGGCCGAGCGCCAGTGTGTTATGGGCTTCGGACAGTTCGGGTGTTGGAGATTGCAACAGCGCATCCGCGTTTTCCGCCATGTTCCAGTGGCCGTAAACCAGCCCCAGTTCGATCAGAAGGATCAGACCGATCAGCAGACCAATCGGCATGAACCGCTGGAGACCGCCGCGCAACTCCGCGAAATCAACATCCAGCATCATCACAACAAACAGGAACAGAACCGCGACCGCGCCCACGTAAACAATCGCCAGCAGCATGGCGACAAATTCCGCGCCCATCAGCACGAACAGCCCCGCCGCGCTGAAAAACGCAAGAATAAGCCAGAGCACCGAGTGCACCGGATTGCGCGACAGCACCACCATCAGGGAACCCCCGACGCCGGTTATCGCAAAGAGATAGAATGCCATCGCAGTGACGCTCATGTTTTCGCTCCATCCATGGCAAAGGCGGACATAGCCACCATGATTGCTTTTTGTGCGCCTGTCACAGCGCCAACGCTGGTCATTTGCAGGATTGTTTCTGTTATTTCACGTTTTGACGCGCCCGCAGACAGGGCCAGATTGATCGCAGTGGTCAGGACCACCGTGTCCTCGGCACCTTTTGCCGTCAGTCCGGCGATAGTTGCAAGCGCACGGGTCTTGGCATCAATGCCCTCTCCAA
This sequence comes from Paracoccaceae bacterium, assembly GCA_018223125.1. GTDB lineage: Bacteria > Pseudomonadota > Alphaproteobacteria > Rhodobacterales > Rhodobacteraceae > Amylibacter. Next base: position 22,496 of record JAAEZA010000029.1, on the reverse strand, counting down.
CCAGTTCCTGCATCATCGCAGCGACACCTTCGGGCATCATGTCTTTGGTGGCATCAAACCACTGGGACTGGGTTTTCGCAAACTCCTTGCCCATCTGGTCGGCCATTTGCTGGCTCTGCTTGAGAAACCCCTCAAACATCTTGTTTAAGTCGTTCATACCGCACCCCCGTACAGGACCAGCAAGACTGCTCCTTTGGGATAGGTATCAATGCCTGTCTTGTCGGTCATCGGTACGGTGCATCCATTTCGATATTCCGTGCAATCTCGGCTTCCCAGCGGTCCCCGTTCGACAGCAGTTTGGCCTTGTCGTAGAACAGTTCCTCGCGGGTTTCTGTGGCGAATTCGAAGTTCGGGCCTTCGACAATCGCATCCACCGGACAGGCTTCCTGACAGAAACCGCAGTAAATGCATTTGGTCATGTCGATGTCATAACGGGTGGTCCGGCGGGAGCCGTCCTCGCGCGGTTCGGCATCAATGGTGATAGCCTGTGCAGGGCAGATCGCCTCGCACAGTTTACAGGCGATGCAACGCTCTTCCCCGTTCGGGTAGCGGCGCAGGGCGTGTTCACCACGGAACCGCGGGCTGAGTGGCCCTTTTTCGTGGGGGTAGTTCAGGGTCGCCTTGGGGCCGAAGAAATACTTCAGACCCAGTTTCATGCCGACAAAGAAATCCTGAAGCAGGAAATATTTGGTTGCGCGTGCGTAGTCAAAAGCCATTAGTTTGACGCCTCCACTTGCCAGCGTGCCCACAGGCCGCCGAGATTACGATCATCCCCGTCGGAGAATGCCAGGATCGACACAACCACAACCCAGATCAGGGACATAGGCAGGAAGACTTTCCAACCGATGCGCATCAACTGGTCATAGCGGTAGCGCGGGACCACGGCCTTTACCATCGCGAAGAGGAAGAAGAAGAAAGACATCTTCACCACCAGCCACAGCGCACCGTCCGGCAGACCCGGGATCGGGGAGAGCCAGCCGCCGAAGAAGAAGATGGATGTCAGCGCACACATCAGCCAGATGGCGATATATTCACCGGCCATAAACAGCAGGAACGGAGTCGAGGAATATTCCACCTGATAACCGGCAACCAGTTCGGATTCCGCTTCGGGAAGGTCGAACGGCGGACGGTTTGTTTCGGCCAGTGCACTGATGAAGAACAGGAAAACCATCGGGAAATGGGGCAGCCAGTACCAGTTGAACAGACCCCAGTTACCCTCTTGCGCCTTTACAATGTCCACAAGGCTAAGCGAGCCGGTGGAAATGATGATGCCGACGATGATGAAACCGATGGACACCTCGTAAGAAATCATCTGCGCGGCAGAACGCAAGGAGCCAAGGAACGGGTACTTGGAGTTGGATGCCCAACCACCCATGATAACGCCGTAAACTTCCAGCGAACCGATAGCGAAGATATACAGAACGGCAACGTTCAGGTTTGCCAGAACCATATCTTCGGAAAACGGAATAACCGCCCATGCAATCAGCGCAAGAATGAAAGAGGCGAGCGGCGCCAGCAGGAAGACCGTTTTATCGGCTCCGTCGGGGATCAGCACCTCTTTGAAGATGTATTTCGCAGCATCCGCTACGGTTTGCAGCAGGCCCCAAGGACCAACCACGTTCGGGCCGCGCCGCATCTGCACCGCGCCCCAGACCTTGCGGTCACCGTAAACCAGAAACAGCAGGCTGATCATCACGAAAGCCGTGACCAACAGACACTGGCCGATCACAATCACCAGTGTGCCAAGGTTGGTTGCAAAAAATCCGTCCATAATCCGCCTCTTAAACCATCGGAATGTTGTTAGCACGGCAGTCCGCTGCCGTAACTTCTGCATCTATAACGTAACGGCCGCCCGGATGGGCCGATGACAGGGTATAAACCCCCTGCCCGATCCAGTTGCCGCGATGACGGTTCACATCGTTGCGCACCCGCCGTGCAAAACCGCTGCCGCGGATCAACGCATATTGCGCCGCGACACAATCGGTGAAGGCCAGAACATCCTCGTCCGAGCTTGCACCGCGCATGTTTACATCAAAACTGACCAGATCGCCTTCCAGTAATCTGGTCTGAACTGTCCCGTATTCCGGCACGATACCACTCTCTACATCCGGAGTTTCTCCGGCTGTGCAGGCGGCAAGCGCCGCGCAAGTGGATATGAGCAGTGCCGCTTTCACCGGTTACTCCGCCGCCAGCTTGCCAGCACGCCGCGCCGCTGCATTTGCGGACAGCTCTGCCATTACCTGGCTGGCACGGGCAATCGGGTTGGTCTGGTAATGCGCAGAAATCGCATAGGCCACTGCGCCCTTGCCAAGCGCCTTGCCCGAAACAGCCTGCCATTCGTTTGCAGGCACCTGATCAATCGCCCCGAGATGGGGAACCTCACCGAACATGGCAGAGCGCAAGGCCGTAAGACTGTCAAACGGCAGTGTATGACCAAGTTCACCGGACAGCGCCCGCAGGATGGCCCAGTTTTCGCGGGCATCCCCCGGTGCAAAACCGGCGCGGAAGGCCATTTGCGGACGGCCCTCGGTATTTACGAAGATCCCGCTTTCTTCCGTATAGGCCGCGCCCGGCAGGATCACATCCGCACGGTGTGCGCCGCGATCCCCGTGGCTGCCCTGATAGATCACGAACGGACCCGCAGCGATTTCGGTTTCATCAACGCCAAGGTTGAACACCACTTCCGCACGGGAAACGAGCGCCTCGGGCCCTTCTTCACTGGTGCAGCCCAGATCCATCGCCCCCACACGACCGGCCGCCGTATGCAGAACCATGAATTTGGAACCGGTTTTCTCGGCCAGCGCCATCGCAGCGGCCAGAACATCCGCGCCGTTGTCACCCTGCAAGGCACCCTGACCGATGATGACCATGGACGCTTTGTCCTTCACGGCGGCATGATCACCGTCCAGCAGCCCTGCCAGATCGGAAACATCCGTTCCAACATGCGCATAGTCATAGGTCAGATCGACGGCTTCACCCAGCAGAGCGATGTCCGCACCGCGCATCCACGCCTTGCGCAGACGCGCGTTCAGCACAGGGGCTTCGGCCCGTGGATTGGTGCCGATCAACTGGATCATCTCGGCACTGTCGATATCCTCGATTGTGCCTGTCCCGACATAGCCCGAACGATTACCCGCAGGCAATTTCGCGCCGTCAACACGGCAATCCACTTCACCGCCCATGGCAGTGATCAGGGATTTCAAGGCAAAAGCAGCTTCAGCGCTGACCAGATCACCGACCAGACCGGCAACGGATTTTCCGTCAACAGCGGTTTTGATCGCCGCAAAGGCTTCGTCCCAGCTTGCCGGTTTCAACTTACCATCAACACGCACATAGGGGCGGTCCAGACGCTGGCGGCGCAGGCCATCCCAGATGAAGCGGGATTTGTCGGACAGCCACTCTTCGTTCACACCATCATGGTTGCGCGGCAGGATACGCATCACTTCGCGCCCCTTGGTATCCACACGAATGTTGGAGCCGAGCGCATCCATCACGTCGATGGTTTCTGTTTTCTTCAATTCCCACGGACGGGCGGTGAAAGCATACGGCTTGGAGGTGAGCGCCCCGACCGGACACAGATCAATGATATTGCCCTGCAATTCCGAATCGAGCGTCTGGTTCAGATAGCTGGTGATTTCCGCATCCTCGCCGCGTCCGGTCTGGCCCATCTGGGTGATACCGGCAACTTCGCTGGTGAACCGCACACAGCGGGTGCAGGAAATGCAGCGGGTCATCTGGGTATCCACAAGCGGCCCCAGATCCAGATCGTCTACCGCGCGTTTGGCTTCGCGGAAGCGGGAAAAATCCACTCCATAGGCCATGGCCTGATCCTGCAGGTCGCATTCGCCGCCCTGATCGCAGATCGGGCAATCCAGCGGATGGTTGATCAGCAGGAATTCCATGACCCCTTCACGGGCCTTTTTGACCATAGGCGATTTGGTCTTGACCACAGGCGGCTGGCCTTCCGGTCCGGGGCGCAGATCGCGCACCTGCATCGCACAGGACGCCGCAGGTTTGGGTGGACCGCCGACAACTTCAACAAGACACATGCGGCAGTTGCCCGCGATGGTCAGTCTTTCGTGATAACAAAACCTCGGAATTTCGACGCCAGCGACTTCGCAGGCCTGGATCAGCGTCATTGCGCCATCCACTTCTACTTCGGTATCGTCGATGATGATTTTGCGCAAATCGGTCATGCTGCCTCCCAAATCGAGCGCACTGCGCTCTGGGCTTACTTTAGAGTAACAGCGGTCCAGCACCGCCGTACTGCCAGATACCGCAGCTTGGCGCGGGCCTCAACCAAAGAAAAGCAAATTTGGGGGTAAAAAAGTCACAAAGTTCCATTTCAAAGCCAAAGAAGCCTTGAAACGGAAAGCCTTGCAAAAACAGGTTAATACCTGAGTTTTTTTATAGGTTAATTTTCATAAAGCAAAGAGCCGATCGCGCTTCCCTTGGCGATTTCCTCGCGGCCCAAGGCACATAGGGACTCTTTGTCCTCAAGGCTTGCCCCATTCGCCTTCAGATAGGCACGGCCACGCGCTTTCAGACGGTTCTTTTCCGCACGGCTGTCAACAAAGGTTTCGATTTCCTCTTTGGAATACCCCATGTCCTGCGCCTGTTTGTGTATCGCGCGCAAGCGGCCTATCCCCTTGAAGATGCGACCGGAAATACTGTCACAGTTTTTGCGGATCTCGTCCGCGAGCCCGACATAAAGCAGCCCGTCGTTAATCTCTTTCACCTCCCGCAGAGGGGGATTCGCCACCGCTGTGGTAGCCATAAAGCCGGTCAGTGCGGCTGTAAGCATAATGCGCATGTAATTCTCCTGTCTTGCCCGATGGAACGGGTCAATGCTCAAGAGGAATAAATGGGGTGATCGCGGTGTTATGCAATAACACGCGGTTCACAGCGTGTTACAAGGACGAAATATCGCCCTCCCCAAAGAAAAACGCGCCCCGATGACCGGAGCGCGTTTTTGAAAGTTTCGGATTTATTCCGCGGCAACCGCGCTGACGCGACCGGTGCGTTTGTGCTTGATCCGGTCTTCGATTTCATCGCGGAAGTGGCGGATCAGACCCTGGATCGGCCAGGCCGCCGCATCGCCGAGCGCACAGATCGTGTGCCCTTCAACCTGTTTGGTCACATCCAGCAGCATGTCGATTTCCTCAACCTCTGCCTCGCCTTTGACCAGACGGTCCATGACCCGCATCATCCAACCGGTGCCTTCGCGGCACGGTGTACACTGGCCACAGGATTCGTGTTTGTAAAACGCCGACAGACGCCAGATTGCCTTGATCACATCGGTGCTCTGATCCATCACGATTACCGCAGCCGTCCCGAGACCGGAACGCTGTTCGCGCAGCCAGTCAAAATCCATGATTGCTTCGTCACAGATGTCTTTTGGCAGCAGCGGTACAGATGCCCCGCCCGGAATAACCGCTTTCAGGTTGTCCCAGCCCCCGCGAACGCCGCCACAGTGCCGGTCGATCAATTCGCGCAGCGGTGTGGACATGGCATCTTCAACAACACAGGGATTGTTCACATGGCCCGAGAAGGCAAAGAGCTTGGTTCCCGCGTTGTTCGGACGGCCAAAGCCGGTGAACCATTCCGCGCCACGGCGCAGGATTGTCGGCACCACAGCGATGGATTCCACGTTGTTCACAGTGGTCGGACAGCCGTAAAGCCCAGCACCCGCAGGGAAAGGCGGCTTCATGCGGGGCATGCCCTTTTTGCCTTCAAGGCTTTCAAGCAGTGCAGTTTCTTCACCGCAGATATAGGCCCCCGCCCCGTGCGAGAGGAACAGATCGAAATCCCAACCGGATTTCGCGGCGTTCTTGCCCAGCAGACCCGCATCATAAGCCTCGTCGATGGCGTTTTGCAGGGCTTCGCGTTCGCGGATGAATTCACCGCGGATATAGATGTAGCAGGTATTCGCATTCATAGCGAAACTGGCAATCAGCGCGCCTTCGATCAGCGTGTGGGGATCATGGCGCATGATCTCGCGGTCTTTACAGGTGCCCGGTTCGGATTCATCGGCGTTAATAACCAGATAGGATGGACGACCATCGCTTTCCTTTGGCATGAAGGACCATTTCAGGCCAGTCGGGAAGCCTGCACCACCCCGTCCGCGCAGGCCGGATTTCTTCATCTCGTCGATGATCCAGTCGCGGCCTTTTTTGATGATATCGGCCGTGCCATCCCAATGGCCACGCTGCTGCGCGCCCTTAAGCGTGCGCTCGTGCATACCGTAAATATTTGTAAAGATGCGGTCCTGATCAGCGAGCATCGTCTAATCCTTCATGTTCTGGCGCTTGCGCCAGGCTTGATACAAAACAACCAGCGCCCAGAAGAACGCGGCCAGAGCGGCGAAATCGAACAGAAACGCAAAGCGTGCCGGCAGTCCGATCATACCGCCAATCCAACTGGCCCCCATCCATATCACCATCGTCACGATTATGACGATAGAGGCGATCCGTATTTGCGCGGACGCCGGATCAGGATGTTTTCTGGCCAATCGGTCTTCCTTTCATATTAGCAAAGCCGGAAGACTTTGCCACACCCGCCCTGACGGGCAGGCATAATCCGTTTGAACCCTGACAGTTAACTGTCAGAGCCTTTGCCTTTGGTTTTGGCAAGTTCGTCGGCTTTGGCAATCCAGTTGTCCCGGACGATCCGGCCCTTGAATTTCAGCCGGGCATCGACCCAAGCCACTTCTTCGGGACCCCATTTTGCAATCTGGTCGAAATGGTAAAAGCCCATCTCGTTCAAAACGCCTTCCAGCTTCGGCCCGACACCTTTGATCAGTTTCAGATCGTCGGCCCCTGCCTTGCGCGGCGCCTTCAAAGTACGCGGTTTCTTTTCTGCAACTTCTGCAACACCGGAATCACTGGTCACAGCGGGAGCCTCTTTTTCGGCAGCCTTCGCAGCCGTGGTCACCTTGGGCTTGCCTTTGCTCTGCGCGGCTTCCGCTTCGGTTTTGGTGGCTCCCTCAGGTGCGCTGGCGGTGTGTTTCGGAGTTGCGGACACCCCGTCTTTGGGCGCCGGTTTCGCCTTGCCGGAGGTGGCTTTCGTTTTGCCACTGTTCAGCCAGGGCGTCAGGATCGGAACCTCGTCCCCCTGAATACGCTTCACCGTGTCGCCGATACCCGTTGCCAGCGCGGCAGAGGCATTGTGCTCTGCACGGCCGGCTTCATAATCCTTGAGAACCGTTGCACCGCCCAGAGGCTCTGCCGCATAGCGGCCGTTCTGCGGACCCGGTGTCGGCACCTTGCCAGCCGCGAATTCCTCGATGATTTCAGCGAACCGTTCGGTTGTCAGATCCTCATAGAAGTCCTTGCCGATCTGAACCATCGGCGCGTTGGCGCAGGCCCCGAGACATTCCACCTCTTCCCAGCTGAACTTGCCATCGGCAGAGATCACATGGGGTTGCGCGGCGATCTTTTCCTTACAGACACCGATCAGGTCTTCTGCGCCGCAGATCATGCAGGAGGTCGTGCCGCATACCTGAATATGCGCAACAGAACCAACAGGTTGCAGTTGGAACATAAAGTAGAACGTCGCCACTTCCAGCACACGGATATAGGCCATGCCCAGCATGTCGGCTACGGTTTCAAGCGCGGGGCGGGAAATCCAGCCTTCCTGCTCTTGTACCCGCCACAACAAGGGGATTACGGCGCTGGCCTGACGGCCTTCGGGAAATTTTGTCATCTGCGCTTCGGCCCATTTCTGGTTCAGGGGCGTAAAGGCAAAACTGTCGGGTTGTTCGTGGTGCAGACGGCGTAACATTAGCGGTCAATCTCTCCGAAAACGATATCAAGTGTTCCGATAATGGCCGCAACATCAGCAAGTTGATGGCCCTTGGCGATGTGATCCATCGCCGCAAGATGCAGGTATCCGGGTGCGCGGATCTTGGCTTTGTAAGGTTTGTTGCTGCCATCCGATACAAGGAAGACACCGAACTCGCCCTTGGGGGCCTCGACACAGGCGTCAACCTCGCCCTCGGGCACATGGAACCCTTCGGAGTAAAGCTTGAAGTGGTGGATCAGAGCTTCCATCGAGGTTTTCATTTCTCCCCGCTTGGGTGGCGTGATCTTGCCCCGCGCCAGCACATCGCCCGGCCCTTCGGCGTTCAGTTTGTCGATACACTGGTGGATGATCTTGATGCTTTCCAGCATCTCCTGCATCCGGCAGAGGTAACGGTCATAACAATCGCCGTTGGTGCCAACCGGAATCTGGAAGTCCATTTCATCGTAGCATTCATAAGGCTGCGACCGGCGCAGATCCCATGCCATGCCAGAGCCGCGCACCATCACACCGGAGAACCCCCAGTCAAGCGCTTCCTGTTCGCTCACCACCGCGATATCAACGTTGCGTTGCTTGAAGATACGGTTTTCCGTCAGCAGGTTTTCGATGTCTTTGAGAACCGTTGGAAACCGCGTCGCCCAAGCCCCGATATCATCAATCAGATCCTGCGGCAGATCCTGATGCACCCCGCCCGGACGGAAGTATGCGGCGTGCAAACGCGCACCACAGGCCCGTTCGTAGAAGATCATCAGCTTTTCGCGTTCTTCAAATCCCCAAAGCGGCGGCGTCAGCGCGCCAACGTCCATCGCCTGTGTGGTAACGTTCATCAGGTGGTTCAGGATACGACCGATTTCAGAGAAAAGCACGCGGATCAGGCTGGCACGACGGGGCACTTGCACCCCTGTCAGTTTTTCGATCGCCAGACACCATGCGTGTTCCTGATTCATCGGCGCAACATAGTCCAGCCGGTCGAAATACGGCAGGTTTTGCAGATAGGTGCGGCTTTCCATCAGCTTTTCGGTGCCGCGGTGCAGCAGGCCGACGTGGGGATCGCAACGTTCGACAATCTCGCCGTCCAACTCCAGCACCAGACGCAACACGCCGTGAGCCGCAGGATGCTGCGGACCGAAGTTGATGTTGAAATTGCGGATGCGCTGTTCGCCGGTCTGGGCGTCGTTAAAGGTGCCGTCCATCATTTTGCAGCCTCTTCCTTCTTCTCGTCACCGGGCAGGATGTATTCCGCACCCTCCCACGGGGACATGAAATCGAACTGGCGGTATTCCTGAACAAGGCTTACCGGCTCGTAAACAACGCGCTTTTCCACTTCGTCGTAGCGCAGCTCGGTATAACCCGTTGTCGGGAAATCCTTGCGCAGGGGATAGCCGCGGAAACCATAGTCCGTCAGCAGGCGGCGCAGGTCAGGATGCCCCGAGAACATGATCCCGTACATATCGAACACTTCCCGCTCAAACCAGTCGGCAGACGGGTGAATCGCGGTGATGGAAGGCACCACTTCATCCACATGCACCGCCGCTTTCACGCGGATGCGCTGGTTGGTGTACATCGACAGGAAATGATAAACCACTTCAAACCGCTTGTCGCGACCGGGGTAATCAACAGCCGTAATATCCACCAGCGTTGAAAACCGCGCGTTGCTTTCGGTTTTGATGTATTCCACGAAATCCGGCAGGGACGCGGATGATACATAGACCACCAGTTCGCCGGTTTTGGTTACTTCGGTGTCCAGCACTGCATCGCTGCGGCCGGCAGCCAGTACAGTGCCCAGTTCTGTAAGAGCCTCTGTCATAAGAGCGTCTTCCTTTCGCAGCTTAGCGAACGATTGTGCCGGTGCGGCGGATTTTGCGTTGCAATTGCAGGATGCCGTAAAGCAGCGCCTCGGCAGACGGCGGGCATCCCGGAACATACACATCGACCGGAACGATCCGGTCACAGCCCCGCACAACGGAATAGCTGTAGTGATAGTAACCGCCGCCATTCGCGCAGGATCCCATAGAGATCACATAGCGGGGTTCCGGCATCTGGTCATACACCTTGCGCAGCGCAGGGGCCATTTTGTTGGTCAGCGTTCCCGCAACGATCATAAGGTCGGACTGGCGAGGGGACGCGCGGGGCGCAGTGCCAAAACGTTCCATATCATAGCGGGGCATGGCGGTGTGCATCATCTCAACCGCGCAGCAGGCCAGACCAAAGGTCATCCAGTGCAGCGAACCGGTGCGCGCCCAGTTAATGATGTCATCAGTCGAAGTCAGCAGGAAACCCTTGTCCTGCAATTCTTCGTTCAGGGCGCGGGTAACGACCTCTTTATCCACACCAGCGGTGTTGGCAGTTGTGCTCACTCCCATTCCAGTGCTCCTTTTTTCCACTCATACGCAAAGCCGATTGTCAGAACGCCCAGGAACACCATCATCGACCAGAACCCCAATACACCGACATCCTTGAAGGACGCGGCCCAGGGGAACAGGAAGGCAACTTCCAGATCGAAGATGATAAACAGGATGGACACCAGATAGAACCGGATGTCGAATTTCATCCGCGCATCGTCAAATGCGTTGAACCCGCATTCATAGGCCGAAGTCTTTTCGGCATCGGGGTTACGGATGGCAATTATAACCGCAGCAAGGATCAGCACGAGTCCAAGGCCCGCAGCTATCCCCAGAAACACCAAAATCGGCAGGTATTCTCTGAGCAGGTCTTCCATAGGCGACTCCTTCGCGCAAATCTGGTTGTCGGCATCGTTTAACTATCCCTGCCCCGAACCAAGGTCAACCAAGGGTCCGCCGGAATTGCGCCCCGAAACCAAAGAAAGTGCCCAATGTCCCGCGACTTGCGCAGCCATCGGGGGGCGGGATGAATTTGGCTTGTCCCCATCTTGGCGATTGCGTAGCCTTTTTTGCAAGTCTCCAGCAGGAAAAGAGCCCCAAATTTGGCTGAAAAACTCGCAATTCTTAAAGGCCGTACCTTTTTTCTGGGTGTCGGCGCACAAAAGGCCGGCACCACGTGGCTGTCATTCTATCTGCGGGATCATCCCGAAGTGTTTTTTTCCCCGATCAAGGAAATGCACTTCTGGGGCACGCGTTCGCGTGAAGACAACTGGCCGATATCCATGTTTCGCAAGAAACTGAAAGCGCGGGAGGCGGAACTGGCGGCCGATCCAAACCGCCCCGCCAAGGCTGCTGTGGCGCTGCGCGACCGGATAAAAATGGGCCGTGATGTCGGCGCTTACCGGCGTTTCTTTCGCCGCCGCGTCGGGGACGAACAGGTTTTCGGAGAGATCACACCAGCATATTGTGCGTTGGACAGGGACGAACTGGAACTGATCCGGCGCGAGTATCCTACCACAAAAATCATATTTTTGCTGCGTAATCCGACGGACCGGCTTTGGTCCCAAATGCGGTTTTCCGAAAAGTTTGAAACGCTCGAAGAGCTTGAGGCAAAGATCGACGGGGTGTTTGACAAACCGCTTTACCGCGAACGCTATGATTACGTGAGCGCGATGCGCAACCTTCGGGCGGTATTTCCGGCCGAGAACCTTCATTTCGCATTCTACGAAGACCTGTTTACGCAGGACGCCATTGACAGGTTGTGCCACTTTCTCGGAATTACACCTCTTCCCGCCGAATTCGACCGGTCCCGCAATGTTTCGGTCAAAATGCCCCTCAGCCCCGCGCTGCGCACCAAGATGATTCACAAGCTGGCGCATCAATACACCTATATGCGTGATCTCTACGCCGGTGCCCTGCCGGACAGTTGGCTGGCCGATCTGGAAATTCTGGAAGAAACACAGGGCAGCGCGCCTGAAAGGTGAAACCCGAACCGGACGCAGGTGCACCGAAACCGGATCAACCGGCCCAGGGTGCTTTCTCTTTGGCGAAAAAGGCATTGATTCCATCCGATGCCTCGGAATCTTCCCAAGCCTCCACCAATGCTTTGATGCTGTCCTCCACCTGCGCTTCAGTGATTCCACCACCCTGCCCGCGGATCAGGCGTTTGGTTTTCTCTACTGCACGAGGTGCCACAGACAGATAGGGCTTAACCTCGGCCTCTACCGCATCATCCAATGCGTCAACATCCACTACACGGGCCAGCAGGCCGAGCTCTTGTGCTTCGGCGCTGTCAAACAATCGCGCAGACATCATCACCCGCCGCGCCATCGGCTCCCCCATGCGTTTAATCACATAAGGTGAAATCGTTGCCGGAATCAGACCCAGCCGCGTTTCGGTCAGACCGAATTTCACATCCGGCACGCCGATTGCTATGTCACAGACCGACATCATTCCGATGCCGCCGCCAAATGCCTGCCCCTGAACGCGCCCAATCAAAGGTTTTGGCAGGGTGTTCAGCGCACCGAGCATTCCGGCCAGTTCTCGCGCCCCCGCCGCCCGTTGTTCGGCAGTGGCCGCCATTTGTTCCTTCATCCAGCCCAGATCGCCACCGGCGCAGAAACTGCGCCCTTCTGCGGCCAGAACGACAACGCGAATGGCACTGTCCTGCCCGATCTGCGCCGCCGCCTGCGTCAGTTCGCGGATCATCTGCGCGTTCATCGCGTTATGTTTGTCTGCCCGTGCCAGTGTCAGCGTCGCCACGCCACGGGAATCAGTATTCAGGGAAATCGTTTCAAACACGTTAAGTCCTCAGGGTTCGGGCAAATTCAGCCGCTTTTGCCAGTGCATCAAGATCAAGGCCGGTGTCATATCCGGCGTCCGCCAGCATCGAAGCGACCGCCTCTGTTGCGACATTGCCCGAGGCGCCGGGCGCATAAGGGCAACCGCCAAGCCCGCCCGCCGAGGCATCAAACACCGTAACGCCAAGGTCAAGCGAGGCGCGGATATTCTCTAACGCCCGCCCTGCGGTGTCATGATAATGTCCGGCGAGCTTTTCAGCGGGAACCTCTGCCAGCACCGCCTGTAGCATTTCCGTTATCGTTTCCGGTGTCGCCTGCCCGATCGTATCCCCGAGACTGATCTCGTAACAGCCCAGATCCCGCAGCAAACGGGCGACCTCTGCCACCTTTTCCGGCTCTGTGGGGCCGTCGAAGGGACAGTCGGTTACGCAGGAAATATAGCCGCGCACCGGAAGGCCGGACCCTTCCGCCGCTTCTGCAACAGGCACGAAACGTTCGATACTCTCTGCCACAGAACAGTTGATATTGGCCTGACTGAACCCTTCAGAGGCAGAGGCAAAGATAGCGATTTCATCGGCGCGGGCGGCAACAGCGCCTTCAAAGCCGCGCATATTCGGCGTTAACGCGGCATAACTGCATCCATCGGCGCGGGAAATGCCCGCAAGGACATCCGCACTATCGGCCATCTGGGGCACCCATTTGGGCGAAACAAAGCTTGCCACTTCGATGCGACGAAAGCCGCAGGCGGACAGCATATCTACCAGCCTGACCTTGTCGGCGGTGGCGATCATTGTCTTTTCATTCTGCAGCCCGTCGCGGGGGCCGACTTCAAATATCTCGGCGCGATGGGTCATGTATCAGCCTCTTCGGAATCTTCCATGCGGATCAGCAAGGCACCGTCCGTTACCTGCCCGCCCGTTGCCACCGGAACTTCGGCCACGATACCGTCAAAAGGCGCGGTCATGCGGTGTTCCATCTTCATCGCTTCCAGAATCGCCAGCGTATCCCCCTTCGATACGGTATCCCCCGCCGCGACCATGACCTCTTTCACTGTACCTGGCATGGGGGCAAGTATGGTGCCCGCCCCCTGTTCATCGCTCGCGCCGCGATCCAGCAGGTTGCGCAGGGTAAAGTGATGGGTCTGCGCGCCAAACAGGCTGACACCGCCCGAATGGGCCACAGCGTAATAATCCGGTTTTACGCCATCAACGCGCCAGACATCCCGTGTTTCGATCAGAAAGCTGTGCTCGCCAACAGCGCAATCCACTTTTCCATTGCCCAAGGCCCGCAGGACCACATCCTGTGTACCAGCCTTGTGATCCAGCGGAACCGTCCGTGCCAGCGGCTCCCACAGGGTGAAGCCTTTTTGTGCTGCGGCCCTGTCCAGACCCGCTGCCTTAACCGCTGCCAACGCCCACATCTGCGGTGTCGGGTCTTCCTCTGCCACCAACGATTCCTGATCCCGTGCGATGAGACCGGTATCCACCCGCCCCGCAGCGAAATCTTCGTACCGGGTCAGCGCCCCCAGAAACGCAAGGTTTGTAACACAACCCGCCACTTCGGTGCGGGCCAGCGCCTGTTCCAATTTGCCAAGAGCCTGCGCACGGGTCGCCCCGTGCACCACCAGTTTGGCAATCATCGGGTCGTAATGGGGTGTGATCGCATCCCCTGCCCGCACGCCGGTATCTGCCCGAGCCGTCGCCGGAAACGCCAGATGGGACAACGTACCGATAGAGGGCAGGAACCCCTTCGCGGCGTCTTCAGCGTAGATCCGCGCCTCAAACGCCCAGCCGTTGATTGACAGGTCTTCCTGCGATTTGGGCAGCGGTTCACCACTGGCCACCCGCAACTGCCATTCCACCAGATCCTGTCCGGTAATCGCCTCGGTCACAGGGTGTTCCACTTGCAGGCGGGTGTTCATTTCCATGAACCAGAAACCATCCTCGCGCAGCGGGCCGGAGCCATCCACGATGAATTCGATGGTCCCCGCGCCGGAATAGCCGATCGCTTTGGCTGCCCGCACGGCCGCCGAACCCATTGCTTCGCGCACCGCTTCTGGCATGTCAGGTGCGGGGGCTTCCTCTATCACCTTCTGGTGGCGCCGCTGGAGCGAGCAGTCCCGCTCGAAAAGATGCACCGCATTGCCGTGAGTGTCGCCAAAGACCTGAATTTCGATGTGACGGGGATTCTGCACAAATTTCTCTACCAGAACATCCGAATTGCCAAAGGCCGTGGCCGCTTCTGATCGGGCGGAGGACAGTTCGGCGGCAAAGTCCTTGGCATCCTCCACCAGACGCATCCCCTTGCCACCGCCGCCCGCAACCGCCTTGATCAGCACCGGATAGCCGATGGCTTCGGCCTGTTCTGCGAGGAAACCGTCCTCCTGATTGTCCCCGTGATAGCCGGGAACCACAGGCACGCCAGCTTCTTCCATCAGCGCCTTGGCCGCATCCTTCAGCCCCATTGCGCGGATTGCCTCCGCGCTTGGCCCGATAAAGACCAGCCCCGCATCCGCCAGTTTTTGGGCGAAATCGGGGTTTTCCGACAGGAAACCATACCCCGGATGAATCGCCTGTGCGCCGGTATCAAGGGCTGCCTGAATGATCGCATCGCCGCGCAGATAGCTTTCTGCCACAGGTGCAGGCCCCAGTCGCACCGCTTCATCGGCCATCGCCACATGGCGCGCGGTGGCATCTGCATCGGAATAGACCGCAACGGTGGCCACGCCCATTTTGCGACAGGTCTCCATCACGCGGCAGGCAATCTCGCCCCGATTGGCAATAAGTATTTTATTAAACATCCCGACATCTCCGGTCTGTGCCCGCAGCATCCCGCGCAGGCGATTTTCTGTTCGGTGCGGGGGCAGCCCCCCGCGAAATCTGTTACGGTCGCCGCCTACATGCGGAAGACGCCAAAGCGGGTGTCATCAATCGGCTTGTCGAGACAGGCCCGCAGGGACAGCGCCAGCACATCGCGGGATTTGCGCGGGTCGATCACACCGTCGTCCCACAACCGCGCCGAGGCATAGAGCGGGTGGCTCTGTTCTTCAAACATATCAAGGGTCGGCTTTTTGAACGCCGCTTCCTCTTCTTCGCTCCAGCTTTCGCCGCGCCGTTCCATCCCGTCCCGTTTGACCGTGGCCAGCACGCCTGCGGCCTGTTCGCCGCCCATCACGGAAATACGGCTGTTGGGCCAGGACCACATAAACCGCGGTGAATAAGCCCGCCCCGCCATACCGTAGTTTCCCGCCCCGAAAGAGCCGCCAACCACCATCGTGATCTTGGGCACCGAGGTCGTCGCAACGGCTGTCACCAGTTTGGCGCCGTGGCGCGCAATACCTTCGGACTCGGCCTTTTTCCCCACCATAAAGCCGGTGATGTTCTGCAAAAAGATCAGCGGCACCTTGCGCTGCGAACACAGTTCTACGAAATGCGCACCCTTCTGGGCGCTCTCGGAAAACAGAATGCCGTTGTTGGCGATGATGCCACAGGGCATGCCCTCAATATGGGCGAAACCGCAGATCAGTGTGGTGCCGAAACGGGCTTTGAATTCGTCAAAGACAGACCCGTCCACAATCCGCGCAATCACGTCGCGGATGTCATAGGGGGTTTTCAAATCCGCTGGCACCACGTCCAGAATGGTTTCAGCGTCAAACTGCGGCGCAACCACGGTTTTTTCCGCCAGTGCCGCCTTAACCGGCGGCGCGAGCGCCCCGACAGCCTGACGGGCCAGTGCCAGCGCATGGGCGTCATCATCCGCCAGATAATCCGCCACACCGGACAGGCGTGTGTGCACATCACCACCGCCCAGTTCCTCGGCGCTGATCACCTCACCTGTGGCCGCCTTGACCAGTGGTGGACCGGCCAGAAAGATCGTGCCCTGTTCCTTTACAATGATCGAGACATCAGACATGGCAGGCACATAGGCCCCGCCTGCCGTGCAAGACCCCATCACAACCGCAATCTGTGCGATGCCTTTGGCGGACATATTGGCCTGATTAAAGAAGATACGCCCGAAATGGTCGCGATCCGGAAAGACTTCGTCCTGATTGGGCAGGTTCGCCCCGCCACTGTCCACCAGATAAACACACGGTAGGTGGTTTTCCTCGGCGATTTCCTGTGCGCGCAGGTGTTTCTTCACCGTCATCGGATAATAGGTGCCGCCTTTGACAGTCGCATCGTTACACACCACCATGACCTGACGGCCCTGCACCTGCCCGACACCGGCGATAACACCGGCACAGGGTGCGGCGCCGTCATACATATTATGCGCAGCCGTGGCCCCGATCTCCAGAAACGGTGATCCCGGATCAAGCAGGTTTGCCACCCGCTCCCGCGGGAGCATCTTGCCGCGGGACACGTGTCGTTCGCGGCTTTTCTCGCCACCGCCAAGGGCTGCGGCTTGTGCGGCCTGTGTAATCTGATCCAGCAGCGCCAGATGGGTTTCCTTGGATTCCATTATACGGTGTCCTTACTGTTATCTTGCGGCGCTGGCAGAAGCTGACGCTCCATCATCCAGCGCAGCGAATAGGCATAACGGGCCGCGCGGGCCACGTCGGTTTGAAAACTTGCGTTCACAGTGGCCCCCACCAGCCCGCCGACCACAGGCACCACCTGCCCTGCCTTGCGCCCCGCAAGGGAGACGCCAAGCTGGCGGGCGATCCGGTCCACGACCTTTGCGCCCACCCAGTCAAGCGAGCTGTCAACCGCCTTGCGCACAGCCGGATCAGACAGCATTTTCGCCGCCTTGTTAATCCGCTGTAAGGTTTCGTCACGGTTTTCAGAGGCACCACTGCTGGCCACCTCCAACACCATCAGCCGGAAGGCGCGTTCTGCTTCGCTGTCATCGCTAAATCCATAGGCCGCGCCCGTGGCACGCACCGTACGTGCGGCCAGCACCAGGGTTGCCGGTACATCCACCGCCAGCCCCGCAGCGCCCCAGACGCCCGCAGCAAAACCGGAAGAAGCATTCAGCCCCTGTGCCCAGCCCTGAACGCGGATCGCGGCTGCTTCGCAGGCGGCAGGGTCGCTGGTATCGTGATCCATCGCTGGCAGGGTAAATCCGGCAGAGACGTCCGAGGCATCCACAGCCGCACGCACCCATTCCGGTTTGACGAACCGCCCGATGACCGGCCCCACCAGCGATGTTGCCCATTCGGTGCCTTTGCCCAAACGGGTCGGGCGTTTCTCTTCATAGGCCCGCTGACGGGCGATGACATGGTCAATAGCGTCCTGCATCGTCTTAATGCTTGGCGGTTTACCGGACATGGCGCTACTCCTGCAAGATACAGTAAGGCGAGAGCGATTTGCCTTGCAAGCAACTGTCAAACTCGGTTGAGAGTCCTGCAAATTCGCTTATCTCGCAGCCAAGCCGCGCCGCGTCTGCGCTGATATCAGCCTTTTCTTGCGCGACCGCATTGCATTTGTTGCCAACATAGCCGAACCACTGGCCCAGCAGATCGGTCAACTGGCCGGAACCCTCCGCTGTCAGACGATCGTTCAAGGTCCGGGTGGTTGCGTCCAAACGGGTTTGCCAACCTGCTTTTTGATCTGCAAGACAGGTCAGATGCCCTTCCGCCCCGACGACAAATCCGGCGCAGGGCTGGAACAGCAGGCGGCGGCAGTCCGGCCATGACGTTTCGCCCTGCTCCATTCCCGTAAGGCAGGTGATGGCGCGTGCCTGCACGGCTGCATCTTCTGCAACGGCCTGCGAGGCCGCCACGCAGAACAGGCTTGCCGCTATGAGCCGCACCGCTTTCATCAGGCTTCCTGCAGCTTCATCAATTCGCGCCCGCACAGCATCCGGCGGATTTCCGAAGTCCCCGCGCCGATTTCCATCAGTTTGGCATCGCGCATGATCCGGCTGAGCGGGCTGTCGTTCAGGAACCCTGCCCCGCCCATCGCCTGCACGCCTTGGGTGGCGACTTCCATTGCCTTTTCAGAGGCATAGAGCACACAGGCCGCAGCGTCCTGACGGGTCACTTCACCACGGTCGCAGGCAGAGGCCACAGCGTAGACATAAGCCCGCGCAGAGTTCATCGCCGCGTAAATATCCGCGATCTTGCCCTGCATCAGCTGGAAATTGCCGATGCTTTGCCCGAATTGCTTGCGCTCCACCATATAGGGCATGATGTGGTCCAGCACCGCGTGCATGGTCCCGACCCCGATGCCAGACAGAACCACCCGTTCGTAATCAAGGCCCGACATCAGGACATTGACGCCCTTGCCTTCTTCGCCCAGAACATTTTCGAACGGTACTTCCACATCGTCAAACACCAGTTCGGCCGTATTGGACCCGCGCATCCCCAGCTTGTCAAAATGGGCGCTGGTGGAAAAACCTGTCATTTCCTTTTCGATCAGAAAAGCGGTCATACCGCGGGGACCGGCATCGGGATCGGTTTTCGCATAAACCACCAATGTATCCGCATCCGGCCCGTTGGTGATCCAGTATTTCGTGCCGTTCAGCGTGTAATAGCCGTTCTTCTTTTCCGCCTTCAGCTTCATGGAAACTACGTCAGAACCGGCCCCCGCTTCGGACATGGCCAATGCGCCCACATGTTCGCCAGAGATCAGGCCGGGCAGGTATTTCTTTTTCTGCTCTTCTGTGCCGTTCAGATGGATCTGGTTCACACAGAGGTTGGAATGGGCACCATAAGACAGGGACACACTGGCCGAGGCCCGCGCGATTTCCTCTACCGCGATAGTATGGGCGAGATAACCCATATCAACGCCGCCGTATTCTTCCTTGACAGTGATGCCAAGCAGCCCGAGTTCGCCCATTTCCTTCCACAGCTCTGCCGGAAAGACATTCTTCTGGTCGATTTCGGCGGCCATCGGGGCAACCCGTTCCTGCGCCCAGCGGTGCACCATATCGCGCAGGGCTTCGATTTCCTCGCCACAGGCGAAATTCATTGAAGAGGTGAACATACGAACTCCCAGATCGTTGGCCGGCTTTTTTTGCCCGACATTTAATTGAACACTTGTTCACACAATAGAAGCGGGAGTCCCTTTTGTCCAGTCAGAATAGAACGACCTGAAAGCCCCCTGCCGGTGGCGGGAGCGGGTTTGGATATTTAGCCCAAAAAGAGGCGGGTTTGAGGACAGAGTTGCCAGAAAGGAGGCTAACCTGCCTGATGCAGGATGCCTGCTTCCTCGCGGATGATCTGCGCGATCAGGTCACAATCCGCCAGCGAGAAGGTCAGCGGCAGGCGCATATCCATCAATCCGGCGAGAATCCTGTCGGTGTTTGGCAGGGACTGCGCTGCAACATACTGCCAGCTGTCATGGCGCGAGGTGAAGCCGACCGGCTGGTCCGCACCGAACCATTTCAGCTCTACCCCCCGTGCGGCGGTGCGCTTTTGCAGCGCAACCATCTGCTCTGCCGTGAAATCGGGGCACAGGAACTGGAAAGAGGACATCACATAGGATTCCGCTGCGGGCCGTTCTATCACCGTGACACCCGGGGTGTTGGCCAGACCGGATTCTATCCGTTGATAGCGGGCATTCCACGCCGCGCATTGATCCGGCAGATTGCGCAACTGGGGTCGCAGGATCGCGGCGCGCAGGTTGTCCATGCGCCCCGAACAGTTGGGCGTTTCCAGTTTGATCTGCTCGAAAACCTCGGCGGGGGGACCGGCGGTGTGCCGTTCAAACAGCATGTACGAGCCTGACAGCATGATCGCACGAGCCGCCAGTCCGGCATCATCCGTCACCAGAAAACCGCCCTCGCCCGAGTTCAGATGCTTGAAGGTCTGGGTCGAATAGCACCCCGCCACACCGTGACGCCCGCTTGGCACCCCGTTCCAAGCTGCCCCCATGGTATGGGCGCAATCCTCGATCACCTGCACACCGGCCCCGTCGCAGATCGCCATCAGCGCATCCATATCAACGATATGGCCCCGCATGTGGCTCAGCATCAGGAAACGCGCACCGGATCTGGCGATTTTTGCCTTCAGGTCATCAAGATCCATCACCAGCCTGTCCGTCACTTCCACGAAGACCGGCGTGCAGCCCGCATTGGCGATTGCACCGGGCACAGGGGCAAGGGTGAAGGCATTGGTCAGAACCGCATCTCCCGCCCTGGCCCCCGCAGCCCGCAAGGCCGCCGCAAGCGCATAACCGCCCGACGCCACGGCCAGACAGTATTTCGCCCCTGTAAAGGCGGCGAACTCTTCTTCCAACTGCGCTGTTTCGCCCTTTTCGCCTTCGGCAAGGTTATACCTGTGCAAACGCCCGTGGCGCATGACACGTACAGCCGCCTCGATCGACGCTTCGGGAAGCGGTTCCTGCTGGGTGAAGTTTCCGGTAAAAATCTGGGACATCTCGGCGCCTCTGGTTGATGGGCCCTACCAACAGGATCAGCGGCTAAAGATCAATGGTTTGCGGCTTGATCAGGCGCAATTCAAACCGGCCTTCGGGAATTGCGAAACATTGCGCTTATTGCACCAGTTGATCGGCGAGATCCGGCAGGTCATCATAATGGTGCAACAGCGCTTCGGGTTCCATTTCCGCAACTCCGTGACCGGAGGGTCCGAACGTCACCAGAACGCTTGGCACATTCGCATTGCGCGCGGCTGACCGGTCATTATCCGTATCGCCGATCAGAACAGAACGCTTCAGATCGCCCCCTACGCGGCGAATGGTTTCCCACAGATGTTCGGGATCAGGCTTGCGCACCGGCAGCGTATCCGCCCCGAGCAAGGCGCCGAACATGGATCGCACGCCGAGTTGTGCCATCAGGGTTTCGGCCAGAGCTTCGGGTTTGTTGGTGCAAACCCCCAGCAGGTAACCGCGGGATTTCAGTTCTTCCAAAGCCTGTCCGACATTGGGATAGAGCCGGGTATGCACAGCGATATTTTCGCCGTAGTGGCGCAACAAGACATCGTATTGCGCATCCACCATGCTTTCATCCCATGGCTGCTCAAGCCGGGAATACCCGAGTCGCAACATCGCCCGCCCGCCGTGAAAGGCTGTCAGCATATCCGTTTCGGGGTCCAGCAGCTGACCGTGCCCCAACCCGTCAAAACAGGCATTTGCCGCAGCAATCAGATCACCGCTGGTATCTGCCAGCGTCCCGTCCAGATCGAAAACAACAGACTTCATATCATTCCCCTTTTCGCCCACATGCCACAGCTTGTAACGCAATGAAAGTTTTCTTGAGCAACGCCCCCTTTTTGTAGGGAAATATTTAGGTTAAGTGATTCCAAAGTTAATTACATTAGGGGGCAAGATGCCTGTAGCAGTGGTAATTCTGGCAGCCGGTCAAGGCAGCCGCATGAAATCGGATCTTCCCAAAGTCCTGCACAAAGTGGCCCATGCGCCCCTGCTGGTCGCATGAAATCGGATCTTCCCAAAGTCCTGCATAAAGTGGCCCATGCGCCCCTGCTGGTGCACGCCATGCGCGCGGCGCAGTCGATTAAGGCAGATCGCATCGTCGTTGTTACCGGACACGGCGGCGCTGCGGTGGCCAAGGCAGCAAGAGAATACGACGAAAACGCCCTTATCGTGACGCAGGAAGAACAGCTTGGCACCGCCCACGCCGTCAAACAGGCGCGTGATGTGCTGGCAGATTTTGACGGGGATGTCGTGGTCCTTTACGGCGATACACCCTTCATCCGCGAAGAAACCCTGCAAGACATGCTTTCGGCCCGCCAGTCCGGTGCGGGTATTGTTGTGCTCGGCTTCGAGGCCGCAGAGCCCGCAAAATACGGCCGGCTTGTGCTGAACGCCAAAGGCGGTCTGGAACGGATCGTTGAAGCCAAGGATGCCAGCCCCGAAGAACTGGCGATCACGCTGTGCAACTCCGGCGTGATCTGCGCCGATCGCGCCACAATGTTCGATCTGATTGAAGCCGTGAAAAATGACAACAAAAGCGGTGAGTACTACCTGACCGATCTGGTGGGGCTGGCGCGGGACAGGGATTTGCCCTGCGCGGCCATCACCTGCCCCGAAACGGAAACCCTGGGCGTGAACTCCCGCGTTGATCTGGCGGCAGCCGAAGCAACCTTCCAGACCCGCGCGCGGTTGGAGACAATGGAAAACGGCACCACATGGCC
>JAAEZA010000028.1 GCA_018223125.1 Paracoccaceae bacterium | reverse complement strand
ATACAACTTACTACCGTGCGTCCTCTGTTTCGGATGCGACATCGAAACTGGCAGGTACCGAGGACGGTAAGTTTCTGGCTGGCGGCCAGACTCTTATCCCGACCATGAAGCAGCGGCTCGCAGCGCCTTCCGATCTGGTGGATGTTTCGGGGATTGATGCTCTGAAAAACATCAGCGTAGACGGGGATGTGCTGACTATCGGTGCGGCCTGCACCCATGCGCAGGTGGCCGGATCATCAGAGGTGGCACAGGCGATCCCTGCGCTGGCCGGTCTTGCCGGTGTCATCGGGGATCCGGCTGTGCGGGCCCGTGGCACCATCGGCGGATCCATCGCCAACAATGATCCGGCGGCGGATTATCCGGCGGCCTGTCTGGGGCTTGGGGCAACCATCGTGACAGATACGCGGGAAATTCCGGCGGATGAATTCTTTGTTGGAATGTTCGAAACTGCGCTGGAGGAAGGCGAAATGGTGACGGCCGTCAAATTCCCCAAACCAGCCAAAGCCGGTTATGCCAAATTTCCCAACCCCGCGTCACGTTATGCGATGGTTGGTGTGATGGCAGCCCAAACCGCGAACGGTGTGCGCGTTGCGGTCACGGGGGCAGGCAATGACGGTGTGTTCCGCCACAACGCGCTGGAAGAGGCGTTGGGGGCGAACTGGTCGGCGGAGGCCACGCAGGGTGTCGCAACCGATGCGGATGACATGCTGTCTGATATTCACGGATCGGCAGAATATCGTGCCCATCTTGTGGCGGTCATGGCGGGGCGTGCCGTTGACAACAGCTAAGAACTGCTAAATCACGGAAGGGGCCTTTGCCAGCGTTGGCAGAGGCCCTTTTCTGTTCAGGAACCCGAGGACCGGCTATGGACATCATTCACATGAAAACCCTGATCGCCGTGGTCGAAGAAAGCAGTTTTACCGCTGCAGCTGCACGCCTTGGCATTGCGAAGTCAGTGTGTTCGCGCCGGATCACGGATCTTGAAACCGATCTTGGCGCCCAACTGGTCAACCGGTCGACACGGTCTGTGGTGCCAACGGATCTGGGGCAGGAATATTACCACAGTTGTCTTGATATTCTGGCGCGGATTGACGCTGCGAACGAGGCTGCCAAATGCAGCAGCGCCACGGTGGGCGGACGATTGCGCCTGTCCTTGCCGATTGCCTACACCGAAGCCGTACTTGCCCCCAAACTTCAGGAGTTCGCTTGCAGACACGAAGATGTAGAGCTGGCGGTTCAACTGTCTGATAAGCGGGTTGATCTGATCTCTGAAGGGTATGACGCCGCCATACGTATCGGTTTGCTTGACGACAGCGGTCTTTACGCCACGAAAATCGGCGAGACCCGGCTGCATTGCTGCGCTGCGCCGTCCTATATCGAACGGTTTGGTGCGCCTCAAAGCTTTGACGAACTGTCTGCCCATGAATGCCTGCGGTACAGCAATCTGACATCGGGTTCCGAATGGGTTGCCCGCAAAGACGGGCAGGACGTGCGCAAACGGATTACGGGGCGGTTCTCCAGCAACTC
Organism: Paracoccaceae bacterium; assembly: GCA_018223125.1. Taxonomy (GTDB): domain Bacteria; phylum Pseudomonadota; class Alphaproteobacteria; order Rhodobacterales; family Rhodobacteraceae; genus Amylibacter. The sequence continues at coordinate 51,186 of JAAEZA010000028.1, read as the reverse complement.
TGGCGCGTATAACCGCCGGCTGACGATCGCGGGCCTTGGCATTTCCGTGCAGCCCGATTTTCTGATCGGGGACGCTTTTGAAACCGGCGAACTGGTACCGGTTCTGACGGATTACCAGTTTCCGAAGGGGGATATTAACATTGTCTATCCGCAGAAACGAAACATGCCGGCGTCCCTGCGCGCGTTGATAAATTTTCTGAAAGAAAAGTGATTCGTAACCTTACCCAGCGACGTGTTAAATATTACCGCGCGTAAATTTTTATTTTAGTTGTCGGGTCAACTTATTGAAGTTAAACGCTTTAAAGTTTTTTTGTTGCTCTATCAACTATTGCGGTTTTCCTTTATAAATAAGGGGCCGAAGGGTGCTGCTTGCAATCACATCCTGGCAAGAAAACATAAGATTGAAATGTTGTCCGAAACTTTCTTGAAGGGTGAAAGCTATGGGTGCAGAGTTAAAAAAAGGGCGTGTTCTCTGGTATGATGCAAGTCGCGGATACGGTTTCATCCGTCAAGCCGACACGGGCGCAGACGTATTCTTGCCCAAAGATGCGCTGGACGCCTTCGGGTTGTGTGGCGTACCAAGCGGTGCAGAGATTGACTATAACGCCTTTGAGGGGGTTAGCTCGACCAAAGTTGCGGCCATTCACAGGCTGCGGGGGCAGCACACTCTTTGCTAGGGAACGGCAATGCGCGACGGGCACGCTGGAAACGTGCCCGTTTTTTTTGAATTCAATCAGCCCGCGTTGCCGCGCATAATTGCAGCAACACCTGTCCGGGCCACTTCCACCAGACCAAGCGGGCGCATCATTTCAACGAAGGCATCGATTTTTTCCGGCGAGCCGGTAATCTCGAACACAAAGCTTTCCAGCGTGCTGTCCACGACATTGGCGCGGAACACTTCGGATGTGCGCATCGCTTCCACCCGTTTTTCCCCGACACCGGCCACTTTGATCAGTGCCAGTTCCCGTTCCACGCTCGGGCCCTCAACCGTCAGGTCATGTACATCATGAACCGGCACCAGACGGCCCAACTGTGCCTTGATCTGTTCGATCACCTGCGGCGTCCCCGTGGTAACAACCGTGATCCGCGACAGATGCCCTGCGTGATCGGTTTCTGCCACGGTCAGGCTTTCAATGTTGTAACCGCGACCTGAAAACAGGCCGATCACACGGGCCAGAACGCCCGCTTCGTTGTCCACCAACACCGCGAGCGTGTGGGTTTCGATTTCATCACCATAGGTGCTTTTCAGGTCATAGGCGCTCTTGCGGGAGGCGCCTTTTTTTATCCGTAGTGCGTTCATTTTCTATTCCATTCTTAGCGTTGAAGGGCAGGGCGCGGGTTAAACCATCACCGCGCCGCCGGATTCAATCGCACCTTCGGTAGAGGCGTTGCCCAGTAGCATTTCGTTATGTGCCTTGCCCGACGGGATCATCGGGAAACAGTTTTCGTGTTTTTCAACCAGACAATCGAACAGCACAGGGCCGTCGTGGTTGATCATCTCAAGGATGGCATCGTCGAGATCGTCCGGATCAGATACCTGAATGCCCTTGGCACCAAAAGCTTCAGCGAGTTTTACGAAATCGGGCAGGGCTTCGGACCAGCTGCTGGAATAGCGTTCACCGTGGAGCAATTCCTGCCACTGGCGCACCATGCCAAGGCGTTCGTTGTTCAGAATGAACTGCTTCACCGGCAGGCGGTACTGAATTGCGGTGCCCATTTCCTGCATGTTCATCAGCCAGCTTGCCTCCCCCGCGATATTGATCACGAGCGATTCAGGGTGGGCCATTTGCACACCGATAGAGGCTGGGAAACCGTATCCCATGGTGCCAAGCCCGCCGGATGTCATCCAGCGGTTCGGATCATTGAACCCGAGGAACTGTGCAGCCCACATCTGGTGCTGGCCGACTTCTGTGGTGATATAGCGGTCGTGATCTTTGGTCAGCGCTTCAAGGCGTTGCAGCGCATATTGCGGCTTGATGATTTTGCCTTCCTGCGTGTAGGCAAGACAGTCCTTGGCGCGCCACTCGTTGATTTTTCCCCACCATTTGGAGATCGCCTCAGACTCTGTTTTGCGGCCGCGGGACTTCCAGACTTTCATAAGATCTTCCAGAACATGGCCGATATCCCCGATGATCGGCACATCCACATGGATCACTTTGTTGATAGAAGACGGATCAATATCAATGTGAACCTTTTTGGAATTCGGACTGAAGGCATCCACACGTCCGGTAATCCGGTCGTCAAACCGCGCGCCGACGCAGATCATCAGATCGCAATCGTGCATGGTCATGTTGGCCTCATAGGTGCCGTGCATCCCCAGCATTCCGATCCATTTGTCGCCGTTTGCCGGATAGGCGCCAAGCCCCATAAGGGTAGAGGTCACCGGAAACTTGGTTGCGTCGGCCAGTTCGCGCAACAGCATCGAGGCTGCCTTGCCAGAGTTGATTACACCGCCACCCGAATAGATCACCGGCTTTTTCGCGGTTTCCATCAATGCGGCCAGTTCGGTGATCCTGTCCATGTCACCTTTGACACGCGGGTTGTAATGGCCTTTGTCCGCCTTTGCGGGTGCAACATAGGTACCATTGGCAAACTGCACATCCTTGGGGATGTCGATCAACACCGGACCGGGGCGGCCCGACGTGGCAACGTGGAACGCCTGATGCATGGTCTTGGCCAGTTCGTTCGTGTCCCGCACAAGCCAGTTATGCTTGGTGCAGGGACGCGTAATGCCAACGGTGTCCGCCTCCTGAAACGCGTCATTCCCGATCATGAAGGTCGGCACCTGACCCGTAAGCACGATCATCGGAATACTGTCCATCAGTGCATCAGTCATACCGGTCACAGCATTTGTCGCGCCCGGACCGGAGGTTACAAGCACCACACCGGGCTTGCCGGTTGAACGCGCATAGCCTTCCGCTGCATGGGTCGCACCCTGTTCGTGGCGCACCAGTACATGGCGAATATCGTTTTGCTGGAAGATCTCATCGTAAATCGGTAGCACAGCGCCACCGGGGTATCCGAAGACTGTGTCCACACCCTGATCCTTCAGGGCTTTAACAACAATTTGGGCTCCACTCATCTGACGTGTCATAATCTTGCTCCAGCTTCACATCATAGGATCAGGCATAAAAAAACCCCCGATCAGGGGGGCGCGCATGGGTGTAGGAACGATTGTTACCGTTTCCGCGCCATGCGCTAAGTCACCACGACTAGAATATATACCATTTCCGTTCTCATGGCGGTGACATTATGGACGGTGATTGGGAGGGTCAAGAGCTTTTGCCAAGAAAATGTCGTTTTAACGCCGGTTTTTGAAACATTCGGAAAACCGTTGGTGAATCCTCTGATGTTTGCAACTGATCAAGGTGCCGTGCACAGGGTGAGAATCTGTTCCGGCGCCATTTTGCATACCAATGCAGATTCGCAGGTCCCGCGCCGGAAAAACTGCCAAAAATTTTGGCATTGTCTGACACTATTTAACCGACCGTCTTGCCGGTATCTGGCCTCATGTCCTTAATTTACTGGCCCTAGGTTGGTCGGTTTGATTAATTGTTGCTTTTTTAATTACGTCCATTGCATTGTGGTCTGGCATACAGCGGATCGCTTGGGAGAGATTACCGATCCGTTAGAAAATGCGAAAAAAGACAACATGGAGGAAATCTTTATATGGAACGACGTAAGTTTCTAACGAGTGCGGCGCTTGGTGCCGGTGCTGCGGCGCTGGCCAGTCCCGCAGTCGCGGCAAGCCACGCAAAACAACTGACAATCGTATCGACCTGGCCACGGGACTTCCCGGGTCTTGGGACATCTGCACAGCGTCTTGCCGAACGGATCGCCGTTCTGTCCAATGGCGCGTTCAACGTAGAATACTTCGCAGCAGGCGAACGCGTTGGTGCGTTTGACTCCTTTGACGAAGTGGCATCCGGCAACAGCCAGGCCTATATCGGCGCGGACTATTACTGGGGCGGTAAGCACCCTGCATTCAACTATTTCACCTCCGTGCCTTTCGGGATGTCCACACCAGAGTGGAATGCATGGATCAAACACGCCGGCGGTCAGGCACTCTGGGACAAACTGTCCGGTGAATTCGGCCTGAAAGCAATCGGTTGCGGTTCCACCGGCACGCAGGCTGGCGGTTGGTTCAACAAGGAGATCAACTCTCCGGATGACTTCAACGGTCTGAAAATGCGTATTCCGGGCCTTGGCGGTCAGGTTCTGTCAAAAATGGGCGCTTCTACTGTGTCCCTGCCAGGCGGCCAGATCTACGAAAACCTTGTGTCAGGTTCCATCGAAGCAACAGAGTGGGTTGGTCCTTACAACGACTACTTCATGAAGTTCTACGAAGCGGCCAAATACTATTACACCGGTGGTATGCACGAGCCGGGCGGTGGTATCGCCTTTGGTATGAACAAAGCTTGGTGGGAAGGGCTCTCGGACTACGAGAAAGCCATCATCGAAGCTGCTTGTGCCGAAGAGCTGGCCTCTTCCCACGAAGAAGCCATCGCAAAGAACGGTGAATTCCTTGCGCGTCTGGTCAATGATCATGGTGTTCAGGTCCGTGCCTTTGGCGAGGACACATGGGATGCCTTCGGTGAAGCCGCTGCAGAAGTCTTTGAAGACGTGCGTGCGCACTCTGCGCTTGCAACAGAGGTGGACGATCACTTCCAGAAGACCTTGCGTTCCCAAGGGGCAATGATGGCGGCTTTTGAAGGAACCTTCATCAACCAACGCGACCGTGTGCTCGGCCTGATTTAAGGCAGTGACACGGGCGATCGGGGGCGGGGCTTAACGGCCCCGCTCCTTTCCCGTACCCGCCAGATATTTTCCGGAACTGCGCATCAGACGCGGATGGAATGTGCGGGTGCAGGCAACACTAATACTTGATCCCGGGGGGGACATATGGCCGACGCAGAACAACCCGTCGTACTTAGAAAATATGGAACACCAGCACCGCTGGTGCGCATCATCGGCTGGACGGTTCTTGCCTGTCTTGCTGCTTTCCTGATTAACAACATACTGAACGTAGGCTTCGGCTATCCAAGGGTGATGGATTTCATCCAGGGGCAGGGCGGAGCCCTGGCCGTTGGCATGTATGCTGCCTTCATCGCCTGTGCGGTCATCTTCGTGCTGATGACCAAAGATGTGGCTCTGCGTTGGGATGCGGACCGGATACACCGGTTCAATCTCTATATCATTCGCGTGTGTTTCTGGTCTGTCCTACTGGTCGGTATCGCGGATTCGCTTATTGCGATCCTGCGGGTTGAAAAGGGACTGGACTTCTTCTTCAGCGAGGACACGGTCCGGTCTTTGGGACTGTCACGCTATGTGGGGAGTTATGTCCATCTTCCCCTGATCGGCCTGAGCTTTATCATCGCGCTGTTCACGCGCACGCTCGGTTTCACATGGCTGACGCTCATGATCGTTGTTTCAGAGCTTCTGATCGTGATTTCCCGTTTTGTCTTTTCTTACGAACAGGCGCTGATGGGGGATCTTGTGCGCTACTGGTATGCCGCGCTGTTTCTCTTCGCTTCGGCCTATACGCTTTATGAAGAAGGCCACGTTCGGGTTGATGTGCTTTATGCGGGCTTTACCGACCGGACGCGTGGCTTTGTGAATGCCTTCGGATCACTGTTCCTCGGGGCGGCAACAGCATGGGTCATCCTTTACATCGGGCTGAACGGAAAACAGTCCATCATTAACGCACCGCTTATGAACTTTGAGATCACCCAGACAGGGGGGGTCGGCATGTTTGTGAAATACCAGATGGCCGGTTTTCTCGGGTTGTTTGCGATCACCATGCTGATCCAGTTTGTAAGCTATTTTTTCGAAGCAGTCGCTGACTACCGCAGCGAACCGGGCAAGCGAGAACTCGCGCCTGTGGCCCACTAAGGACCGAATATCATGGAAATTCTCTTTCTCGCCATACTGGTCCTTATCATGGCCACGGCCCTTGGCTCCGGCTATCCGGTGGCCTTTGCCCTTCCGGGCGCTGCAATTATCACCATCGGACTGGCCGCCGGTGCCGGTTACCTGTTTGACGGCAGTACCGATGCCTATTTCCACTCCGGCGGGCCGCAACAGTGGTTGTCCGCAGGGGTCACCAACCTTCGTGGTGTCTATTGGGAGGTAGAACGGGATACGCTGATTGCGATTCCGCTGTTCATCTTCATGGGCATCATGCTGCAACGCTCCAAAATTGCAGAAGACCTTCTGGTGACGATGGCCCAACTGTTTGGTCCTGTCCCGGGTGGTCTGGGGATTTCGGTTGTCTTTGTGGGCGCGCTGCTGGCCGCGACAACAGGGATTGTCGGCGCGACTGTGGTGGCAATGGGACTGATTTCCCTTCCGGCCATGCTGCGCAACAATTATTCACCGTCGCTGGCCACAGGGACGATTGCGGCCTCCGGCACATTGGGGCAAATTATTCCGCCTTCGATCGTCCTGATTATTCTGGCAGACCAGCTTGCCAGCGCCACCGACCAAGCCTCCACGGCGCGCAAGGCGCTGTATAAAGAGGCAACCGGCGAACTGTCGATGCCTTCTGTTTTTGACGTGGCTTCAACCTCTGCCGGTGAAATGTTCCTCGGGGCGTTTATCCCCGGTCTGGTGCTGGTCGCGCTTTATATGCTGTATATCCTTGTCTATGCGATCCTGCGTCCGGCTTCGGCCCCTGCAGTAAAATACGCAGGCAAGTTCAACGCAGCCTTCTGGGGCAATGTCGCCCTGACACTGATCCCGCCGCTGGCGCTGATTTTTCTGGTGCTCGGCTCGATCATTGCCGGTATTGCCACGGTGAACCAGGCAGGCGCGATCGGTGCCGCCGGTGCGATGATCATGGCGGGCTACCGTCTGGCTGCGGGGCGCAAGACGACCTATATACCGGCCATTATTGCATTGGTATCGCTTGCTGTGATCGCCTTCTGCCTGTCCAACTTTGAAATGAACATCAAGGGGATGCAGACAGACAGCGACCGTCTGGGTGTGATGATCGGTCTGGCAGCCTCTGCTGCGCTGATCTTATCGCTGATCTGGTCCGGCTGGCGTACCCTGAAAATCGACAACACGCTGCACGGGGTGATGCTGGAGACGGCAAAAACCACGTCGCTGGTGTTCATCATCCTTCTGGGCGCTGCAATGCTGACAGCCGCCTTCCGCGCCTTCGGCGGCGAGGAACTGGTGCGCGAGTTCCTGAACTCTTTGCCCGGTGGTTTCTGGACCCAGTTCATTATCGTGATGGCAGTGATCTTTGTTCTGGGGTTCTTCCTCGACTTTATCGAGATCGCGGTTGTGGTTGTGCCCATCGTGGCACCGATCCTGCTGGCTGATCCGGAAGCAAACATCACTGCAGTCTGGCTCGGGGTAATGATCGGTCTGAACATCCAGACTTCGTTCCTGACACCGCCTTTCGGCTTTGCGCTGTTTTATCTGCGCGGGGTTGCTCCGGCGGCTGTGAAAACCGTTCAAATGTACAAGGGGGTTATTGCCTTTATCACCCTGCAATTGATCGCGCTGGGTATCGTCGGGTTCTATCCGCCGCTGGTGAACTACCTGCCAAACCGTGTGAGCTATCTGTCCGAAACATCGCCGCCGCCCCGCAACCCGAAACTGCAATATTGCATGGAGGAATACGTGGGTGGTGTGATCGCCAGCGGCAACGGCGCGGTAGAGCAGGCTGTGCAAACGGCGCAGGGGCTTAACTTCTCCATCCTGCCGAAGAAGATGGCGTCATCCCTGCAAAGCGATGTCGCTGGCGCGCAAGAGGCGCTGGATTCACTGCAAGCTGCTTTCCTAGCGGAACAAGCGGTTCAAGAGGCGAGCGCGGATTACCGTCCGAACCTCCGTTTGGTTCGCAGCATCGAGAAGAAAATCCGCCACGAGGATGAAATCCTACAGGACGCACGAAAGCTGCTTGGCCGTTTGCAAGGAGACAACGATACGCGGCGGGCGGAGCTGGAAGCGGAGATCGCACAAGCCGAAGCAAATATCGCAGACCTGCAAGCCGGTATTCCTGCAAGCTGGAAAGAGACCCACAACACTTTTGCCAAGCTTACAAAAGCGGAAACCGATGCACGCAACACGTATCGTCGGAAAGCCGATGCAGCCTACGATACGGCAGCAGAAGCGCTGGAAGCGATGAACGGCACAGAAGCCTATCTGGCGCTGGAACAGGAGTTGCGGGATCTTCAAGCCGTCATTGCCAACGGCGCCCCCGAGGAAACCGAGGAACAGGTCAACGATCTGTCCCGCAAGTTTTCTGAAATCGGGGGTACCGATGACGTGCGTTCGGCGCTCAGCAAGACGCGGCGCAAGCTGAGATCCCGCACACCGGACGTGGACGGAGCGCTTGAGGAATATGCGGACGCGCTGGTGGCTTACGATGCGGGCAAGGCATGGCGCGATGCGGCAGAGGCCGAGTTGCGCGTAGGTCTGGCCAGCTACCTTGATGCGATCCGCGGTACACTCGGCGCCCGTGTGCAGCAGAAACTGAACCGCGAACAGGCGCTTTATCTTGCGTCCTGTTCGGCAGAGCATCGGGATATCTCCCTGAACTTCTGAACGGCAGGGAGGTCTGACTGCCCTGTTTGGACAAGACTGGTCGCCACCGGACCGGAAGGTCCGGTGGTTTTCTTTTGTCCGCGCTGTAAGGGGCTGGCCTGTTGGGCCATAACAAGCGGGCGGTAGATGTGCAGAATAGTATTAACCTGAAATCCAACGATTTTCCCGTTTATCACCCTGCAAATATGAAGCGTCATACAAGACGCGTCATGTAACACGCTTCATAAATGAAGCGTCGAAAATGCAGGGTGATCGCACTTCAAAGGGGCCACAGGACCACGGAAAATATATCAGCACCCGTGATTGAACGGCACAGCTCCGCTAAGCGGCGGCGCCTGATCCTGACACACGCAAGGCTCGCTATTCAACCGGCAGCAAGTGATTGATCCCGACGGCACCGCCCCGCGCCAGATCGGGATCAAGGGACATCAGGATGTATTCCCCCCGCCGCCACAATCCGGCCAGATCGTCATAATGGCGCGACAGGAAATGCCCTGACTGACCGGTCGAAATCACATAGACCGAACTGTCCGGATCGGAAAAATCAATCACCGATCGGAAGCCGGCAGCATGTACATTTGCATAAGGCTCCGAGCCGGTGCCGTTGGTGCGCGCCCGCATCAATGTCTGGTCACCGCCCGAGGTTTCCTGCCGGATGTTTGCGAACCACGACAGGACCGGTACTTCCCCCAGAACCTGATGGTCGTGTCGCGCCTGATGGGCCTGTCCCCAGCGCCAGCTGTCAATATGGCTTCCGTATTTTTCGGTCAGTTCCAGAATGGCTGCATCAAGGGACATCCGCGCGATATCTGCACAGGTTTCCACCTTGGTCGATTGCCGGATATCACACCAAACACCTGCACCTTCTACGTTGCGATAAACCCGCTCCAGAAAAACAGGATCGGGGCGGGGGAAATGATCGGCAAGGTTTGACAGTTCATCGCGGATCAAACGGTTCTGCAACTGGCGCATCCAGGCCGCATAGATCAGCGGTTCGGGAATATGTTCGTCCATCTGCCCGTTCCACGCAGCCAGCATCTCAAGCGCGATCTGGCGTTGACGTTCCGGTGTGCCTGCTGGGGCGGATTCGCCCGTGAACCAAAGTTCCTTGGCCACCAAGGGCAACAGCGATACGGCTGCAAAAGAACCCGTGTCCAGTTGCGCCTCTATGAAACTGTCCCGTGTGTGGACCTCGCGGTCATTCATGAGCGAGGACAGCCGCAAGAAGCGGTAGGTATCACCCCAGCTGTGGGACACATGGCGCGGAAAAGGTTCATCGGTGATCTTGTTGTTCGTATTCGCCACAATGCCGCTGGCCGGATCGCGCACGCTCGGGTTGTCTTCAAACGGCAGATAGCTGTTCCAGCGGTTTTGAGGCAGCCATCCCTGTGAAGGATAGCGCCCCTGACTGCGGTGGCCGGGATCGCGGGCCGGTTGCTTGCCGACCATTTGCAACATGACGCCGTTCCGGTCGGCAAGGGTAACATTCTGGCTTGGCGATTTGAAAAATGACAAGGCTGCCCGTGCTGCGGGGATAGACTTTGCACGCATCAGATTGATTGCAGCGGTCATCGACTGGTCATTCGCATCAAGCGCGGCCCAGTGGATGCTGGTCACATGTCCGGGCGGTGTAATTGTGCCGAGATCATAGTGGCTGGGGGGGATCACCGGCCCGTTTTCGGTCCAGCGCATTTGAATTGTACGGGGCGGCTGATCCTTGATCCGCATCAGAACCTGCTGTGTGCGGAACGGTTTGTAGCCGTCAGGTGTCAGATACTCATCCGAATTGTCGGGGTTCAGTTTTTCAACATAAACATCAAGATCGTCCAGATTGCTGGTGGTCAGCCCCCAGCCAAGTGCAGCCGAGCGTCCCGACAGGATCAGCGGCATTCCGGGAATGGAGCCGCCAATAACGCCGCCGTCCGGAAACTCCATCCGTGCCAGCATCCAGATCGAGGGCGCGGACAGGGACAGATGAGGATCATTTGCAAGGATCGGCTCCCCTGTGGCCGATCGCGTGCTCGCCGCGGCCCAGGCGTTGCTGGCGCCTGCCATATCAAACGGCGCGACAGGGTCCAGCGGGTGCTGTGGCGTCAGGGCAGCAAATTGCGTCGGGGGATTTTCAAAAAGGCCGGCATACTCCGGCAAGGCCACGCGCCCCCGACCCGGGGCATCGGGAAGGATATCGCGCACACGGTTTTTACCCACAGCAAGAGTAACCTGCGCCCGCACGACTTCATTTCGCAGATGGCCTGACAACTGCAAGGCCATGACCCGCAGGATCGAAAGGCTGTCCGCCGGTGTCCAGGGTTCGATTTCAGGAGAGAACAGGAAGAACTCCGGCGCGCCACGGCCCAGAGCATCCTTTTGCACAACCCCAAGCCAGGCATTCACACCCGCAGAATAGGCCCGCAGTGCCGCTTTTACCTCTTCGGTCTGGTACTCGAAGGAAGCGCGGGACAATTCAGCCAGATCAAGGCGCCGTACGAAATCGTCGATTTTAGCTGTCTCGGCCCCGAAAAGTTCGCTCAAACGGCCCTGCGCCGTCCGCCGGAGCATTGTCATCTGCCACAACCTGTCCTGCGCATGGGCAAATCCGAGACCGAAATAAACGTCTTCGGCCTGATCTGCAAAAATATGGGGGACATTATTGGTGTCACGCACGATTTCCACAGGCCCGTCCAGCCCGCGCAAACGGAAACTTGCATCGTAATCGGGTAAAGAGCGGGTCGCAAAATAGTAAATAAGCGAGAGAACAAGCGCGATGATCAGGACAAGCCCCAGAAATCCCCGCAGCAACCAGCGAAACGCAACAGCCATACAATCCTCGTATCTTGACCCGTTGGACGTAACAGTCCAAACCCGAACTGACAATATAAGCCGCCCGAGAACCGGCGGAATTCAACAGCTTCGTTGCTGTCGGGCGACGAAAGAGTAACGGGAGAATGGATTATGGCAAAACTGGCGTTTCTGGGAATGGGTGTAATGGGATACCCGATGGCGGGGCATCTTGCGGCCAAGGGGCACGAGGTAACGGTGTACAACCGGACAGCCGCCAAAGCCGAAAGCTGGGTGCAAGAACACGGTGGCCACTCTGCCGATACGCCCCGCGCAGCCGCAGAAGGTGCCGAAGTGGTTTTTGCCTGTGTCGGAAACGATGATGATCTGCGTTCTGTGGTTCTGGGCGACGATGGCGCGCTAGCCGGAATGGCCGCCGGAACGGTGTTTGTGGATCATACAACCACATCTGCCAAAGTCGCGCGGGAACTGGCAGAAATCGCCGCAGGTCGGGATATCGGCTTTATCGACGGGCCAGTTTCGGGCGGACAGGCAGGCGCGGAAAACGGTGTGCTGACCGTTATGTGCGGCGGCGATGCGGACACCTTCGCCCGTGTCGAGGAATATATCGCCTGTTTCGCCAAATCCTGCCGCCTGATGGGCGGACAGGGCGCCGGACAACTGACCAAAATGGTGAACCAGATCTGCATTGCCGGTCTTGTGCAGGGGCTGAGCGAGGGAATGCATTTTGCCCAGAAAGCCGGCCTTGACGGAGAGGCGGTGCTGGATGTGATTTCCAAGGGGGCAGCGGGAAGCTGGCAGATGGAAAACCGTGGCACCACCATGCTGAAGGATGAATTCGAATTCGGCTTTGCGGTGGACTGGATGCGCAAGGATCTTGGAATCGTACTGGAAGAAGCCAATGCCAATGGCGCGAGCCTGCCGGTCACGGCGCTGGTAGACCAGTTTTATCACGATCTGCAGAAAATGGGCGGCGGGCGCTGGGACACCTCCAGCCTGATGCGGCGTCTCAAGTAGCATCGGCCGGGGCGCTGCCCCGGACCCCGGGATAGTTAGCCAAAAAGAGCCCGATTGCTGCGTTGCAGCGATTGGGTTTGACCTTTGCCGGTGTTTCTGCGCATAAGGGCGCGAATGGGCACATCTGCCCGCAACCGCGCCGGACTTTCATTTGATCGCCCCAGCGCATCACATGAAAAGAGAATTGCGTGAATTTCACCGACCTCGGCCTGTCAGCGCCGATCCTTAAAACGTTGTCTAATAGCAACTATTCCACCCCGACCCCGATTCAGGCACAGGCCATTCCGCCCGTCATGGACGGTAAGGACCTGATCGGTCTGGCCCAGACCGGCACCGGTAAGACGGCTGCGTTTTCACTACCGGTTCTGCACCGTCTGTCGGCCACCAAACCGTCCGAGCCGCGCAAACTGCGCGCATTGATTCTTGCACCGACGCGGGAGCTTGCGACCCAGATCAATGATGCGATCTGGACCTATTCCAAGGGCTTGGGCCTGCGCAGCGCCTTTGTGATCGGCGGTGTGCCGATCCGTAAGCAGCAGCGCCAGCTTGCGCAGGGGATTGATATCCTTGTGGCCACCCCGGGCCGTCTGGAAGATTTGATCGCGCAGAAGTCCGTGACCCTGAAGCATATTGAAACTGTCGTTCTGGACGAGGCGGACCAGATGCTGGATATCGGGTTCATGCCTGCGATCCGCCGGCTTCTTTCCCTGACCCCGAAAACCCGTCAGACCCTGCTGTTTTCGGCAACCATGCCCAAAGAGATTGCGGCACTGGCTGAAGATCACCTCTCCGATCCGGTGGAAGTGTCCGTCACGCCAGTGTCTTCCACAGCCGAGCGGATCGACCAGTCCGTTGTGCACATGGATTCTTCGGCCAAGCCGACAGCGATTTTCAAGCTGATCCAGAAACATCCGGGCAAACGGGTCATCGTCTTTACACGGACCAAACGGGGTGCGGATAAAGTCGCCAAAAAGCTGGGCGCCGAAGGTATCGGTGCGGATGCGATCCATGGCAACAAATCCCAAGGCCAGCGCCAGCGTGCGCTGGATGCCTTCCGCAAGGGCGATAAACCGGTTTTGATTGCCACAGACATTGCGGCACGCGGTATTGATATTCGCGACGTCGAACTGGTTGTGAACTATGATCTGCCACAGGTTCCCGAAGCCTATGTCCACCGGATCGGGCGCACAGCGCGGGCCGGTGCTTCCGGCTTTGCGGTGACATTCTGTTCGCCGGAAGAACAAAAGCTGCTGCGCGGCATCGAGAAGATCATCAAGAAATCCATTCCGGCGAGCATGGCGGACGGATCTCCTGCGCCGGTGATGGATGCGCCAAGGGGTAAACCTGCGGGCGGCGCCCGTCGCGGCAATGGCGGCGGTCGTGGCCGTGGTCCTGCGAAATCCGGTGATGCGGCGGGGGAGGGTGGAAACCCAAACAAACGCCCCTGGCACAAGCGGCGCAGCGCCAATAGCGAAGGCGCAGCTGCCCCGAAAGGCAAACGCCCCAGACGCAGCAAAGCATCTGGGGCGCAGGCAGCCTCCTGATAAAAGGGCCGGGGTTTACTCGGCCTTTGGCAGAACCTCATAGCGCAGCCCTGCGGCTGTGCGATTGGGGAAACCTGCCCAATAGGTATGGTCTTCCTTGAAGCTCCCGTCTTCATTTGCGGACCAGACGCCGTCTTTGGCGTTTGGCTCCAGCGACAGGAACGGCTCCATTTCCGCATCATTTCCGAGATATTTGCCAAGCCATGCAGTGACGAAATGCTGGGCGATATTGTTCATCCGTGCCGTGTCCCAAACCGGATCGGCATAGTGGTCAAAGGCGGCAAAGCCGAGATCGGGGTCCACGTCGCGTCCTTCCTGCGGGGCCGGATAGGGGGCAGCGGCGTTGTGATTGGCGTTCTCAAACGTCAACAGCGCGCGATCCACATTCACGGCACCCTGCCAGATAGAGCGCACACCCGGATCATATCCGGATACATCATCTATTGAACCTGCGATAAACAGCATCGGGATTTGCACACCTTTCAGGGTTTCCGCATCCCAGAACCCGTAGGTCAGCCCCCAAGGCGCGAAGGCAACAGCGGTTTTAAAGCGCGGGTCGGGCAGGGCATTGTGGGTTTCGGACCCTGACAGATGCACGCCAAGTGTTCCGTGCGGCCCGCCCCAGGCGTAATCCACTGCGGCCTGTGTGACACCGCCACCCGCGGAAATCACCGCACCGTAGCCGCCCATGGAATAGCCGATCAGGGCGCTGTTATCCGTATCGGCCAGTCCGGACAGGAAACCGTCGCCCCCTTCAGACAGGGCCGCGATCTGGTTCAGAACAAATTTCTGGTCGAGCGATCTGTTCACCAGCGTTGAGCCGAAAGCGGCTTTATCGGAATAGGTGCTGTCGGTGTGATCGACAGAGGCGACGACATAGCCCTTGGAGGCGATGTTTTCTGCCAGATGGGACAGCAAAAACCGGTTCCCCGGATAGCCGTGGCTGATCAGGACAAACGGGTATTTACCGTCCTTCGGCGCGGCATCGCGCATGGCCTGCCCGTGCAGGTCGACCACGGTTTTGCCATCGCGGATTTCCGCCTTCAGGACAGTATCCCCGCTGGCATCATCGGCGGCGGGATACCAGACTTCGACGGTCAGGTCGCGATCATAGCGTGGCCATTCCGCCGGTTTGTCTGCTGCCGGATCAATTGCCAGAATATTGATCTGGTCGGGATTGGTCATTTCGATCTGGCGCACGCCAACCTTGTGGTTGCCATATGCCGCCAGAGCAGGCGCATCGGGCCTTTGGGTGTCAATCCGGTTTTCCGCCATCAACGGGGCTCCTGTCAGGACCGCAGCAGTGGCGAACACCACGCCGAGGCTTGTCTTGTTCATCTTCATTCTCTTCTCCCTAGATGTGTCCGCTTTATACGCGCGGTTTGTGAACTGTTTATTACACGTCTTTTTACACACCCGACCAAATTGGGGCGGGGAGGCCCGCCCGTCCAGAAGTTTGTATAAAAACCTCGCGTCGGGTCTTTTACAGCCGGGCTTTTCTGCGTATCAGAAGGCAAGCTGCCTAACCGGAGAACTGCTGCCATGCCTGTGGAATTTGACCCTGCCCGTGACCTGAAAATCGCGCCCTCGATCCTGTCTGCGGATTTTGCCCGTTTGGGCGAAGAGGTTCGCGCAATTGAAGAACAGGGCTGCGACTGGGTGCATATTGATGTGATGGACGGACATTTTGTTCCGAATATCACCATTGGTCCTGATGTTGTCGCCGCGCTGCGCCCCCACTGTAAAACCGTGATGGACTGCCACCTGATGATCTCGCCCGCCGATCCTTATCTAGAGGCTTTTGCCAAGGCGGGTGCGGATATCATCACCATTCATGCCGAAGCAGGGCCCCATCTGGACCGCTCCTTGCAGTATATCCGTTCTCTCGGGTGTAAGGCAGGCGTGGCGCTGAACCCGTCCACACCGGAAAGCGTGATTGAATACTGTCTCGACAAGATCGACCTGATCCTTGTGATGACGGTGAACCCCGGTTTTGGCGGGCAGAAATTCCTGCACAACCAGTTGCCCAAGATGGAACGTGTCCGCAAGATGATCGGGAACCGTCCGATCTGGCTGGAAATCGACGGCGGTGTTACGCCGGAAACAGCACCTCTGGCCCGCGCGGCCGGTGTGGATGCGATGGTTGCGGGGTCTGCCGTGTTCAAGGGTGGCACGCCACAGCACTACGGCGAGAACATCGCGGCGATCCGCAAATCCTGCGGTTAGTTCACATCACATACGCGGTATAATCCATTGGAAAGGCGCGGTTTACGCGCCTTTTTTAATAAGAGCCCAGGCTTGCAATCAGTCCGAAGGCAATCAGCCACATCACGATGCCAATTCCGATGTCGAGCACCCGCCAGGTCGCAGCGGTTTGCATCACCGGAGCCAGCAGACGCGCGCCATAGCCCAGCCCGAAGAAGAAGCTGAAGGATGCCAGCGACGCCGCGATGCCGAAGGCCCATTTTTCAGCCGCCGGTTCAAACTGGGTGCTGACCGCGCCGATCAGGCCGAGCGTGTCGAGATAGACATGGGGATTCAGCCAGGTGCAGGCAAAAACCACACCAAGGGCGGGCCACAGGTCCAGCCCCTTGCCCGACAGTTCCATTTCATATCCGCCACGCCATGCGGCCAGAAAGCGGGTGGCGCCGTAGAACAGCAGGAAGGCAGCCCCGAAAAGCGACAGGAAAAAGGGCAGGCGGGGGAAATATTCAACCATCGCGCCGAAGCCTGCAACGCCTGCTGTAATCAACAGCGCATCAGAAACTGCACAGAACAGGCAGATCAGAAACACATGACTGCGCAACAATCCCTGACGCAGCACAAAGGCGTTTTGCGCGCCAATAGCTAGGATCAGGGAAAAAGCGGTGAAATATCCGGTAACAGCGGCTGAAAACATTAACTGTGCCGCACCCTGACAGATTGGGCACGTCCCGCTGCAATTTCCTCCTTGCTGGGCGGCATCACCAATCCGGCGGAAATCACCAGTTTCGCGGCCGCTTCCACGTCCATATCAAGGTAAATCACATCTTCACTCGGAACAAAGAGCAAAAAGCCCGATGTGGGGTTCGGTGTGGTGGGCAGAAAGACCGACATCATCGAGTCCTGTCCGGTTTTTGTCAGGATTTCCCCTTTGGAGGACGTGGACACAAAGGCGATCGCCCAGATGCCCTTGCGGGGGTATTCCACCAGACAGGCTTTTTCAAAGCTTGCGTTGGACTGGTTCAGGATGGTTTCAACGATCTGTTTTACACCGTTGTAAATGGTGCGCACGATCGGCATCCGGTCCACAAGGCTTTCGATGTATTTCAGAAGCTGGCGGCCGAACAGCCCTTTGAAGCTGGCCCCGACAACGGTGGTGAAGGCCAGAAATACGATGACGCCGTAACCGCGCCATTCGGTTGACGGTTTGTAGGCTTCCGGCACCAGTGGTAAAACACGGCTGTCGACAAACCCGACAAAAGCCCAGATCATCCAGATGGTCAGCGCCACCGGCAGCACAATCGCCAGTCCGGTCAGGAAATTGCCGCGCACCCGAACCAGAAGGCCGGGGCGTTTGCGCCTTGGAGTGTTTGGTTTTCGGGCCATGGTTCGTTCGCTCTATAATACAGAAGAATATCTAGGACTTCTGCTACGGGGGTGCAATCCCGCTGTGTGGGTGGAGTATTTCGGGAACATTGAAGCGTCGGGTGAACTCAGTGCTTCTCTGTTTCCAGTGCGTCAATGTAGGGTTTGAGATCCGGGTCCTGTTTCCAGCGGGAGATACGGGCCTTGAAGGCAGGAGAGTCAGCCTGTTCGCGCAGGAATTCCGGCGCGAAATCTTCGCAATATTCCGTCAGATCGTTCTTCAGAAAGGTTTCAATCCGGTCCCAGAACGCGTCTTCGCTGATACCGGCACCGTTTTTGTGCCAGTACGGATCCAGTGGCGCGGTCAGTTCGTAAAGCGCATCCTCGCGGGAGTTGGCGTAATCCTCATCCCAGTCGAGATCGAGTTTTATACAGTCCAGCAAATACGCAAGAATGGCCAGCGTGTCAGCTCTGCGGGGCTTGAACTTGCCAAGGCTTTCGCGCAGATGCGGTTCGCTGAGCACCATATAGGCAAGTGCGCGTTCCGAGATGTCCTTGCTCGCCTGTGCCTTGCGCAGCAGGTCGGCAGAAAGTTTACCCTCTTCCAGCGCGGCCTCGATACGGGTGATCAGCGGAGACGTCATTACAGGTCTTTCAGAGCGCGGGCGATTTTCGCACCAAGGGCGGCGTTATTCTTGACCAGCGCGATGTTGGATTTCAGCGACTTGCCTTCGGTCAGTTCCACAATGCGCCCCAGCAGGAAAGGCGTGACCTGTTTTGCGCCGATATTCTGGGCTTCCGCTTCGGCTACGGCCTGGGCAATGATCGGGTTCAGGTAACCCGCGTCGATTTCTGACTCTTCAGGGATCGGGTTGGCGACGAGTTGTCCCCCCTCAAGGCCAAGGGTCGCGCGCATTTTATGGGCTCTGGCGATTTCTTCGGGGCCATCCATGCGCAGTGGCGCGGCAAGACCGGAGACGCGGGACCAGAAGGCGGGAAAATCGTCGCTTTGATAGCCGATCACCGGAACCCCGTTGGTTTCCAGCACTTCGAGTGTTTTGGGCAGATCAAGGATCGCCTTGGCACCGGCGCAGACAACGGTGACGGCGGTTTGGGACAGTTCTGTGAGGTCGGCGCTGACGTCAAAGCTGGCTTCGGCCCCTTTGTGAACGCCACCGATGCCGCCGGTTGCGAAGACATCAATGCCGGCCAGTTCAGCGCAGATCATCGTTGCCGCCACAGTTGTTGCACCTGTGCGCCCGTTGGAAACCGCCACTGCAAGATCCGCGCGCGACAGTTTCATCACGTCTTTGGCCTGTGCGAGGTTTTCCAGCGTGTCTGCTTCCAGACCAATGTGGATTTTATGATCAATGATCGCAATCGTTGCCGGTACCGCACCATTGTCGCGCACCACCTGTTCCACCTCCCGCGCAGTTTCCAGATTGGCCGGATAGGGCATGCCATGGGTGATAATTGTGCTTTCCAGCGCCACAACAGCGGCGCCGTCCGCCATGGCTTTGCTGACTTCGGCGGAATAAACGATAGGAAGGGTCAAAGCGGGGTCTCCGTGGATATGTATTTGGAAGTGTAGTCGAGCGCGAAATCCAGCGCTTCTGCGCCGGTTAAACCGCGGCTTTCGGCAACGATATGGCTGGCCATGAACACGTCGCCCGCACCGGTAACACGCAGGACTTTAACGACGGGCGGCAATTGGGACAAAACCCCGTTGGCGTCCGCCACAGCGGCTGCGTTCGGACCATCCGTTACGACAGCGCGGTAAAGTCCGGTTGCGGCCAGTTGCCGGGCGGCTTCGGCGGCGCTGTCGAGTTTGGTGTTCAAAAGGATATTGGCTTCGATCAGGTTGACATAGGCCGTCGCATGGCCGTGACCGACAAAAGGTTTCAGCCGTTCCGCCTTGCCGGGGGAGGCGGGGGCAAGACGGATGTCAGCGGTGCGGAACTCGGCAGCGCTGCTGATGTAATCCAGAGTGTCGCGGGGCAGGTTGCCTTCACACACGACAAGTCCGTCAAACGGATCGCCCGCTGTGCCAAGCCGCCCGTCCGCCAGCGGCGCGATCACCGCATCGGCCTGTTCTTCCAGCGAATGGGCATCTGCAATCGCCGCGATCAGGCCGTTACTGCCTTCAATCGCCATATACTGGTCGGTTGGGAAGGACTTGGACACATGCACAAAAGCCGTTTCCATGCCCCGTGCGGTGGCTTCCATCAGCAATTCCCGTCCCGCTGCATCATCCCCCAAGGCAGTGAGGAGCGAGACCGGCACGTCATGGGCGCGCAGGGCCATTGCGATATTCATGGCAACACCTCCGGGAATGCGGATGATCCGGCCGGGCACATCGTGCCCTGCTTTCATAACGCGTTCGGAGCGGCCAACGATGTCCCAGAGAACGGAACCGATACAGAGAATGGGGGCAGGGGGTGTCATGGCGTCCTTTTGATCCGTGTGGCGCGGGCTGGCAAGGGGGAATAATGCTGTTATATGCCTAAACATCCCCGTTTATCCGCTTCTACAGTTGCAAATCCCGCTTTCCGGCGCAAATCACACCCTTTCGCCCGCTAAAGGCGGCGATTTATGGGCGAAAGCCCTTGCCAAGCACAGATATGCCCCCTATAGCGACCTCACTTAAATCCACAGGCGGGGTCTGCGGGTTTTGGGGGAGACATCCCCAAAGCTCCAACCGGTTGGAACGGCAGGTGCCATTCCTTCTCCCGCTGAGGCTAAACCGGAAAAGGAAAATCCAATGGCTCTTCCCGAGTTCACATTGCGTCAACTGCTTGAAGCAGGCGTACACTTCGGCCACCAGACACACCGCTGGAACCCACGTATGGGTCAGTACATCTATGGCCAGCGCAATGGCATCCATATTCTTGACCTGACACAAACAGTCCCACTGCTGGACCAAGCCCTGCAAGTTACACGCGAAACAGTTGCCAAAGGCGGCCGTATCCTGTTCGTAGGCACCAAGCGTCAGGCTGCAAACGCTGTTGCAGAAGCGGCCGAGCGTTCCGCACAATATTACATGAACCACCGCTGGCTGGGTGGCACGCTGACAAACTGGCAGACAGTTTCCAAGCGTATTGCGCACCTCAAAGACATTGACGAGAAACTGGCAAGCGGCGCTGAAGGCCTGACCAAGAAAGAGCGTCTTGGCATGGAGCGCGAGCAGGCTAAACTGCAGGCGTCCCTGGGTGGTGTGCGCGAAATGGGCGGCGTTCCCGACCTGATCGTTGTTATCGACACCAACAAGGAATCCCTCGCGGTTCAGGAAGCCAACAAACTGGGCATCCCTGTGATTGCGGTTCTGGACTCCAACTCTGCACCGGAAAACATCGACTACCCGATCCCGGGCAACGACGATGCGGCCCGCGCGATTGCGCTTTACACCGATCTGATCGCCCGTGCGGCACTGGATGGTATGGCGGCTGCTATGGGTTCTGCAGGTATCGACATCGGGTCGCTGGAAGAAGCGCCTGCTGAAGAAGCTGTCGCAGAAGCCTGATCGGCTTTCACATTACTGATACCTCGGGGGTGTAAACGCATCCCCGACTCTTACCGCATTTAGGAGAGATGAAGATGGCTATCACAGCTGCACTCGTTAAAGAACTGCGCGAAAAATCCGGCGCAGGTATGATGGACGCGAAAAAAGCCCTGACCGAAACCGACGGCGACATGGAAGCCGCGATGGACTGGCTGCGCACCAAAGGTCTGGCAACCGCGGCGAAAAAATCCGGTCGTACAGCGGCTGAAGGTCTGGTCGGCGTTAAAGTTGAAGGCGGCGTTGGTGTTGCCGTTGAAGTGAACGCGGAAACCGACTTTGTTGGCAAAAATGCCGACTTCCAGAAAATGGTAAACGGCATTGTGGCCGCTGCTGTTTACGTGGATGACGTTGAAGCGCTGAAAGCTGCTGACATGGGTGGCAAGACCGTCACTGACGTTGTGACCGATGCGATCGCCACAATCGGCGAAAACATGTCCGTGCGCCGTATGGCGAAAGTTACCGGCGATGTTGTGGGATCCTACATCCACGCAGCGGCGGCTGACGGTCTGGGCAAAATCGGTGTTCTGGTTGCGCTGAAGGGCGGCGACGAAGCTTTCGCCAAGCAGGTTGCCATGCACGTTGCAGCGACCAACCCTGCTTCCCTGTCCGAAGAGGATCTGGATCCGGCCGTGATCGAGCGTGAGAAAAACGTTCTGACCGAGCAGGCCCGTGAATCCGGCAAGCCCGAGAACATCATTGAAAACATGATTAAGGGCCGGATGAAGAAATTCTACTCCGAAGTGACCCTGAACAATCAGGCATTCGTCATCAACCCTGACGTGACAGTTGGTCAGGCTGCTAAAGACGCCGGTGCGGAAATCGTATCTTTCGTGCGTCTGGAAGTAGGCGAAGGCATTGAGAAAAAAGAAGAAGATTTTGCAGCGGAAGTTGCAAAGACAATGGGCGGCTAAACCCGCGACACTGTCAGTTATTGAAAGCCCTGCCATCCGGCGGGGCTTTTTTATGGAGCTGCGGAAGGATTAAAAGCAGGTTCGAAGCGTATTGAACCGGGAAGAACGACCCTTCGAACCTGCAAGTCAAACCGCTTTCGCGTTTGGCTGAACCATGTGTCCCATTTTTCGATTGTAAAATAAGTGAGTTCTGTCACACATTCCGCATAAATTTGCAGCAAACGGAAAAAGGATAGGCTGGCATGGCACGGACTGGTGGCGAACTGTTGATAAAATGTCTTTTGGAACAAGGCGTTGATACGGCTTTCGGAGTGCCGGGCGAAAGCTATCTTGCCGTGCTGGATGCGTTGTACGATGTACAAAACCAGATGCGCCTGATCACAACGCGCCACGAAAGCGGCGCGTCTTTCGCAGCCGAGGCTTACGGCAAGTTGACCAATAAGCCGGGAATTTGCTTCGTGACACGCGGGCCGGGCGCGACCAATGCCTCTATCGGCGTACACACCGCCATGCAGGACAGCACCCCCATGATCCTGTTCGTCGGGCAGATCGGGCGCGACATGCGCGACCGCGAAGCCTTTCAGGAAGTGGATTACCGCGCGTTCTTTGGTCCGATCGCCAAATGGGCGACCGAAGTAGACAATGCTGACCGAATTCCCGAAATCGTCGCCCGTGCATTCCAGATGGCCACATCGGGCCGTCCGGGGCCGGTTGTGGTGGCTCTGCCCGAAGACATGCTGACGGATATGACCGACGCAGAGCCGTGCAAGCCGGTAAAACCCTTCCATCCGGCACCTGATCCCGCTGCGGTTCAGGCTGCGGCGGATGTGTTGAACAGCGCCAAAACGCCGCTGATGATCGTCGGCGGTGGCGGCTGGACACAACAGGGCAGGGACGCCCTGTCCGAATTTGCGCAGAAAACCTCCATTCCCGTGGCCTCCGTTTTTCGCAGTCAGGACCTGATTGACAACCGAGGACCGAACTTCATCGGTGACGCAGGCTTCGGCATGGCGCCCCATATCCGCGAGGCCATTTCAAACGCCGATGTTATTCTGGCCGTTAACATTCGTTTTGGCGAAACCGTAACGGACGGTTGGACCTTATTGGATGTGCCCAATGCAAAGCAGAAGATCATTCACAGCCATATCTCGGCGGATGAGATCGGCAAGATTTATCAGCCGGACGTTGCTATCCAATCCGCACCACATGCATTCATTAGCGCGTTAAATCCATTGATAACAGCAAATTACAGTGTTCATTTAAACCAAATACAACCTCAATATCTTGGCACGCTGACACCGAAACCGGCCAAAGGCCCGGTGGATATGGCGAAAGTTTGCGAATATCTGCGTACGGTTCTGGATGATGACGTGATCCTGACCAACGGCGCCGGTAACTTTGCAATCTGGTCCGGTCGCTACATCCAGTATCACGGTGACAAGCGGCTGCTTGGGCCGCAATCCGGCGCTATGGGTGCAGGTCTTCCGGCTGCACTGGCCGCCAAGGCAGCGGATCCCAAACGACAGGTCGTCTGTTTCGCCGGTGATGGCGATTTTCAGATGTCTTCTCAAGAACTTGGCACCATGCTGCAATACGGGTTGCAACCGATTATCCTGCTGCTGAACAACGGAATGTACGGTACGATCCGGCTGCACCAGGAGCGCCGCTACGAAGGACGGCCCAGCGGTACGGAGATCATCAATCCGGATTTCACGCAGCTTGCCAAAGCCTATGGGTTCTGGAGCCAGCGCGTCGAAAAAACAGAGGACTTTCCAGAAGCTTTCGCCACAGCAAGGACGAAATCCAACGGTGCCTTGATTGAACTGATGATCGATCCGGATGACATTGCGCCCAACGTAATCCTGCAGTCATAGCGGCTGTACCTTAATAAATCGTTTCTCTGGAACAGCGTTTTCAGAAAAACGATCCTGCGCCTCTATCAGGTAATTTAACATAATATTCATTATGCGATTATTGCACGCGTTAAAATTTTGTCCCTGCTTAGTAAAAAATTAAATGTTTCGTTGTCAAACTCCGGTAACCAAACGGATGAGATTACAGTGTTACACACGCACGAATCGTCGGCTGACCAACTCCTGTATAAAATCACGCACGATTTGTCAGAAACAATTCGCGCCCTTGTGGAGCTTCCGAAATGGATTTGCGAAGATCTTGCCGAAGCCCAAACAGAAGTATCTGCCGAGGTTCAGGAAAATCTGGATGCACTGATCGTCAATGGCGCGCGGCTTGAACAGTTGATAAACGGCCTTCAAACCTACTCCCGCGTGGGTTTTGACCAGAAGCTCTCTGTGATCAACCTGCCCGCCAAAATGAAGGAACTCCGTCAGGCAATAGCCCTGCCGTCCTCAATCAAGCTTACAACACACCATAACACAGACCAGCTGCTAGCCTTCGAACCGGACTTTTCAAACCTGTGTCTTGCGCTGCTGGACAATGCTGTAAAGCATAGCGATCAGCAAACAAGGTGTCTGGAACTGAAAATCGTTTCTACGGATCACCGGATTGAGGTTGTGATGGTAGACGATGGTCCGGGCATCCCGATCCACCTGAGAGGGAAAGCCACCCAGGTTCTGACATCGCTAAGCTCCAAAGATGAAGTTGAAGGAAGCGGTATCGGCTTGGCGCTAGCCTTGAAAACTGCGGAATCCTATCGTGGCACGCTGTTACTGGAAACTGCATTCACGGAGACCGGCCGCGGCTTGCGCGTCAAGGCCTGCCTTAAGGACCCCGCGATCGGTGCCGGACTGAAAGTTAAGAACGCAGCAAGCGGATTAATAAATTCTTAGAGATCTGCGGGCAATATTGCGTTACTTGCCCAAACGGAGATCTATTAATGCCAGCAGACGATTTCGCCCTAGAATCTGAAGACCAAGCTCCCCTAGTTTACCAAAATGAAGCAATTGTTCAGGCTTTGATTCTGGATGACAGTAATTTTGATCGAAAACGGCTGCGCCGGATTGCCAAACATACCGGCCTTCCTATTGAGTTTACGTGTTGTGCTTCACTGATTGCATTTGAAAAACTCATCCAGGAGTCAAAATTTCATATTGTTTTCATTGATTACCGGCTTCCGGAAGGCAATGGGCTGGAAGCGTTGAAGATTTTGGAAAAATACGAAAACAATGCAAATGCATCGCCCATTCTTATCGCCGGTGATCTGGATGGCGATGTGGTGGCTTCGGCGTTCAAGGCCGGTTGCGTAGACTATATTGCGAAAAGAAAAGTCGACAAACGCCAGCTGCGCCATTCGATCCTTAATGCACTTACGCAGGCAGGTTTCCCGTCAGGGCGAAGGCCCGCAGAAAAATAGCAGGTGTGACGGAAAAGAATCTGCTGATTGACCAGAAGGAAACCTGCTTCTACCAATTGACTTATTGCGCTTCATATAACAATTTGGGGCGCTTAAAACTGGTTATAATGGACCTTCGTCTTGACAGATTCTGCCGCGCCCGTGATCGAGCTTCGGAATATCCACAAAAGTTACGGTGATCTTGAGGTAATCAAAGGGGTCGACTTAACCGCCTGCAAGGGGGATGTCATTGTCCTGATCGGTTCTTCCGGATCGGGTAAAAGCACACTTTTGCGTTGCGTCAATCTGCTGGAAACGGCCCAGCAAGGTGACATTGTCATCGCGGGTGAACCTGTCAGTTGGAAAAATTCCTCTCACAACCGCTTGCCCGCCGACAAAGATCAGGTGCGGCGGTTCAGAACCAATCTTTCTATGGTTTTTCAACAGTTTAACCTCTGGTCCCATCTCACAATACTTGAGAACGTGATCGAGGCGCCCGTAACTGTGCTTGGTTCCGAGAAAAATGCGGCAATCGAACTCGGGCAGCGCCTGCTCGACAAGGTGGGTATCGGGGATAAATCAGATCGTTACCCGTCCCAGCTTTCAGGCGGGCAACAACAGCGTGCTGCTATTGCCCGCGCGCTGGCGATGGAACCCACGGCCATGCTGTTTGACGAACCGACTTCGGCGCTTGATCCGGAAACGGAGGCGGAAGTGGTTAACGTGATCAAAGACCTCGCCGCGGAAGGCCGCACCATGCTATTGGTTACCCATGATATGAAGATGGCCCGTGATGTTGCGAGCCACGTAGTTTTCCTGCATCAGGGGGTTATCGAAGAGCAAGGCCCCCCGGATGAGGTATTCGGAAATACAAAATCAACGAGGTTGCAGCAATTCCTAAGCTCAACTCACTAAACGGGTCGCAGACCAACAAGGAGAAAACGATGAAAAAACTAGTACTTGCAGCCGCATTATCTGCACTGGCAGCCGGAAACGCTGTAGCGGATCCGATCCGTATGGGAACCGAGGGCGCCTACCCTCCGTATAACTTCATTAACGATGCCGGCGAAGTTGACGGCTTCGAGCGGGAGTTGGGAGATGAGATCTGCAAACGTGCCGAACTGGAATGCACATGGGTCACCAATGACTGGGACAGCATCATTCCGAACCTTGTTTCAGGCAACTATGACACCATCATCGCCGGCATGTCCGTCACCCCGGAGCGAGATGAAGTCATTGATTTCTCAAGCGAATATTACCCGCCCTCCCCGTCCGCCTTTGTTGGCGCGGCGGGAATGGATGTTGACCTGTCCGGCGCGATTATTGCGGCGCAAACCAACACCATTCAGGCAGGCCATGTGTCCGAAATGGGTGCAACGCTGGTAGAATTTGCCACGCCGGATGAAACCGTCGCCGCTGTGCGCAATGGTGAAGCCGATGCCGTTCTGGCCGATAAGGACTATCTCGTGCCGATCGTGGCCGAAAGCAACGGTATGCTGGAATTCATCGGTGAAGATGTAGCCATTGGCGGCGGCATCGGTATCGGCCTTCGCGAGAGCGATACAGAACTGAAAGCCACGCTAAACAAGGCAATCGACTCGATGAAAGCCGACGGTACGCTTAACACCATGCTGGCGAAATGGTTCGAAGGCGACGCGCCTCAGTGGTAAACCCTTCAGGGTGGACAAGTCATTGTCCACCCTACCCTTTTTCTTTCCTTCAGGTGCACGGGGCCGCGAAAGATGTTTGAATTTTGCGCCGATCCCAAGGCGATCGAGGACCTGAAATGGCTGTCGTGTTATCTGACCACACCCAAACACGCGGCGATGTATTACAGCATCCTGACCGTTCTTGCGCTGCTCGCTGCTGCGGTGCCGCCGATCCTTTTTCTCGGCTTTGTCGGCGCTCTGGCCCGCCGTTCGGGGTTCGCCCCGTTTCGCTGGATCGGACTTGGTTATACCTCGATTGTGCGCGGTGTGCCCGATATCGTGTTCTTCCTGTTCTTTCCGATCGCGCTGGATCAGGCGGTTGAGGTTCTGCGTCACAAGGTAAAATGTCCGGAGGTTGTTGCCCCGATCTATCAGGGAAACGATTTCGTCGTCTGTCAGGCGGCCAAGATGCCACTCGGGCCGTCGCCCCAATGGGTGCACGAAGCCTGGGGCTTTACCCTTGCTGTCATTACTTTCGCCATTGTTTTCGGGGCCTTCACAGCAAATACGCTGCACGGCGCACTGGCAGCGGTTCCCAAAGGGCAACTTGAAACCGCCCGTGCCTTCGGGATGACCGAACGGCAGACATTCTGGCGTATTCACATGCCACAGATGTGGGTCTATGCACTGCCCGGACTGTCCAATCTCTGGATGATTTTAATCAAAGCGACACCATTGCTGTTTCTGCTCGGGATCAAGGATATTGTGTATTGGGCCAAAGAACTGGGCGGTATGAAAACGCAGGCATATGCCTACCCCCATCCGGACTGGCGGATCTGGTATTTCGGTGCGCTCTTGGTGTTTTACCTGCTGTTAACCTGGATCAGCCAGCGGGTGTTTGACAGGGTGTTTGCGCGGGCATCCCGTGGAATGGCGGTGGCGAAATGAGCTGCGCAGAGTCCTTTTCCGCCTATGCCTTCCGTTCCGTCGGCTTTGGCGAACGGCTTTTACCAAAAACCGACATCACGCTTTGCGATCAGATCATCCTGATCGGAAGCGGCATGATGTGGAACGTATATTTCGCTGTGGTCGCCATCCTGTTCGGCTTTGTTTTTGCAACCGCGCTTGCTTTCGCACGGGTCAATGGCCCTGCTTATCTGCGGTTACCTGCGGATTTTTTTGTGTTCGTCTTCCGCGGCTCGCCACTGTTTATCCAGTTTTTCTTTGCTTACGAACTGTTTGTCCAACTCCCCCGTGTCGGGATCGAGATCCCCTTGGGCTTCGCCACATTGACAGCCAGCACCAGTTGGCTCACCAAGGCGTGGCTCGGGGCAACTGTCGTGCTGTTCCTCAACACCTCTGCCTATAGCGCCGAGATCTTTACCGGCGCCCTGAAATCCATTCCGCGCGGCGATATAGAGGCAGCAGATGCTTTCGGCATGGCCGGATTCAAAAAGTTCCGTCGCATTGTTTTTCCAACCATGCTCCGGCTGGCATGGCCTTCTTATTCCAACGAAGCGATCTTCCTGTTTCACTCCACTGCGCTGGTGTTCTTTTCCGGTTTCCCTGCATGGCGCAGGGAAGCGGACGGGCTTTATTATGCAAGCTATTTCGCTGAAGCCACGTTCAACCCGTTCGTGCCCTACCCGATTATCGCAGTTTATTTTGTGTTCTTCACACTGCTGATCGTTGGCTTTTTCGGTTTGGTCAGCAAACGCCTGAACAGGCACATGGCCGAACCGCCGAAGGTAAAATTCCGGCTGGGGTCTATGCTGACCCGCTGACGGCGTAGTGTTTGTGGTTGCCCCAAGCCTCCAGGAACACTTTTTTCTCTTCCGCACTGAAAGAGGAAATCGGTACGACATGGGTGTGGATGCCAAAGGCCAGATATTTACTTTCCGGCAGGTAAACGAGCGACTGGCGCTCTACCCTCACCCAATTTCCTGTTTTGGAATCGATACCCGATTCCCGATTGGGTTGGAAAAGGTTCGCAGTCGCGTAATACAGATAGTTTGCACGCCACACCGGATTGTTTTCACCGATATTGTCAAAAATCCTCTGGACCCGTTTCGCAAGCTCGGGGCTATAGCTTTGCACCGGAATATGGATTGCCGACATAGGCTTGTCGATCTTCTCGGCCAGACGCCAGCTTGACGGAAAACACAGAACACCGGCGCGAAGGATATGTTCGTGCTCTCCACGCTCCAGAAGGCAAAAATCCTGCTGGACGAGCCTTCCCGCCGTAACCAGCGCATCGTCATCTTCCAGTGGCACAGTGATACCGTCGGGCCGTGTCACACGGCCGGATGTGACGGTGTAACCCTGTTTGGAATCCAGATTGTTACAAATCTTGCGAAGCAGTTCCTTCTTCGCGCCCTCCGCTATGGGATTTGAGACGAACACCTCCGCACGTTTTTCGGACAGCAGGTGATCGCGATACTCCATTTGCTGGTCAAACGCATCATCCACCAATAACCAGTCATCCCAATTTAGCAGGTTCACACCGGGCAACCGGCTTGTGGCAGGCTTTAACCACGGCTCTACAAAGAGTCTGGATTGGGTGATGGTTTCCAAATGGCGTGGCATGGGGGGCTTTCAAACTCTTCGACACAGGACGAGAATGATCAAAAATAACGGCGGTTTGCAAACGGGAACGCATTGAAACTGATGTTTTTTCTATCACTAAAACGAAAACGGCGGGGAATACCCCGCCGTTAATCATTAATTCCAATTGCGGCTTAGCTCGCCGTGGCGGTTTCACCCTCTGCGTCCGCATAAACGATAAGAGGCTCTGCCTCGCGGCGTACTGCTTCTTCGTTAACGACAACTTCACGAACATTTTCAAGGCCGGGAAGTTCGAACATGGTGTTCAGCAGGATATCTTCCATGATGGAACGCAGCCCCCGCGCACCGGTTTTGCGCTCAATCGCCCGTTTTGCAATCGCAGAAAGCGCATCCGGTGTGAAAGTCAGTTCCGCATCTTCCAGCTCGAACAGGCGTTGGTACTGTTTTACCAATGCGTTTTTCGGTTCGGACAGGATGGTGACCAGAGCGTCTTCGTCAAGATCGGTAAGTGTCGCGATGACGGGCAAGCGGCCGACAAATTCCGGAATGAGACCGAATTTCAACAGGTCTTCCGGTTCCAGTTCGGTGAACACTTCACCGACACCACGGGATTCTTCCTCTTTCACATCAGCGCCAAATCCGATGGCAGAGCCTTTGCCCCGCTGGCCGATAATCTTTTCGAGCCCGGCAAAAGCACCACCGCAGACAAAAAGGATGTTGGTCGTATCCACCTGCAGAAATTCCTGCTGGGGATGCTTGCGGCCACCTTGCGGCGGAACAGAAGCGACAGTGCCTTCCATAATTTTCAGCAAGGCCTGCTGCACACCTTCACCACTGACATCACGGGTGATCGACGGATTGTCCGACTTGCGCGTGATTTTGTCCACTTCGTCAATATAGACGATGCCCCGTTGGGCGCGTTCCACATTGTATTCAGATGCTTGCAGCAGTTTGAGAATGATGTTTTCAACATCCTCGCCCACGTAGCCGGCTTCGGTCAGCGTCGTCGCATCGGCCATCGTGAAAGGCACATCCAGAATGCGTGCAAGAGTTTGGGCCAGCAGTGTTTTACCACAACCTGTCGGGCCAATCAGAAGGATGTTGGATTTCGCCAACTCGATTTCGGAATTCTTTTCAGCGTGATTCAGCCGTTTGTAATGGTTGTGAACCGCCACCGACAACACGCGTTTTGCAGTCGCCTGACCGATTACATAATCGTCCAACACCTGACAGATTTCCTGTGGTGTCGGAACACCTTCACCGGATTTTACCAAGCCGGATTTCGCTTCTTCGCGGATGATATCCATGCAAAGTTCGACGCATTCATCACATATAAATACAGTCGGTCCTGCGATCAGTTTCCGCACTTCATGCTGGCTTTTGCCACAAAAAGAGCAATACAGCGTGTTTTTTGCGTCTCCGCCGCCTGAATTTGCCATCTTTATACTCCGCTATTTTTGCCCGAACGTCGCGCCAGTTGGCACATTTTACCAGCGTTCACCCTGGCTTTTTCCCACCGTATGGCAGAATTTACCTGTGTACAATGCCAATATTCCGCACTGAAAATTGGTCGCACACCCTGCGACATGACGCTATGCCACGCCGCAGGGATAACAGGAAAGTGTGAATAAATACCTTAGACTGCCTTATGGCGCGTCAGGTTCGTTTTCACGATTCTGAACGATTTCGTCGATCAGGCCCCAGTCTTTCGCTTCTTCAGCAGTCATGAAATTATCGCGGTCCAGCGCCTTTTCGACCGTTTCAATATCCTGATTGCAGTGTTTGACGTAGATCTTGTTCAAACGGTCCTTCAGTTCCAGAATCTCTTTGGCGTGCAGCGCAATGTCGGATGCCTGCCCCTGAAAACCGCCGGAAGGCTGGTGCACCATGATCCGCGAGTTTGGCAGCGAGAAACGCATGCCCGGCTCACCCGCTGCCATCAGCAGAGATCCCATGGAAGCCGCCTGCCCTACACAAAGTGTCGAAACTTTCGGGCGGATATATTGCATCGTGTCATAGATCGAAAGACCGGAGGTCACGACACCACCCGGGCTGTTGATATACATGGCGATATCTTTTTTGGGGTTTTCGGCCTCCAGAAACAGCAACTGTGCCACGATCAGCGTGGACATACCGTCGTGCACCGGACCGGATACGAAAATGATCCGTTCTTTCAGCAGGCGCGAGAAGATATCATAGGCCCGTTCACCACGGGAGGTCTGCTCCACCACCATAGGGACGAGCGTGTTTGCGTAAACTTCGAGGGGATCTCTCATTTTAAGAAGGCCTGTATCTTGTGTGTCTTGGGTTCGGGTGACTGTAGTTCGGGGATTAAAGGGCTTCAAGGTGTGAAATGCGTATTCCCCGCGGTTGGGCCGGCCGGTAATCGCATGACAGTCACAAGCCTGTGAAGGCGACCCTAGCAGCACAGGTTTGACATTGCGTTAACGTAAATGTCCTGCGCCCCAAAGCAAAAAGGGCGCCACCGGCGCCCTTCCCAATTGTCCCGAAAGGGATCGGATTATTCGGCTTCCAGCTCTTCAACAGCTTTTTGCAGGCCTTCTTTGGTTGTCTCTTTTTCGGAAACATCGGACTGGGCGATGATGTAATCAACCACTTTGTCCTCAAAGATCGGCGCACGCATCTGCTGCTGCATCTGTTCGTTCTGCTGAAGGAATTCGAAGAACTGACGTTCCTGCCCCGGGTACTGCTGGGCTTGTTGCATCGCAGCTTGTTGCAGTTCCTGATCGGTAACAGTGATTTCCTGCTTCTGGCCAACTTCGGCAAGCAACAAACCAAGACGAACGCGGCGCTCTGCCAGTTCTTTATGTTCGTCCGTTGTTTCGATTTCAGGGTGATCATGGCCCTGAACGTCAGGGTTTTCCTCGTGCCACAGCTGGTGCGCGATCTGTTTGGCTTCGTTTTCCACCAGAGTTGGTGGCAATTCGAAGGAAACGGCGGCAGCCAGTTCGTCCATCAGCTTGCGCTTCATAACCATACGCGCAGCGTTGCCATATTCGGCTTCCAGACGATCGGAAATTTGCTTGCGCAGATCGGCCAGATCTTCCGCACCGAATTTCTGCGCCAGTTCATCGTTGATCTCAGCAGCAGCAGGCGCTTTTACAGCGTTGATCTTGCATTCGAAAACAGCGTCTTTACCGGCCAGATGCTCTGCACCGTATTCGTCTGGGAACTTAACGTTCACTTCAACGTCATCACCGGCCTTTGCACCGACGAGTTGTTCTTCAAAGCCCGGAATGAAGGAGTTGGAGCCCAGAACCAGCGGGTAATCGTCCGCAGCGCCGCCTTCAAAGGCTTCACCGTCAACTTTACCAAGGAAATTGATCACAACCTGATCACCGTCTTCGGCTTTTTCGCCTTCTTTGCGGTCTTCAAAGTTCTGAGCGCTTTCTGCCAGATTGCCGAGCGCTTCGTCTACGTCAGCATCTTCGATTTTCGCGACCAGTTTTTCCAGTTTGATCTTGGAGAAATCGGTTTCCGGCACCTCTGGAAGGCATTCGTAGTTCAGGGAAACTTCTACGTCGTTGCCCTCAACCCAATCTTCGTTGGTCATCTTCACGTCAGGCTGCATTGCAGGCTTGTCACCGGAAGCTTCGAAGTGGTCGTTCATCGCGCCATCGATGCTTTCCTGCATGGCTTCGCCCAGAACAGACTTGCCGAACTGCTTTTTAAGCAGAGCCATCGGAACCTTACCCTTACGGAAGCCCTTCATTTCGATGGTTGGCTGTGCTTCGGCCAGTTTCGCGTTCACTTTCTCTTCCAGCTCTGCCGCTGTGACTGTGATCGAATAGCCGCGCTTCAGGCCTTCGTTAAGTGTCTCTGTTACCTGCATTTTTCATCCTTCAACGTGCTGGTCATGGGCCAGTCAGCCATAGTCTGACACCCGCGGAACGGGGTATCTTTTGGTGCGGGTGAAGGGACTTGAACCCCCACGCCTTGCGGCGCCAGAACCTAAATCTGGTGCGTCTACCAATTCCGCCACACCCGCAAAACTCAAGGGCAGCCCAAGGACTGCCCGCAATTCCGGCGCCCTTCTAACAAGTGTTTCAGCCCTTGGCGAGTGGAAAATGCGTAAAAACGGGCGGGTGGCCGCCAATTACAGCCCGTAAAACAACGGGCGGCGTGAATTTCCAGAATTTTAACCTTTCACAAGCAAACTCGAAAAAACTTTCAGGGGAATCAGCGCTGCTCTATGGTTGTTAACCGCCGATCCTGCGCAGGACGTCGGGTAAGACTTCCGGCAGGTCTTCTGCAATCAGTCCCGGCCCAAAAAATCTTGCGCATTCCGTGTGCAGCCATGCGGCTTGTTGCGCGGCATCAAATACGCTTCGGCCGCGGGCCAGCAAGCCGCAGATAAATCCGGCCAGAACATCGCCGGAACCGGCAGTGGCCAACCAGGGCGCGGCGCGGTCATACTGTGCCGCATGAATTGCTGTTTTGCCTGTTGGTTCTGCAACCACAGTATCCGGCCCCTTCAACAGAACAACGCAGCCGGCCCTTAAAGCTGCCTGTCTGGCTGCATCAATCTTGCTATAGGCCGGCCCCTTCGTTGCAGGTTCATGCAATTGCCCGTGAATATCGGGAAATAACCGCCTGAATTCCCCTTCGTGGGGCGTCATTACACAAAGTTCGTGCAGGGCGGCGAACAGGTCTTGCGGATCCTCTGCAAAAGCGGAAAGCGCATCCGCATCAAGAACCGTCTTCCGCTTGGCGCGTAACACAGTTTTAACGACTTGCCTGGTATGTTTGTGATCAAGCCCGCCACCGGCGGACAGGCGGGAAAATCCCGGGCCGATACAGACAGAGGAGATCCGATCATCCGATAGCAAATTTTCGATATCATTAGCTGTGTCAGCCTGCTTCAGCATTACTGCCGTTAGTTGGGCGCTATTCTCTGTCATGGCATCTTGCGGGCTTGCTATAGTGACCAATCCTGCCCCGATGCGCAGGGCTGCGCGTGCGGAGAGGCGGGCCGCACCGGTTTTGGCGGCAGGACCGGAGCATACAAGGGCATGACCGTGGTCAAATTTGTGACGGGACCTTCCACGCCCTGCCTTGAAACCCTGTCTGGCGTCATACCCCTTTTCAAACAGAGGTGTCTGGCGTGGGTATGAAATCAATGCGGTCATTCCGCTGGACGCTTCACCTGTCCGATCGTCAAGCCCGATAGACCGGATGTCGAGTCGCCCGCAATAGTCCGCTCCGTCAGCAAGGTAATGCCCGGTCTTTGCCCTGTGAAATGTAACGGTTAGATCCGAAGGAAGGCCCGCCCCGAGAACCCTGCCGCTGTCAGAACAGATGCCGGATGGTATATCGACAGCCACTACATGTACACGCGACCTCCATTCTGCGGCGGTTAAAAACTCAATGACTTCGACCCAAGGAGCACCCACAGGCCGCGACAGGCCAGTGCCAAATATGGCATCCACGATCAAAGTTGGCCCCTGATCCGAGTGATCCGTCAGTAAATTGCTTCGGAACACTCCGGACAAAGGCGACACAGAACCAATTTCGGACCACCGCCCCAGATTGCGCCGCGCTTCCGGTTGCATGGTGTCCGGCGCACCTTCAAAGTAAACTTCCACCGTCCAGTCCAACGCGGCCAACAGGCGTGCAACAACAAACCCGTCCCCGCCATTGTTACCGGGACCACATAAAACCACGGCCCTGTGCTTACCGTTGGTAAATACCGGCCAGCATTCCAGCACAGCAGAAACCAGTCCTTCGCCCGCACGCTCCATCAGGTCCAGTCCGGTGACGTCCCCGACGGAGATTGCTTTCTTCTCGATCGCGCGCATTTGCGCAGCGCTTACCAATTCCCGCATACATCTTCCAAACCTGCACACAATTTAATCGCTTCGCCTAATTTGTAGGCATCAATCAAGGTTTCATTTCCCATCCTACTACACGCCATTCCCGTTCAATTGCCAAGACTGGGCAAACCCTATTTGTACCCTAGTTGAGACAAACGCACTGAGGAGGCCGCTCTATGAAGAAGATCGAAGCGATCATCAAACCGTTCAAGCTTGATGAAGTCAAAGAGGCGCTTCAGGAAGTGGGCGTTCAGGGGCTGAGCGTAATTGAAGCCAAAGGTTTCGGCCGCCAAAAAGGTCATACCGAACTTTACCGTGGCGCCGAATACGTTGTGGACTTTCTACCAAAAGTTAAGATCGAAGTGGTTATCGCCGAAGATCAGGTCGAAACTGCCATTGAAGCGATTATTGCAGCGGCACGGACCGAAAAAATCGGCGACGGCAAAATCTTCGTCTCATCAGTCGAACAAGCCATCCGTATCCGGACAGGCGAGGAAGGACCAGAAGCGCTCTGACAGAGGCTTTGATCCATCCAACACGAACAACACTAACGAGGAATGTTAAAATGAGTGTAAACGACGTCATGAAATTGATCGCAGACGAAGACGTGGCCTACGTCGACGTCCGCTTTACCGATCCGCGCGGGAAACTGCAGCACGTCACTGTGATCATTGACGAAATTGACGAAGAATGGTTCGAAGAAGGCTTCATGTTTGACGGTTCTTCCATCGCTGGCTGGAAATCCATCGATGATTCCGACATGAAACTGATGCCGGACACGACGTCCGCCTATATCGATCCGTTCTACGCAGAAAAAACGCTTTGCATCCACTGTTCCATTGTCGAGCCTGACACTGGCGCATCCTATGGCCGTGACCCGCGTTCCACTGCTGAACGTGCGGAAGCTTACCTTGTAGCATCCGGCATTGGTGATCAGTCCTTCTTCGGACCGGAAGCTGAATTCTTCCTGTTTGATGATGTGCGTTTCTCCAACACAATCAACAAAGTATCCTACGAAGTTGATGCGGCTGATGCATCCTGGAACACCGACACATCCTACGAGATGGGCAACATGGGTCACCGTCCGGGCGTCAAGGGCGGCTACTTCCCTGTGAACCCGACCGACAGTTCCCATGATCTGCGCTCCGAAATGCTCTCCACCATGAAATCCATCGGGATGAAAGTGGACAAGCACCACCACGAAGTTGCATCCTGTCAGCACGAACTCG
This sequence comes from Paracoccaceae bacterium, assembly GCA_018223125.1. Taxonomy (GTDB): domain Bacteria; phylum Pseudomonadota; class Alphaproteobacteria; order Rhodobacterales; family Rhodobacteraceae; genus Amylibacter. The sequence goes on along the minus strand of JAAEZA010000028.1, from coordinate 14,643 downwards.
GCCTTGTCTTCGGTACACTTACCAAGCAAGCGGACGAGCTGCAGAAGTACAAATACATCGTTCACAACGTAGCACACGCCTACGGTAAATCCGCAACCTTCATGCCAAAGCCGATTTCCGGCGATAACGGCACAGGTATGCACGTGAACATGTCCATCTGGAAAGACGGCAAGCCGTTGTTCGCAGGCGACAAATACGCCGACCTGTCGGATGAGGCCCTGTGGTTCATCGGCGGTATCCTGAAGCACGCCAAAGCGCTGAATGCTTTCACCAACCCGTCCACCAACAGCTACAAGCGTCTGATCCCGGGCTTTGAAGCCCCTGTTCTGCGCGCCTACTCTGCAAGCAACCGTTCCGGTTGTGTGCGCATCCCATGGACAGAATCCCCTAAAGCGAAACGTGTTGAAGCCCGCTTCCCTGATCCGGCTGCAAACCCGTACCTCTGCTTCTCTGCCCTGCTGATGGCTGGCCTTGACGGTATCAAAAACAAGATCAACCCGGGCGAAGCGCAGGACAAAGACCTCTATGACCTGCCACCGGAAGAACTGGCCGAAATCCCGACAGTTTGCGCATCCCTGCGTGAAGCTCTGGAAGAGCTGGAAAAAGACATGGACTTCCTGCTGGAAGGCGGCGTCTTCACCCGCGACCAGATCGAAGGGTACATCGCGCTGAAATGGGACGAAGTTTACAACTACGAGCACACTCCGCACCCTGTTGAGTTCGGTATGTACTACAGCTGCTAATCTGCTGACATTAAAAGAAAAGGCGCTCCGTCGGGGCGCCTTTTTTATGGGATAAGGTCAGAGCGTGTCGCCAGGCTCCACGTCGGGCTTGAACTCGATCACCTGACGCACAGCGCGATAGTCCGCCTGTTCATGTTCAAGGATCAGTTGCGCCGCCCGTTTCCCGATTTCAAAGCGATATGCATTCATCGTAGCGGTCAGCATCGGCATCCCGTGCCGCAGGTCCAGACCGTTGAACCCGGCCAGCCCCAACTGGTCCGGCACGGAAATATTATTCATGATGCAGTGCATCAAACCACCACAAGACATGGTATCAGAAGAATAATAGATCATATCCAGATCCGGTGTTCGTTCCAGCAGCTTCTCGGTAAGCTGCCGCCCGAGTAGCAGGGTAGACCCGCCGGTATAAAGCTCCTGATCCGCCAGCATCACATTTGCCTCGGCAAGAGCCTGTTGAAACCCCTGAAACCGTTTTGCCGCCCGATGATCCAGCGGATATTTCGTCCCGATAAAACCAAGCTTCTTATATCCGCGTTCCAGAATCGCCTTACCCGTCTCGTATCCGGCCCGCCGGTGGGACACGCCCACATTCAAATCAACCGGTTCTCCGTCCACGTCCATAATTTCCACGACAGGAATACCGGCATTCTGCATCATTTTACGGGCTGCATCCGTGTGCTCCAGACCGGCCACAACCAGTCCTTTCGGCTGCCAGCTCAGCATTTCACGGATAACGGTTTCTTCGGTTTCCAGATCGTAATCCGAAACACCGAATACCGGTTGCATCGTCGTGGTTTTCAGGACGTTAGACAGACCTGTTAACACTTCAGCGAAAACAAAGCTGCTGATAGAGGGAACCACAACACCGACAAGATCCACAGATTTGGAACTCAGCGATCCGGCGATCCGGTTTGGTACGTAACCAACTGATTTTGCAGCCGCAAGAACCCGCTCCCGCGTAACAGCAGAGGCTTCCCCCTTGCCGCGCAAAACACGGCTGGCCGTCATTTCGCTTACATTTGCAAGCTCTGAAATATCTTTGAGTGTCGGCCTGCGCGCCATGATCTGTCCTAACGTGAAATACCTTCCACAGCATTACACCGTTAGAAACGCGTCACGCAAGCCGCTTAACGTTAAGAGCGAACATAGTCTCTTTTTGGTTCAAATATCCAACGGGGACACTGGCAGCGGGAACTGACAGATCAGTTGAAAAGCTCGTTACAAAGCTCCAGCGCACTCACCAGCTTGTCCACTTCTTCGGTGGTGTTGTACATCCCGAAAGAGGCACGACATGTGGCGGAGACACCAAGATGCTCCATCAATGGCTGCGCACAATGGTGCCCTGCCCGCACCGCGATCCCCCGCTGGTCCACGACCGTGGAAATGTCATGGGGATGGGCCGCACCTTCCAGAGTGAAGGAAAAAATCGCGCCTTTGGTCTTTGAATTGCCCTGAATGTTCAGCCAGTTCAACCCGCTCAGCTTTTCCTGCGCATAATCCCGCAGGGCGGTTTCATGGGCGGAAATATTCTCCATTCCCACGCCCATCATATATTCCAGCGCAGCACCAAGGCCGATCATCTGGACGATCCCGGGCGTGCCTGCCTCAAACTTGTGAGGTGGATCATTATAGGTCACAGCATCCTTGGCCACCGTGCGGATCATATCGCCGCCACCAAAAAAGGGACGCATCTCGGCCTGACGCGCGCGGCTGATGTAGATCGCACCGGAAGAAGACGGGCCATAAAGCTTGTGACCGGTAATCGCGAAGAAATCCGCGCCGATGTCCTGCACATCAACCGGCATATGCACCGCAGACTGCGATCCGTCTACCAGCACAGGAACACCCATTTCGCGGGCGGCCCTTGTGATGGTTTTCACATCGACCACCGTGCCCATCACATTTGACATATGGGTGATCGCAATCAGTTTGGTTTTCGGCGTGATCGCATCAATCACCGCCTGCGGATCGAGATCACCGTTAACGTCCGTATCCACCCATTTCAGAACCACGCCCTGACGTTCCCGCAGAAAATGCCATGGTACGATATTGGCGTGATGCTCCATCACTGACAGAATAATTTCGTCACCAGCCTGCAAACGGGGTGCTGCCCAACCGTAGCTGACCAGATTGATCCCTTCGGTTGTGCCGGAGTTAAACAGGATTTCATCCTCATGGGCGGCGTTCAAAAAGGTTTTGATCGTTCCGCGCACGGCTTCATATTTTTCTGTCGACAGGTTCGAAAGGTAGTGCAGGCCACGGTGCACATTCGCGTAATCTTCGGCATAGCCCCGCGTCACCGCATCAATCACCGCTTGCGGCTTCTGGGCGGATGCACCGTTGTCAAGATAGACCAGCGGCTTGCCATTAACCTCCCGTTTCAGAATGGGAAAGTCGGCGCGGATTTTCTGGACGTCGTACATGGTCATTTCACCGTTTGCATTGGTATTGAGGCGCCCATAATGCCGAACACAACCAGCATCACGAACCCGAGCGCAAGTTGCACCCCGATGATACCAAGTAACACGGGCATGACTTTGGTAAAGCCGTGAAGCTCCATCACTTGCGCGGTAATTTGTATCATCGCAACAATCAGCACCAAAAGCATGACAAGACCGGAGGTCTCGGCGCTGTGAAGGGTCGCAAATGGCACCGGAATCTGTACGAGAAACAGGATAAAGTTCAGCCAGATCACGGTTTTCAGACTGCTGTCAAAATCACCGGTCCCGCCAAAGGCTTTGCCGATCCGATACATCAGGAAAGCCCCGCCAAACAATGTCAGGGCCAGCATGACAACACTGCTGCCAAGGGGCAGGCTTTCCGCCTGCGCCACCGCTTCGGGATAAATCAGCAGCCCCGCCAATAGGGAAAACATCAGGTTGAGAACGATCACGAACCAGCCGGCCAGTATCAGCTCGTTCCGCTGCGCAGGGATCGCAAGAATCTGGCGCAACGTGGCCCTTGGTTGGGTCAGCGACTGGATTGCCAATGGCACAAAGTCAATCAGTCGCTGTGGGGTCATCCGATCATATCTCCTGCACCGACCAGCAAGGTTGCAACGGTTAAAACGAGTGCGAACAACGACATAGCCATGAATGTCGGGCTTGTCATCCGGAATTTATGCGCTTCTGCGGTTGCTGCTGCAATATACCACACGAAGGGGATCAGTCCGAGCCAGTAGACAGGCAAAGCCAGCCATTTATTGCCCAGAAATGGCATCACGGGCTCGTACATCCCCATAACAGCCGCAATCACAGCCGCCGCCAAACCGAAGGGTGCAGAGACAAAAGCCCCCCAAAATACCGCCGTGCGTGTATCCTTCCAGTTCGCTGCCCCTTTGAACAGTTTGGCGACAACCTGCACCAGCAGCGAAAACAGATACATCAATGCGGTGCGCAACATCAGGGCAGCCATCATCAGAAGGCCGATTTTATCTGCGGAAATAATACCACCCGCAATAGAAGCCGGTGCCACCAGAGTTTTCAAAGACCAACTGGCAAAGAACACCATATCTGAAACGAGAACGTAGAAAATCAACCGCCCTTCGCTGGGCTTTTCCCGCAACAAACGTCGCGTGGAGGCACGCATGTCGCGCCAGCCATCGCTGATCCGATCAACCAGTCCATTGCGGTCAAGTTGGAAAACGCCGTGACCGGCTTCGAATTCGTCATCTGAATGTGTCATGTGCCCGCTCTGCTTTTTATGTTGTTTATCAACATTTAATCAGGCCGTGACCCTGCGGGGAAATTCGATTGTTGCAAGACATAAGGCCCATTGCCAGCAGAAGACCACAGCCGTCAGCAGTGTGGCAACCAAAAAAACCGAAGGGGGCGCAAAGACTTTGGAAGCGCCGCTGATAAGCACCAGTGGGGATGCGACCAGCGCTGACCACATCAATGCAAGCCGCGCTTCCTGCCATGTCGCCTGCCCGCCAAAAAGGCGTAGCACCAGATGGGATAAGGCGGCAACGATATAGAGGAACAGCGGTCCCATGATCACCGAAGAAACGAACAGAGTCGCAAAGCGGGCGCGCATGATGGCCGGATCATCCTCTGCCAGAAAGGAAATCGCGGCCAGATCCGGCATCCGGGAGACGTAGTTCAAAAGACAGGCGGTAAACCCCAGCATCAGGATGCGGGGTTCCGTCATGATCGACACCTGATGGGCCATTTCACGGCGTGGCCCGCGATAGGCCGCGCCAATATCTGCCAGCAACGACATCAGCCGTGCCGCCGCGCCATCCAGCCCTGAAGCAGGCTGCGCAGGTCATCAGCCAGTGCATCGTCTTCGACTTCGTCAATGGCTTCACCAAGGAAGGCGAGGGTCAGCATGTCCTGCGCCTCTTTATGGGGAATCCCGCGAGAGGTGAGGTAAAACAGGGCCGTCTCGTCAATCGCACCCACGGTAGAGCCATGGGAACAAGCCACGTCGTCCGCGTAGATTTCCAGTTCCGGCTTGGCCTGAAAGGTCGAATTTTCGTCCAGCATCAAACCCTGGCTGATCTGGTAACCGTCTGTCTTCTGGGCATCCGGTTGTACCAGAATCTTGCCCTGAAACACACCAACGGCACCGTTGCGCAGAACCTTCTTGAACACCTGACGGCTTTCGCAGTTCACCGCATCATGGGTGATGAAAACGGTGTCGTCATGATGGAAGGCACCGTCACCGGCACAGGCCCCCGCCACAGTGGCATGGGCGTTGTCACCGGTAAATTCGATGATCGCATCATTGCGTGTCAGAACGCCGTTCACAGTCAGGGTGAAGGACTTGAAGCTGCTTTCAGCTCCAAGACGCGCGAAGATATGGGTCGCCGTGCGGCGTTCGTGATCCCGCCCTTGGGCGCGTACATGGTGAAACGCCGCGTTATCCGCAACCTCCACTTCCATAACCGCATTGATCCGCGCCGCAGCCGGACCGTTTTCCAGCACCGTCAGATCCGCCCCTTCGTCCAGCTTGATCGTGTGATGGATCACAGCGTCGGAGGTTTCGCTTTCGTGCAGATAGATAAAGCTGACCGGCTTGGCCGCTTTGCCGGTTGCACGGATCACGAACCCCTGTTCTGCCATCGCGGTGTTATAGGATGCCAGCGGACGGGATACCGGGCTCTGGCCCCTGCCCTCAAGCACGCCAAAAACCGAACCGGCCCAGTGAATATCCTTCTGCGCTGCATCTGCCAGTGTTTCGATTTCAACACCAGCCAGTTCCAGCGCATCGGATTGTGACGGGTCATAGATGCCATCCACAAACACGATCTTTACCGCGTCCACACCGGAAAACGGCAGTGGATCGTCGCTCTTGAAAATGGCGGCAGGCGTTGCTTCGGGGGCCGTCAGCGTTGTCGGGTCGGTATACTTCCAGTATTCGTCCCGACGGTGCGGCAGGCCTGTTTCCGTCAGCAGTTCAGCGGCTGCATTTCGGGCCGTGGTGGCCCATTTACCGCCATCCGGCACAGTAATAGAGGGCACAACGCCCTTGTTTTTAAGCTTGGCAGACATTTAGGCCACCTCTGCCAGAATGTCGGCGTAACCGTTGTTTTCAACTTCCAGCGCCAGCTCCGGCCCACCAGTTTTCACGATCTTGCCGTCAGCCATAATGTGCACAACATCCGGTTTGATATGGTCCAGCAGGCGCTGGTAGTGGGTGATCACAAGGAAGGAACGGCCAGCATCGCGTAGCGCGTTCACACCTTCAGCCACCAGCTTCATGGCATCCACGTCAAGGCCGGAGTCTGTTTCATCCAGAATGCACATCTTTGGTTCCAGCATCGCCATTTGCAGGATTTCATTGCGCTTCTTCTCACCACCCGAGAATCCGACGTTCACAGGGCGCTTCAGCATATCCGCATCGATCTTCAGGGATTTCGCCTTTTCACGAACCACTTTCAGAAATTCTGCCGCGCTCAGTTCCTCTTCGCCACGGGCCTTGCGCTGTGCATTTACGGCCGTGCGCAGGAAGGTCATGTTTCCGACCCCGGGGATTTCCACAGGGTACTGGAACGCCAGAAACAGTCCGGCGGCGGCCCGCTCCTCGGGCTCCATATCCAGAATGTCAGTGCCTTCCAGCTCTGCAGTTCCGTCTGTCACTTCATACCCGTCCTTGCCCGACAGAACATAAGACAGCGTCGATTTACCCGAGCCGTTCGGCCCCATGATCGCATGCACCTTGCCGGTTTCCACAGTCAGGTTCACACCTTTGAGGATTTGCTTGTCTTCTTCTTCAAGACCGACGTGCAGGTTTTTGATTTCCAACATTTTATTATCCTTGATTGTAGCAGTGCCGCCCCGCAGGTGCGGCGAATTTCGTGGGGTTGGCGGGCTGTTTAGCCCACCGATCCTTCCAGAGAGATGGCAACCAGCGCCTGCGCTTCCATGGCAAATTCCATCGGCAGGGCCTGCAACACGTCCTTACAGAAGCCGTTCACAACCAGTGCCACGGCCTCTTCTTCATCCATACCCCGCTGACGGCAGTAGAACAGCTGTTCGTCGTCCACTTTGGATGTGGTCGCTTCGTGCTCCACCCGTGCGGAGTTGTTCTTCACTTCGATGTAAGGGACGGTGTGTGCGCCACATTTATCCCCGATCAACAGGCTGTCACACTGGGTATAGTTCCGCCCGTTCTGGGCCTTCGGGTGCATGGACACCAGCCCGCGATAGGTATTTTGCGCCTTGCCTGCACTGATCCCTTTGGAAACGATCCGGCTCTTGGTGTTTTTACCCAGATGGATCATCTTGGTGCCGGTATCTGCCTGCTGCATGTTGTTGGCGATAGCGATGGAGTAGAATTCCCCCTGGCTGTCATCACCGCGCAGGATGCAGGACGGGTATTTCCACGTCACGGCAGATCCTGTTTCGACTTGGGTCCACATCACTTTGGAACGATCGCCACGGCAATCGGCCCGTTTGGTCACAAAGTTGTAGATACCGCCCTTGCCTTCTTCATCACCGGGGAACCAGTTCTGAACGGTGGAATATTTGATTTCGGCGTCTTCCAGCAGCACCAGTTCCACAACGGCTGCGTGCAACTGTGCGATGTCGCGCTGGGGTGCTGTACAGCCTTCAAGGTAGGACACATAGGCGCCCTTATCCGCGATGATCAGCGTACGTTCGAACTGGCCGGTGTTTTCCGCGTTGATCCGGAAATAGGTGGACAGTTCCATCGGGCATTTGGTGCCTTCGGGGATGTAAACGAAAGATCCGTCAGAAAACACGGCAGAGTTCAGTGTGGCATAGTAGTTATCGGATTGCGGCACCACAGACCCGAGGTATTTCTTCACCAGTTCGGGGTGGTCCTGAATGGCTTCTGAAATCGAACAGAAGATCACACCGGCCTTGGCCAGTTCATCTTTGAAGGTTGTACCGACAGACACACTGTCAAACACCGCATCCACAGCCACGCGACGGTCGCCTTCGGGCGCTTCCACCCCGGCAAGAAGGGCTTGCTCTTTCAACGGGATGCCCAGTTTTGCGTAGGTTTCCAACAGTTTGGGATCAACCTCGTCCAGAGACTTCGGCTTTTCGGCCATGGATTTCGGACGGGCATAGTAATACTGGTCCTGAAAATCAATTTCAGGGTAATCCACCATCGCCCAATCGGGTTCTTCCATCTGCAACCAGCGGCGATAGGCCGAAAGACGCCATTCCAGCATCCATTCCGGTTCGTTGTTTTTCTCTGAAATCAGGCGCACGATATCTTCGTTCAACCCTTTCGGGGCGTATTCGATTTCGATGTCCGTCTCAAAACCGTATTTGTATTTTCCACCCACGGATTGAACCGCTTCAACGGTTTCCTGATCGACACCTTCTTTGACTTGTACGTCGTCTAAAGCAGCCATGTTGCTGTCCTCATTGTTTTTTGCCCGCCGCTAGGCTGCACGGGCTTTGAATTTCCTGTATCGGGCCAGCCATGCATCGGCAAACCCCATAACTTCGTCGCGGGTGGTGGACGGGCCAATGCTGACCCTGATCGCAGAACCTGCGGTCGTATCGTCAAAGCCCATGGCCTTCAACACCCGACTTTGCTTAACCTTGCCGCTGGAACAGGCTGATCCCGCAGAAACGGCAAATCCGGCCAGATCCATCTGCATGACCTGCGTTTCACCCTTCCAGCCCGCAACAGCGATACAACTGGTGTTGGGAAGCCGCTTTGCGGTTCTCCCGATGATATCGGCATCGGGCGCCTCATCTACAAGCCGTGCTTCAAGCTCATCACGCAGAATTGCGACCGGTTCCCACAAACCACTGTCCAGATCCCGTTGCGCCGCTTCCGCCGCTGCGCCGAAACCGGCGATTCCCATCACGTTCTCGGTGCCCGAGCGCCGCCCCTGTTCCTGTCCGCCGCCTTTGACCAGCGTTGGCACCTCATGACCGGACTGCAGCACCACAGCGCCGATGCCTTTCGGACCGCCGATTTTATGCGCCGACAGTAATGCTGCTTTCGCGCCGGACCATTCAAAGGCAAATGGAACCTTGCCGAACGCTTGCACAGCGTCACATAAAGCAATGTTTTCAAACCCGTTTTGCAAGATACCGGTTTCACTGTTGGCCGCTTGAAGGGCCGAACGTTCGGGCACTGAAACAGCGACTTTTCCGTTCGCATCCACAGGCAGATCCGGATCACACCAGGCGTGAACCGCATCATGCTCGGTTGCGCCGCACACCGCCCTGCCGGCATTCAGGACCAGACCGGCGCCTTCTGTCGCACCGGAGGTAAACACCAGATCCCCGGAGCCGACGCCGAAGGCGGTTTTGATCTGCACCCGTGCACGCTCGATTATGGCCAGCGCCTTGCGCCCTTCGGCGTGGACGCTGGACGGGTTGCCCACAGCATCCATCGCCGCGATCATCGCTTCGCGCGCTTCGGGGCGCAGCGGTGCTGTTGCGTTCCAGTCAAGGTAAACACGGCTCATGTGATCCGCGCGCCCCGCTTCTTCTGGCTGGAAATATCCAAATCCCGCACTCTCATTTTTCATCCACCAGTTGGAACAACGAGGGAACCGCCGGACAGGGGGCCATCTGGTTGGTGATGATGTCGCTCAGGCGGGCCTGATGCAAAAACACATATACATGGGCTGACAGGCTCTCCCAGAAGCGGTTTGACAGGCTTTGTGCTCTCGATCCGGAGGAGGCACCGGAGGCCCCCGCCCCCTTGCTGAGCGCATCCATCGATTCATCAACCGCCTCAAGGATTGCTGTCACCCGGATCGCATCCGCTGATTCTGCCAGACGATAGCCGCCGCCAGGTCCGCGCACGCTTTCGACAATCCCTGCACGGCGCAGTTTTACGAACAACTGTTCCAGATAGGCCAGAGAGATATCCTGACGTCCCGAAATTTCCCCGAGCGACACCAGCCCGCCCTTGGATTCCAGAGCCAAGTCAACCAAGGCAATCAGGGCATATCTGCCTTTTGTACTGAGTTTCACGGCCGTTCCACCATTGCAAGTGTTGACGCGCGGGATATGAGGCCTTAACTCCTGTTCAGCTTGGAGTGCGGCCACCGCGCCCAATTTAGAATTGTTCTAGGTTTTCCGAGGGGAATAGTCAACCATGTCTCTGGCATGTAAAAGACAACACCATCATACGGAAAATCCTGCCCCAACGGAGCCTGTTTGCACCTATGCCTGAAGTAATTTTTCCCGGACCGGACGGACGTCTGGAAGGCCGCTACCATCCGCAAAAGCAAAAAGATGCGCCGATCGCCATCATCCTGCATCCGCACCCCCAGTTCGGCGGCACGATGAACAACAAGGTTGTCTACAACCTCCATTATGCATTCCACAAAATGGGTTTTACGGTCCTGCGGTTCAATTTCCGCGGTGTTGGTAAAAGTCAGGGTGAATACGATCAGGGCGTCGGGGAACTGTCAGATGCAGCTTCCGCGCTCGACTACCTGCAAGCGATGAACCCCAATGCGAAACATTGCTGGGTCGCCGGATTCTCTTTCGGCGCGTGGATCGGGATGCAATTGCTGATGCGTCGCCCAGAAATCTCGGGCTTTATCAGCGTATCACCTCCTGCGAATATGTATGACTTCTCATTCCTCGCACCTTGCCCTGCCTCCGGTCTGATAATCAACGGATCGGGCGACCGTGTTGCGCCACCTGCCGACACGGTGGATCTGGTAGAAAAACTGCACGAGCAGAAAGGCATCACCATCACCCATGAGGTTCTGGAAGGTGCGGGTCACTTCTTTGAAAACGATCACATGGATACGATGATCAGCACAGTTGACGGCTATGTCCGCCGCCGCCTGACAGAAACGACCCGCTAAACCGCGGGTCTCCCACAGATTTCCCTAAAGCCGCAGCCTTTGCGGCTTTAGGATGCCCCGCTCCGCTCGGGGGATATTTTTCCAAAAAGAGATGCGTTTTTAAGGTTGGCTGTACCGTCCGCCGGTGGCCGGAGCCGTGCAACCCGTTGTGGCGGGTGCTGAAAGAGGCAGCCCCCTTTTGCTCCGGACTGCGAGATAGGCAAACGCCTGAGCCTCTAGCATATCCCCGTCGAGCCCGAGTTCTCCGATAGAGTTCACTTGTCCGGTAAGACGCTCGGACAGTTCCTGCATCATCACCGGATTGGACGCACCACCACCGCAAACATGCCAGTGTTGCGGTTGCAGGGTCAGATGGCTCTGGTTTGCGGCAACACAGGCAGCGGGCAAAGCCGTGAGCGTTGCCGCTGCATCCGCATCACCCAGCCTGTCTACAAGCTTCAGAACATCGTGAAAATCGTGGCGGTCCAGTGACTTGGGCGGTTTTTGCGCGAAGAAAGGCCGCTGGAACACGCGGGTGAGTACGGTTTCATCAACGATTCCTGCGGCGGCCAGCGCCCCGTTTTCATCAAAATCCAGTCCCAACCGCGCGGTCATCAGATCGTTTAACGGCGCATTTGCAGGGCCGGTGTCAAAGGCTATCAACGCGCCTGTTGTCTCAGGAGATGGTTTGGAGGGATCGACCACCGTGACGTTGCCCACACCGCCAAGATTGAGAAACGCCGCAGGCGCGGTAAGTCCGGCCCATTTCGCACAGGCGAAGTGGAAAAAAGGCGCGAGCGGTGCGCCCTGCCCGCCCGTGACCATATCGTTGCTTCGAAAATCCCAAACTGTCGGGATGCCGCTGCGCTGTGCCAGATCAGCCCCGTCGCCAAGCTGGAATGTGCGCCCCTGTTCGGGATCATGGTTGAGCGTCTGACCATGAAAACCCACCAGATCGATATCTTCGAATTCTCCTATCAGATCGGCATGTGCGGTCTGGATGACTTCCAGTGCAGCCTGTAACACCTCAGGCTGTTCCCCCGGCCACAGCCCTTGCGCGGCGCGCAGGATATCGGCTTCGGTCTCGTTGAACGGGCGAAAGGCGCTTTCCCCGAAGTCGTGAATCGTTACCCCGTCAGTGGTCAGAACCGCCCCGTCCACACCATCCATAGAGGTGCCCGACATCAACCCGAGCGCACGGATCGGTTTAAAATCTGCCAATGGTCTTTCCTTTCCCCGGCCAACCGTTATACGTGGCCGCTCTATTTCCTAGCAAAGAAAGACAAAGACCGATGACTTACAAGCCCAAATCAGAGTTTCTGCACGTGATGCAGAGCCGGGGCTTCTTACAGGACTGCACAGACCTGGAGGGGCTCGACGACCGCCTGCTCAAAGGTATCGTGCCGGCCTATATCGGCTTTGATGCCACTGCGAAATCCTTGCATGTAGGCAGTTTGATACAGATCATGATGTTCCGCTGGTTGCAGAAAACCGGCAACAAACCCCTTGTCCTGATGGGCGGCGGCACCACGAAAGTGGGCGATCCCTCGTTCCGTGCGGACGAGCGCCCCTTGCTGACAGACGATCAGATTGATGCCAATATCGCAGGAATCAAACAGGTGTTTTCGTCCTATGTAACCTTCGGGGATAACGACACCGATGCGATGATGCTGAACAATGCGGAATGGCTGGACGGATTGAACTACCTTGAATTCCTGCGCGACATCGGGCGGCATTTCTCGGTGAACCGGATGCTGTCGTTTGAAAGCGTGAAAAGCCGGATCGACCGGGAGCAGAGCCTCTCGTTCCTCGAGTTCAACTACATGATCCTGCAAGCCTACGACTTTATGGAGCTGAACCGGCGTTACGGATGTGTTTTGCAAATGGGCGGTTCGGACCAGTGGGGCAATATCGTGAACGGGATCGACCTGACCCGCCGTGTGATCTCGAACGAGGTTTACGGGTTGACCACCCCGCTTCTGACCACATCCGACGGTAAGAAGATGGGAAAAACCGCGGACGGGGCAATCTGGCTTAACCCTGAAATGCGCTCACCTTATGAATTCTGGCAGTTTTGGCGCAATACCACAGATGCGGATGTGGGACGGTTCCTGAAGCTCTACACCGAAATGCCACTGGATGAATGCGACCGTCTGGGCGCGCTGCAAGGCAGCGAGATCAACGAGGCGAAGGCGATTCTGGCCAATGCCGTAACCACACTGGCGCACGGTGCGGACGCGGCTGCAACAGCGGAAGCAACGGCGCGGGAAGTGTTCGAAAAAGGCGGTGTCGGGGACGACCTGCCAACCGTCACATTCTCGGCGGCGGATGTCGGGGACGGTATCTCTATTGTGCAACTGCTGGTCAAATCCGGCCTGAGCGGTTCGGGCAAGGAAGCCAAACGCCTGATCGCGGATGGTGGGGCAAAGCTGGACGATGAAGCGCTGAGCGATGCGGGTACTGTCATTTCCGCTGACAAATTGCGCGGGTCTGTTAAGCTTTCTGCCGGAAAGAAACGCCACGCACTGGCCCGCCTCAAGGACTAACGGGCCGGCATCAGGAGAAGGCCATGCCCCCGACAGAACGCCCGCAGGACCTGCACCGGAAGACGGAGCGGGCCTGCACGGCGGCAAGGGGGCATGCGCAGGGTCTTGGCGACGAGTTGCAAAAACCCGCCAGCGACCGTAATCCCGAAATAATCGAATCCCGTTTGGCGGCGCTGGCCAAACTGCGCGCAGAGTTGGTTCGACTGGTTCGGGAAAGGGCGGTGTTCCTTGGATCGGAAGACTTCAAAAAGTTACCGCTTGCCGAGCGCAGGGCGGCAAAAGACACGGCAGTTTTCGGGGCGGAACCCAAACGGATGCTTGTGGTCTGGAACCGGATCATGCGGGCAACGCGGCTTTGCGCCGAAACGGCCCCTAGCCCGCTTTACGGGGACCCCCTGCCAAACGGTTCTGCCCTAGCGCAACAACTGGCTGCGCTGGACGGTTTCCTGGTGCGGATGCACGAATTTGTTAATCCACGCGACCAGCAGGACGAAACCTCTGAAAGCAAGGGCCTATTCAAGGACATCCCGCTGCCGGCTTCTGTCTTTGGTGCGCACCTCCACGCCGCGTATCGTGTGTGTCTGGCAAAAGACCTGACTGCGCCGGTACAGTTTCTGGATGTGGGCTGTGGGGGTGGCACCAAGGTTTTGCTTGCGCGGGAGTATTTCGGCTGTGCCGATGGGCTGGAATACGACCCGAATTACGAAGCTGCCGCCCGCAAGCTGATGCAGTCGGTTGCGCCGCCGACCTGCAAAATCCATCTGGGCGATGCGTTAACCTTTGAACATTACAACGACTATGATGTCATCTATTTTTACCAGCCCATCGCAAATCCGGAACTTCTGATAGAACTGGAACGCCACATCTGTAGCACTGTGCGGCCCGGAACGGTTCTGATCGCCCCCTACGAAGGTTTTCTCCAACGGTACAAAGATTATAACTGCGGCTATGTCAGCGGCCGGATCTGGCTTTCGGGAACATCCCAGCAGGAGGCGGATGCCTTGCGCGTTAAAGCCGAGTGTATGGGATCGGTTCTGGTGCCTGACCGTGCGGATTGGGTAACACAGGCGGGGGTACTGCAACCCCTATGCGCGGCACTGTACAAAAA
>JAAEZA010000027.1 GCA_018223125.1 Paracoccaceae bacterium | reverse complement strand
TCGTTCTCGATCACGCGGGACACCATGGCAGAAAACCGCCGGTCGTATTTGTTGCGGTAATAGGGCGACCCGTTGGGCACCACCAGAATTTCCGCACCGGATTCCGCCAGCGCCTCGGGCACATCGGGGTGCCATGCGTCTTCGCAGATCGGGGTGCCGATGCGCACATTCCCCAGACTGTAGGGGCCGGCAATCGGGCCGGAGCTGAACTGGCGCACCTCGTCAAAGACATGGGTGTTGGGCAGTTCATGCTTGCGCAGGGTCGCGATGATCTCGCCGCCGCGCAGGATGTAATAGGCGTTGAACAGCAGGTCGTCTTCCAACAAGGGCGCGCCCACACCGATCGCAGGCCCTGTGTCACAGGCTTTTGCAAGCATGGCCACATGCGCCATCGCATCCAGCGCAAAGGCAGGGCGCATCACCAGATCCTGCGTCTGATAGCCGGTGATGAACATCTCGGGCAGCACCAGCATATCTGCACCCGCTTTGGCGGCTTGTGCATGGGCCTCTTGGGCCTTTGCCATGTTTCCGGCCAGATCCCCGACCGTGGGGTTAAGCTGTGCAAGCGTCAGACGCAGTTTCTCTGTCATGGTGCCCACCATTTCTGATTATCTTTTGCCTTGTTAGACCTATTTGAACCACAAAGCACAAGACGCAAGAACCCTTGTCATGATTTTTCCAAAGCCTTAACGTTGGGCGCAAACCGATTGACCAATCATTAGGGAGCCCGGCCCCGCGCCGGCGAAGAGAATTTGACCAAACCCACGCCGCTTCCCCGCACCCTTCTTGTTGCAGCCCTGCTGGCCACCGCCCCGACGCTGGGTTTTGCACAGGCCACAGCGCAGGTTGTGACCAAACAATATGATACCGGCGGGGTCTATGAAGGCACCTTTAAGGACGGCAAGCAACACGGCACCGGCACCTATCGCCTGCCTAACGGTTATGAATATTCCGGCGAATGGGTCGAAGGGGAAATCCAGGGGCAAGGCACCGCGAAGTTTCCCAACGGTTCGGTTTATGAAGGAACGTTTGTGGCAGGCAAACCCGAAGGCAAGGGTAAGATCACCTTTGCGGATGGTGGCACCTATGAAGGGGATTGGGTCAACGGTAAAATCGAAGGCACCGGCGTTGCGAAATACGCCAATGGCGTGGTCTATGAGGGCGAATTCTCTCAGGCGCAGCACGACGGCACGGGCACGATGACAAGCCCGAACGGCTATCGCTATGAAGGGGACTGGCAGGACGGAAAGAAAACCGGCAAGGCGCTGATCACCTATCATGACGGTGCGACTTATCAGGGCGATGTGGTAGAGGGCATGCGCGAAGGTAACGGGCTTCTGACCATGCCGGACGGACTGACCTATGACGGGGAATGGAAGAACGGCCAGATCGAAGGCACCGGCGTTCTGAAACAGGCCAACGGCGATGTCTATGAAGGGCAGATGGAACAGGGCAAGCGCAACGGCGCGGGCAAGATCACCTATGCCAACGGCGATATTTTTGTCGGCAATTTCGTCAACGACCAGCGTCAGGGTGACGGCAAGTTCACCGGACAGGACGGCTATGAATACAGCGGCAACTGGGAAGCAGGCCAGATGTCGGGCCAGGGATCGCTGACCTATAGCGACGGTGCGGTTTACACCGGCGAATTTGCCAAGGGCCTGCCCCACGGCGAAGGCAAGATCGTATATGCCAACGGGTCTTCTTACGAAGGCCAATGGGTAGAGGGCCGTATCGAGGGCAGCGGCACCGTGCGCGATGTCAACGGCACAATCTATGTGGGAGAGCTGAAAAACGCCAAGAACCACGGCACCGGAAAGATCACTTATGCAGACGGCCATTCCTATGAAGGGGACTGGGTTGAAGGCGTGCGTCAGGGACAGGGCCGCGCCGTGTTCAAGGACGGGTCTATCTATGAAGGCGCCTATGTGGACGGCAAAAGGCAGGGCCGCGGCAAGATCACACTGCCCGACGGTTTCAGCTATACCGGCAACTGGGACAACGGCGAGATCAACGGCGCAGGTGTGGCCACCTATGCCAATGGCGATGTCTACACCGGCACGTTCAAGAACGGCCAGCGGCAGGGCAGCGGCAAGATGGTCTATGCCACCGGCGAAGAATATGACGGCTTCTGGGCCAACGGCAAACAGGCCACACAGGAAGAGGCCGAGGCAGCAGGCGGTGTGCCAGCAGCACCAGCCGCCGAAGGTACAGAAACAGAAGAAGACGCAGAAACACCGCCCGCTGCAGATTAAGCGGCCCGCCCTGCCCCGTCCCATTTGGCAAGGCGGGGCAAACCGCAGCGTTGCAGCATCTTGCGCCGGTTGACCCCTTCGCCTTTCATTGCTTCGGCATCTGCGTGAACGCGGTCGATCACGCCCCCCATCATCCCCGCATCCCCGTGCGCCAGTTCCAACAGGAATTCGTCAGGATGGCGGCGCAAAACGCCGTGACGCGCCAGCACCCGCGTGGGGAAATCACCCGTGTTGGCGGTCAGCAATTCATCCGCCTGCCCTGCAATCGCCGCCGCCAGCACATGGCGGTCGTTTTCATCGGGCAGGTGCAGGTCTTCCAGCGGCACGCCCGAGGCATCCACCTCCGCACCGCGCCAGTCCGCCCGCAACAGCGCGATTTCGGTTTCCGCCATTGCGCCAATGTCGTTCTTACGGGCCGCACGCCGCCATTCTTCGAGAATACGTTCCGACCACAGTGGTAGAAACGCCCCCCGTTTCGCACAGCCCAGAACCAGCGCGCGCAGGACGGAAGGATACAGCACGCAGGCGTCGATCAGGACGCGATGGGTCATACCAGCCGCAGGAAGATCGACTTCAGATAGGCTGTTTCAGCCAGTTGCGGGTGAACCGGGTGATCCTCTCCGGCGAATCCGGTGTGGATGATCTGTCCCGTGCGCCCGCCCTTGCCCACTCCGCGCAGGCTGGCCTGACGGAAAGACGACAGGTCCGCCGCATGGGAGCAGGAGCACAGCACCAGATAGCCGCCCGGCCGCACCAGTGCCGCCCCCATGCGCGCGACTTTTTCATAGGCCCGCAGACCTGCCTGCAAGGCCGGTTTGGCAGGGGCAAAGGCCGGCGGATCACAGACCACCACATCAAAGCTGCGCCCCCCGTCAGCCAGTTTGGTCATCACCTCAAAGGCATCCCCTTTGATCGTATCAAACACCGTTTCATACCCCGAGGCCGCTGCCCCTTTTGTTGCCAGTTCCAGCGCTGCCGCCGATCCGTCTACTGCGGTAGCGCGGGTCGCCCCTCCTGCAAGTGCCGCAAGAGAAAATCCGCCAACATGGGAAAACACATCCAGCACATCCCCGCCCTTTGCCAGCTTTGCCGCAAAGGCGTGGTTGGGGCGCTGGTCATAAAACAGGCCGGTTTTCTGCCCGCCCAGAACATCCGCCATATAGGTGGCCCCGTTCATACCGACAGGCACCGGACCCTCCACCGAACCGTCTGTAACGACGGTTTCATCTGCCAGACCTTCCAGCCCCCGCGCCCGTCCGCTGCCATTCTTGATAATGACAGGCGTCCCGAATACCGCCTTCAGCGCCTCTTGCAGTTGCGGGAACAGGGTCTCGATCCATGCTGCGTTCGGCTGCACGGCAAACACATCGCCAAAACGGTCAATGATCAATCCGGGCAGCCCGTCTGCTTCCGCATGAACCAGACGGTAAAACGGCGTGTCAAACATCCGGTCGCGGTGATCGCGGGCAAAGCGCAGCTTTGCTTCCAGCCATTGGGCGTCAATCACGACAGTACGGTCCCGCTCCAGCACCCGCGCCGCGATCTTGGAATCGGGATGAAACGCCGCCTGCGCAACAAAGTTGCGGTCGTTGTCCAGCAGATCCACAATCGTGCCTGGGGCAATTTTCTTGGTGCGGCGGTCGGTGACGACCTCATTGTCATAGGCCCAGGGAAAGCCGTGGCGAATGCGTTGGGGCGATTTATTGGGGCGAAAGCGGAGTTCTGGTCGGTTATCTGTCATACCTGCCTCCTAGCGCCCTTTCCCGCCAAGAGGAAACAAAAAACGGCCCCCAAAGGGACCGTTTAAAACGAAATTGCTGTTTTTATCAGGCGTCAGAGCCTTTGGTCAGGGCTGATTGCACAATACCCGCCACGTGATTGGTGATCCGCACCTTCTGGGTCTGGCCTTCGCGCATGGCGCGGTAGGCGCGGCTGCCACCGTAGGCTTTAAGCGAGGCATCGACCTTTTGCACCACAGTCACCGGCTGGCGGGTCTTCGCGTCCAGCAGCACATATTCGAACTGGACGTTATGTTTACCGCCGACAGAGTTGCGGGTTTTTTCAGTCAAGGCATGGAACATGCCCACCCGTGCCGCCAGAATAACCTCTTTTTCACCGTCCAACGGTGCTGTGCCCTTGCGCAGCGCATTTTCGATAATGGTTTCAACCTGTTCGTAACGGTTGCCCAGCGGATCTTCGCGCCAGACAATATCCGCCTTGGGCAGGTAAACATCAGCTTCGGAGACAACCAGATAGTCCGGCACCTGAACCTGAACGTCCACAACCTTGTAAAGCGATGTCAGGGCTGGGGCCGCTGCCGGAGCCGCAGCAACCGTCGTCGCCAGAGGTTCGGGAAAGAAACCAAGTTGGGTTTGGGACGCCGCAACAGCAGAAACCGGACGCGGTGCCTCGATCATGGCGTTGCGGGAAGACGGGTTGGACACACAGGCCGACGTTGTGGCTGCCAGAGCGAAAAGGCCAACGATCTTACAAAGTTTCAACATGGTTTCTCTCCTTTTACCGGACTGCGACCGGCTAGAGCTTTGGTTTCGTTTTATGAAACCTGTAATCGCCTGGGAATCGGGCCGAACTAGGGAGCAATTGAATTAAAATATGGGTAATTGTATGGTTGACGGATCAACTATCAGAAGATTTACGCGCGTAAAATTTGTGATTTGTAGTTAATTACCAGCGCCTTAGACGATTGAGGCAGCCTGCCTTATTTTCGACCCGAAACAGAAACGGGGCGGCTGTGACGGGTCATCCCCGCAGCAACCGCCCCGTTTCGGAAAGTAAATTCGGTTAACCGGCGTTGAAATATTCCGGCAGCGTGTCCTTTTCTGCTGCAACGCACAGCCAGTCATAGACGAATTCCCCGACACTGCGAAAACACACCAGTTCCATTGTCTCCGGTGCGGACAGCCAGAAGGCAACGGCCACCTGCCCCAGACGGGAGCGGCGGATTTCACCTTGCCTGAAAGCCTCTGGCGACAGATCGGCAGGGCTGCCCTTGGCGATTACCTCGCGCACGCCTGCCCCTGTCAGGGTAAAGCTGGCCCGCGCATCAGAGACATTCACCGCCAGAAAATGCTCTCCGGCCAGTGCTTTGTCCAGTTTCGCAACCAGCGCATCTGCTTTTTCATAGTCGCAAAACAACAGCAACTCGTCCGGAGACATCCACGCGACACCGCCCTTGGTGCCGGCCTTCACGCCACGCGCATCCGGCAGGGCCAGCCCGACAGCGGATTTCACTGCTTTGGCAAGGCTTTCAGAGCCAAGATCCCCGCGCAGCGTGACCATTCCGACCAGACCTGCGTCCTTCACCTCTACCGCGCCATCAAAAGAGGCGCCGTTTACAACACTGACCGCATCAGACATTTTGCCGTGCTCCTTCCTTGTCCAGAAATACCGGATCGACGATTTTGGCGTTGATCGTCGTGCCATCGGTGCGGGCAAACATGATTGTTTCGCCCATGCGTTCCGGCCCGTCTTCCACCAGCCCCATCGCGATAGAGCGTTCAAGCGTCGGTGAATAATAAGTCGATGTAATCCGCCCGATCATGTTTTTCACCCCGTTGGCCCGTGTGGTGCCATCCACCGCATAAGCGCCATCGGGAATCACCACCGAGGGGTCTTCTGTTTCCAGCCCCACCAGACGCCAGCGTTTCGGGTCCACCATATGGGGGCGCTGTTGGGCGCGTTTGCCAAGGAAGTCCTCTTTCTTCTTGGAAATCGCCCAGTTCAGCCCCAGATCCTGCGGGATAACCGTACCGTCGGTTTCATCCCCGATCATGATAAAGCCCTTTTCCGCCCGCATCACATGCAGGGCTTCGGTGCCGTAAGGCGTGATGCCGAATTCCGCACCTGCGGCAAGGGCAGCATCCCAGAACGCCTGTCCCTGTGCTGCGGGAACCGCAACCTCATAAGACAACTCGCCCGAGAAGGAAATCCGGTAGGGCCGCGCCTTGATGCCCGCGATTTCCCCGTCGGCAAAGGCCATAAAGGGAAGCGCTTCGGCGCTCAGGTCCATATCGGTGCCCATTTTTTCAAGCACCTTGCGCGCATTGGGACCGACGATCCCGATCTGGGCATATTGTTCTGTCACATTGGCGGTGTAGACCTTCCAGTCCCACCATTCGGTTTGCAACCATTCCTCCATCCATGCGTGGATGCGATCGGAACCGCCCGAAGTGGTGTGACACAGGAAAGTGTCCTCATCCAATCGCGCGACAACACCGTCATCTGACAGGAAGCCGTTTTCCGAGCACATCAGACCATAGCGGCAGCGCCCTACCTTCAGCGTGCTCATCATATTGGTGTAAAGCATGTCAAGGAACCGGCCCGCATCCGGGCCTTTGACGATGATCTTGCCAAGGGTCGAAGCGTCCAGAATCGACACGCTGTTGCGGGTTTGCAGGATTTCGCGGTTCACCGCGTCTTTCACGCTCTCGCCTGCTTGCTGGTAGCAATAAGGCCGCCGCCAGTCCGCCACAGGTTCCCAGACGCCGCCGTTTTTGTCGGTCCAGTCGTGCATCGGTGTGCGCCGCAGCACTTTGAACAGGCCGCCACGGGCCTCCCCGGCGATAGCGCCCATGGAAATCGGGTGATAGGGCGGACGGAAGGTTGTGGTGCCCACCTGCGGAATTTCCGCATTCAGACTGTCCGCCAGAACGGCCAGACCGTTGATGTTGGACAGCTTCCCCTGATCCGTCGCCATGCCAAGCGTGGTGTAACGCTTGGTGTGTTCAACGCTTTCATAACCTTCCTGTGCAGCCAGAACCACATCCGACACTTTCACGTCGTTCTGATAATCGAGGAACGTCTTCATTTGCAGTTTCTTGTTCTGCCCCTGCGGCATGGACCAGACTGCAAGGATCGGGCCTTCGGACTCGGATTCTGCTACCGGCGCTGCAGCTTCTTTGGCGTCAAATCCGGCTTCCGTCGCGGCCTGCGCCCCGACAGCGTGACCATCGGCAATAGCCGCCGCCGCATCCAGATGGCCGTTGGCGGTGCCTGCGACCAGAACAAACCCTTCCCCGTCTGCGCCCATTGGCGGGCGGGAAGGATCGGGCCGGAACATGGCCATTTCGCTGTCCCAGTTCAGCTTGCCGCCGCAATGGGACCACAGATGCACCACCGGAGACCAGCCGCCGGACATGGCAACCGCATCACAGTCCAGCTCGTCTGTTTTGGTGCCCTCGCCCGACTGTCTGCACAGCCCGACCGAGGTGACTTTCTTATTGCCATAGACCGAGGAAATCGCGGTTCCGGTTTCAACGCGGAGGCCCATTGCGCGGGCTTTCTCAACCAGCGGTCCGGTCGCCGTGCTGCGGGCATCGACAACCGCTGGCACGTCAAGACCTGCCTCTTTCAACGCAATCGCCGTGCGATAGGCATCGTCGTTGTTGGTGGCAACCACCACACGGTCCCCGACCGATACGCCGTGGTTTACCATATAATCGCGCACCGCACCGGCCAGCATCACGCCGGGCACGTCATTACCTGCAAAGGACAGCGGACGCTCAATCGCGCCGGTGGCTGTCAGGATGCGTCTGGCGCGGATCCGCCACAAACGATGGCGTGGTCCTGAGATTTCGGGTGCGTGATCGCTCAGCCGTTCGTAGCCGAGCGCATAGCCGTGATCATAGACCCCTGCCCCCATTGTGCGGGTGCGGATGGTTACGTTTTCCATGCTGTCCAGCGTTGCAATCGTGGCATCAATCCAGTCCTGCGCCGGTTTTCCTTCAACCGTCACACCGTCCACGGGGGCACGTCCGCCAAAGTGGTTTTCCTGCTCCAGCAGCAGAACTTTGGCGCCGGATTTCCCCGCTTGCAGGGCGGCTGCCAGTCCGGCAATCCCGCCGCCAATCACCAGCACATCGCAATGGGCGTAGAAATATTCGTAGCGGTCCGCATCCCGTTCCTCGGGATCGGGGGCTGCGCCCAGACCGGCGGCCTTGCGGATGACGGGTTCAAACACATGTTTCCATGCGAATGACGGTGCCATGAAGGTTTTGTAGTAAAAACCGGCGGGGAAAAAGCGGGTCATCACGCGGTTCACGCCGCCCACATCAAATTCAAGGCTCGGCCAGTGGTTCTGGGATTTTGCTGTCAGACCGTTAAACAGTTCCGTGGTGGTGGCCCGCTGGTTGGGTTCGTATTTACCGCCCTGTCCCAAACCGACGAGCGCATTGGGTTCTTCGGGTCCAGAGGCCACAATGCCCCGTGGGCGGTGGTATTTGAACGACCGTCCGACCAGCATTTCACCGTTGGCAAGGAGTGCGGAGGCCAAGGTGTCCCCCTTGAAGCCGTTAAGCCGCTTGCCGTTCCAGTTGAACTCCAGCCGTGAGTTGCGATCAATCAGACGGCCGTGATTTTGCAAACGTGTGCTCATGTTCGAACCTCGCGTGTGTTGCGGGGGCAGAAGCCTCCGGCGGGGATATTGAGGGCCAGAAGAAGGCTCATTTGCTGAATCCTTCAAACTCGGGGCGTTTCTGTTTGATCTTTTCGATCAGTTCAGCCGGTGGCTCTGTGGTTTGGGCCGGATAGGTCCCGAAAACTTCCAGAGTGGTGGTGCAGCGGGCCGCGTGGAACCACTTGCCGCAGCCGTAGCTGTGGCGCCAGCGTTCAAAATGCACGCCCCGCGTGTTCTTGCGCATGAACAGGTAGCCTTCGAAATCCGCGTCGGACGATCCGGCGCCAAAGCGGGTCAGATGAGCCTCGCCGCCCGCAGACAGTTCGGTTTCATCCGCAGCAATGCCGCAATTCGGGCAGGTCAGGATCAGCATTGGGTCTCTCCTTTACGAAGGGTCGGAAATTGCAGGGTGGCGGCTGTTTTGCAGTGTTGAACGTCCATTAGTGCGCCACCCCTGCTGCGACGCTTTCGTCGATGAAACGGCCCTCAATGAAGCGGTCCATACCGAAGGGCGCGGCCAGTTCACCGGGCGTGCCCTTGGCGATGGTCTCCGCAAAGGCCCAGCCGGAGCCGGGAATGGCCTTGAACCCGCCGGTGCCCCAGCCGCAATTTATGAACGTGTTGCCAAGGGGTGTTGTGCCGATAATCGGGGAGCGATCCCCTGTAACATCCACGATACCGCCCCACTGGCGCAGCATTTTCAGGCGCGAGATCATCGGGAAGGTTTCCACCAGTGCGCGGACGGTTTCCTCGATATGATGGAAGCTGCCCCGCTGGGTGTAATTGTTGAACCCGTCCGTGCCGCCGCCGATGACCATCTCGCCCTTGTCGGACTGGGACAGGTAGCCGTGCACCGTATTGGCCATAACAACCACATCCATACAGGGTTTGATCGGTTCGGACACCAGGGCTTGCAGCGCCACGGATTCCAGCGGCAGGCGGAAACCGGCCATACCGGCCAGCGCACTGGCGTTGCCCGCAACCACCATGCCGAGTTTCTTACAGCCGATGCGCCCTTTGGTCGTCTCAACCCCTGTGACAGTGCCGTTGTCCTGATGCACGCCGGTCACTTCACATTTCTGGATGATGTGCATCCCCATATCCGAACAGGCCCGTGCATAGCCCCAAGCCACCGCATCGTGGCGGGCAGTGCCGCCGCGGGGCTGCCAGAGTGCGCCGAGCACCGGATAACGCGGCCCTTTGAGTTCGATAATCGGGCAGAGTTCCTTGACCTTCTCGGGCCCGATGAATTCGGTCGCAACCCCCTGCAGTGCATTGGCATGCGCGGTGCGCTGGTAGCCGCGGATTTCATGTTCGGTCTGGGCCAGCATCATCACGCCGCGCGGGCTGAACATCACGTTATAGTTCAGGTCCTGCGACATGGTTTCATAAAGCGAGCGGGCCTTTTCATAGATCGCCGCCGAGGGGTCTTGCAAATAGTTCGAGCGGATAATCGTAGTGTTCCGCCCCGTGTTACCGCCACCAAGCCAGCCCTTTTCGATAATCGCGACATTGGTGATGCCGAAATTCTTGCCAAGGTAATAGGCCGTGGCCAGACCATGCCCGCCTGCGCCGACGATGATCACGTCATATTCGCTCTTGGGCTCCGGCGACGCCCAGGCCCGTTCCCAGCCCGAATGGTATCGGGCGGCTTCACGGGCGATAGCAAAGGCTGAATAGCGTCTCATGGGTCGAACTCCGGTCAGGTGGCGGGGGCTTGGGGCCCTGCGAAAGAGGCCCTTTTCTCCGGTTTTGCTGTTTTAGCACATTTACAGGATTTTACCTGCGACATGTGACGCCGATTTTCCGACAATCCGGCCTTTTCGCTGCCCTGCGCCATGATCTCGCAGCTTAATGATTTGTGCTTGGGCGGTCTGCAAGGTATTCGGGGCAGGTAATTTGTGAAAGGATGCACGCTCATGTTCTGGCTTGTAACTGCTGGGGTTATTGTCTTGGTGGCTGTGCCAATGGGGCGCGTGATCCTGTCACGGCGCGGAACTGTGGCAACAGCAGGCGCACAGGATGTCGGCGTTTACAAGGACCAACTGGCCGAAGTGGAGCGGGATCTTGCCCGCGGGGTGCTCGCCCCTGCCGAAGCCGAGGCCGCACGCACGGAAGTCGCACGCCGGTTGCTGGCTGCCGACCGTCGGGTGCAATCCGGAACGCCGGACGGCAATTCCGAACGGGGGCCGGCGGCGCTGCCGCTCGGCCTGATCGGGCTGGCTCTGGCGGGATCGGTCTGGCTGTACCTTGAAATCGGACGTCCCGGAATGCCCGACATGCCGCTTCAGGCGCGGATCGAAGCAGCACAACAGGCACGGGAAAACCGTCCCAACCAGTTGAGCGCCGAGGCCACATCGCCTCCCCTTCCTGTGCAAGTCGATCCGGCCCACGCCGAACTGGTTGAAAAATTACGCGAAGCGCTGGCGCAAAATCCCGACGATGCCACAGGTCTGCGATTGCTGGTGGACAATGAAGCGCGGCTTGGCAATCTGGCCGCCGCTCGGGCCGCGCAACAGCAGCTGATGGGCGTGCTCGGGGATCAGGCGAAAGGGTCGGATTACACCGATCTTGGCGAAATCATGATCCTCGCGGCTGGTGGGTATGTATCGCCAGAAGCCGAACAGGCGCTGGTACAGGCGCTGAATGCCAACCCCACCGACCAGCGGGCGCGGTATTATTCCGGCCTGTCGCTTGCCCAAACCGGCCGGCCCGACGTGGCCTACCGGATGTGGATGGGCCTGTTACAGGAAAGCCCGCCGGATGCGCCGTGGGTGCCTCTGATCCGCGGGCAGATCAACGATGTGGCCCGTGCTGCCGGCATTGCACCACCCGATCTGGATGCCCCCGGGCCGGACGCGCAAACTATTCAAGACGCACAGAATCTGAGCGAGGAAGACCGCAACGCAATGATTGCAGGTATGGTTTCAGGCTTGGCAGAGCGGCTGGCGACTGAAGGGGGAACAGCAGCGGAATGGGCTCGTCTGATCCGCGCTTACGGTGTGCTTGGGGAAACTGCCCGTGCCAGTGCGATCTGGAAAGAGGCGCAAGACACATTTGCCAATGACCCCGCAGCGCTCGACATGTTGCGCGCTGCGGCACAGGATGCGGAGGTCTCCCAATGAGCAATCCTTACGAAACCGCCGAAGAGTTTCTGGAACAGGTCCGGCCGAATGCACCGCTGCTGGGGTTGGATCTTGGCGATAAGACCATCGGCGTGGCGGTCTCCGATATTTTCTGGTCGATTTCCACCCCGCGCGACACCATCCGGCGCAAGAAATTCGGCGTGGATGCGACAGCTTTGGAGGCGATTATCGACAGCACAGGCGCGATCGGGCTGGTGCTGGGCCTGCCACGTAACATGGACGGGTCCGAAGGCCCCCGCTGCCAGTCCACACGGGCCTTTGCGCGCAATTTTCTGGCCCGCCGCGATCTGCCGGTCCTGCTGTGGGACGAGCGGCTTTCAACCGTTGCCGCTGAACGCGCCCTGATAGAAGCCGATACATCCCGTGCTAAACGGGCCGGATTGATTGACCACGTCGCCGCCGGTTATATCCTGCAAGGCGCGCTCGACCGGTTTTCCCATATCCGGAGGGCCGGTTGATGGATGAAGTCTGGAAACGCAACGAGATCGACAGTCCCTGCGTCAAAATCTGCGTCGTCCACCCCGAAGCCCGTCTGTGTATTGGCTGCCACCGGACAATCGACGAAATTGCCCAATGGTCAAAAATGAGCGACGCAGACCGTGCCCGCGTGAAAGCGGAACTGCCGTCACGCGCTTCCCAACTGCGCGGCAAAAGGCGCGGGCGCAAACGGGAATGACCACCCGCCGTCCCTCTTGTTAAACCATAAGGTGACAAACTGTTAAAATTAACCTAACATTCCACATATTGAGTGCATTGATTAAGGGCATACACTATGCGGTGGGTTTATCTGGCCATTTTGGTCATATTAGGCATTGTGTTTCTCAGAACGGATGTACAGCTGGTGGACTTGATATTGGACACCAACCTGAAGTGGTCTGCTATTGCTTTGATTTTTCTGATCGGGCTTGTGATCGGTCAGATCCTGCGCAACCGTCCCTCCAAAGGAAACACGCTGCGCTATGCGGGTTGGGGATTGTTCGTCACAATCTTCCTTGGATTGCTGGAGTATTCGGTAGAATGGCAACGGGAGACCCTGCTGGCGCGGAACGAGACGATCATCCTGTCGGCGGCCTCGCTCGAAGCGACCTCGCAACATTATATCACAGCGCGCAACGGGCTTTATTCTACCCCTGTCACCTTCAATGATGCAGTATCAGAGGCACTGATCGACACTGGCGCTTCGCTGGTGCTGATCAACTACGCAACAGCACAGGCGGCTGGTATCGACATGGAGGCGCTAGTATTTGACACACGGGTTACAACCGCCTCCGGCCCGCTTGATATAGCACTGGTGACACTGGATGAAGTACGGGTCGGGGATACGATCCGCTTGCGTAAGGTAGAAGCCGCTGTCACGCCTGAAGGATTGCGCCATTCCAATCTGATCGGCAGCAGTTTCCTGTCCAGACTGGATGAAACCGTTGTGCGGAAGGACAAAATGATCCTGACCCAAACGCACCGCTAGTCTGACAAAGGGCCCGCAGAGAGGCGCGACACCCTGATTAGCCGAAATAGACTTTGCGCAGCATGTTAAGCGCAACCAGCAGCAGAAAGAAAGCGAAGACCCGTTTCAGTGGTTTCGGGTCCATCGCATGGGCTATCTTTACCCCTAAAGGTGCAGTCAGCAGGGTCATGCAAATGATCAGCAGAAATGCCGGAATATTAACGTAACCAATTGTGTAGGGCGGTAAATTCACCGGATCGGGATGGCCCAGCAGAAAGCCGATCACCGACGGCACGGCAATGACCAGACCAAAACCCGCGGCCGTGGCGACTGCACGATGAATCGGCACCCCGAACAGCGTCATCGTTGGCACCCCGAAGCTGCCCCCGCCAATCCCCATCAGCACCGACATGAAGCCCATGGTCGCGGACAGCAGGCTTTGCGCAATCCCTTTTGGCATCTGTTCACCCAATCGCCAGTGGGCTTTGCCAAAGGCAAGATAAAGCCCGATGACAATCCCGAGACAGCCGAAGATCACCATCAGCTGGGTCGACCGCAGTCCGGTCGCAACCAGCACACCGATCACAGCCCCCACGGCAATTCCGGGCGCCCAGCCCCGCAGGATATCCCAGTCCACAGCACCCTTTTTGTTATGGGACTGGACCGAGCGTATGGAGGTAAAGACAATTGTCGCCAGCGAGGTCGCCAGACAGATCTGCATCAGATGCGCGTTGTCATATCCAAGCCCTGAAAAAGCGTAATAGAAAGCGGGCACAAGAATAATGCCGCCCCCCACCCCGAGAAGTCCGGCCAGAACACCGGCGAAACCGCCGATTCCCATGAGTAATACGATCATTGGCAGCAGGGTGGACAGTTCGGGCATATTCTCGCTTTCCAGTCAGGTCAACTTTGGATAGCGCCGTTCCGGTCCGGATGAAAGCGTTTTCACGCCGCCGGTTGCGTCAGATGCGACAGCGCCTGCTCCACCACCTCCGGCCCCGCCCCCGGTTTGTGGGCCTGCTCGGACAGGGTACGCCGCCACTGTCGTGCACCGGCACGTCCTGCAAACAACCCCAACATGTGCCGCGTGATCTGGTTCAGCCGCCCGCCCCTGGCAAGGTGATCCTCGATATAGGGCAGCATACCAACGACGGCATCCTCTGCCGTGGTATCCCCGCCTTCCCCGAACACACGGCGGTCTGCGGTGGCCAGTATGTCCGTGGGCGTATGATAGGCGGCGCGACCGATCATCGCCCCGTCCAGCCCACGGTCGATATGTTGAAGGGCGGCATCCAGATCCGCAATGCCACCGTTCAGGATGATTTCCAATTCGGGAAAATCAGCTTTCATCCGGTGCACCAGTTCATAGTCCAGTGGCGGGATATCCCTGTTTTCTTTCGGGCTTAACCCGTCAAGCCACGCCATTCTTGCATGAATAGTGAAGGAATTTATTCCCCGCGCCGCCACAGTATCAAGAAACTCCGGCAGGATTTCCGAGGGAGTTTGGTCATCTACACCGATGCGGCACTTCACCGTGATCTTGGCCCCTGTAGACGCTTCGATCATGGCCTGCACGCAGTCGGCAACCAGATCGGGTTCTTTCATCAGACAGGCCCCGAAACGCCCCGATTGCACCCTGTCAGAGGGGCAACCGACATTCAGGTTAATCTCGCCGTAACCAAAGTCACAGCCCACCCGCGTTGCCTCTGCCAGTTGCTGCGGATCGGAACCGCCCAACTGCAGGGCCACCGGATGCTCCGCCGGATCAAACCCGAGCAACCGCTCCACATCCCCGTGAATCACAGCCGGCGCTGTCACCATCTCGGTATAAAGTAGGGTGTGTCTGGACAACAACCGGTGCAGATACCGGCAATGCCGGTCCGTCCAGTCCATCATCGGGGCCACGGACAGGCGCGGGTTGGGGGTGGGGGTACTGGCTTTGACGCTCATGGCATTTGCTTCAATTGTTGCCTTTTGTGGCAATCACGGAATAGGGGTGGTTTGGCGCACTGTTTTGCACAGAACCGGCCCGAACGGAAGGTGCAATGGCGCGCTTAGTGCAGGTCCCGGGCCGCTTGTTCGACCAGTTTTTTAACCGCGCTGATCCGCGCAAAGCCGGCCCTGCCCTTGCGCGAAATCACCCACAGCGCCTGATACCGGCGCTGTGGCAGGCTAAAAACCTCTACCGCCTGCGTCTTGGCAAATGCATCCACACCTGATTTCGGCAGGATGGTATATCCGACCCCTTGCGACACCGGCAGCGGGATTTGACCGATCTGGTTTACAAAACTGCGCAATCGCAGCCTGTCGGCACCGTTATAATCCTGCGGGAAATTGGCCCCCAGCAGATCATCCGCATAAGCATAGCCGTCAGGATGGGCAATAAAGCCAAGGTCATCCAGCATTTTCAGGGTAAGCGATTCCGGCTTGAATCCGGCCGGCACCACCAGACAAAGCTCTTCTCGGGCCAAACGGGTGGTCTCCAGCCGCGGGTGCGCAACTTTCTCTGAGATTACCCCGATGTCCACATCTAAGTTCAGGGTGGTTTCTACAATCTGGCGCTGTGGTGCCGCCGTAAGGCGCAGAACCAGTTCCGGCGCTTTGGCCATACGCGCGATCAGTCGGGGATAAACCCAAACCGCAAAGCTGCCCGAACAGCCAAGCGTGACCACCCCCCTGTCAGGATCATCCCGTGCAACATTGTCCCGCAACACCGCCTCTTGCCGTCGCCTGTCCTGACCAAGCGCAAAGACAGCCTCACCCGCCGGTGTCAGCGTGAAAGTCTTGCCGTCCTGTGCGATCAAAGCCGCACCGATCTGCGACTCCAGCTTGCGCAGATGCTGGGACACACCGGGTTGGGTCATCGCCAGCCTGTCAGCAGCACGGGTAAAATGGCCCGTCTCACACAGGGTCGTGAAAGTTTCGAGCCATGTTGCATTCAGCATCAGACACAATCCGTAATGATTTATATATCAAATCATAATTTTTTATTTTCCTTCAGTCCAGCTATATCCGGTTCAAACGTTATAGAAGGACATCCAAATGACTAAGACACCGACCCCCCGCACGTTTTCCCACATCGGCCTTTCTGTGCCCGACCTCGACAAAGCTGTCGAATTCTACAGCAAGGTTCTGGGCTTTTACGTGATTATGGAACCGACCGAGATTACCGAGGACGACAGCGACATCGGGCAGATGTGCACGGATGTGTTCGGCAAGGGCTGGACCCGCTTGCGGATTGCACATCTGGCGACGGCGGATCGTGTGGGCATCGAATTGTTCGAAATGGACGGCAACCATCCGCCGCAGGAAAACCTTAACTTCCGCCAGCACGGCACTTTCCATTTTGCCATTCAGGACCCGAACCTCGAAGACCTTCTTGCCAGAATCGTTGCTGCCGGTGGCAAGCAGCGGATGCCCGTGCGCGAGTATTTTCCGGATGAGAAACCTTACCGCATGGTTTACGTGGAAGACCCGTTCGGTATTGTGTTCGAACTTTACAGCCACAGTTACGAACTGACTTATTCCGCCGGTGCTTATAACTGATCTGCCAACACATTGCACAAATAGTGCCCTCCGGAAACGGGGGGTGCTGATCCCGATAGAGAAGTCTTGACACTAAAGTCCAGTTGCTCTGCTGTGGCCGGAACGCATTCTGCCACTTACATCCGAGCCTCTGACATGACCAAAGATCCCTTGCTCCAGCCCTATCAGTTGAAACATCTGACCCTGCGCAACCGGATCATGACCACCAGTCACGAACCCGCCTACCCCGAGGACGGAATGCCAAAGGCGCGGTATGCCGCCTATCATGCAGAGCGGGCCAAAGCAGGTGTCGCGCTGGCCATGACCGCAGGGTCTGCCGCTGTATCACGCGACAGCCCGCCGGTCTTTAACAACATCCTCGCCTATAAGGACGAGGTTGTTCCCTGGATTCAGCAACTTAGCGACGGATGCCATGAACACGGCTGTGCCGTGATGATCCAGTTGACCCATCTGGGACGGCGCACTGCGTGGAACAAGGGGGACTGGCTGCCCTCGGTCTCATCCTCCAAACACCGCGAACCCGCCCACCGCGCCTTTCCAAAGTTGATAGAAGACTGGGACATAGAGCGGATCATAAATGATTTTGCCGATGCCGCCGAACGGATGCAGGCGGGGGGCATGGACGGGATCGAGCTTCAGGTTTACGGCCATTTGCTGGATCAGTTCTGGTCCCCGCTGACCAATGATCTGGTCGGGCCTTACGGGGCGGATACGCTGGAAAACCGGATGCGGTTTCCAATGGATGTTCTGGCCGCCGTGCGCAAACGTGTGGGCGAAGAGTTCATCATCGGCTTCCGCTATACCGCTGACGAGGCGCAAAAGGGCGGTATCAGCGCCGAAGAAGGCTTGGTGATCTCGGAAAAACTGGCAGAGACAGGACAGCTCGACTTTCTGAACGTTATCCGCGGGCGCATCCACACCGATCCGGCGATGACGGATGTTATTCCGGTGCAGGGTATGGCAAACGCCCCCCATCTGGATTTTGCCGGAGAGGTGAAAAAGCGCACAGGCATGCCCACCTTTCACGCCGCCAAAATCCCCGATGTAGCCACCGCCCGTCACGCCATTGACGCAGGGCTACTGGATATGGTCGGCATGACGCGCGCGCATATGGCGGACCCTCATGTGGTGCGCAAGATCATGGAAGGACGCGAGGACGACATCCGCCCCTGCGTCGGTGCAACCTACTGTCTTGACCGGATTTATCAGGCGGGAGATGCGCTATGCATCCATAACGCAGCCACAGGGCGGGAATTGACCATGCCCCATGACATCCCCCCAGCCGAAACCCAGCGCAAGGTGGTGATCGTCGGTGCCGGTCCTGCGGGGCTGGAAGCCGCTCGCGTTGCGGCAGAGCGCGGGCACAATGTTACCGTGTTTGAGGCACAGCCTGATCCGGGGGGCCAGATCCGCCTGACCGCACTCAACCCGCGCCGCCGGGAGATGATGTCCATCATCGACTGGCGCATGTCCCAATGTGCCGCGCGGGACGTGGCCTTCCACTTTAACACATGGGCCGAAGCCGCAGATGTGACTGCGCTGAACCCTGATGTGGTCATCGTGGCAACCGGCGGGATGCCAAATCTGGAACTGTTTGAAACCGGCACCGAGGCTGAACATGTGGTCTCGGCTTGGGACATGATCGCAGGGGATGTGAAACCGGCGCAAAATATCCTGATCTATGACGAAAGCGGCGACCATCCTGCCCTGCATGCAGCCGAAACCGCGGCATTTGCCGGATCAAGCGTGGAAATCATGACACCGGACCGCACCTTCGCACCAGAGGTGATGGCCATGAACCTGGTGCCTTACATGCGCTCCTTGCAGGACAGAGATGTCACCTTCACCGTCACCCGTCGTCTTCTGGGGGTTACGCGGGAGGGCAACAAACTGCGCGCCACCATCGGTACGGACTATAGCGATTACACGGAAACGAAGAATTACGATCAGGTCGTGGTGAACTATGGCACCCTGCCCCTTGATGACCTTTACCATGACCTCAAACCGCTCAGCAGCAATGGCGGGGCGGTGGATCATAACGCGCTGATTGCGGGCAAGCCGCAGTCTGTGATGCGCAACACTCAGGGCAGCTTCCAACTGTTCCGCATTGGCGATGCAGTCTCGGCGCGTAACACCCATGCGGCGATTTACGACGCGCTGCGTCTGGTCAAGGATCTGTAAACCGCGACGGCCTGCCCCGTCACAGGGTCAGGCCTGCTGCTCTATCACCAGTTCGGGCTGTTCCCCGCCGAGTTCGGCAAAAGCCATCTGGCGACAGGAGAAAACGATCACCTGTAAATCGGTGGCAACACGATGCAATGCGGTGAACATTTTCACGATCCGGTCGTCATCGGAATACACCAGCGCGTCATCCAGAATGATCGGCATCGGGTATCCCTGACGGGCAAACAGACGGGCAAAAGCCAGGCGTGTCAGGATCGCAATCTGTTCCTGCGTCCCACCGCTCAGCACGTCGAGTTCTTCGTGCAGGCCGCCCCGCTCCAACCCGTTTGGCAACAGGCGGCTGCTGTCAAATTCCAGCGCGGCATCGTCGTGCAGGATCGACAAAAGCGGCTGCAATTCCTTTTGAACCGGTTCGAAATACACATCCCGCGCCTGCGTCCTGCGGCCTTCCAGTTCTGACACCAGCAGGTTCAGCGAGGCCACCTCACGGCTGTATCGGGACTCGCGCCTCCGAGCGGTTTCCAGCTTGCCCTGAACTTCGGCCAGTTCTTCTTCGACACCGGCGTTTGCACGGGCGGCGATTTCTGCGTTGTAATGGACCAGCTGCTCCTTCAGCTGGCTGATCCGTTTCTCTGCGTTTTCAACCACCGTACCGGCCCGTTTCAGATCCGCTGACGCCGTTCCAGGATCCGGCGCGTTCTGCTGCAACGCCAGCACCTTGGCCCTTGCATCCTGCACGGCAGTTTCTGCGATGCTGGCCTGCCGTGCGGCAGTGGCTTTGCGGTTCTCGAAACTGTCCGCATCCCCGTAGGCGGCTTTGGCTTCGGCCAGTGCGGCAGCGGCGCGGTTGCACTTTTCACGCAATACGCCCTCAGCCTCTCTTGCGCGGGACAGCACCTCGCGACAGCGTTCGTAACCGGCGCGGGCGTCCCGTTCATCCGCTTCACCAGTTTCCAGCGCCGCAGCCAGCGCATCGGGATCCTGCACGAACGCTTCCCCCGCAGGCACCGCATCCGCCGCCACCCGTGCCTTGGCGAGCGATCCGCGCAGCGCGTCCAGCCCTTCAGGCACCAGCGATGCGATCAATCCTTCCGCCAGTTCCTTGCGCTGTGCAGCCT
The DNA here is from genome assembly GCA_018223125.1 of Paracoccaceae bacterium. Taxonomy (GTDB): domain Bacteria; phylum Pseudomonadota; class Alphaproteobacteria; order Rhodobacterales; family Rhodobacteraceae; genus Amylibacter. Next base: position 34,476 of record JAAEZA010000027.1, on the reverse strand, counting down.
CGTGCCGTGCGGCAAGGGCAGCGTGGGCCTCTTCTACCGAACTGACATTTGCCTTGCGCAACGCCGCCTCGAAACCGGACAGCGCCCGCTTGAATTCCTCAGCCGCCCGATCCCCGTCTTCCCTTTGGCCGGGATCAACCACCAGCGCCCCGATGCCAGGCAGATCGAAGCTCTGACGGGAGGAAATCGCCACGGCTTCACCGGCATTTACGTCCGCACCACCCAAAGACACCCGCGCCGCGCCATCGTAGTGAAGCGTCACGGTGACGGATTGGGCTTCTGCCCGCGCCTTGGCCTGATGCAGACGGTTTTGTGCGTCTGTTACCGCCTGCATCAAAACAGGCGTTATAGTGATACCGTCCAGCTGTGCCTTGGCATCCTCCAAGGCGCGTTGCTGGGTTTCGGCTTTCTCCAGCCGTTCTGACAATTGCTCGACCTGATCCCGTGCCTGACGGCACTGCGCCGCCTGCTGCGCGGCTTTTTCCCGTTCCCGCAAGGATTTAACCGTCGCTTGCGCCTGTTCCAGTCGGGCCGCAGCATGCTGTTCCTGCGTGCCGGCTTCTGCCAGTTCCTGCCGGATTACACCAAGTTTTGACTGAAGACTGGTATCCTCCTGCCGGACCTGTTCCAGCTTTGCCGCCGCCTGCAACAAATTGTTCAGTCTGGTTTGCGCCGCCTCGGACTGGAGGGTTTTCAGATCGAGATCTTTTGCCGCCTGTCCGGTTTTCTCCGCATGGGACTCTGCCTCTTTGAACTGCGCCTCTGCGGTGGCCAGCGCATCTTTGCGCTGTTTCCACGCCTCAGGCGCGTTCATCCGCTCCAAGGCCGCTTCGCAGGTTTTCCGCCCTACGAGGTTCTCTGACAGGTCTTTCCTCAGCGCTGAAAGCTCTGCCTCCCGCGCCTCAAGCTCTGCCATTTCCGCCTGAACCTGCCCCCACGGCGCGTTCTTCTTGGCCTTGCCGCTTGCCGTTGCGAGCTTTGACAATTCTTCCTGACACCGCGCCAGCACACGATCCATGCGCCGCCCGCCCGTCACCTTGTCGATCTCCCCCGCGACCGAAGACAACAGATCCCGCCGCGCCCCGAGCAGACGTTCCTTTTCTACACCAACGGCACCCGCAGGCTCCAGCCCCGTTGTGCCCTGCTTCACCCAAAGCAGACCCGCCGGACCTTCCAGCCCGTTGTCCATCAACGCCGCGATCCAGCTTTCGGCTTCATCGTCCTGTGCCACCAGCGCGCCACCTGCCCTGCTGACACTCGCCCGTTTTTGCGCCAGAAACGACTTTTCGATGACAAAGCGGCCCTGTGGAATTTCGATCTCTGCACTGATCCTTACAGCCCCGCCGGAATGGGGTTGCAGGGATTTAACGTCCTTCCCCACGCTGCTGTATTTGGCAAAAAACAATGCATGGAGCGCGTCGAAAAAAGTGGATTTGCCGAATTCGTTGGCTTCGGAGATTACCGTCACACCATCGCCAATATCGCGCAGAGAGGCTGTCCTGCCGCCGAATTTGCGCACATTTGTCAGGCTTAGCGAACGCAGCTTCATTGGGTCTCCGATGCGAATGTGAACAGCATCGACAGGGCGTTTTCGGCAACCTCGCGGTCCTCTGCCGACAGGCTGGCATCGTCAGAGCGGTCCGCCAGACTTTGCGCTGCCATCCGCAAGGCTCCGGCCGTATCCACACTGTCCAGATCAGAGGTATCATGGGTCAGGCGCAGCCGGTCAAGATCCGCATCAAACCACAAGAAATCCGGCGCGACCTGCGCGACCGCCTGCACCAGTGCGGTCTTTTCCGCCAGTCCGATCCGCCCCTCCGCCCGCAAACGCGTCAGCACATCGCGGCGGCGGGACACCTCCGGCAGCCCCTGATGGAGCTGCTTGACACAATCCCCGTCAGGCACCAGCTCCAACCCGAGGTCCAGCCACCGGATCACACCCGTTGGCACGGTTTTAACGTCGGGCAGTGCATTGCTGCCCTGCAGTGTCACGAGATTGGCGCTCGCCTGCATCTGATGCTTGAAACTGTCCCGCTCCGGCGTGCCGGAAAACCATGTGCGTTTGCCAACTTCGATCTGCCCGTGCCAGTCACCCAGCGCAAGATAGGCCAAACCGGAGCGTTCGGCCCGATCCGGTGGAACAATCGCAGCCGAACCGTCCTCCGAGATAGTCTTTTCACCACCGCCCCCAAAATCCGTAATCCCGCCATGCCCGAGCCCGATACGGATCGCCCCTTCCGGTGTAGGCTGATCCATAGACTCTGTCAGATCCCGCCCGGGATTGCGCGCGGTGCAAGGCGCAGGCAGCAGAACTGCCCCTTCGCCCAGTTCCAACGGCCTGCTCTCCAGAACGACTGTCAGATTGTCCGGCTTGTCCTTGGCAATAACCCGCCACAGCTCGCTCGCTGCAAGGGAATCGTGATTGCCCGGCATCATCACCCAGCGCAACCCGCTGTCCTGCGCGATGGCGTTCAGCGTCTGGCGCACCAGCGAAGGTGTGGGTGTTTCCGCATCAAACGTATCCCCGGCCAGCAGGATCACCTCTGCACCACCCTTGCGCGCGGCAGCGGCCAGTCGGCTAATCACATCATTTCGGGCTTCCCGCAGACGCCCCCGCACCTCTTCAGGGAAGCGGCCGAAAGGTTTGCCCAGATGCAGGTCGGAAGAATGCAGGAAGCGGATCATCGGTACACCCTGTTAAACGGATTGATAGCACCGGATTTCCCGCCGGAACGAAAGGGGATCAGCATGAGACGGACTCCAAAACCTTCTACACAGCCAAGTCATACAAACTTGGCTGCTGTGAACAAGACGATTGGCGCCGGTTTCTGTAAAATCCCCTGCCAAAAAACATTGCGCAGCATACTCTTGTGGTTTGCCCCGCAACGGGTGAAAATGCGCCCGAAACCGAACGGATCCACTGCGCTAACACTTTGGGCCGTTCACTGAAGCAGGAACAAGGAAGACCCTATGAAACTTCTCCGATACGGCGCTCCGGGCGCTGAGAAACCCGCCATGATGGACGAGAACGGTGCTCTGCGGGATCTGTCGGGACACATCAACGATCTGGACGGTTCGCAACTGTCGGACGCGGCGCTGGCGAAACTGGCAGCACTCGATCCCGCCAGCCTGCCTGCGGTGGAAGGCTCCCCCCGTATCGGGCCTTGCGTGGCCAACATCGGAAAGTTCATGTGCATCGGGTTGAACTACTCCGATCACGCCGCAGAAACCGGTGCGAGTATTCCCGAACATCCGATCCTGTTCATGAAGGCGAACTCCGCCATCGTCGGGCCGAATGACACTGTGGTCATGCCGCGGGGATCAACCAAAACCGACTGGGAAGTCGAACTCGGCGTTGTCATTGGCAAGACTGCAAAATACGTCAAAAAGGAAGACGCGCTGGCGCATGTGGCCGGATATTGTATCGTCAACGATGTTTCAGAACGTCACTTTCAAAAGCACATGTCCGGCAATTGGACCAAAGGCAAATCCTGCGACACGTTCGGGCCGACCGGCCCGTGGCTGGTCACGCGGGACGAAATCGCCGATCCTCAGGCGCTCGACATGACGCTGGATGTGAACGGCGAGCGGATGCAGACCGGAAATACCGGCACGATGATCTTCACCGTAGCCGAAATTATCGAGCATCTGTCCCATCTGTTCACCCTGCATCCGGGCGATGTGATCGCGACAGGAACACCACCGGGCGTCGGTCTGGGGATGAACCCGCCAACCTTCCTGAAGGACGGTGATGTGATGGAATTGAACATCGCAGGGCTTGGCACCCAGAAACAGACAGTCAAAGCAGACGACTAGACACCTACCGCCCCTGGGCAACAGGGGCGGTTCCCCCGTGCCAGAGCTGCTTCAGACCCTGACAAATCTGTTCGACGATATCATCGACACTTTCAACGATATCAACCGTAACGGCTGTTTCCTGCGGCCCGAAAGCTTCCAGCGTGTCAAACTGGCTTTGCAGCAGGTCCGGCGGCATGAAATGCCCGCTGCGCGCCTGCATCCGTTGCGCAATAAATTCCTGCGATCCCTGCAGCAGCACAAACACAACATCGCGACCTGCCTGCTGGCGCAATCTGTCCCGATAGGCAGTTTTCAAAGCGGAACAGGCCATCACCAGACACCCGCGATCCGTCCCGCCCAGCGCCTGCCCGACCCGATCAAGCCACGGCCAGCGGTCCGCGTCTGTCAGCGGCTCTCCGTCGGACATTTTCCGGATATTGGCACCGGGGTGGAAATCATCACCGTCCTGGAACACCCCGCCAAGTCGTTTGGCAAGCGCCGCCCCGACAGTGGACTTTCCGCAGCCCGAAACGCCCATGATCACAATTCTGTCTGTCACAGGTGCGCCAACCGGTCAGGCTGCACGGCGTTGGGCTGCGCAATCGCGCATAGCCTGCCCGAAAGCCTCAAACAGGGGACGTGAAACCGGATCATTCGCCGCGTTCCATTCCGGATGCCATTGCACGGCCAGCGCGAAACCCGGCGCACCTTCAATGCGGATTGCTTCGGGCGTACCGTCCGGTGCGTGGCCTTCGACCACCACCCGTTCGCCCGCTTCCTTGATCCCCTGCCCGTGCAAGGAGTTGGTCAGCACGACATCGCTGCCGAAAATCCCTTCGAACACGCCCCCTTTGGTCAGGGTGATGTCATGGCGATGGGCAAATTTCTCTTCGATGGTGCCATCGGGCGGCATCCGGTGGTTCATCCGTCCGGGCAGATCACGGATCTCGGGGTAAAGAGTGCCGCCAAAGGCCACGTTGAATTCCTGAAACCCGCGGCAGATCCCCAGAATCGGCACCCCACGCTCAACGCAGGCGCGGATCAGCGGCAGGGTCAGCCGGTCCCGATCCCGATCAAAATCCCCGTGGGCGGGCGTTGCTGTCTCGCCGTATTCCTCGGGATGGATATTCGGCCGCGCACCGGTAAAGACGAAACCGTCAAACACCGAACACAGCTCGTCAATGTGGTTCAGATCCGGCAACGCGGGCACCACCAACGCAGTGGCTTCGCAGACTTCAGAGACAGCATACAGGTTATGCAAACCACAGGCCTGCACCGCATACTCGTCGTTAATCATATGGGCATTGCCACTTATTCCGACTACTGGGCGCACCATGTCACTCTCGTTTGTTTTTGCATGCTAAAGGATTAGTCCGAAGCACCAAGGGATTGCAAGCCCCGCAGAAAGAACACTGCGGAACCGGCTTCAATGTTCAAAAAATACTCAGTTTCCTGCGCTTAGCGACAAGAGATCAGGCTTCGGCTGAAAACGCCGCAGCCTCGATCCCTGCAACAGCACAAATGGCATCGTTTTCCGAAGTGTCCCCTGTCACACCGACAGCACCCATAATCGTACCCTTCCTGTCCTTGACCAGTACGCCACCGGAAAGGGGTACAAACCGCCCGCGATAAGCGCCGTTTAAGGCATTCATGGCATAGGGCTGTATTTCCGCCCGTTCCATCGCACGGGAGCTGGGCATCCCCAGCATGACCGCCGCATTGGCCTTGCCATCGGCAATCTGGAAGCGCCCCGCAGAGGCGCCGTCCTGCCGTTCAAATGCCAGCACATTGCCGCCCTGATCCAGCACGACAACAGACAGGGGCTGCAGGCCCATTTCCTTGCCTTTTGCAAAGGCTGCGCGGACAATCTTGCGGCATTTCGCCAGATTCAGACCAGCCATTATTGTGTTCCTTTCAACTCCAGACGCCGTGCATGCAGGATCGGCTCGGTATAACCCGAGGGTTGCACGGTTCCGCGGAAGACCAGATCACAGGCGGCCTGAAAAGCCAAGCCGTTGAAATCCGGCCCCATCGGATCATAGGTCGGATCGCCGGCATTCTGTTCGTCCACCACAAGGGCCATACGATGCATTATTTCCATAACCTGATCGCGGCTGACCACCCCGTGATACAGCCAGTTTGCGATGTGCTGGCTTGAAATCCGGCAGGTGGCGCGGTCTTCCATCAGGCCCACATTGTTGATGTCGGGCACTTTGGAACAGCCCACGCCCTGATCGATCCAGCGTACTACATACCCCAGAATACCTTGGGCGTTATTCTCAACTTCGCGGGTGATTTCCGCATCGGACCAGTTCTGCCCCTGCGCCACCGGGATTTGCAGGATCGTATCCACAGAAGCCCGCGCCCCGCCAGCAGCGATCTCTTTTTGCCGTTCCAGCACATCTACCTTGTGATAGTGCATCGCATGCAGTGTGGCGGCTGTCGGGCTTGGCACCCATGCGCAGTTTGCGCCTGCCTGCGGGTGGGCAATTTTGGCAGCGAGCATATCGGCCATCATGTCGGGCATGGCCCACATGCCCTTGCCGATCTGCGCCTTACCCTGCAATCCGCAGGCCAGCCCCACGTCAACGTTGTGATCTTCATAGGCGGCGATCCACGGCTCGCCCTTGATGTCATCCTTGCGCAGGAAGGGTCCAGCCTCCATCGAGGTGTGGATTTCATCGCCGGTGCGGTCCAGAAAACCTGTGTTGATAAAGGCCACACGGTGTTTGGCCGCGCGGATACATTCGCCAAGGTTTACCGTGGTGCGGCGTTCTTCGTCCATGATCCCCAGCTTCACAGTGTATTGCGGCAGGCCCAGCGCCTGTTCGACGCGGGTAAATATCTCATCCGCAAAGGCTACTTCTTCCGGTCCGTGCATCTTGGGCTTTACCACATAGACAGAGCCTTTGACCGAGTTGCCGCTGTCGCGCTGCAAGTCATGCATGGCGCAAAGCGTGGTGCACATGGCATCCATAAGCCCCTCCCCCACTTCCAGACCGTCGCGATCCAGAATGGCGGGGTTTGTCATCAAATGACCCACATTGCGCACCAGCATCAGGGCACGGCCCTTCAGGGTCAGCGTGCTGCCATCCGGTGCGGTATATTCACGGTCGGGATTGAGCGCGCGGGTAAACGTCCTGTCGCCTTTGGTCACGCTCTCTGACAGATCACCCTTCATCAGGCCCAGCCAGTTGGAATAGGCCAGAACCTTGTCTTCTGCATCCACAGCAGCAACGGAATCTTCGCAGTCCATGATCGACGACATGGCAGATTCCAGCAGTATATCCGCGATACCCGCCTTGTCTGCGCTGCCGATCTGATGGTCGCGGTCGATGGTCAGTTCCGCGTGCAGCCCGTTGGTTTGCAGCAGAACCGCGCTCGGGTTTGCCGCGTCGCCACGGTATCCGGCGAATTGTGACGGGGTGGCCAGCACCACGCCGTCCGCCTGCAATTGCCCGTCCACAACGCTATACCGTGCCACATCCGCATGGGACCCGCTGGCCAGCGGGAAGGTCTCGTCCAGATAGGCTTTTGCCCAAGCGATTACTTCCGCGCCCCGATCAGCAGAATAGCCACCCTCTGGCGCCGTGCTGCCCATTGCGTCCGTGCCATAAAGCGCGTCATAAAGGCTGCCCCAACGGGCATTTGCCGCGTTCAGTGCATAGCGGGCATTCATAATCGGCACCACAAGTTGCGGTCCGGGCACGGCGGCGATTTCCGGATCAACATTAGTAGTTTCGATCCGGAAGTCCGGCCCCTTGGGCACCAGATACCCGATCTCTTGCAGGAAGGCCTTGTATTCGGCGGGATCATGATCCTGCCCGCGCCGTTCGATGTGCCAGCCGTCGATCTGTGCCTTGATCTCTTTGCGCTTTTCCAAAAGCGCACGGTTTTTCGGGCCGAGGTTATGGACCAGTGCGGACAAGCCGCTCCAGAAGCGGTCCGCAGAAACACCTGTATCCGGCAGGGCGCGGGTTTCGATGAACTCGGCCAGTTCTGCATCTACCTGTAACCCGTGTCTGTTTTTGCGTACCATTGTATACCCCTCAAAGTTTCACCGGATTAAGTAAGCTACCGCGAAACACGAGTCAAATTGACTTGGAACGCTTCCGGCGCATGTCAGAGGCAAAACTGCGTTTTTTCCCGCGCCACCAACGCGCTGCAAAAAACGCTCTTGAACCTGCCTGCTGTTCCCATGCAGTTTGCACCCAACTCAGGAGATTAATGATGCGCCCATCCACGACCCCGCCGACCATCCGTTTGTCCGACTACAAACAGCCGGAATTCTGGATCGAAACCGTTGATCTGCATTTCAAACTGCACCCGACGCAAACGCGGGTCCGTTCCAGAATTGCATTCAAGGGCAACGCGGATCGCGCGGATGGTCCCCATGACCTGCGCCTGCACGGGCAGGATCTGAAACTGGTCAGCGCCAGTATCAACGGCACGGCGCTGAAGGATGATGAAATCCTGATAGACGCGGAAGGGCTGACCATACCCGCCGATCTGGTGCCACAGGACGGGTTCATCTGGGAGTCCGAGGTCGAAACCAACCCGCAGGCCAACACATCACTGAACGGGCTTTATATGTCGAACGGCATGTATTGCACCCAGTGCGAGGCGGAGGGCTTTCGCAAGATCACCTACTATCTGGACCGCCCCGATGTGATGGCCGTCTTTACGGTGGAGATTGAAGGCGAAGTGCCGGTGCTTTTGTCCAACGGCAACAATCTGGGAGATGGCAAATGGCATGACCCCTGGCCCAAACCCGCCTATCTGTTCGCGCTGGTGGCCGGTGATCTGGTGTCCTACGACGACCATTTTACTACGATGAACGGGCGCGAAGTAGACCTGCAAATCTTTGTCCGCCCCGGTGATGAAGGCAAATGCGCCTATGCGATGGATGCGCTGAAACGCTCCATGCGCTGGGACGAAGAGGAATACGGACGCGAATACGACCTCAACCTGTTCATGATCGTCGCCGTGGATGATTTCAACATGGGCGCGATGGAGAATAAGGGGTTGAACATTTTCAACTCCAAATACGTTCTGGCCAGCCCCGAAACCGCAACCGACCGCGATTACGAACTGATCGAAGGCATCATCGCGCACGAGTATTTCCACAACTGGACCGGCAACCGCATCACCTGCCGTGACTGGTTCCAGCTCTGCCTGAAAGAGGGTCTGACCGTGTTCCGCGACCAGCAGTTCAGCGGTGACGCCCGCTCTCATGCCGTCAACCGGATCGAAAACGTCCTGCAACTGCGTGCGCGCCAGTTCCGCGAGGATGCAGGCCCGCTTGCCCATCCGGTGCGCCCTGAAGAATATATCGAGATCAACAACTTCTACACCGCCACCGTCTATGAAAAAGGGGCCGAGGTGATCGGCATGCTGCGTACTCTGGTCGGCGCAGACAACTACCGGCGTGCGCTGGATCTGTATTTTGAACGCCACGACGGGCAGGCCTGCACGATCGAGGTCTGGATCAAGGTTTTCGAGGACGCCTGCAACACCGACCTGTCCCAATTCGCCCTGTGGTATTCGCAGGCGGGCACGCCGCGCATCACCGTAACCGAAGATTTTTCCGGCGACACGCTGACCCTGACCTTCACACAAACAAACCCCGACACGCCGGGACAGACCGACAAGAAACCCCAGGTGGTTCCGATCCGCACCGGCTTCCTTGCCGCAGATGGTTCAGAGGCAGCACCGGAACAGGTTCTGGTGCTGGACGAGGCGCTGAAGTCCTTTGAAATCAACGGACTGGTGGACAAACCCACCCTGTCCCTGCTGCGCGGATTTTCGGCGCCTGTGGTTCTGGAACGCCAGATCACCAACGCGGAACGGGCCTTCCTGCTGACCCACGACAGCGATCCGTTCAACCAGTGGGAAGCAGGCCGCGATTATGCTCTCGACCTGTTACAGGACATGATCCTGAACGGTGCAGAGGTCGACCCGGCCTTCCCCAAGGCAATGCGGGCTGTTGCTGTGAACGAAGCGCTCGACCCTGCGTTCCGCGCGCTGGTTCTGACACTTCCATCCGAAGACGCGCTGGCGCAGGCGATTTTTGAACAGGGTACCGCCCCTGATCCTGATGCGATTTATGCGGCCCGTCAAACATTGGCCAAAGCTGTGGCGGGTGAACTCTCAGACGACCTGCAAGGTCTTTACACTGAACTTGCCACCCCCGGCCCCTACACACCCGACGCCGAAGCCGCAGGCAAACGCAGCCTGCGCGGGGCGGTTCTGTCCCTGATCAGCCATCTTGAGGACGATTGCGCCACCGCCAAAGCCCAGTTTGCAGCGGCGGACAATATGACAGAGCAGCTTTCCGCGCTGTCAACGCTGATCCGCCACGGTCAGGGCACCGCAGAGGTAGAGGCGTTTTACGATCAATGGCAGGCGGACCGTCTGGTGATCGACAAATGGTTCACTGTGCAGGTGTCCAGCGCCCCTGCGGATACGGCTGTCGACGTGGCCCGCGCCCTGACGCAGCACAAGGATTTCGACTGGAAGAACCCGAACCGCTATCGCAGCCTGATTGCCGGATTTGCCATGATGAACCCCGCAGGCTTTCACCGCAAGGACGGCGCAGGCTATGATTTCTTTGCCGACTGGCTGATCAAACTGGACCCCGTGAACCCGCAGACCACCGCGCGGATGTGCGGCGGGTTTGAAACATGGCGCCGCTATGATGCCAGCCGCCAGCAGTTGATGCAGGCGCAGTTGCAACGGATCGCGGATTTGCCGAACCTGTCCAAAGATACGGCAGAAATCGTCGGTAAAATCCTGAACTGACGGTTTCGCCAATCCTGACACGCCAAGCGGCTTGCACTACGGCTCCTATGGGCCTAGAACGCAGGCCGTATTCCACAACGCTGCGCAAAGGCCCTGCACATGCTCGATCTGACCTATACCGCCCCGAAACCCAAAGTTATCTCCGGTGCGACCGGCGACTGGGAACTTGTGATCGGCATGGAAATCCACGCGCAGGTAGCGTCAAACGCCAAACTGTTTTCCGGCGCGTCGACCGAATTCGGGGCAGAGCCGAATTCGAACGTGTCTTTCGTTGATGCGGCCATGCCCGGCATGTTGCCTGTAATCAACGAATTCTGCGTGGAACAGGCCGTGCGCACCGGCCTTGGCATCAATGCGGACATCAACCTGTTTTCCGCCTTCGACCGTAAGAACTATTTCTACCCCGACCTGCCCCAAGGCTATCAGATCAGCCAGTTGTACCACCCGATTGTGGGCGAAGGCGAAGTGCTGGTGGATATGGAACCGGGCGTGGGCCGTCTGGTAAGGATCGAACGCATCCACCTTGAACAGGATGCAGGCAAATCCGTGCACGATATGGACCCGAACATGTCTTTCGTGGACCTGAACCGTACCGGCGTGGCCCTGATGGAAATCGTCTCGCGCCCCGATATTCGCGGCCCCGAAGAAGCCGCCGCCTATGTGACCAAACTGCGCCAGATCCTGCGCTATCTGGGCACCTGTGACGGGAACATGCAGAACGGTAACATGCGCGCGGATGTGAACGTGTCGGTCTGCCGCCCGGGTGACTATGAAAAATTCGCCGAAACCATGGATTTCAGCGTGTTGGGCACCCGTTGTGAAATCAAGAACATGAATTCCATGCGGTTCATGCAGCTGGCCATTGATTATGAAGCCCGCCGCCAGATCGCCATTCTGGAAGACGGTGGTACGATTGATCAGGAAACCCGCCTGTACGATGCGGACAAGAACGAAACCCGTTCCATGCGCTCCAAGGAAGAAGCCCACGATTACCGCTACTTCCCCTGCCCAGACCTGCTGCCACTGGAAATTGATCAGGAGTGGGTGGATGACATCAAGGCGGGCCTGCCGGAACTGCCGGATGCCAAACGCGCGCGGTTTATGGGTGATTTCGGACTGTCCGAATATGATGCATCCGTACTGACAGCCGATGTGGAAAACGCCGATTTCTTTGAAAAAGTGGCCGAAGGAAATGACGGCAAGCTGGCGGCAAACTGGGTGATCAACGAATTGTTCGGCCGTCTGAAGAAGGACGACAAGGATATTTCCACCAGCCCCGTCTCCCCCGAACAACTGGGCGGGATCATCAAGCTGATCACCAAAGGCGACATTTCCGGCAAGATCGCCAAAGACCTGTTTGAAATCGTCTATACCGAAGGCGGCGACCCTGCACAGATCGTGGAAGAGCGCGGCATGAAACAGGTCACGGACACCGGCGCGATTGAATCCGCCGTGGACGAGATCATGGCCGCCAACCCTGCTCAGGTCGAAAAAGCCAAAGAGAACCCGAAACTCGCAGGCTGGTTCGTCGGTCAGGTGATGAAGGCCACGGGCGGCAAGGCCAACCCGAAAGCCGTGAACGAGATCATCGCAAAGAAACTGGCGGGTTAATCCCCCGCCAGCCACGCGGACAGCGGTTGCACGCCAAAATCCGGTCGGGAGGGTTCATCCAGCACATGGATCATCTCGATCGAATGCCCGTCAGGGTCTTTGAAATAGATTGAAATCGCGGGCATCCAACCGATCACAACAGGCTCCTCAACCGGTTCTCCTTCAAGACCAAGGGGCGCCAGCCCCGCGTCTTTTACAAAGTCATAGCTGTTCAGGATGGTGTCGCGATCCACCTGAAACGCGAAATGCAGCACCATGCCAAGCGGCGCGCTGCCTGCGCCCCAAAGCCCGAGCATGCTGCGGTTTTTACCCCCCACCCAGAAAAACGCAATGTTCCGCTCGGTATTCCGGTGGGCCAGTTCCAATCCCATAGTATCGCGGTAAAACGCGATGGAGCGTTCCAGATTTCGCACCGGAAGATGGGTTTCATAAATGCCGGAGATCGCAGGTTTGTTTAATTGTGTCATAGGTTTGGCTCCATTTCCAAAATCGAATCAGACTTTACGACCTCAACCAAACTTCAGCTCAAGCAGAAAAAAGACACGCTGCGCCACTTGGTCAAACCCCTTGCAGGCCGATCCCTGCCCCCGCTAGTCTGCGCGCAATTCCAATGACCAAGAGACATCCCATGCAAACCCCCTTCCGCGCTTCCCCGAAAACCGTCCTGCCCGAATGGATCGACTTTAACGGCCATCTGAACATGGCCTATTACAGCGTGCTGTTCGATACTTCGGTGGATGAAGCCTATGAACAAATCGGCTTTGGACCAGATTACGCACGCGATCATCGGCACACGACCTACGTGGCGGAGTTTCACATTTGCTATGTTCGCGAATTGCACGAAGGGGACAACGTGTATGTGACCACCCAACTGGTCGATTATGACGAGAAACGCTTTCACACCTATCAGGAACTCTACCATTCGGACGGCTGGCTGGCCGCCACGGCCGAGGCGCTGACCCTGCATGTGGATATGTCCGGCCCCCGCGTTGCCCCGATGCCTGCGCATATCCAAAGCCGCATGGCCGAGATCCTGAAAGCTCACAACACGCTTGGCACGCCGGAGCGGCTGAACCGCTCTATCGGGATCAAACGCAAGTAGGCATGCTTTAGCCAACCAAAGATCGGCGCACAGGAAGGCCCTTGCCCTGTGCGCGTCAATCGGGCAAAACCCAAGTCGCTACGACGAAGGAAGCCAGCACATGCAACGCTACGAATACAAAGCCGTTCCAGCCCCGAACCGCCCCAAAAAGGTCAAGGGTGTCAAGACAACGGCCGGCCGTTTTGCGGCAGTTCTGACCGATACGATCAATGATCTGGCGAAAGAGGGCTGGGAATATCTGCGCTCTGACAGCATGCCTGTGGAAGAAAAGCCCGGCCTGCTGAAATCCCGTGTCGAAACCTATCAGACCATTCTGGTGTTCCGCCGTGCGCTGGTCACTGAAACCGCTCAGGTTGACCCTGTCGTTGCTGCCGCACCGGCAGATGACACGGATCCCGAAGTGACCGCGCCTCCGGCTTCTGTCACGCCGCCAGCCCCTGTTGCACAGGACAACGCAGATGATCGCGCACCGGCAAAACCCAAAGCACAGGAAGACGAACCGCGTCTGTCCAAAGGCTGGGGAGAGGGCCGCGAGGACCGGCACCCAAAAGATCCCCCGATACGGGGTAAAAAGGACGACAGCCCTTTCGCCGAACCCTCTGACAAGGACGAAGAGATCGACCGTTAGGCGATCTCTACTTTCCCTACCTGCCTAGTCTGATGCCGGTGCTGGTGCGCTGACATCAAGTGCCAGCGCATGCACCCGCTCTTCCAGTTCTGCCTTCACGCAGGCCATGACCGCGCGCTGGCGGGCGACGCGGCTCATCCCTGCGAGCCGCTCTGAGCGCATCACTATACGAAAATGTGTCTCGCCCCCTTCACGATAGCCCCCGTGACCGCGATGCTGCTCACTTTCGTCAATAATATCAAGAAGTTGCGGCGCGAATTCCGCCTGCAATTTTTCTTCCATCCGCTGTTTCATCACCATCTTTTTCCCCCAAAACCTAAAATGCCTCTTGGCGCTCTGCTACAATAGGCTAAAGTCCCCTGTCCGAGTCGAGAGCTCTTTACGCAGTTTGTGTAAATTATGCCAGAACGAGGATCCGGACCAGCGGTCGCCCGAAGAATTCGGGCCGGACAGGAACGCATTGCTAAAGGAAGACACACATGGCCGAACGTTCGCCGTTTAACTTTGATATTTCCGTCTCTGCAGACAAGAAACGCCGCGCCAAGGGGCGGCGGGGCATGTCCGGCGCGTTTGAGACCTCTTCGCGCCAGTGCGACCACCCGGGCTGTAATGAGCCCGGAAAGTACCGCGCCCCCAAACACCCCGATAATCTGGAAGAATTCTACTGGTTCTGCCTGACCCACATCCGCGAATTCAATTCGAAATGGAACTTCTTCGAAAACCACTCCGAAGAAGAGATGGACAAACAGTTCGCTGCGGACCGTGTTTGGGAACGGGATACGAAGCCCTTTGGCAAAAAAGGTGAAACAGCGCGCCCGAGTGTTGAGCAAAAGGCCTGGGCCCGCCTTGGTATCGAAGACCCGCATGAGGTTCTCGGCCAGAATGCCACCCGCAATCCGGGCAAGGCCGATCCTGCCGCAGGCACCCGCCGCCTGCCCCCTGCAGAGCGTAAAGCCGTGGACATTCTTGAAGCACGGGACAACTGGACCAAGGCAGAATTGCGCAAGCAATACAAAAAACTGATCAAGGAACTGCACCCCGACCTGAACGGCGGCAACCGTGCTGACGAAGACCGTCTGCAACAGGTGGTCTGGGCTTGGGACCAGATCAAGGTTAGCAAAATCTTCAAATAACCCCTGCCCGCGCAGGCTCTTTTTGGAAAACTATCCTCGGGGGAATGCCGTCAGGCATGGGGGCAGACAGCCCCCCGCCCCCGTTTCAGATAATCGCGTCAGATAATCTCGTCCTCGTCAAACAGCGGATCCAGCTCCAACTGCTGGGCCAACCCTTCAACGGTATCTTCCGTGTCCTGCGTAGAACTGACGCTGGCGATGTGGAAAATCGCGTCACCCTCATTCACCACCGGCAAAACGGCCCGCCCGATAATGACACCGCTCATCGGGGCGCCCAGTTCTGCTTCGGCCTCCCCGAACGGGTCGGAAACCATGGCAAGGGTTTCCCCTTTCTCTACCACATCCCCTTCGCGTTTGAAGATGCGGATCAATCCGCCGGCAGGTGCACGCACCCAACGGCTGCCCGAACAGAAAACCGGTTTCTCTTTCGGTTTGGCGATGCCTTTTGCAGGCACCATATCCAGATGGCGCAAGATCCGCAGGATACCGGCAACACCGGCGCGCACGGCCATTTCGTCAAAGCGCAGCCCCTCGCCTGCTTCATACAGCAGGACTTCAACGCCTTTTTCCTGTGCGGCCTGGCGCAAGCTGCCTTCGCGCAGGCCCGAGGTCAGGATCACCGGCGGCCCGAAGACTTCTGCTAGTTCCATCAGCCGCTTTGATCCTTCGGAAACGCGGATTTGCGGCAGGTTGGTGCGATGGATCGCGGCGGAATGCAGGTCAATCCCGAAATCACAGCGCGAAACGATGTCCTCAAGAAAGATATTCGCCAGCCGCGAGGCCAGTGATCCCTTGCTGGTTCCCGGAAACGAGCGGTTCAGATCCCGCCGGTCCGGCAAATAACGGGAGTGCATCAGAAAGCCGTAAGTGTTCACAATCGGCACAACGATCAGCGTACCCCGCAGACGGTTCAGCCCGTCAAACTGCAACAGGCGTCGCAGGATTTCCACGCCGATCACCTCGTCCCCGTGCACGCCTGCACTGGCAAAAACCGTGGGACCGTCCTTGGCGCCATGGATCACATGGGCGGACAGAGACACCGGAGTGTGATCCGCAAGAACGCTGACCGGAAGGTCGACAGTTTGACGGCTCCCCGCCCTGACGGAAATCCCGCCAAGTTCGAAATCCGCCCGCTTTTTCCGTGTCATTCTGTTACCGCGTCCCTGTTCCAGATCACCCGAGAGAGCGCCAGATCCACCTTCAAGCGTGCATTGACTTCGTCGACGCCGTGGGTCTGCACCAGTGTCGGCGCGTCGCCCAGCAAAGACACTCCGATACCGGCCCGATTGCCCTCTAACCAGCCGAACCAATGCAACAGGGTCGGGAATATGTCAAACATTGCCGCATGTGTGTCGATCACGCGGGGCGTTTCCGGCCCGCCAAGAAGGAGGGCGTTTCCGGCCCGCCGAGAAGGATTGCTGTGTTCCGCCGCGGCCCCTTTTCCAGAAGGTGGTAAAGGTTGTTATGGTGCGCCAGATGATCGCTCAGGATGACAATCCGTGTGTCTGTGCCTTCGGTCAGTTTACGCACAGTCTCTACGAATGCGCCGGTCAGCCTCGCGGTGCAATGGACTGCATCTATGATGTTAGGAGATTTAAACTTGTAAATGCCACCGGTACAGCTTTCTGACATAAGGGCGACAGGACCATGGGTGTCCATAGTTGCGACAGTGACAGCAAAGGGTCTTTTCGCATCCAGCGCCGCTGTGATCAGCTTCTCTGCTTTGGCAAAGGCATGTGCATCCCGCAAGCCCCAGTCATTTGCAAAGCTCTTGGCCACATCTGCTGACATTTCGTATTCTATATTTCCCAGATCATAAATCTGGTGGGTTCCATGGGTGGTGAAGTAATTGTCAAAACCGTAAAATCCCATCTTGTTCCCGATAATCCGGGTCGTCGAGATATAGCTGACATCATAGCCTTTGGCATGCAGGATATCGTCAAGACAGGTCAGGTTCGGGGCAATCTGTTTTACATCACCGTAATCCCGCGCCGAAATCAGTCCGTTAGGCAGCACCGGAACACCACAGCGGCTGGCCACGGTTCCTGCAAGGCTCCAAGCTGTGCCGTGCAACTGGTCAACGCCTGTCAAACTGACCCCTTCAAGCGCCAGCGCCTCCAGCGGCGCATAGGCTTCGGCTAACGCTGGCGGCAGACTGCCGTAGCTGCGCTCCAGCCCCTCCAGATAGATGATTACAAGGTTGGGGGTGTGCGCATCCTTTTTCAGTTCGGGATGTTTGAATTCCGAAACAAAGGACGGGCGGTCCCTGTATGTATCGGCCAGCGAATGGGTCACCAGATCCCAAACCACAGGATTGACCGCCAGCAACATCAACGCGATCGCAGAGGTGCTGAGAGGCACCCGTTCCAGCCAGTATTGCGCTCGAAACAGACTGGCGAGGAACACAAGCCAATAAACCAGCACGGTAAACCCGTAAGGGATAAAATTCGCCATTGGCGTTCCGTCCATCCCGAAAACGAGATGGAACACAAAAGCCGCCATATCCATTTTTCCAAAGACCAGCACAACAAAAGTCGCAGGGATCAATGCAAGTACGGGAAGCAGGATAACCAGCAATCGCCCCCAGCGTTTGCGCCGTCCCGCCCTGTCCGGTTCGCGGGGCGGAGCCACCAGCAGGCTAAGCGCAAAAATAACCAGCAGCGCAAAAGCGTAACGATAATCGGATACATTCGCATCGAAAATGGCCCGCAACACCAGAAACAGCGTTAATAACGCCGGAAGAACCAAGACCAGAAACTTTGCAAACATCAGCATTTTCTGAAGCATTTAAACAGGCCTCAACTTAAATGGTTTTTACAAAATATTTACATTTACCTTACAAACCGCCGCGGAAAAGAAAAGCAATTCCGGCGCCCCTAAAGCGGCTGGTCCCGCCGTGATCCTGCGGCCGGCCCGATTTCCTACGCTATGTCAGGCGGGTTTGCGCGGCTCAAAATACCCCGCCCCCCTTGCGCCCTGTTTGAATATATTCCACTAAGCAGGGATCACCCCTTCTTTGGGCTCTTCATTGGATGACGCAGGACGATATACATGGCCGATAATTTTCTGGATATGAACGCAAAACCGACCGAGGAAATTTCTGTAAGAGAGGTTTTCGGGCTCGACAGCGATATGACCGTCAAGGGTTTTGCCGAGCGCACAGACCGTGTTCCAGAAACCGACAGCACCTATAAATTCGATCCCGACACCACGCTCGCCATTCTGGCAGGGTTCCAGTACAACCGCCGCGTGATGATCCAGGGCTATCACGGCACAGGTAAATCCACCCATATCGAACAGGTTGCGGCCCGTCTGAACTGGCCCTCCGTGCGCGTAAACCTTGACAGCCATATTTCCCGTATCGACCTGATCGGTAAGGATGCGATCAAGCTGAAGGACGGCAAACAGGTTACCGAATTCCACGAAGGCATCCTGCCTTGGGCGCTGCGCAACCCTGTTGCCATCGTCTTTGACGAATATGATGCGGGCCGTGCGGATGTGATGTTCGTGATCCAGCGTGTTCTGGAAACAGACGGCAAGCTGACCTTGCTGGACCAGAATGAAATCATCACGCCGAACCCTGCGTTCCGTCTGTTTGCAACGGCGAACACTGTTGGTCTCGGGGATACCACAGGGCTTTACCACGGCACCCAGCAGATCAACCAGGGCCAGATGGACCGCTGGTCACTTGTGGCAACGCTGAACTACCTGTCCCATGACGCAGAAGCTGCCATCGTTCTGTCCAAGAACCCGCACTGGAACACCGAAAAAGGCCGCAAGGACATTGCCCAGATGGTGACGGTTGCGGATCTGTCGCGTACTGCGTTCATGAACGGTGATATATCCACCGTCATGTCCCCGCGTACCGTGATTGCATGGGCTGAAAACGCCCGTATCTTCAAAGACATCGGCTTTGCCTTCCGCCTGACCTTCCTGAACAAATGCGACGAGCTGGAGCGCCAGACCGTGGCCGAGTTCTACCAGCGTTGTTTCGACGAAGAACTGCCCGAATCCGCGGCAAGCGTCAGCTTGGGTTAAGCAACGGGCGCAACCTGTGTTAGGCTGCGCCAGAGGAAGTGTGAAAGCGAAAGGACGGGACGTTTATGAACAAACCAAACGACAATCCCGCTGATCCGTTCAAAAAGGCGCTGGCCGAGGCGACCAAGGCGATGGCGAACGAGCCGGAGCTGAACGTCACCTATACGGTGGACCCTCCCGGACAGTCCAATGATGCCATGCGTCTGCCGCAGGTCACGCGGCGGATGACGCGGGACGAGGTGATGCTGGCCCGTGGCACAGCGGATGCCTATGCGATGCGCCACCGCTTTCACAATGAAGCCACCCACAACCGCTATGCGCCGCAGGGCGAAATGGCGCGCTCGCTCTATGAGGCAATGGAAACCGCCCGCTGTGAGGCAATGGGCGCGCGGGCCATGCCGGGCACTGCTGGAAACATCGACGCCAAGATCAGCAACGAAGCGGCCAAGATGGGATTTGCCCAGATACAGGACGCCGCCGGTGCGCCGCTGGCGACGGCTGCGGGCTATCTGGTACGCCATCTTGCAACGGGGCGCGATCTGCCCCCTGCTGCGGCCCATGTGATGGAACTCTGGCGCGGGTTTATTGAATCACAGGCCGCCGACACGCTCGGCAATCTGGATGATGTGCTGGACGATCAGGTGGCCTTCTCCAAATTCGCCCGCCAGATGATTGATGATCTGGGTTACGGCGAACAGTTGGGCGAAGATCCGGACGAGGAAAACCCCGACCGTCAGGAAGAAGCCGAAGAGGACGAGCAGGAAGACGAAAACCCTGATACCGACAGCGGCGACCAGTCTGACGAAGACGATGAGAGCGAGGCCTCTCAGGACCAGCAGGCCACGGACGAACAGCAACAGGCCCAGACCTCTATGGAGGAACGGGACGAGTTGGACGACGCCGAGGAAATGGAAGCACCGGACGGGCAACCCCCGCTGGACCCGCCGCCCCCTGCCGCCCATTCCGATGCGGACCCGAACTACCGCGTCTACACGACCGAATTCGACGAAGAGGTTCTGGCCGAAGAACTGGCCGAACCGGCGGAACTGGAACGGTTGCGGGCTTACCTCGACCAGCAGCTTGATCCGCTGAAAGGTGCCGTTTCACGGCTGGCCAACAAATTGCAGCGCCGCCTGCAAGCCCAGCAGAACCGCAGCTGGCAGTTTGACATGGAAGAGGGCATTCTGGATGCAGGACGTCTGGCGCGGGTGATTTCCAACCCGACCACTCCCCTGTCCTTCAAGGTGGAAAACGACACAGAGTTCAAGGACACGGTGGTTACGCTGCTGCTGGACAACTCCGGTTCCATGCGCGGCCGCCCGATTTCCATCGCGGCAATCTGTGCGGATGTTCTGGCCCGCACGCTGGAACGCTGTCAGGTGAAATGCGAAATCCTCGGCTTTACCACGCGGGCATGGAAAGGCGGGCAGAGCCGTGAAAACTGGCTGAAAGGCGGGCGAGAACAGACGCCGGGCCGCCTGAACGACCTGCGCCACATCATCTACAAAGGCGCGGATGCCCCGTGGCGGCGCGCACGGCCTAATCTGGGCCTGATGATGAAAGAAGGGCTGCTGAAGGAAAACATCGACGGCGAGGCGCTGGAATGGGCGCACAAACGGATGGTCAACCGTCCCGAACAGCGCCGCATCCTGATGGTGATTTCCGATGGTGCGCCGGTGGATGACAGCACCCTGTCGGTGAACTCTGCCAGCTATCTGGAAAAACACCTGCGCGATGTGATCGAGATGATCGAGAAGCGCAAACAGGTGGAACTGATCGCCATCGGGATCGGCCATGACGTGACCCGCTACTATGAACGGGCCGTGACCATCACGGATGCAGAACAGCTTGCCGGTGCCATTACGGAACAACTGGCCGGACTGTTCGATCCGACCGGCAATTCCGGCCCGAAAATGGTGCTGCGCCGCAGCGCCTGACAGTTGCCTGTGCGCGGGGGCTGGACGGCCCCTGCTACAGTTTTGAACCGCCCCACAGACCAGCACGCAGAAGGACAGCCACATGTTCCAGAGCTTCGAGGCCACCACTTCACCGGAAACCGGCGGACCACGGCTGGCCCGCCTGCGCGAGGTGCTAACGGACAGGGCGCTTGACGGGTTCATCATCCCCCGCGCCGATGCCCATCAGGGGGAATATGTGGCCGAAGCGGATATGCGGCTGGCGTGGCTGACGGGATTCACCGGATCCGCCGGCTTTTGCGTGGCCTTGCAGGACCGCGCGGCGGTGTTCATTGACGGGCGTTACCGTCTGGCCGTGCGCGAACAGGTGGATCTGGATCATTTCACGCCGGTGGACTGGCCCAAGACCAAGCTGGGCGACTGGCTGGTGGCCAACGCCTCTAAAGGCAGCGTTATCGGCTTTGATCCGTGGTTGCACACCAAAGGCGAGGTCGACGCGGCCAAGGCACGGCTGGAGGGCAGCGGCATCACCCTGCGCCCCTGTGACAATCTGGTGGACGTGATCTGGCAGGACCGCCCTGCCCCGCCCAAAGACCTGATGCTGCCCTATGATCTGACGCTGTCAGGGGAAACCAGTGCAGACAAACGCAGCCGCATGGCCGACAAACTGCGCCGGTCCGGCCATAAAGCGACTGTGCTGACGCAACCGGATTCCATCGCATGGCTGCTGAACACAAGGGGCAGCGATTTGGGGCATACCCCTGTTGCGCTGGCCTTTGCCACGCTTGATGATACCGGCCACGTTGAATTGTTCATCGACCCTGCGAAAGTGGATGACACATTGCGGGCCCATCTTGGCAACGACGTGACAATCTCCGGCCCTGCCGAACTGGGGGCTGCAATCGACCGGCTGCAGGGTCCGGTTCTGGTGGATAAATCCACAGCGCCGGTCTGGCTGGATACACGGCTGCAAAAGGCCGGAACGCCGGTGGCTTACGGCGATGATCCGATCCTTCTGGCCAAAGCCTGCAAGAACGAGGTGGAGCTCTCCGGCACCGCAGAGGCGCATCTGCGGGACGGCGCGGCTGTCTGCAATTTCCTAGCGTGGATCGACAGCCTCGGCCCAGCGCCAGAGCTGAGCGAAATTGACGTGGTGAAAAAGCTTGAGGCCTTCCGCGCGGAAACCGGAAAGCTGCGCCATATCAGTTTTGACACGATCTGCGGGACAGGGTCGAACGGGGCGATCATGCACTACCGTGTGACCGACCAGACCAACCGGCAGATCGAAGCGGACAACCTGCTGCTGGTGGACAGCGGGGCGCAGTATCTTGACGGCACCACCGACATCACCCGCACCATGGCCATCGGCACACCGCCCCCCGAAGCGGTCCGCGCCTTTACGCTGGTCCTGAAAGGGATGATAACCTTGTCCATGGCCCGTTTCCCCAAAGGAGTCAGCGGACGGGACATAGACGCGCTGGCGCGCAACGCGCTTTGGCAGGCGGGTCTGGATTTCGATCACGGCACCGGCCACGGTGTTGGCGTTTACCTGTCTGTGCATGAAGGCCCGCAGCGGATTTCCCGCGCGTCCGAAGTAGCCTTGCAGGAAGGCATGATCCTGTCGAACGAACCGGGATATTACAAACCGGGTGCCTTTGGCATCCGCATCGAAAACCTGATCGTTGTGCAAAAAGCCCCGCCACTGGAGGGGGCCGATGATCGCGAGATGCTGAATTTCCGGAACCTGACCTTTGCACCGATCGACCGCAGGATGATCGACGTGGACCTGCTGACGGCTGCGGAACGGCAGTGGCTGAACGCCTATCACGCCGAAGTTCTGGAAAAGATGGCAGGACGCTGCGGGCCTGCGACAACGAACTGGCTGGCACAGGCCTGCGCGGCAGTATAACACTACGTTACAAAGCTATGGCAGTTCGGCCCCATCAACGGCCACCTGACCGCCCCTTATAACCTGCGCTATCGCGATGGCGCGCCTTGGGGCTGGCGTGCTGTGGCGTAATAGACATATAAATGACTGTATCTGGGAGAGAATATATGGGGACGAAAACCATAATCGAGATTGAAACAGCACCGGGCAACTGGAGCATCCGCGCCCAGGGGGCTGTCATCGGGGATACCAGCCGCGCGCTTTTGCTGCGCGAGGACGGTTATGAACCGGTGCTCTATATTCCGCGTGAAGACCTGCAAATGGTGTTTTTCGATAAATCCGACAAAACCACCCACTGCCCTCACAAGGGCGATGCAACCTATTACCATCTGGCAGGCAAGAACCGCCGCGACGAAAATGTGGCATGGTCTTACGAAGCCCCACGAGACGGCGTATCCGAAATTGCCGGATATCTGGCGTTTCACAAAGGTGCGGTCACAATTGATCTGGTGAGCTAAGCCACCAAAGGCGCAGCTTTCAGGCGGGATCAGGCGTGATGCTCGCGCACGGTTTCCGCCATTGCTTCGCTATAGGCGCGTAAGGCGTCCACCTGAAACAGGGTGCCCAGCAACGCCTCGACCTCTCCCTGATCATTGGTAGAGACAACCGGAAGGAACTGGTGTGTTGCCCCGTCAAACAGGGGCAGCGCCGCTTCCAGAGAACTGGTTTCATTGACATAAGCCCCTTCAGCGATCAGGCTCTCGCACAGTTCGCGGCTGCCCATGCGCGGATGGTCCAGCCCGCGCATCAGGCCGGCCACCGGAAGGGTTGCCAGCAGATAGGCCTGCGGCCCCGCAGCAAGGCGCACGCCACGGCGCTCCAGCTGTTCCAGAAAGAAGGACCGCGCAACAAACTTGCCCGCAACAGTGGTTGACAGCGCGACTGCCAGCATCACGGCCAGCCCTGTCTGCCAGTCCCCTGTCATTTCAAACACGATCAGCGTTGTGGAAATCGGCGCACCCAGCACAGCCGCCCCGACAGCCCCCATCCCCGCCAGCGCATAAAGCGACAGAGTACCCGAAACCGTCGGAAAAACCGCAGTCGCCACCCAGCCGAAGGCCAGCCCTGTCAGCGCGCCCAGCATCAGCGCCGGTGAAAAGGCACCGCCCCCCATACGCCCTGCCATCGTCACGGCCACAGCAGCGACCTTGACAACGGCCAGCCCGATTGCGCCCCAGAAGGTAATCTGTCCGGTCAGCGCCAGAAAGGTTGTCTCGTATCCGACGCCGATGATGTTAGGCACCCAGATCGCCATCGCCCCCAGCAACAACCCCGCAATCGCCGGACGCAACCAGCCCGGAATGCGGAACCGCTGCTGCCAGTCATCGCCCCAGTCTTCTGCCAGAAAGATGGATTTCATCATGATCACGGCGACTATTCCGCAGACGATCCCGAGAAGGACAAAGGCCGGAAGTTCCACATAGAATTCCAGCTCGTGCGCCGGCAGGGTAAATTCGGTGATGTCACCAAAGCCGAACCGGCTGATCAGCGCACCGCAGACCGATGCAAGAACAATCGGGCCGAAGGAATGCACCGCATAATGGCGCAAAACCACCTCCATCGCAAAGATCGTACCGGCAATCGGCGCGTTGAAAGAAGCGGCCACCGCACTGGCCACGGCGCAGCCCAGCAAATCCCGTGCCGTGATCCCGTTGGCCTTTATCAGACGCGAAACCTTGGACGAAATCACCGCTGCCAGATGCACCACCGGCCCTTCCCGCCCGGACGAGCCACCCGTGGACAGGGTGATAAAGGATGCAACGGCAGAAGCCAGACCTGCCTTGCCTTCAACCTTGCCATTGTTCAACGCCGCGCCCTCAATCGCATGGGCCACCGTGCGCACACGACCGTCCGGCGTATAGCGTTGCAGGATGATCCCTACGACCAGCCCGCCAATGACCGGCACCACCAGCACCCAGAACCACGGCAACTGGCTGGCCGCGGATGCAAGCTGGACATCGCTTTCGCCGTAGATCCATGTTTGCAGCGTCGAAATGCCGATGCGAAACCCCAGAGTGGCCCAGCCCGCCGCGCAGCCGATCAATAGCGCCAGCCCCCAGAACATCAGCGATGTTACCCCGTCCTTGCGAAGCGAGGGCAGACCTTTACGATCCAACAGCCGCAGCTTTCTCTCTGGATGATTTCTGGACATGGGGCTTCTCCGAAGACTGACCCTGACAGGATTTTACGCTTTCCACTTGGCCTACATGGATTTAGCTTGCGCTTCAATCAGGAGGAAGACGAATGACTGACAATAAAGCCGCCATTGAAGAACTGAAAACATTACTCGGAGAGCGGCTGTCCACCGCCGATGCGATCCGGCACCAACACGGTGAAAACGAAAGCTATTTTGAAAACACACCGCCCGAAGCTGTGGCTTTTCCGAAAGACACGCAGGAAGTCTCGCAGATCATGAAAATCTGCTACAAACACGGCTGCCCCGTTGTGCCTTGGGGCGTTGGTACGTCCCTTGAAGGACATGCACTGGCCGTGCGTGGCGGCGTGACCATCAATATGGGGTCGATGGACAAACTGCTGCATGTGTCCCCCGAAGATCTTTATGCTGTGGTCCAACCCGGCATCACGCGCGAAACCCTGAACACCGAACTGCGGGCGACAGGTTTGTTCTTTCCGGTGGACCCGGGGGCAAATGCCACTATCGGCGGGATGACCGCAACTTCGGCATCGGGCACAACCACCGTGCGTTATGGCAAGATGAAGGACAATGTCATGGGGCTTGAAGTGGTGATGGCGGACGGCCGGATCATCCGCACCGGCTCCAAAGCCAAAAAGAGCAGTGCGGGATATGATCTGACGCGGCTGTTTATCGGCTCCGAAGGAACGCTCGGGATCATCACGGAACTGACACTGAAGCTGCACGGACAACCGGAATCGGTGTCCGCCGCCGTCTGCGAATTCGAGGACACCGCAGGTGCCGTCAATGCCGTCATAATGGCCGTACAGATGGGCCTGCCAGTGGCGCGTATGGAATTCATTGACCCGCTGTCCATCCGTGCGATCAACGCCTATTCCAAGATGACCATGCGCGAATGCCCCCATCTGTTTATGGAATTCCACGGCACCGAAACAAGCGTTGCCGAAGAAGTGCAGCGCATGAAAGAAGTGGCTGAGGAGTTCGGCGGCGGCGGCTTCCAGTGGGCAACCAAAGCCGAAGATCGCAACAAGCTCTGGCATGCGCGCCACAACGCCTATTTTGCGCTGAAATCCCAGAAACCCGGAGCGCAGGGGCTTTCAACGGATGTCTGTGTACCCATCTCCAAGCTGGCACAGGCGATCAAGGACACCATTGCAGATGTGGAAGCCCACGGCTGGCAGGCACCGATCGTGGGCCATGTGGGCGATGGCAACTATCACGTGCTGTTTCTGTTCGACCGCCAGAACGCCGAGGAATTTGCCCTTGCCAAAGAACTGACCCATCGCATGAACATGCGCGCTCTGGAACTGGGCGGCACGGTTACAGGAGAGCACGGCATCGGCATGGGCAAGATGAAATATCTTGATGACGAACACGGAG
Organism: Paracoccaceae bacterium; assembly: GCA_018223125.1. Lineage (GTDB taxonomy): Bacteria > Pseudomonadota > Alphaproteobacteria > Rhodobacterales > Rhodobacteraceae > Amylibacter. Next base: position 7,966 of record JAAEZA010000027.1, on the reverse strand, counting down.
ATGCGGTGGCCGTCATGGGCGATATCAAACGGGCCTTTGATCCGACCGGCATCATGAATCCGGGAAAAATCGTTTCAGCAAATTAGGCTGCAACCGGCCGGGGGCGCTGCCCCCGGACCCCCGGGATATTTGAAGAAAATGGAATTGATCGCGGTTCAGGCGGCGCGGTCGATCAGGCCCTCTACCCCTTTGAAAGCTTCCGGCTGAAGCGGAAGGCATAAAAGCCGGTCGGGGTTTGTCGGCGGCGGGAAGGTCATGGTTGTGCTCTTTTCAAAGCCGAACCTGCGGTAATAGGGGGCGTCCCCCACAAGGATCACCCGCGCCCAGCCGGATGTCTCGGCCCGCGCGAGACTGTCGCGGATCAGAAGGCCGCCCAGCCCCTCCCCCTGATAGGTCGGGTGCACAGCCACCGGACCGAGCAGAAGTGCCGTGTCGCGGGCCGTACCAACGACCACCGGCCAGTAGCGGATCGCCCCCGCGACAACATTATATTCATCCCGCGCCACCAGACAAAGGCCCGCGACCGGATTGACCCCTTCACGCAACCGGTAGGAGCTGAGCGCCTCACGGCCCGGTGCAAAACACAGGTCGTAAAGATACTCGACCTCGTCGCGGTCGGTCTCTGTTTCAGGGGTCAGTTGAAACATCCTTGAAAGTCAAACCTTTGAGAGCAACAGAGCGTTGCGGGGAAAACTGCTGGCACCCGCGATAGCAGACCGCTACAAAAGGGGCAACGCAATAGAAAACCGGACACCCTAATGTTTTACCGCCCCGGCCATGACGACCACGGCCTGCCCCACAATCCCTATAAAGCGATTGTTTCTCCCCGCCCCATCGGCTGGATTTCGACGCTCACCCGTAACGGAACGGCCAACCTTGCGCCCTATTCCTTTTTCAACGGGGTTGCGGATGATCCGCCGATGGTGATGTTCTCGACCACCGGCAGGAAAATCGGACGGGACGAAGTGAAGGACAGCCTGACCAACATCCGTGACACCGGCGAATTCTGCGTCTCTATCGTGTCCCGTGATTTGCAGGACGCGATGAACCTGTCTTCGGGACATTACGCACCGGATGAGGACGAATTCACTGTCGCAGGACTGGAAAAAGGCACGTCCCAAGTGGTAAAAGCGCCGTTTGTGGCGGCGGCCCCTGCGGCACTGGAATGCAAATTGTTCAAGGAAATCGAACTGCCCGGCGGTGCTGTTATGGTGCTTGGCGAGGTGGTGGGCATTCACATTCGCGACGAACATATCAGGGATGGCATACTGGATGTGACCAGCTACCAGCCAATGGCGCGGCTCGGCTATCGGGACTATTCCGCTGTGACGGATATTTTTTCTTTGAACCGGCCCGGTCAAAAGTAGACCCGAGACAGCACACGAGAATCAGGGGAAGTGTAGATGGATACAGTGATCGGAATTATCGGCGGCAGCGGCGTTTATGATATCGAAGGATTGAAAAATCCCCAATGGATCACGGTTGAAAGCCCGTTTGGCAAACCGTCGGACGACCTGCTTGTCGGGCAGTTGAGCGGGGTGAAGATGGTGTTCCTGCCCCGTCACGGGCGCGGCCATGTGCAGACGCCTTCCAGCATCAACTATCGTGCAAACATCGATGCGCTGAAGCGGGCGGGCGTCACGGATGTGATTTCTGTTTCAGCCTGCGGGTCATTTCGCGATGAAATGGCACCGGGCGATTTCGTGATTGTGGACCAGTTCATTGACCGCACCTACCTGCGGGAGAAATCCTTCTTCGGGCCGGGTTGCGTGGCCCATGTATCGGTGGCCCATCCCACCTGCCCCCGTCTTGGCAAAGCCTGTTACGAGGCCGCCCGCGCCGAAGGCATTGTCGTGCATGACGGCGGCACCTATCTCGCGATGGAGGGGCCGCAGTTTTCAACGCTGGCGGAATCCCGCATGTACCGCGAAAGCTGGGGCTGTGATGTTATCGGCATGACGAATATGCCCGAAGCCAAACTCGCCCGTGAGGCAGAGCTGTGCTATGCCTCTGTTGCCATGATCACCGATTATGACAGCTGGCATCCCGACCACGGCGAAGTGGATGTGACGCAGATTATCGCAACATTGATGGGCAATTCCTCCAAAGCCAAGGGTATGGTTGCCCGCCTGCCCGAACTGCTGGGCGCGACCCGCAAGGATTGCCCGCACGGATGCGACAAGGCCTTGGAGTTTGCGGTTCTGACCGGACCGGAGGACCGCGATCCGGCCCTGGTTGCCAAGCTTGATGCGGTTGCGGGGCGTGTGCTGTGACCCTGTCAAAGGTGGCGCTGGTCTGGCGCGGTGTACTTCTGGCGCTTCTGCTGGCCGCCTGTGCGGATCGGGGTATGATTACCATTGCCAAGAACACGCCGCCGGACGCTTCGATTGAAAATATCTTCGTTGCCACCACGCGCCAGCCGGCAGAGGGCAATCTGGTCTTTTCCAGTCTGCGCACCTCTGTCCTGTCTTTTGCGCGGTTTGATATTTCGATCCCGCCGTCCCATCAGGCTGGCAAGATCGAATGGCCCGAAAAGCCGGAAAAAGGGGCGGATCCCGCGACCGATTTTGCCACACGGGACATCGTGCGCTACAAGAATGCGCGGGATTTCAGTACTGCCTTGCGCAAAAATGCGCAAAATGCCCGACGGGAGGCTATTGTCTATGTGCACGGGTTCAACATCACTTTTGCCGAAGGCACCTACCGGCTTGCCCAGCTCTCCCACGACCTGAAAAGCACCAGCACGGCGGTGCATTATTCATGGCCCGCGACCCAGAACACGCTGGAATATACCCGTGATCGGGACAGTGTTCTGTTTGCGCGGGACGGCTTGCAATCCCTGCTGGAGATACTGGCGGCACAACCCTACGACCGGATTGTGATTGTGGCCCATTCCATCGGGTCCAATCTGGTGGTCGAAACCCTGCGCCAGATTTATTTGCAGCGCAAAACGGCTGTTACCCGCAAGCTGGCGGGCGTGGTTCTGATATCCCCCGATATTGATACCAATCTGTTTGAAATGCAGCTGAGCCGGATCAAACCACTGCCCGAACCTTTCGTTATTTTCGGCGATGAAGCCGATCTTGCCCTGAAGGCCTCTGCCTTTCTGACCGGCCAGAGCAATCGGGTGGGGCAGTTGAAAGATACCGAAATTTTGCGGCGATACGGTGTGCAATTCGTTAATGTGACCGATATTAACGATTCCGAAGACAAGCTGAGCCATACAGTTGCAATCACATCTCCGACGGTGCTGTCTATCCTGCAAAAACTTTCCATGACGGGGCCGCTCTCCTACCCAGAGGAAGGTGCCGTGTTGCAAACCCTGATTGACAGAGCCAAACGCTAGTTTCCGAACCCATCCCCACAGGCGAAGCGGCAGCTTGCAGACCGACCTTCTTCCTGTGACCTACCGCCCCGAGAGAAGACCCCGAAAGAGACTCAATGACCCGCGATATTACAGATTTCATCCGTACCATTCCCGACTTTCCCCAAAAGGGCGTGATGTTCCGCGATGTGACCACCCTTTTTGGCAACCCCGAAGGCATGAAACTGGCGGTGGCGCAGATTGTCGATGCCTTCAAAAATACCGAGATCACCGCTGTCGCCGGTCTGGAAGCGCGCGGCTTTATCATCGGTGGCGCTGTGGCTGAACGGCTCGGTACCGGTTTTGTGCCCTTACGCAAGAAAGGCAAGTTACCGGGCAATACCCTGTCGGAAGACTACACGCTGGAATATGGCACCGCGACGATTGAAGTGCATGATGATGCGCTGAAAGCAGGTGACAAGGTGCTGCTGATCGACGATCTGATTGCCACGGGCGGCACAGCTGCTGCGGGGATCAAACTGATCGAACGCTTGGGCGCGACAGTGGTACATGCTGCCTTTATCATCGATTTACCCGATCTGGGCGGGGCGCAGGTCGTCCGTGATCTCGGCGTGCCGGTCACGGCCCTTTGCGCCTACGAGGGGGAATGATCCCCGTCTGCCCCTGCGCGTTCAACTGTTGATCACAGCCCCCGGATTCATGATCCCGCGCGGATCAATCGCCAGTTTGATCCCGCGCATAACAGCCAGTTTCGCCGGATCACCGTAACGTTGAAGATCGGCTGCCTTAAGGCGGCCGATTCCGTGCTCTGCGGAAATGGATCCGTCATAAGCATGGACCAGATCGTGAATCACCCGCATGACATCCGGTTTCAGATGCGCCCAATCCGCCTTTTTCTCGCCTTTCGGGGGGAACACATTGTAGTGCAGATTACCGTCCCCCAGATGCCCGAAACTGTTCAGGCGCACAGGCCCGAACTGCTTTAGCGCCTCTTGTCCATCCGCGATAAACGCAGGCAGCGTATCAATCGGTATGGAAATATCGTGGCTGGAGATAGCGCCTACCCGTTTGTTGGCTTCGGGAATGGTTTCGCGCACTGTCCAGAAGGCATCCCGTTGCGCGGCGGATTGGGCCAGCACCACGTCTTCCACCAGACCGTCCTCAACCGCCTGTTCAAGAACCTCCATCAAACGGCTGTCCACACCACTGCCGGCCCCGCCGCCGCATTCGGCCAGTACCATCCATTCGGACCGTTCTGCGAAGGGCAAGCGGATGTCTGGCATGGTTTCCGACAAAAGATCAAAGCCGGTGCCGTGGACCAGTTCAAATGCGCTGACCAGCCCGTCAAGCCTGTCCTGCATCCGCGCCAGAAGTTGCGCGGCTGATTTCGGGTCGGGCACAACCGCAAAGCAGGTGGCCAGCTCCACCGGTTTTGCCACCAGTTTCAGAACTGCCGCCGTAATCACCCCGAGCGAGCCTTCGGAACCGATTAGAAGATTGCGCAGATCATAGCCGGTGTTGTCCTTGCGCAGACGTTTCAGCCCGTGGTGGATTGTGCCATCTGGCAGCACGGCCTCCACCCCGAGGCAAAGGTCCCGCGTGTTGCCATAGCGCAGAACCTGCACCCCGCCCGCATTGGTGGCAAGATTGCCCCCGATACGGCAGGAGCCTTCCGATGCTAGGGAAAGCGGGAACATCCGGCCCGCGTCTTCTGCGGCGGCCTGAACCTCGGCCAGTGTCATACCCGCCTCGACCGTGATGGTGTTTCCCACCGGATCAATGTGGCGCAGGGCTTTCATGCGCTCCAGCGACAGGATCACCGGCGCGGCCCCTTTTGCCATAACCTGCCCGCCGACCAGTCCGGTCCCTCCGCCATAGGGCACCACCGCGACACGGGCTTCGCTGCACATCCGCAGCACCAGAGAAACTTCATCCGTATTGCGCGGGCGGACCAGAATACCGCTAACGCCCTGCATCATCCCGCGCGGTTCTTCAAGATAGGTCGGAGGAACGGGACCGGCCAGACCGGCGGACTCTGCGTTCAGTTCGTTTTGAAAAGCTTCCGTGGCGGGGTTCAGCATGATCAGGCTCCTGTCTTGGCAAAGACCTAGCCAATGAATCACGGGCAGACAAGCACGGCTATTCGTATTCGGTAACGAAACGGGGCGGCACAATCATCACGGTCGGGCGGTTCGGCAGCAGATCCTGACTGATGACAAAGCTGCTGTCCGGCAAGGTTACAATGTCAAAAGAATCACGCATTCCGGCAATGAACCGGTTCAGGGTTGACGGGCCGAACCAGTGCATCGGCAGAACCACCGAGGCCCGCAGCCGTTTCAACACCGTCACCATAGAGGGCAGATCCAGCGTCATACTGCCATCAACCGCAGCCATCACCACATCCAGCCGCCCGATCCGAGCGAATTGTTCGTCTGTAGGGATATGGTGGAGGTGTCCCAGATGGCCGATGCACAGGCCCGCGACCTCGAAGATGAAAATGGAGTTTCCGTCCGGTTCCTGCCCGCTGTAGGCGCTGCGAATGTCCGTGGTTACGTTACGGATCAGCATCTCGCCCAGATCCAGTTCGTGATCGGCAACACCCCCTTCGGGATCCCAGCCCCGCAAGACGTGGGGGATCTGCGGATCCGGATGACTGGTGTAATGGCTGGAGTGCCCTTTGTTCATCGTCACCACATCAGGGGTTTTTCCGGTCTGTCCGATGTATCCGTTAAAATCCGTAACCACCCGCAAACCGCCATAGGTATCAATCACATACATGGAATGATCGGCGTAGCTGATCTGCACCTGATCAAAGGTCAGTGCGGCGCGGTGGATCGCGGGGCCACTGTCAGCGAAGGCAAGACAATGGCTCGGCGTGCGGGTCTGTGCCGCAGCGGTTTGGGCAAGAATGACAGCAATCAGGATCAGAAAGCGCCGGATGACGGGACTCCTTGTGGTGATTCTGTTACCAGTTTAACGCGAAGCTCAAAGGCTTCGGGCAATTTTCTGTAACGTTTGAGTGAAGGCAGTTTCGCAACTGAGCAGTTGGCGGTTCACCCGAGACGCGAAAAGTTAACGAGGCTTAGGCGCGAAAGATTTCGTTTCAGGGAACAACCCTTATGCAACTGTTTGAAATCAAATGCTAAAACCCGTCATCATACTGCATATATGAAGCTTCATATATGAAGCTTCATAAAGTTAACGCAAAGCAATTCCAGGCCGGTTCAACCGCCGATATTAACTTTCGATGAGACAGAGAACTGGAAACGACCGAACGCCAAAGGGCTCTACCCTGCGTCGGTTTTCCCGCGCCGGTCGCTGCGCAGGTTCGCATAGAGCACATGGGTCCGCCAGCGCCCTGCAATTTGCAGATAGCTCTGTGCGACCCCTTCGTATTTGAAACCGGTCTTTTCCAGCAACCCGCGGGAGGCGGCGTTTTCCGGCAGCGTCGCCGCTTCGATCCGGCTCAGATCCAACTGGTGGAATGCGTAATAGACCAGCGCTTGAATCGCATCGGTCATATAGCCGGACCGCGCATAATCCGCCCCGATCCAGTAGCCGAGCGTGCCTGCCATCGCCGGTCCCCGCCGGATATTATCCAGCGTGATCGCCCCCAAAAGCGCCTGATCGTCCCTGCGGATGATGAACAACGGCAAGCCCTTGCCGGATTCATACGTCTTGCGGGCCCAGAAAACACGGTTGCTGAAGGCGCGGCGGGAAAAATGGTCGGGGGACCAGACCGGCTCCCACGGTTTGAGAAAATCCTCTCCCTCCTGCCGCAAGTGCACCCACGACAGATGGTCCCCCATCACAGGCATGCGCAGGGTCACATGCTCGGCTTCGATTGTGACTTTAGGTCGGCGTTTGAACATGGAGTCCCCAGTGTATCGGCACAATTAACCCTGCCGCGGGGCGGGCGTCAAGAACGGCGCAGGAACAGTTGTACGTCTGCGACATTCGTCCCTGTGCCACCCGTGACCAGCAGATCGCCGGCAGCCTGTAAAGCGTGATAACTGTCATTGCGCGCCAGCATGTCATGCGGATCAAAACCAGCCGCTTCAATCCGTGCGATTGTACCCGCGTCCACCACCCCGCCTGCAGCATCAGTCGGCCCGTCCCGCCCGTCCGTGCCGCCGCTCAGAAACACCCAGTCGCCGCCGGTTTCGCGGGCGCCAAGCGCAACCCGCAGGGCCAGTTCCTGATTGCGCCCGCCAAGCCCGTCGCCCCGCAGGCGCACAGTGGTTTCCCCGCCAAATACCAGCACCTGCCCGACTTCGGACTTTGCCATCTCGGACAAGATAATCGCAGCAGCCTCCGACACGTCCCCACACAGGGCGTCTTCTACGATCCGTGCCTTAGGGCAGGCCGTCAGAACCGCTTCCAGACTGACCCGATTGGACCCGATAATCCGGTTAATGCCCCCCCCTTCGAATGCCTGTGGTACCGGCTCTGCCTGTTCCAGATGCTGGCGCACGGCTTCGGGCATATCCGCCCAGACACCGGCGTCCTGCAAGACCTGCCGTGCTTGCGCGCGGGTGCCCACAGGGGACACGGTCGGCCCGCTGGCGACCACTCGCAAATCGTCTCCGATCACATCGGACAGGATCAGGCTGTGCACCTTGGCCGGGGCGGCCGCACGCA
>JAAEZA010000090.1 GCA_018223125.1 Paracoccaceae bacterium | reverse complement strand
AGGGAATACTTACGGTCGAATTCGCCCACGCAAAGTTCGATATGGGCGCCGGCGCTCCATTTTGGCAGTGCGCGGCCTTGCGCATCTTCAAGGGTCAGCCCCAGTATTCCGTCCGCTTCCTGACGCAGCCCTGCCACCCGGACCTTGCGGGCAATATCCCGCCGCGCCGGAGCCCCGACGGTAAAGTCACGGCGCGCTTGAAGGACGCCGCTATCCTGCCGTTCGGGATTTTGCGCGGGGTCCCATTCCACCCATAATTCATCCGGGCCACGGAAAGACGTGTTCGGCAGATAGCTGAACGACTGCTCTGCCAGTTGCAAATGGGGCAGACGGCGGGTCATTTCTTCAAGGAAAATCCGCATCTCCATGCGCCCGATATTTTTGCCCATACACTGATGCGCGCCGTAGCCGAAGGTCAGGTGGTCGACCGCGTTATCGCGGTAAATGTCAAAGGTGTCCCCGTCCTCAAAGTGGCGTTCATCCTGATTGCCAGAGGCCTGCACCACCAGCAGTTTCGCGCCTTCCGGCAGGTCCACGCCCCCCAGAGTTGTCGGAGCGGTCGCCTGTCTGCGCCACGCCACGATGGACCCTGCATAACGCAGGCATTCTTCCACCGCATTCGGGATCAACGACGGATCAGCGCAGACATCATTCCATGCGTCCCTGTGGGTCAGCAGGGTTTTGAACATATTGGCCGAAGCAAGCGAGGTGGTTTCATGGGCAGCAACGATAATGGCCATCATCATCGAATGGACGTAGCTGTCTGTCACAACATCCGGCATTTCCGCATTCATACGTATTGTGTGGTGCATCCAGCCGGTGCCTTCGGGTTCAGCCCGCATCTTTTCAATCACCTGCCCTGCATACTGCCAGAACCGGCCCACATCATGGGCAACCTCGATCTGTTTTTCATCCGTCGGCTTGCCCCATGTATTCACCGAATGGGCAAGGGAGAAGGATTTCAGCGTCTCGATTTCATCTTCGGGGACACCAAGAAAATGCAGCGCCACCAGAAGCGGCACCTCATAGAGCATCGACTCCACCAGATCGGTGCGCCCTTCATCAATAAAGGCATCAATTTTCTCGCGGGTCAGGCGGCGCACCATATCCTTGTGCTTTTCCAACTCACTCGGCACGAAATGATCCAGCAGCACACGGCGCCGTTCCATATGGGCGGGCTCGTCCTCGTTCACCAGCGTCCTGTTCATCCCGTAACCGTAGCTTTGCAGGATCTCCATCGCCTCGGGTGTGGCCGGAGTGATCTTTTCCAGCACGTTTTGGGGGGAAAACAGGATCGGATCGCGAAATACCGATTTGATATCGTCGTAACGGCTGACCACCCAATAGCCGAGCTCGGGCGCAAAAAAGACCGGAAGCTGGTCCCGCGACCAGCGCAGCGCCTCTGCCGGATCAACCTGATACGGACCTTCAAAGGGATCGAATGCACGGGCCAGCTGCATTGGATCGCCCATCGGACAGGCCGCCCTGGCTGATCCGGCGGAAAACGGACAGCTTGTCGCCACGGGATCTGATTTGATGTTCATGGGTACGCCTCTTCTTCCCCTAAGGTCGGGAGAGCAATAAACCACAGCCGCCGTGGTATCAATAGCAAATAATGCAACTTATGTTGCAAATAGTGAGAATATTCTTGCTGCTGGACAAAAGCAGTCTAATATAGTTCTTCACCATCCAGCAGTTAACGAAGGAGCGCAACGCACCTATGTCCACCGGCAAACTACAAACTCTGGAGAGAGGGATCGCCCTTCTGCGACTCGTTTCCCAAAGTCCCGAAGGGATCAGGATCAACGATCTTGCGGCGCAGCTCGAACTGAACCGGCCTACCGCTTACAGGATTGTGGCAACACTGGTGGATCAGACGATGGTACGCCGGCTGGACGACGGACGCATTGTTATGGGCGTTGGCGCCTACCAACTCGGCGCGCGATCTTCCGACAGCATACAGTTGTTGGCAGGCCCCGTTCTTGAAACGCTGGCGGAAGAAACCGGATCAACTTCGTTCCTGTCCATGGCAGAAGGGGATACCTGCGTGGTTGTGATGACGGCCGAGCCGCGGGACACGGCCTTTAACATCCATTACAAGCTTGGCACCCGCCACCCGATTACCCGTGGTGCAGCCGGGATCGCCATTCTGGCCTCCCGCCCCGAACAGCCGCAGGACTCCGAAGATATCCGGTTCGCCCGTGCTAACGGATACAGCGTGACCAAAGGCCAGTTGCACAAAGGGGCTGTTGGCGTGTCCAGCGCAGTTCGACTGAAAGACGCCGGCCTGACAGGTCTGGAGTTTTCGATCGGCGTGGTTGCCCTTGAATCACTCGACATCAAGCTGGCCTCCAAAGCGGTGCCCGCCGCAGCGGAAAACCTCGTTAAAGCGCTGTCCTGAAGACGCCTGCAGCGGGCCGGTTCATTCTTCCGGCTCGCCGATCCGCGAAAGCGCGTCCTTGAACTCTTCTTCGGTTGCAAACCCGATAACAACGCCTGATTTCGCCTCGCCCATGTATGCACCGCGTTTGTCGATTTCCGCGTGGGACATGGTCGTACGCTGGCTGATCCGGCGGTTCCACTGGAACAAAAGCCCGTTCAGGCGGGAACACTCCGCCTCATACGCCGGATCGCCGCCCAGATCGACAAACTCGTTCGGGTCTTCCTGCAGATCGAACAGCATCGGCCGGAAACCTTCGGAGAAGATGTATTTATAGCGACCGTCAAACAGCATCGTCAGGTTGGCTTGCTTCAGATCGACACCCAGCTTGCGACGGGCGCGCCGGAAGGAATAATCATATTCGGAAATCACAAATTCCCGCAGCGACTCGGCTTCGCCATGAAGCAGCGGGCGCAGGGATTTGCCTTCGATGATATGGCCAAGCTCCGGCCCGTCATAGTAATCGAGGAACGTCGGCACCAGATCAATTGCTTCTACCAGAGCAGAACTGACCGTGCCCCGTGTCGTATCTGCTGCGGGGGAAGGATCGACCACAATCAACGGGATCCGGGCGGAAGGGTCATGGAACAATTCCTTTTCGCCCATCCAATGATCCCCGAGATAATCGCCGTGATCCGAGGTGAAGACGATCATTGTATCATCGGTGATACCCTGTTCTTCCAGAAACGCCATCAGCACGCCCATCTGATCATCAATCTGCTTGATCAGTCCCATATAGGCGCCAATCACCTTGGAGCGGGTTGTGTCATTGGTGAAGGCTTTGGAAACACGCTCTTCCATAAACGCTTCGAAAATCGGATGGGGGTTTTCCTGTTCGGCTTCCTTGCGGAGGACCGGCGAATGGGTCTCGGGCCCGTACATATCGTGATAGGGCTCGGGTACAATATAAGGCCAGTGGGGCTTGATGTAGCTTAGGTGCAGACACCACGGAGAATCACCAGCCTCGCGAATAAAATCCATTGCCCGGCGGGTAATGTAAGGTGTCTCGGAATCTTCGTCCTGTGCCCGTGCAGCCTTGTCCGAGTTATCAAGGAACCAGCCGCTCAGCAGGTTGCCGTCTTCATCCTCGCCGCTGTTGGCTACCGATTCCCAAGGGTTTTCATCCTCCCACCCCTTATCCTTCATGTAGTCTTCGTAGTTTTTGTTGCGCTTCTTCTTGCGGGCGCTCGGGTGCAAACCGTCGTCACGCTCGTAGGGTTCGAAGCCGCATTCGGCGACAAGCGCCCCGATCTCGCTGTCAGGGGCAAGGCCGAGACGTTTCATCCCTTCCACATCGGCGGCCATATGGGTCTTGCCGCAAAGCGCTGTACGCACACCAAGGGGCCGCAAATGATCGCCAAGGGTCATTTCCCCGACCTTGAGCGGAATGTTGTTCCACGTCGAGCCATGAGAACTGACATATCGTCCGGTATAAAAAGACATCCGCGACGGTCCGCAGATCGTGGATTGCACATAGGCGCGGTCAAAGCGGACACCCCTCTTGGCCAGCGCGTCAATATGGGGCGTATCCAGATGGGG
>JAAEZA010000026.1 GCA_018223125.1 Paracoccaceae bacterium | reverse complement strand
GTCGGTATTCCCGCAAAAGGGACATCTCATAAACCTGTACCTCAATCTTGTTTTCTCTGACTATACCAATCTTCAACCGTTTGGGTAGAAAAAATCCGCACCCCCAAGATACAGTGCCACTTTCGTTATCTTGTGTGGGCTTGGTTGACCGTGCTGATCGAATGGGGCTAATTTCGCGCGAATGAACGTTTGGGGCCTGATATGCTGGACAAATCGATTGAGTGGATTGGAAGACGGTCTTTCGGGCTGGTCCTGATACTGGCGCTTGTGGTCGCCGGAAATGTGCTGTGGCAGATATACCTCCATAAAACGACCCCGCTGCTGGCGTGGAAAGGGGGCGGTTTTGGCATGTATACGGAACCCCATGCCGAAGATCGGGGCGTCTGGTTGCGTCTGAAAGGGGCCGATGATGGTGAAGCGCTGGTCCAGCTCTGGCCGGAGACAGCCGAATACGCAAGCTGGCGTGACATGGCCGGTGTGCGCGGTGGGGCCTATCTCGACGGCTTGACCCGGAGCGCCGAACGGTTGTTGTTTTATCCCCGCGACAGTGTGAGCGATCCATTCATCATACGCCTTGCCCGTGTACGCTGGCCTGACACCCTAATTGAAGGCGTAACGCCGAGTGACGGAAACGTGTTTGCGCCTGCCACAATTTCTGTGGAAGTTTACGAAAACCGCTACAATCAAACAGAAACAAAGGTGACGCGCAGTCTTGTCTATCGCCGTACTGGCAAGGAGGCAGGCCAGTGACCCCCTTGCGCGAGCGCCCGATCCTGCAGCCGGTGTCCCGGTTTGTGACTGACGAACACATCCGCACGCTGCTGATCCTGTTTTCAGCCATCGTTTTCGTTTTCTTTACCACTAAGGAGTATATTCCGTTTGCGGCGCGGCTGGTGGTTCCCTTTCTGCTGATCCTGTTGATGACAGCGGGACAGGTAAAGCAGCGCGTGGTCCTGTTGTTTTGTATTGTGCTTGGTCTGGGCCTCAATGTTTGGGCCAATTACTACGTGATTGCCAATCACGGCTTCATGATTACCTACATCGGCATTGCGTTGATGATCGCCTGTGCCTCCGGTCCACAGGCTTCCGCAGTGATCGCACGGGCGGCCGTCCTTTTGATCAGCATCCTTATGGGGCTGGCGCTGATCCAGAAACTTGTCTCCCCCCATTACATGAGCGGGGCGCTGGTCGGGGGCTATCTGGCGAATGGCTATATGTTCAAAACGCTGATTTCGCTGTTTTATTCCAACTGGCCGGAAGTGGTGCAGCAGAACCTGATGGCCCAGAAAGCCCTGATGGCGATGCCGCCGGGGCAGGGGGCTTCGGTGCCGCTGACCGTGCCGCCCTATCTGCAACTTCTGGCGGTTATACTCACCTACGCGGCTCTGCTTTCCCAGATTGCGATCGAGGCCTGCGTGCTGTTACGGGCGCGGCTGGGTATGTGGACCCATTACGCGGTGATGCTTTTCGTGTTGATCATCTATTCGACACGCAACGAGAATGTGTTCCTGTCGATGAACCTGATCCTGGGCTATGCGATGACGGATGATGATACCAAGAAGGCGCGTTTGTGGTATGTGACCGGAATTGCCTACCTGTTGGTGATGGAAATGATGGGATTACGTCCCGGCATCTTTGGTTAACGGAAAAGCCGTTGCTTTCGCTGGATAAATTCCCCATGCTCGGGTCATGCGCAGTCTTCTGATCCTACTGTTTCTGGCCGCTTGCGGCCGCCCGATGACCGACAGCGAAAAGGCCTTCGCGGCGCGGTTTCACGGGGCCGATCTGAACGTGTCCAGAGTGCGTCTGGTTGATAATGCGCCGCTACGGACCTACACGTTGCGCGCGCCCAAGCGGCCGCGGCTGACCTGTACAGAGCGGGTCTATCCGCCGCCAAAAACCGAGATTGTGACCGGCGCACCTTCGGCGGTGACGCTGTTTAACCGGATATTTGTAAATCCGGATTATTATCTGGAAAGCTACACGCCGGATTATCCGGACCGGCTCCACCTCTATCAGGCGATGTTTCTGGCGCACGAACTGACCCATGTCTGGCAGTGGCAAAACCGGAAGAAAACAGGGTACCATCCGCTGAAGGCGGCACAAGAGCATCAGATAAAAGCGGACCCGTATCTGATTAATCCGGACAGCGGCGGGGACTTCCTGTCCTACGGCTATGAACAGCAGGGGCGTATCGTAGAGGAATATCTGTGCTGTTCGGTGCTGGACCCTACGGCGCCGCGCACAAGCCGCCTGCGCAATATGCTAGCCCCGCATTTCCCCCTCCAAAAGCTGCCTGTCAGAGAGATCATCGTGGGATGGAAAGATGTGCAGGTCGAGGGGATCTGCCGGTAGGGTGCGAACAGGGGCCATGCCGACAGGCTATGGCATTCGTTGCCGGATATTCATTGGCGGACAAATGCGTGTGTGTGTCAGGGGCAGCCGTTTTCCGGCCACCCCTGAACTTTCACTTACTGATCCAGGAAACTCCGCAATTTGCGGCTGCGGCTGGGGTGTTTCAGCTTGCGCAGGGCTTTGGCTTCGATCTGGCGGATCCGTTCCCGTGTCACGCTGAACTGCTGGCCCACTTCTTCGAGTGTGTGGTCCGTGTTCATCCCGATCCCGAACCGCATACGCAAGACCCGTTCCTCACGCGGGGTGAGAGAGGCAAGAACCCGTGTCGTGGTTTCCTTCAGGTTGCCCTGAATGGCGGAATCCAGTGGCAGGATCGCGTTCTTGTCTTCGATGAAATCACCAAGCTGGCTGTCTTCCTCATCCCCGATCGGGGTTTCCAGAGAGATCGGCTCTTTGGCGATCTTCATCACCTTGCGCACTTTCTCAAGCGGCATTTGCAGCTTTTCTGCCAGTTCTTCCGGTGTCGGTTCGCGCCCGATTTCGTGCAGCATCTGGCGTCCGGTGCGTACCAGTTTGTTGATCGTTTCGATCATATGGACCGGAATACGGATGGTGCGGGCCTGATCCGCGATGGAACGGGTGATGGCCTGACGGATCCACCATGTTGCATAGGTGGAGAATTTATAGCCGCGACGGTATTCGAATTTATCCACCGCCTTCATCAGACCGATGTTACCTTCCTGAATAAGATCAAGGAATTGCAACCCGCGGTTGGTGTACTTCTTGGCGATGGAAATCACCAGACGCAGGTTGGCTTCAACCATTTCCTTCTTGGCAAGTCGGGCTTCTTTTTCACCCTTTTGCACCTGGTTCACGATCCGGCGGAATTCGGTGATGTCCACGCCCACATACTGGCCCACTTGCGCCATTTCGTTGCGGATATCTTCGGCTTTATCGCGGAAACGCTCGATAAACTGGCTCCAGCCGCGACCGTCCCGTTCAGCAATATTGTCGAGCCACATCGGGTCCAGTTCCTGCCCGCGATAGGCGTCGATGAATTCACGACGGTTGATGCGGGATTGGTCGGCCAGTTTTACCATGCCGGAGTCCAGCGACATGATTTTACGGTTGATGCCGTAAAGCTGGTCAATCAGGGCTTCGATCCGGTTGTTATGCAGGTGCATGCCGTTGACCTGTTCCACCAGAGACGAGCGCAATTTCTGATATGCTTTCTCTTCGGTTGCCGAATAGCTTTCGTCTTCGTTCAGCGTTGCCGAAATCCGCACATCCTGCATCGCTGCCAGAGCTTCGTAATCGTGGGCGATTTTTTCCAGCGTTTCGAGAACCTGCGGTTTCAGCGCGGCTTCCATCGCAGCCAGAGACATGTTTGCGGCTTCGTCTTCATCGTCGTCTTCGTCATCGGACTGGATCGGATTGCCGTCCGCATCCACTTCCTGCGTCTTTTCGGCAGCGGAAGGGGCGGCCGGCGCACCCGGCGCAGCCGGTTTGAGCCCGGCAACAACGCTTTCCTCTCCGTCTTCCTCCATCGTGTTTCCGAAGGTGGTTTCAAGATCAATCACATCGCGCAGCAGGATGTCTTCTTCAAGAAGTTCCTCGCGCCAGATGGTGATCGCCTGAAAGGTCAGCGGGCTTTCGCACAGACCGGCAATCATGGTGTTGCGTCCGGCTTCGATCCGTTTCGCGATGGCGATCTCGCCTTCGCGGCTCAGCAGCTCGACAGATCCCATTTCCCGCAGATACATGCGGACAGGGTCATCGGTGCGATCCAGAGTTTCCTTGCCGGTTTCCGCCAGCGCGACTTCTTTGGCAGAGGTGTCAACAACGGCGACTTCCTTGGAACTGTCGTCTTCGAGTTCTTCCTCTTCAATGATGTTGATGCCCATTTCGGACAGCATGGACATCACGTCTTCGATCTGTTCGGAGGAGACCTGATCCGGTGGCAGAACCTGATTCAACTCGTCATAGGTGATATAGCCGCGTGCACGGGCACCCGAGATCATCTTTTTGACCGCGGCCTGGCTCATGTCATTCATCGGGCCTGCGTTTTCAGGATCGTCGGTCTTTGCCGCGTCGTTGTCTTTCGCTGCCATGTTAGCCTCCAAAATATCATGTGCCGTTGGCCTTTGGCCTATTTCGGCTGGGTGTTCAACCGAATACGGCGAATCACTGTGCTGGTTTCGAATCAATAGAACGAATCAATGATTCGCAATGGTTCTACTGCTTTTTCTTTACCCAAACCTGATCATCGATCAGTTTTTGTAACTGTTGTGACAAATTTTCCCTGTCTTCGGACTGTCCCGCACCCGGATTGATGCTGGCCTTGATCGCCTCCGCCCGCGCTTTGGAGGCTTGCTGGATGCGCCATGTCAGCCCTTCATCCGCGAGACCTTCGAGATCTCTTTCCGCCTCAAGCAGTTCGGCTTCCGCGCCTATATTGGCGGCATGTTTGGCGAGTTCCTCGCCCAGGGTCAAAGCAATCAATTCGGGGTCCGTGTCAGGTTTCAGGTGCGGATGTATGCGCACAGGGGGCAGGGCGAGCAGATGGGTCATCGGATCAAAACCGAGCCGCTGTGTCATCGCGGCGATCAGTTTTCCCGACGCATCCTCTCCAGATAGATCCAAATGCAGGGATGCCAAGAGGGCCGATTGAATTTTAATCAGATCGGGAGAGGTAATCGGGCATTTTTCCAGCGCTGTTTCCCGTTCCAGTGCAGCCGCCGGATTGCGGATGGCCGCAGCCAGTATCATCGATTCGCGCAGGAGAGAGGGTTCGAAGGGGGTATTCTGTTGCGCCAGTAACGACGTTTTGGTGCCAGCCGTGGCTGTTTGGGGCGGGCGATAGCCGAATTTGCCCCTTCCCTTGCCACCTTTGCCAAAACCAGGCTGCCAAGGGGTATCGGGGCGGTTTTTCGGGGCAAAGAGATCGGCCCGCAATTCCTTGATCGCGGCGGTGTAATGGCTGCGCAGGGACGGGTCCTTGATGGTGGAGAGCGCCGTGCGCAGGCTGGCATCAAGGGCGGCGCGGCGTTCGGGGCTGTCAAAGACCTTGCCTTCGATTTCCCGTTCCCACAGCAGGGTGACCATCGGTTGCGCCTTGTCGAGAAGGGCCTGCATGGCCTCGGGGCCGGAGGATTTGAGCAGATCGTCGGGATCCTGTCCTTCGGGCAGCACCACAAAGCGCAGAGATTTGCCCGCTTCCATCAGGGGCAGGGCCAGATCAATCAGACGGCGGGCGGCGCGAATGCCGGCGGTATCCCCGTCCAGCGCGATGACAGGTTCGGGGCACATGCGCCACATCAGTTGCAACTGTGGTTCGGTAATGGCGGTGCCAAGGGGGGCGACCGCGTGGTCGAACCCTGCCTGTGCCAGTGCGATCACGTCCATGTAGCCTTCGGCCACGATCAGGCTTTGGGTTTTGCCTGCGGCTTCGCGGGCGGGACCGTGGTTGTATAGGCTGCGCCCCTTGTCAAACAGCGGGGTTTCGGGGCTGTTCAGATATTTGGCCCGCGCATTCGGGTCCATTGCGCGGCCGCCAAAGGCGATGCAGCGGCCCCGTGCATCACGGATCGGGAAAATGATGCGGCCGCGAAAACGATCAAAAGGGGTGCCGCCGTCATCCGGTTTCACGCAAAGTCCGGCCTCGTCCAGATCGGCGGGGCTGATCCCCTTGCCGGTCAGATGCTGGAACAGGGCGGCGCGGGTATCGCTGGCAAAGCCGATCTCGAACCGCTCCTGAATGGCCAGTGGCATACCGCGATTTTCCAGATACTCCCGCGCGGCGGTGGCCTGTCCGGTTTTTAGCTGCATCCGGTAGAATTGCAGCGCCTGTTCCATGATGTCGGCCAGCACCGTGCGCCGGTCCGCCTTTTTCTGGGCCACCGGATCGCGTTTGGGAACCGGCATTCCCGCTTCGCGGGCGAGGATTTCAACCGCTTCCATAAAGCCGACGTTTTCGGTTTCGCGCACAAAAGTCAGTGCATCGCCCTTGGCGTGACAACCAAAGCAATAGTAAAAGCCCTTCCGGTCATCCACATGAAAGGACGCGGTCTTTTCCTGATGGAAAGGGCAGGGAGACCAGTAATCCCCCTTGCCGATATTGGATTTGCGTGTGTCCCACGTGACCTTGCGGCCCACCACTTGGGCGATGGACAGGCGGGTGCGCAATTCGTCGAGAAAACCGTCGGGCAGGCTCATGGAGTTAATATGCTGTCGTTTGGGGGCTGCGGCAAGGTGCGGAATTTGGATATTTGGACCAAAAAGAGGCTCATGGCCGGGAATCGATTTGAACGGTCTGGCGCAATTCTCCGGTTGTGCGATCATAGATCAGAATTGTGCCCTGCGCTGTAACAATCGCATACCAGTCACTGCCTTGGGTAAAAGCGGTGGCCGTGCTGCCGTCGGGCAGGGTGATGCTGTCGGGCAGGGCAAGGCCGCTGTTTGTCGAGAAACGCATGACAAGCACGGCGAAGATAGCTAGAAGCCCGAGGATCATGGTTGCGGTCAGGATCGTAACCAGCCTTCTCAGGAACCGCAGATTCGCGGGCTCCTCTATCGGGGACTCTTTTTGATCCATGTCTGACACGTTGCAAACCCTTGTTCTGATCCTTGGCGACAAGCCGCCTGCGCGCCTTGATAAGGCACTGGCTGGTGTAGTTCCAGAGGAAGCGAGCCTCAGCCGCTCGCGTATCGGCAAATTGATTGAAGCGGGGGCAGTGTCCCGCGTGGCGGACGGGGTGCCGGTGACGGTGCTCAAGACGCAAGGTGTGCCCGGTGAGGAATGGCAGGTCGTAGTGCCGGTGGCGGAAACGCTGACAATAGTGGCGCAGGATATTCCGATTGATGTAGTTTATGAGGATGACCATCTGATCGTTGTGAACAAACCAGCGGGGATGGTGGTGCATCCGGCACCGGGGTCCGAGGACGGAACGCTGGTAAATGCACTGTTGCATCATTGTGCGGACAGCCTGTCAGGGATCGGCGGGGCGAAACGGCCCGGAATCGTGCACCGGATCGACAAGGACACCAGCGGCATTCTGGTGGTTGCGAAAAGTGATGTGGCGCATCAGGGGCTGGCGGCGCAATTTGCGGACCATTCGATCAACCGGCGCTATACGGCGTTTTGCATCGGTGTGCCCTCGGCGGCGGACCCGCGGTTGCGCGGGTTGTCCGGTGTCGGCTTCGAGCAGGGCGGCGTCTTGCGTGTGGCAACAAATATTGAGCGGCACAAGACCGACCGGAAACGGATGGCAGTTGCAGCCAATTCGGGGCGCCATGCGATCACCCGTGCATCCGTGATCGAGAGTTTTGCGGATCGTGCGGCGCGGGTGGAATGCTGGCTTGAAACCGGGCGGACCCACCAGATCCGCGTGCATCTGTCCCATATCGGTCACGGGCTGATCGGTGATCCGGTTTATGGCACGCGTCGCAAGGTGAAAACGGCGGGGCTCGGTTCCGAGGATGCAGCTTTGATCAGCGGGTTTCCGCGTCAGGCGCTTCATGCGGCGAAACTGGGGTTTGTTCATCCGGTGACAGAGCGTTACGTTGAATTTGAAGCAGAGCTGCCTGCGGACCTTAAAGCCCTTGATCGCGCATTGCGGGCTTTGAATGAGGCGACAATCGGGTAACGTATTCTTCACATTTACTTGAGGAATACTGTAAACCCAACGAATGTGGTCGGGTTTGGGGCGCTCTGTCTTGAAAACTGCCTTGCGGGTGCCTAACTGTCCTGTGGTCCCGCCTGTTGCGGGCTGTCAAAGGAGCCGAATTCATGAGCTATTCCAATCTTCCAGCGCCAAGTCCCGAACAGGGCCTGAGCCGTTACATGCAGGAAATCCGCAAGTTTCCGATGCTGGAGCCGGATGAGGAATACATGCTGGGAAAGGCGTGGATTGATCATGAAGATACCGAAGCGGCCCACAAGCTTGTTACCAGTCACCTGCGGCTCGCCGCGAAGATCGCGATGGGCTATCGCGGTTACGGGTTGCCTACGGCCGAGGTGATTTCCGAGGCAAACGTCGGTTTGATGCAGGCTGTGAAACGGTTCGAGCCGGATAAAGGGTTCCGGCTGGCGACTTATGCCATGTGGTGGATCCGTGCGAGCATTCAGGAATACATCCTGCGCAGTTGGTCTCTGGTGAAAATGGGCACAACCAGTGCGCAAAAGAAGTTGTTCTTCAATCTGCGGAAGGCGAAGAACCGGATTGGTGCGTTGGAAGAGGGCGATTTGCGCCCCGAGAACGTGAAGCGGATCGCAAATGACCTGAACGTGACCGAGGACGAAGTGATTTCCATGAACCGGCGCATGTCGGGGGGGGATGCCTCTTTGAACGCGCGGGTTGGTGGCGAAGAAGGCGACAGTGCTGCGGAATGGCAGGACTGGTTGGAAGATGAAACCGCAGATCAGGCGGACAGCTATGCCGAAAGCGACGAGCTGAAGGCGCGGCGTGCGCTGATGGTCGAGGCGATGGATGTGCTGAACGACCGCGAGAAAGACATTCTGATGCAGCGCAAGTTGCAGGACAATCCGACTACACTGGAAGATCTGAGCGTGGAATACGGGGTCAGCCGAGAACGTATCCGCCAGATCGAGGTTCGTGCCTTTGAAAAGCTTCAGGAAAAGATGCGCGACCTTGCCGTGGAAAAGGGCATGATGGTAGAGGCGGATTAAACCGCGCTGCCGTGCTGGCATAAAAAAACCTGCACGGGGCAGGGCGGGTTGAAATTCGCAGTGTTCTAGGGGACGTGCGGGGTCTGCCGGGCAGTGTGGACCGCCCGGCAAGGGTTCGGATTTAACCGAAGAATTTGAAGTCTTTCGCGCCGAAATCGTCGATAGTTGTGTTTTCGATCAGCACCAGAGCAGCGTCCAGTTCGATCTGAACATCGTCGCCGATTTGCGTCATCGCATCTTTTGCGGCTGAGAAGTCATCAAACATCTTGTAGAACTTCAGCTTGTCGGTGCGGTGCTCGAAATCGGTGATGGTGATATCGAACGTATCGGTGTGGAAGTTGAACTTGTCCTTACCGTTACCACCTGTAACAGAGTGCGTACCAGCGAGGATGTCGAATTTATCCTTGGCGCCACCACCGTCTGCTACGTTGGAGCCGCGGTAGAGCTGGATCGTGTCGCGACCTGTGCCCCCGAAGTAGAAATCGTCACCCCAGTCGTCCTGGATTTTGTCGTTTCCGCTGCCACCGTAAACCACGTCATTGCCCTGGTTGCCGGACAGGTTGTCGTTTCCGTCGCCGCCGTAGATTTCGTCGTCGCCGTCGATACCTGCAATCCGGTCGCGGCCTTCGTTGCCGTAGATGGTGTCATTGCCTCTGGAGCCGACAACATCGTCGTTAAAGGTTGTGAGTTGAACCGCTTCAATACCGTTGAATGTGTCGCCGGCACCAACGCCGGAGGAAGAACCCGACGAGGTGAACATGCTGAGCACAACGCGGGCTTCGGCGCTTTGATAGCTTACAGTATCGTAGCCATCGCCGCCATTGTAGGAATCCGCCCCGGCGCCAAAGATGAAGACATCGTTACCATCGCCGCCTTCGTAGTAGTCATCGCCAGCGCTGCCAAGGAACACATCATTGTCAAGACCGCCATAAAGGCTGTCGTTGCCTGCGCCACCGTCCAGAATATCGGCTCCTTCGTCGCCGTAGATGATGTCGATGTTGGCGCCACCGTAGATCTCGTCATTGCCGAGACCACCTTCGATGAAATCGTCCCCGCCATCGCCGAGAATTACGTCCGCAGCGTTGCCGCCGGAAATCTCGTCAGCCTTCGCACCGCCTTCGATGTAATCGGCACCGATGCCGCCTTCGATAATGTCTTCGCCGTCACCGCCGTAGATGGAATCGTTTCCGTCGCCACCATCAAGATTGTCAGCGCCGCCCAGGCCTTCGATAATGTCTTCGCCGCTTGTCCCTACAAGGGTATCCGCGCCGCCTGTTCCTGAAATAGTCATTTGTGTGTTCCTCGTCCTAGTTTCCACAAAAAGTGTTTGCTTCGGCCCTGATCACTGACTCACATCGACCGAATTGCGAGGAGATTAACCAATTATTTGTGTTGAAAATGTGATGCCCTAAAATCACCTTAATTGGCGCTTGGGGCGCGGCATTTGGGGCGCAATTTCCCCGTGGAAGGCCGTCGCACGCGCATTTTCTGGCAATGATGCAACGGAATTTCGGTCCGTTTGAGGCAAATCTGGCGTGAATGTGGCGCGGTTTTTCCGCTTTGCAAGTGCGCTTAAGTATATGTGGAGACTATTACGAGTAGATTCTCCGAATCTTTCGAGTAGATTTGCGCCACTTGGCGCTGGGCGGTGGCCATGCGGAGAGGGGCCAGAGGCTTAAACGACAAACCGGCGCCACATTGTCGGGGCGCCGGTTGTGGTTTCAGGGTGGAAATCAGTCTTCCATCGCTTCCAGTTCGTCGATCATCGAACTGATCAGGGACAGGCCTTTGTCCCAGAATTTCGGATCGCTGGCATCCAGTCCGAACGGTGCCAGAAGCTCTTTGTGATGCTTCGATCCGCCAGCCTGCAGCATTTCGAAGTATTTGTCCTGAAAGCCGGGCTCGCCTTCCTCGTAAACCGCATAAAGTGCGTTCACCAGCCCGTCGCCAAAAGCATAGGCATAGACGTAGAAAGGCGAGTGGATGAAATGGGGGATATAGGACCAGAAGGTCTCATAACCCTCCATGAAGTTGAACACAGGGCCAAGGCTTTCGCCCTGGACGGACATCCAGATGTCGTTGATCTGGTCGGGTGTCAGTTCGCCTTCGGCGCGGGCGGCGTGGAGTTTGCATTCAAAATCATAAAACGCGATCTGGCGGACCACGGTGTTGATCATATCCTCTACCTTGCCAGCCAGCAAACGTTTGCGCGCGGCCTGATCGGGGGCGGCGTCCAGCAGTTTGCGGAAGGTGAGCATTTCGCCAAAAACAGAGGCGGTTTCGGCCAGCGTCAGCGGGGTGGAAGACAGCATTTCCCCCTGATCTGCGGCGAGAACCTGATGCACCCCGTGACCGAGTTCATGGGCCAGCGTCATTACATCGCGCTGTTTGCCAAGGTAGTTCAGCATCACATAGGGATGGGCATCGGTCACTGTGGGGTGGGCAAAGGCGCCCGGTGCCTTGCCGGGTTTCACAGCGGCGTCGATCCAGCCCTGTGTAAAGAACGGTTCGGCCAGTTCCGCCATTTTCGGGGAAAAGGCGCTGTAGGCTTCGGTAACGGTTTTGCGGGCTTCGTCCCAGTGGATCGTGGCCTCATCCGCGCCGGGCAGGGGCGCGTTGCGGTCCCACATTTCCAGTTTTTCCAGCCCCATCCATTTCGCCTTGAGCGCATAGTAACGGTGCGAGAGTTTCGGATAGGCGGCGACAACCGCATCGCGCAGGGCCTGAACCACTTCGGGTTCCACATCATTGGCCAGATGGCGCGAAGCCTGTGGCGTTGGCAGGTTGCGCCAGCGGTCCTCGACCTCTTTTTCCTTGGCAAGCGTGTTGGTGATCCGCGCAAACAAGGTGATATTCTCGCCCAGCGTTTTTGCAAAAGCCTCCGCCGCTTTCTGACGGGTGGCACGGTCACTGTCCGACAGCAGGTTTGCCGTGGCTTCGAGGTTCAGCTTCTCGCCGTCCACATCGAATTCCAGCGCAGCACAGGTTTCGTCAAACAGGCGGTTCCATGCGGTGGCACCAACAACAGACTGGTCGTGAAGGAATTTTTCCAGCTCGTCGGACAGTTGATAGGGTTTCATCGCCCGCATCCGGTCCAGAACCGGCTTGTAACGGGCCAGACCGGCGTTTTCGGCCAGCATTGCGTTCAGCACATCATCGGGGATGCGGTTCATTTCCAGCGAGAAAAACACCAGCGGTGTGGACAGATCGGTGATCTTGCCCTGCATGTCCGAGATAAACTTGGCGCGGTCCGGATCGGTTGTGACCTGATAATAGCGCAGCCCTGCAAAGGACATGATCCGGCCTGAAACGGATTGGATTTTCTCGTAGCGCAGGATGCACTCCAGCATTTCAGCCGCAGTCAAACCGGCGAGCTTGCCTTCGTAATCCGCTGCAAAGGCTGCGCATTCTTTTGTCAGAAACTCCAGATCTGTGGCCAGTTCGGGGCTGTCTTCGGACGGGTAAAGATGGGTCAGATCCCATTCCGGCAAATCCCCCAGCGTTGCACCGCCTGTCGCGTCGCGGTGGTCTTTGGGCAGGTCGGGGGCAGTGGGTCTGAACATATAAGAAGCTCCGGTAAAGATTTCGTTGCAAAAGACTTAGGGCGTCACGGGGCGAAGTGAAAGGGGCGATGATAAAGCCGTGACCGCCTACATGGAAATTGCGGTGTCTTTGCCGTGGGTGAAGGGACGTGTGGCGTCCTGCATTTCCTTGATTGCGGCGATGGTTTCAGCGTTATCCGCCTGAAACGCCGCCAGATCGGGATAGTTGCGATAGCCCATGGCAAACTGTTGTTCTGCCTCTGGTACGCTGGTGACGGCCAATGGCAGACGGGCGGCAAGGGCGTCGCGGGCTGTGCGTAATCGCGCCACGGCTTGCAGGGCGTCAGCGTATGGGGTTTTGCCGTCCTTCACCGCTGCCAACAGGTCACAGCCGAAGGTGCGGCAGATTTTCGGGCGGATGTTATAGACGGTGCAGGTTTCGCAGAAATAGGGGCAGGGCAGGCTGAACCCCCTTTCATTCCGCGCAAAGCCTTCTTCCATGTCGGGCAGGATTTTCTCGCCTTCGGCCAGTCGCGCCTGAACAAACAGGCTGCCGTCACAACAGGCGCCGCAGGCTTTGCACAGGTCTTCATCCCAGATTTCCGCCTCGGCCATTGCCACCCCCGAATAGAACAGTGGTTACAGTTCTATGGTGTTTTGCGGGTTGGTCAAAGGCGTTTCGCGGGGTTCTTCGGGCTCTTCCTTCGGGGGAAGCGGTGTTTTGCGGCGGATCAGGATGTCGCCGTTTTCGAGCACTTCGGGGGCGTGATAGGTGCTCATCTCTCCCAGACGCTCTGCAAGGTCTTCCATTGCGGGGCCAAGTTCGTCGAGTTTGGGCCCAAGCTCGTCCACCCAGCCTTTCAGCATGGATTGCGCATCATCGGAAAGCTGCTCGAACCGTTTGAACAGTTCAGAGGAGTCCTGCTCTTCCTGCGCGGCAACAGGGGTGGCCAAAGCCAGAGCGAGTAACAATGGGGCAAAGTGTTTCATGGATCTAATATAGGATCGTTTTGCAAAAAGTTCATCCCTTTGCGGTTAAATCCAGATCAATCGTTACCGGGAAATGGTCCGAGGCTGTCAAAAGGGCAGCGCAAAAGTCGCTGTCGCGGAAACATTCGGGCGTGTCAAACGGGTGCCAGATTTTCCAGCGGGGGGCTGCCCTGCGGCGCAAATCGGGTGAAATCATGATATAATCCAGCAGGGCATTCAGATAGGTTTTGGTGGTGTGGTTGAAAAAGCGCGCCGTGGTCGGGGCGGGGCTGCGCGGCGAGAGTTTCGCCAGCGCATGGGGATCATAAAGCCGCCGGTCATCGGGCATGTTCGCGCCCAGAACGACCTCTACGCCGGACTGGCCGAACAGGCGTTCGTATTCATCCAGTCCCGGACCGTCGTTGAAATCCCCCATCACCAACATGTCTTCACCCGCTTTCAGGTGGTCCTCTATCCGTTGGCGCAACCAGATACACTGGGCCAGTTGCTTGCGCCGGTTGGCAATGGAAATCCGCACCTCCTGCTGGCGGTTGCGCGCACCGTGGGGGGCTTTGGACTTGGCATGGACCCCGATAAACCGCAGCGGCGCGCCCCCTTCCGGAGAGACGAGAAGCTCCAAGGGTGGTTTGGAAAAGGTCACCGTGTCGGGCTGGTTGTCCACATCAAGATCAATCTTGAACACGCCGTCAAAGCGGGGGGCTGTGCGCGATCCGTCGGGGCTGCTTTCGATCCCTTGGGGATCGTGCATCACCTGCATTTTCGCAGGATCGTAGAGAAAGGCGATTTCCTGCTGGGTGTCGTTCTCAAAGCCGACGATTGCTGCGTTCTGGCGCAGTCCGAAATGCTTTGCAAAATTTTCCAGCGCGGTTTTGGTGGATTGGGTGTTGCCGGAATTGGGCGCTTCGATGACCATAATTCCGTCCGCGTCGAGCCTTTGAAAAACCGTGCCAAGGGCAGCGATCTGCTGGTTCTTGGTCACGTCATAGCGGCCTGACCAGCTGTCATCCTGTATCAGGTTGTTTTGCTGGTCGAACAGGCTGGCGAACCATTCGACGTTATAGGTAGCGATGCGCATCAGTGGAGCCGCTGTTTCATGGGGCGTGCCGTTCTGACAGGGTTTCCCAAGCTTCATTCACCGCAATCATATGTTTGGTGGCCAGCGTGATGGCTTCTTCGGGCAGGCCACGGGCCATCAGGCGGTCGGGGTGGGTATCGCGCACTTTGGCGCGCCATGCCTTTCGGATTTCGTGCAGCGGTGTGTCCGGTGTCACGCCTAGTACATCATAGGCATCAGGGGCGGCATTGGGAACAAAGCGTTTGTGCAGGCTGTCAAAGCAGCGCTCGCTCAGTCCGAAGATACGGGCGACCTCGCGGATGAAATCGCTTTCGGCGGGGTGATATTCCCCGTCGGCCATGGCGATATAGAACAGGCCCGCCACAAGGTTTTCCAGCACATCGTTGTCACCGCGGAACATTCTGGCGATGGTGCTGGCGTAGGATTCATAACCGGCCACGTCCTGACGGGCGAGATTGAAAACGCGGGCGGCTTGGGGTTCGTCCTCTTTGGAAATCTGGAACACCTGACGGAAAGCGGCGACTTCGTCCCGTGTAACCAGCCCGTCGGCTTTGGCCATCTTCGCCCCGAGCGCGATTACCGCAATGGTAAACGCGACCGAGCGTTCGGGGGGCGTGCGGAGCTTTTCCAGCACCTGTGTAAGGCTTTCGCCTTTGGCGAGCGCGGAAAGGGCCTCTGCGATGCGGGTCCAGATTGACATGGGCCGTCCTTATTCCAGCGTGTGGCTGCCTTGGTCACAGCAGCTTTTGCAGCAGCACCAGATCAAGCCATTTACCAAACTTATACCCTGCCTCGGGGAGGGTTGCGACCGCTACAAAGCCGCAGGCGGTGTGAAAGCGGATTGCAGCAGGGTTGGCAGCACTGACACCGGCAAAGAGAGAATGGATCTGCGCGGCGCGGGCGTGGTCCTCTAGTGCGGCCATCAACGCGCGACC
This sequence comes from Paracoccaceae bacterium, assembly GCA_018223125.1. Classification (GTDB taxonomy): domain Bacteria; phylum Pseudomonadota; class Alphaproteobacteria; order Rhodobacterales; family Rhodobacteraceae; genus Amylibacter. Next base: position 39,439 of record JAAEZA010000026.1, on the reverse strand, counting down.
CGTGCCCTTGCCACGGGCGGCAGGGGCGAGGTTGATGGAATGTTCCATGGTATAGGCATATCCCGGACCGTTGCGGAACGGGCCGTAGCTGGCAAAACCCAGCAGCTCCGCCCCGTCCACGGCCACCAGAAACGGCCGGTTGTTGCGGGCGGATGTGTCCAGCAGTGCGGCGATCCCCTCCGGCGTTTTTTCCTGCGTGGTAAAGGTGATCAGCGTGTCGCGGATGATCGGGTTCCAGATGGCACAGATGGCATCGGCGTCGGTCGGGGTGGCTGGGCGAATATTCATGGTATGAGGTTGCCCGCCTGTCAGGGGCTGTCAAGCGGGATGTCGCCAAAGACGGTCATTCAGCGGCAATATCAGGCGCGATATCCGGTGCGGTTTCAGTAAGGATTCGCGGCTGTTTGTTTTCCCAGCCCAGCGTCCAGGCCGCAGGGGGCGCCATGCGGGCGCGGCGGCGTTGCAGCAGCCAGCGGTTCTGGCCCTGTTCGTGGCGGGGGGCCATATGCCAGCGGGTTTCAATTCCCTGCGCCCCGCCGTCGCCTTGTGTCAGCAACAGCGGCAGGATTTTGATCTTGCCCAGTTCCGCCCCGCTTTGGGTGGCAAGATGCAGGCGGCGGACCGGAGTCAGGGCAGGGGGTTTGTCACATTCCGCGATCACCAGCGGCACACAGCCTGCGCGCAGGGATTCTTCCATACACCACAGGATGTCTTCGGCCCGTTTGGGGCGCACAAAGGTAATGCGTCCGGGATTAAGAAACCGCACCACCCCTTGGGGGTTCAATTCATCGGGATGCCAGTCCGGTTTGATCCACAGGACAGGGGCATCACTGCGGCTGGCGATCATCAGCGCAAGGCTGCGCCGTGACGGCCCGCAAAGTTCGTGGGCACGGTCGTAAGGCAGGTTGATGCCCTGTGCGATCTGAAGGGTGCTGGCAGGTTTCAGAGGCTTGCGAGTCAGAGTGGTCATGGTTTCGATGTTACCATGTTCTCTTTTTGTTCTCAATTCCTTTCCGCGTTGACAAGCCGGAAAATCCTCCCATGTTTCTTGCCAAACAGATCAAAATGACAGGACAGCCGCAGATGCGCTATCGCCAACTCAGCACGACCGACCTTGAACTCAGTGAACTGGCCCTCGGGTCGATGACATGGGGCACCCAGAACACCGAAGCCGAAGGCCACGCCCAGATAGACCGCGCGCTGGAGCGGGGGGTAAACATCATCGATACCGCCGAAATGTATCCGACAAACCCGCTGTCCAAAGAAACCCAAGGCGACACAGAGCGCGTTATCGGAAGCTGGATTGCGGCCAACAAGGCGCGGCGCGGGGATTTTGTGCTGGCCACTAAAGTCTCGGGCAGCGGATATAAAAACGTCCGCGACGGGGCGCCGATCAGCCGTGAAACGATCCACACCGCGCTGGAAAACTCCCTGCGCAGCCTGCAGACGGATTATGTGGATATCTACCAGTTACACTGGCCCAATCGCGGGTCCTACATGTTCCGCCAGAACTGGAACTATGACCCGAGCGGTCAGGACCGCAGTGAAACCCTGCGCCACATGCAGGAAGTATTGGAGACCATCGGAGAGCTGGTAGAACAAGGTAAAATCCGCCATTTCGGCCTGTCCAACGAAAGTGCATGGGGCTGTGCGCGTTGGGTGCGCATGGCCGAGGACATGGGCCTGCCGCGTGTGGTGTCGGTGCAGAACGAATATTCCCTGATGTGCCGCCTGTTTGATACGGATATGGCCGAAATGGCCCATCAGGAACAGGTGGACCTGCTGTCCTTCTCGCCGCTGGCGGCCGGATTGCTGACGGGGAAATATCAGGGCGATGTGGTGCCGGAAAAATCCCGCCGCAGCTATGTGAACGATCTGGGCGGGCGGATGACACCGCGCACCTTACCCACGGTGGCCGAATATCTGGCGGTGGCGCAGAAACACGGGCTGAACCCTGTGCAAATGGCGTTGGCATGGTGCCGCACACGGCCCTTTATGGGATCGGCCATTTTCGGGGCGACCAGCATGGAGCAGCTGGATATTGCCCTTGGATCTGCGGATGTGGAACTGTCAGACGAGGTTCTGAAAGACCTTGATGCAGTGCATAAGGCCCATCCGATGCCTTACTGATTTGGTGCGTGGCAGCGGGAGATGTTTCAACCCGCCTGCCGCGCCCGCCAGACGATGAACAGGCCGGAGCAGACGATCAGGCCGGAGCCGAGCAGGATTGTCGGGCTGAGGCTTTCCCCGAACAGGATTACGCCAAGGGCCACGCCGAACAGAAGGCGGGTATAGCGGAACGGGGTCACGGCGGAAATCTCTCCGGTGCGCATGGCTTTCATCAGGAAGCTGTAGGCAAAGACGCCGGAAAATACGGCAGCGCCCAGCACCAGCCAGCCGGAGCGGTCGAGCCACACGAAGGGTTCCCCGCTCCAGAGCGCAAAAAGGCCTCCGGCGACCACGACTGACAGGAACCCGTAAAGGCCGAGCAGGGCGGTGCTGATGCTGGCAGGGGCTGCGCGGCTGGCCAGATCGCGGCCCGCAAATCCCAGCATTCCGATCACCGCCAACAGGGAGAGAGCCGAAAAGCTGTCACTGCCGGGCCGGATGATGACGATTACGCCGATCAGCCCGATCACAATGGCCGCCCAGCGCTTCCATCCGACGGTTTCCCCGAACACCAGCGCAGCACTGGCCACCACAACCAGCGGCGTGGCTTGCAGGATTACGGTCGCGGCAGACAAAGGAGTGAGGGTGATCGCAAGGAAATAGAACAGCCGACCGGTGATCTCAAATCCGACGCGGATGCGCATGGGACGGGAGATCACGTCAGGGGTGAACAGAGGCTCGCCCCGCAGCAGGGTGAGGCTGGCAAACACCAGTGCGCCGCCCAGTCCGAAGAAAATCATCACCTGTCCCAGCGGCATGATCGCTCCGGCGGCTTTGATCAGGGCGTCCTCAATCGCAAATACACCCATCGCCGCGATCATGAATAGCGTCCCGATCAGATTGGCGGACATTGCAGCAGGGCGTGAAGTCATTGGATTTCCTGAGTGAATTGGCAGAGCCGCAAAATGCCCCTGCGCTGGCGACAGTGGTGTCGTGTCGGGGCGATCTTGTCAATCGGGCGTTACGGGGGCTACCGTCTGCGCAAACGGCTGGGCGCGGTGCCGAAGGACTCTTTGAAAGCGCGCGAGAAAGCGGGGAGAGAGTTAAAGCCGCAACGCACGGCGATCTGTTGCAAAGGGTCGGGTGTATCGACGACCAGACGGCGGGCCTCGGCCAGACGCAGGGCGCGGAAGGTCTGCCCCGGTCCACTGCCGGTTTCGGCGCGAAACAGCATTTCCAGCCGGCGCGCTGAAAGTCCGCAACGCCGCGCAATTTGGCTGACGGGGATCGGGTCTTCGAGATGTTCTTCCATCAGCTGCAAGGCGCGGGCCACGGGCGGGGAGCGGCGCTTCAGCCGCGACACAGAAACCAGCGACTGCGGGTCGGAGCCGGCGTGGACCGGATCGTAAAGAAAGGTCCGCATCACACTTTCGGCAAGACTTCTGCCATGATGGCGCTGGATCAGATGCAGCATCATGTCGATGCAGGGGCTGGCCCCGCCGGTGGTGATGAACTTTCCCGACTGGACGAAACGGTCGCGTACTACGGTAATGTCAGGGAAGGCGAGTTCCAATTTTTCCAAATCTTCCCAGTGGGTTGTGGCGCGGTGCCCGCGTAGAACACCGCAGCGGGCAAGGATCTCTCCGCCTCCGTCAATGCCGCAGGTTAGCGGCGCATGGTGGATTGCAGGCATCAACTGGCGCAGGATGTCCGGTTTGCTCTGGCTTTCGATGTCAAACCCCGCAATCAGCGCCAGCATGTCTGGCGGGGACAGTCGCGCGGCAGGATTGGCAGGAACCTTCAGCCCCGTTGTCAGCGTAACGGCTTGGTTTGTGGCCGTAGCGATGTCCCAAGTATAGATCTGCCGCCCTGCCGCCCGATTGGCAGCGCGCAGCGGATCCAGAACGGCGGCAAGGCAGAGCATATTGCTCTGCGGCATCACAAGTGCACGGCAATGGAAGCTGCGCGGAGGGGCGGATTCAATTTTTGCGGTTTTCATTAAGTTTGTTTCGTAAATTGTAAAGCGCAGCAGCACAAGGGGTGGGAGACTGCACAAAATACCCGAATTGGAGAGCGCCATGCCTTTGGAAATGAACACCGATGTCTTTATCACCTGTGCTGTTACAGGCGGTGGCGGCACACAGGACCGCAGCCCCCATGTGCCCCGTTCCCCCGAGCAGATCGCCGACAGCGCGATTGCCGCAGCCAGAGCCGGTGCGGCAGTGGTGCACTGCCACGTGCGCGACCCTGAAACAGGTGCGCCGCGCCGTGACGGGCATCTCTACCGCGAGGTGACAGAGCGCATCCGCGCGGCGGATGTGGATGTGGTGCTGAACCTGACCGCAGGCATGGGCGGGGATATCGTCTTTGGCGATGTGGAAAACCCGATGCAGATCAAGGAAGCGGGGACGGATATGGTCGGCGCGACAGAGCGTATGGCCCATATTCTGGACTGCCGCCCCGAAATCTGCACGCTGGATTGCGGCACGATGAACTTTGCCGAAGCCGACTATGTGATGACCAATACGCCGGGCATGCTGCGGGCCATGGGCCAGATGATGACGGATTGCGGCGTGAAGCCGGAGATCGAGGCTTTTGACACCGGCCACCTGTGGTTTGCCAAGCAACTGGTGAAAGAGGGTGTGTTGGACAGTCCGGCCCTTGTGCAACTGTGCATGGGGGTGCCTTGGGGCGCGCCGGACGATCTGAACACATTCATGGCAATGGTGAACAATGTGCCGGATGACTGGAACTGGTCCGCCTTTGCGCTGGGCCGTCACCAGCAACCCTATGTGGCAGCGGCAGTTCTGGCAGGTGGCAACGTGCGGGTCGGTCTGGAAGACAACCTGATGCTGGGGCGCGGAAACCTCGCCACCAACGAAATGCTGGTGGAAAACGCGGTTGGCATTATTGAACGGATGGGCGCCAAGGTCATGGGACCAGAGGCCGTGCGCGAGAAGCTCGGCCTGACCAAACGGGATCCGGCGTAATCTTGCGGGTGCGACGGCTTGCGCTTTGTGCGGCGCTTCTGGGGGTGCTGGCCTCTTGTGATCGGGGGGCTACGCCTGCGGGCGGGGCAATCCGTGACGATCGCGTGATGATGTCCGCGACCTCCCGTTATGACACGGCGCGGTTTGCGGGGGACTGGATCACGCGGGCGGATTATGCGGGGGATTGGCGCATAGCGGGTTTCCGTTTTGATGCGGAGCGCTGGGTGGAACAGGATGCCGCCGATGGTGCCACCCGCGAGGCCGATGTAACACCGGATCAACCGGCAGTTTTCACGCTGGATTATGGCGGGTTGGCGGGTGTGACGCGGCAGATGGTTGTCTTGTGGGTGGACGAAGGGTTCCGCACGGCGGCCCTGTCCACGCGGGACGGCAGTGCAGCGTTTATCGTGGATCGCAAGGCCACAGGTGGTGCCGACCGGATCGCGGCGGCGGTGTCCGCACTGGAGCATAACGGCTTTGACGTGGCGCGGTTGCGGGTGGAATGACCTATGGATCGGCGTATAATGCGGGGAAAGAGAAACCTTTCAAAATCCGAGGATTACCCATGAAAACGCCGCTTCTAATCGCCCTTCTCGGGGTCGCCGCTGCTTGCAACGGCCCTGTGTCGGACCAGAGCAACCACCAGTCGCTTGACTTTGAATATTGCCGCGAGATCGCGCGGGAAACCCTGCGGGCTGGCAATCTGAATTACAACCTTTGCCCGGGCTATATGCCCAACGGCGAAAAGATCGAGCTTCCGTAAGTGCGCGCTTAGCCATACGCGCTGCTGCTGGAAGTTTGCCAAGAAAACCGTCGTCTTGCGGGACTAACCTGTTAGGCGAATGACACTGAATAAAGTAACGATGTAGGTAAAACATGACAAAAGTAGCGGCGATAATCGGTGGTGGTGTGATTGGCGGGGCCTGGGCTGCGCGGTTTCTGCTAAACGGCTGGGATGTGCGGGTGTTTGATCCTGATCCGGAAGCCGAGCGCAAGATAGGCGAGGTGCTGAACAACGCCCGCCGCGCCTTGCCGAGCCTGTCGGATCACACCATGCCTGACGAGGGCGCGATCAGCTTTCATGACACAATCGCGGAAGCGGTTGCAGGTGCCTGCTATATTCAGGAGAGCGTGCCGGAGCGGATGGACATCAAGCACCAGACCTTCACGGCAATCACCGCGGCCTGTGACAAGGAGGCCATTATCGGGTCGTCCACGTCGAGCTTCACGCCCACGGAACTGTCGGGCGAACAGCAGGACAAAAGCCGGATCATGGTCTGCCATCCGTTCAATCCGGTCTATCTGCTGCCGCTGGTCGAGGTGGTTGGCGGCACCACGGCTGCACCGGAAGCGGTTGAAACCTGTTTGGACATCCTGACGTCCATCGGGATGAAGCCCTTGAAGATCGAAAAGGAAATCCTTGGCCATATTGCGGACCGCCTGCTGGAATCCGTCTGGCGCGAGGGGCTGTGGCTGGTCAATGACGGGGTTTGCACGACGGAGGTTCTGGATGATGCGATCCGCTACGGTTTTGGCCTGCGCTGGGCGCAGATGGGGCTGTTTGAAACCTACCGTATCGCGGGTGGTGAAGCAGGGATGCTGCATTTTATCAGCCAGTTCGGGCCGACGATGGACTGGCCACTGTCCCATTTGATGGACACGCCGGACCTTGATGACACGCTTGTCAAAAAGATTGCCGACCAGTCGGATGCGCAATCGGGGATGTATTCCATCCGCGAGCTGGAGCGTATCCGTGACACCAACCTTGTTTCGATGATGCGTGCGCTCAAGGCGCAGAACTGGGGCGCGGGCGCTGTGCTGGCGAATTACGATGCGGAAAAGAAGGCCGCGCTGGGAGAGCCTGATCTCTCGGGGCTGGTGCGCACTGTGGCGCGGACGGTGCCGCTGGACTGGCTGGATTACAACGGCCACATGAACGAAGCGCGGTATTTGCAGGCCTTCGGGGATGCCACCGACCGGATGATGGAAATTGTCGGCTGTGATGCGGAATATATCGCATCAGGGGGAAGTTATTTCACCGCAGAAACCCATATCCGTCACATTGACGAGGTCAGTGCGGGGGCGCAGATCACTGTTGATACGCAGGTGGTGCTGGGGGCCGGCAAGAAGATGCATCTGTTCCACTTCATGCGGGCCAGCGACGGGCGTTTGCTGGCCACGGGGGAGCATATGCTGATCCATGTGTCGCTTGAAACGCGCAAGGCCGCACCGCCCGCGCCCCATATCGAGGCAAAGCTGGTGGCGATTGCCAAAGCCCATGAAGCCCTGCCGGTTCCCGAAGGCATGGGGCGGTTTGTCGGGCAGGGCCGCTGAAGGCGTTGCGACCCGTTTGCAAGGGCGGAACAGGGGGATTTCGCATCCCCCTGACCCCCGGCGGGATATTTGAAGAAAATGGAAGCAGGAGCGTTTGTGTCTAGCGAGACGATTTACAGAGTTGAGGAGCAAGCGGATGTGCGTATTCCGCTGTCAAACGGAATGACCCTGTCGGCGCGGATCTGGCGGCCGGTGGGGTGCGGGCCGGTTCCGGCCATTCTGGAGTATCTGCCCTATCGCAAGCGGGACGGCACTGCAGCGCGGGATGCGCTGACCCACCCTTACATGGCGGCGCGGGGCTATATCTGTGTGCGGGTCGACATGCGGGGCTGCGGCGAGAGTGACGGGCTGTTTGACGACGAATACTCCGAGCAGGAATTGTCTGACGGTGTGGAGGTTGTGAACTGGCTGGCGGCGCAGGACTGGTGTTCCGGTGCGGTTGGAATGATGGGGATTTCCTGGGGCGGTTTCAACGGGTTGCAGATCGCAGCGCTGGCGCCCGAGCCTTTGAAGGCTGTGGTAACGGTCTGTTCGACAACGGACCGCTTTGCTGATGACATCCACTATAAGGGCGGGGTCATGTTGGGCGAAAATCCGGGGTGGGCCTCGACGGTGCTGTCGTGGTTTTCAACACCGCCTGATCCGGCGCTGGTAGGAGAGAACTGGCGGCAAATCTGGCTGGAGCGGCTGGAGAATACACCGTTTCTGGCAGAGCGGTGGGTGGCCGAACAGGTTCGCTCGGCCTATTGGGCGCATGGTTCAGTTTGCGAGGATTACAGTGCGATCAAGGCCGCGGTCCTGACTGTAGGCGGCTGGCATGACGGGTATCGCAACACGATGGGGCATCTTGTGGATAACCTCTCTGCGCCGGTCAAGGGGATCGCGGGGCCATGGATTCACAAATACCCCCATTTCGCCGTACCCGGTCCGCAAATTGATTTTCTTGGAGAGATGCTGCGGTGGTGGGATCACTGGCTTAAGGGAATAGACCACAGCGTTGAAGCTGATCCGGCGTATCGTTGTTACGTGATGGACAGTGTTGCGCCGGAAACGTCGTTTACCCATCGGGCAGGCCGTTGGGTCGGGCTGGAACAGCCGCGCGGCGCGGGGCTGCAGCGGTTCTGGTTCAACGGCACGACGCTTAGACCGGTGGCAGGGGCTGTTTCTGGCAAAGTCGGAACCGATCTGGCCTGCGGGCAGGGGACGGGCGAGTATTTTCCCTTCGGGTTCGGCCCGGGTGAATTGCCGGACGACCAGACTGCGGATGATGCTTTGTCGCTGTGCTTTGACAGTGATCCGCTGGATCGGGCTTTTGATATTGTCGGACGGGCGAAGGTTGCGCTGGCCCTGTCGAGCGATCGCCCCCGTGCGCAGGTGGCGGTGCGTCTGAATGACCTGCGCCCTGATGGCAGTTCTGCGCTGATTGCGCACGGATTTTTGAACCTGCGGCAACGGGGCGGTGCTGACAGGATGGTCGATTTACCTGTGGGCGAAACGGTTGAGGTTGAGGTTTTTTTGGATCAGATCGCCTACCACATGCCGGAAGGGCACCGCCTGCGGATTGCGCTTTCGCCGTCCTATTTCCCGTTTGTGTGGCCCGAAGCCGAGCCGGTGACGCTGTCTGTCTCCGGAGGCTGTCTGGAACTGCCGTATCTGGAGGGGGAGGGGGCTCCGGTTGCCTTCAAAGGACCAGAGACTGCTGCGCCATTGGAATTGGAGCAGCTGACGCCGCGCGCGGAAAGCAAGGATATCCGGCTCGAAGGCACGCGGATCGTCCATGAAATTATCGGGGAAGACGGGGTCGTCCGCAATCCTGAAACGGGTCTGGAGACCCGCGAGAAAGTTCATGAAGTTTTCTCCGCTGAAAGGTTTGATCCTGTAACCGCCTCTGCCTGCTTTACGTGGGAGCGCAGTTACGGGCGCGGCGACTGGCGTGTTTCGATCAAGTCGTTCTTGCGGATGGAAAGCACTGGCGCGGACTTTGTTCTGACGGGCGAATTGCGTGCTTCCGAGGTTCTGCCGGATGGGGAGGCGGAGGTGTTTCAGCGGGACTGGCGCGTGCTGGTGCCGCGTTTGTAAGGGAAATTGACCGGACCGGTGCGAAGTATTCGGGGAAGGTAATCTCCTCCTTTATCAATGGGCTTCGGGCCAGCCCGCCTGAAAAGGAAAATTGTCGCGAAACGCGCCCAAATGGTCGGGTGCGGCGTGCGGTGGAGTGCCAATGGTGCAAAAGTGAACGGAGACAAGGGGTTAAAGTAAAGAAAAGCTTGCGTTCGGGGGGTGAACCACCGCACGCTCTGTGTCATAAGTTATAAAAAGAAGAATCTGCTAATCTAGGGAGAAAACATGATGAACAATGAACTCAAGCATCTTGCAGCACGGGTTGCGCGTAAAACAGTGTCTCGCCGGGATTTTCTCGGACGGGCAGGCGCCTTGGGCGTTTCCGCTGTTGCAGCGAACTCTTTGCTGGCGGATGCCGTAAAGGCGGCCGGCCCGAACAAGGGTGGCCATCTGGTTCAGGGGATGGGCGGTGGTGAAAGCACCAACACGCTTGATCCGGCCTCTACCGCATCGCAAGTGCCGTTCGGCAACCTGCGCCATTTCGGTGAAACACTGGTCGGTGTGTCCGAGAACGGCGAACTGACACCGCGTCTGGCCGAAAACATCGAAGCCAGCGACGACGCAAAGGTCTGGACCTTCAAGATCCGCAAGGATGTTGAATTCCACAATGGCAAGACAATGGACGCCAATGACGTGATGCGCACAATGGAGCGGCACTCTAACGAAGAGTCCAAATCCGGTGCGCTGGGGATTATGAAAGGGATTGAGTCCATGAAAGTGGACGGCGACAATTTTGCCATCACCCTGAACAGCCCGAATGCGGATTTGCCTTACCTGCTGGCGGATTATCACCTTGTGATCCAACCGGACGGCGGGTTTGAAAATCCCGGCAATGGTGTGGGCACGGGGCCTTACATCGTGGAAGTTGACGAACCGGGCGTGCGCCATGTGTTCAAAAAGAACCCGAACTACTGGGGCGGGGATGTGGTGAACTATGACAGTTCCGAAATCCTTGTGATCAACGATGCGACGGCACGGACAGCGGCGCTGCAATCCGGTCAGGTGCATCTGATCAACAAGGTAGAGCCTAAAGTCGCCAAGCTGATCGACCGAGCACCCGGAGTATCCGTCAAGAACGTTGCGGGCCGTGGCCACTATGTGTTCATCATGCACTGCGATACGGCGCCGTTTGATAACAACGAACTGCGTATGGCGCTGAAATATGCGATCAACCGCGAGGAAATGGTGGACAAGATCCTGCGCGGCTATGGCACAATCGGGAACGACCTGCCGATCAACGCGGCCTATCCGTTGTTTGACGAAACGATCCCGCAGCGCAAACACGACATTGAGAAAGCCAAGGAGCATTACGCGAAATCCGGCCATGACGGATCGCCGATCGTCTTGCGCGTGGCTGATGGTGCCTTCCCGGGTGCGGTTGATGCCGGTGCATTGTTCCAGGAAAGTGCACGTGCCGCGGGCATTCCGCTGGAAATCAAACGCGAACCGAACGACGGTTACTGGTCCGAGGTCTGGAACAAACAGCCGTTCTGTGCATCCTACTGGGGGGGACGTCCTGTACAGGACCAGATGTATTCCACAGCTTATCTGTCCACTGCTGACTGGAACGACACACGCTTCAAGAACCCCGAGTTTGACGCCTTGCTGAACCAAGCCAAGGCAGAGCTGGACGAAGGCAAGCGTAAAGCGATCTACAGCCAGATGGCCAACATCCTGCGGGACAATGGCGGCCTGATCTGTCCGATGTTCAACGATTTTGTTGATGCGGTCAGCGATAAGGTTGCGGGTTATGTGCTTGATCCGAACGCAGAGCTCTCCAACGGCTTTGCACCTGTTCGTACCTGGTTTGCATAATCAGGTTTGAAAAGCTCATGCACCCCATTTTGAAACTTCTGGTTCAGCGCATTGCGCTGAGCCTTCTCTTGCTGCTCGCTGCTTCGGCAATGATCTTCATCGGCACCCAGATATTGCCCGGCGACGTGGCGCAATCCATTCTGGGACAATCCGCAACACCGGAATCCCTTGCAAACCTGCGGGCAGAGCTGGGTTTGAACGAACCGGCACTGACCCGTTATTTCGACTGGTTGTTCGGGGCGCTTCAGGGGGATCTCGGCACGGCTCTGACCAATGGCAGGGATATTGCCGAAAGTCTCGGGGCGCGCTTGAAAAACACGTTGTTTCTGGCGTTTTGGGCGGCTGTGATTTCTGTGCCTCTGGCGATCTTTTTGGGGCTGCTGGCCGTGCGGTATCAGAACCGCTGGCCCGATAAACTGATTTCAGCGGTTACGCTGACGTCTATTTCCATACCGGAGTTCCTGATCGGCTATGTGCTGATGTACTTCATCTCGGTGAAACTCGGCTGGTTTACCTCTGTATCCACCATCTATGACAGTATGTCCCTTGGCGAAAAGCTGAGCGCGATCGCCTTGCCGGTGACGGTGCTGACCCTTGTGGTGCTGGCCCATATGATGCGGATGACGCGGGCGGCGATCCTGAACGTGATGCAATCCGCCTATATCGAAACGGCCGAACTGAAAGGTCTGTCCATGTTCAACATCATCCGCAAACACGCTTTCCCGAATGCGATTGCGCCGATTGTGAACGTCGTCATGCTGAACCTTGCATATCTGGTTGTGGGGGTTGTGGTGGTAGAGGTTGTCTTTGTCTATCCGGGCATGGGGCAGTATCTGGTTGACCACGTTTCCAAGCGGGATGTGCCTGTGGTGCAGGCCTGCGGACTGATCTTTGCTGCGGTTTACATCGGTTTGAATATGGTCGCTGACATCGTGTCCATTTTGGCTAACCCAAGACTGAGGCATCCGAAATGAGAATTCCTATCAGTGCTGTGATCGGTCTGTTTTTCACCGGTCTCTATTTCTTCGTAGCAATTTTTGCCCCCTGGCTTGCGCCCTATGGCATGACCGAGGCTGTTGGCGATGTTTGGGAACCTGCAAGTTCGACCCACTGGCTGGGAACGGACAGTATTGGCCGTGATCTGCTGACCCGTATGATTTACGGCGGGCGGACCACGATCTGGATCGCAACTGCGGCGACGATCCTGTCGTTTGCAACCGGTTCCGTGCTCGGCCTGCTGGCGGCAACGATCGGGGGCTGGGTGGACCAGCTTCTGTCCCGTCTGGTGGACCTGCTGATGTCGATCCCTTCCTTGATCTTTGCGCTGGTTGTTCTTTCGGTGATGCCGGTCACGATTACCGTTCTGATCCTTGTGATGGGGCTTCTGGACAGTACCCGCGTCTATCGTCTGGCCCGTGCTGTTGCCGTGGACATCAATGTGATGGACTATGTAGAGGCCGCCAAACTGCGCGGTGAAGGACGCTCGTGGATCATCTTCCGTGAAATCCTGCCCAATGCGCTGTCGCCATTGGTGGCGGAAATGGGGCTGCGGTTCATCTTTATGGTTCTGTTTGTTTCGACACTGTCCTTTCTCGGGCTCGGGGTGCAGCCCCCTGCGGCGGACTGGGGCGGCATCGTGAAGGAAAACAAGGAAGGTATCGTTTACGGTATTCCTGCGGCGCTGGTGCCTGCGGTGGCGATTGCGACGCTGGCGATTTCCGTCAACCTTGTAGCGGACTGGATCCTGAACCGGACAACCAGCCTGAAAGGAGGTCGCGGATGAGCGATGCTTTGCTAAAGGTGCGTGACCTGAAAATCGGCGCGACGGTTTATCCGCCAAGCGGGAAACCCCATGACATCGAGATCGTGCATGGTGTCTCTTTCGATCTGGAGAAGGGCAAGGTTCTTGGCCTTATCGGGGAGTCCGGTGCAGGGAAATCCACCATCGGCCTGTCGGCGATGGCCTATGGCCGTGGCGGTGTGAAGATCACCGGAGGCGAGGTCTGGGTGAACGGTCAGGATATTCTGAAGCAGGGTATCCGCGACCTGCGCCGTTTGCGCGGCGCAACTGTGACCTATGTCAGCCAGTCTGCAGCAGCCTCTTTCAACCCTGCCAAAAAGATCATGGAGCAGGTCACGGAAGCGGCGATCCTTCAGGGCAAGTTTTCCCGAAAGGAAGCCGAAGAACGCGCTGTACGCCTGTTCGACAAACTGGGCCTGCCCAATCCCGAAACCATCGGAAACCGCTATCCCCATCAGGTGTCAGGTGGCCAGTTGCAACGCTGTATGACGGCGCTGGCGCTGTGTCCCGAGCCGGATCTGGTGGTGTTTGACGAACCGACAACTGCGCTTGATGTGACGACACAGATTGACGTTCTGATGGCGATCAAGGCGGCGATCCGCGATACCGGCGTTGCGGCGCTTTATATCACCCACGATCTTGCAGTGGTTGCGCAGGTGTCTGACGACATCATGGTGCTGCGCATGGGCGAAACTGTGGAATACGGTCCTGTAGACCAGATCATCAACAACCCGCAGGAAGAATATACGCAGGCACTTGTCTCTGTGCGGTCTATTGATCACGAGGAAAAACGGCCGACGCCCGAACCTGTGTTGACGGTGAACCATGTGACGGCCCGTTACAGGGGTACGAATTTCGATGTGCTGCGCAATATCAGCGTGGATCTGCACGAAGGTCAGACGCTGGCTGTCGTGGGGGAGAGTGGCTCTGGCAAGTCCACACTTGCGCGGGTGATTACCGGCCTTCTGCCGCCTGCAGAGGGCGAAATCAACTTCGCCGGTCGTGCGCTTAGTCCGGCTCTGGAACAGCGCAGCAAGGAAGACCTGCGCGAATTGCAGATGATCTATCAGATGGCCGATACAGCGATGAACCCGCGCCAGACGGTCGGCACCATTATCGGACGCCCGCTGGAGTTTTACTTCGGAATGCGCGGCGCCGAGAAGCGCAAGCGTATCAAGGAGTTGCTGGAAGAGATCGAGATGGGCGACGGCTTTATCGACCGCTATCCGGCAGAGCTGTCCGGCGGACAGAAGCAGCGGGTGTGTATTGCGCGTGCGCTGGCCGCCAAGCCCAAGCTGATTATCTGCGACGAAGTGACTTCCGCGCTTGATCCGCTGGTGGCTGACGGCATCCTGAAGCTGCTGTTAAACCTGCAAAAGATTGAGAACGTGGCCTATCTGTTCATTACCCACGATCTTGCTACGGTACGTGCCATCGCGGACAGTATTGCGGTGATGTATCAGGGGAAGGTGGTGCGCTACGGGACGAAATCCGAAGTGCTCTCGCCGCCGTTTGACGATTACACCGACCTGCTGCTGTCTTCCGTACCGGAAATGAAGCTCGGCTGGCTGGAAGAGGTGATCGCCCATCGCAAGATGGAAAGTGCCGGAAACTAGGCCCTGCAATTCGACAGGAAAACGGGGCAGGGTGCGCAGGTGGCTTACCCCGTTTTCATGACTTTCGCCATGCGCAAGGATTGATGACATGAAGACCAAACTGCTACTGATTATTCTGGACGGCGTACCCTGGCGTAACTGGTCCCGGTTGTTTGGCAATCTGGAAGGCCATGTTGACGCGGGCAATGCGCAGAAATGGAAGATGCGCTCTGTCCTGCCCTCGATTTCAGCAAGTTGTTATGCCTCGATCCATACTGGCGTTGTGCCTGCGGAGCATGGCTGCACCGGCAATGGCAATGTCTTTCGCCTGAAACATCCTGACGTGTTTTCGCAGGTGCGTCAGGCTGGCGGGGTAACGGGGGCCGTAGCCCATTCCTTCTGGTCCGAATTCTTCAACCGTTCGCCTTTTGATAATGTTCGGGACGTGGAATACGACGAGCCGGACAGCGAAACCATCAACCACGGGCGCTTTCACACAATGACAGGCTATGGTCGTGCCAACCAGATGACACCCTGCGATCTGGACCTGTTTGGCACGCTGACCAATCTGTGTATGCGGTTCGGGCTGGACTATGGAATGCTACACACCTGTACGCTGGACAGTATGGGGCATCGCTACTTTCACGAAAGTGAAGAAATGGACGGTGCTTGTTTCATAATGGACGAGATGCTTGCGCCCTTCCTGCCAAGATGGCGGGCGGCGGGCTATGAGATCATCGTGACGGCAGATCACGGGCAGGACGAGCGGGGCCATCACGGGGGCCGTTCGCCGCTGCAACAGGAATTTGCGCTCTATTATTTTGGCGAGGCGGCGGGGCCATCTGCAGATACGGTGCTGGAGCAGGTACAGCTTGCCCCGACAATCCTGACAAGGTTGGGGGCAGAAGTTCCTGAAACGATGAAAGCGAAACCGTTTCTGACCTGACGGATCGGTAGCGTAAATCGCTGGTGCCTGTGACGGCCGCCTTGAAAGGGTAGGGGGCTGTTTTTATTGGGGAAATTTCTGGCACCATGAATATGAAGCGTCATACAAGACGCTTCATATTTGCAGGGTGATCGGGCGGCGCGGCACCCCTATATATTGATTTTTACAGCAGCTTCGGGAAGGGCGCGGTACCATTCAAAAGCCTCCGGAAAGGCAGCTTCGTAGCCTGCACGATGAGTGGAATAATCGGTTTCAGCAACGGCAGCGGATACATTCAGATGCGGCAGGGTGAAGTCTTCACCGTAGATGTTGCGCAGCAGGGTTTCGAATGCGCCGAGGTTTTCGTATTTGTGAATGATGTCCACGGACTCCCCACTGCGATTGTCAATGCAAAACAGATTGTCGAGGAACTCCATGGCCCAACCGCTTTTGCCGGAAATGAAGTTGTTCAGAAATGTTTCGAAATCCAGATGCCCGACATAGCGGGGATCGCCCTTCAACTCCGGTCGGGCGCGGAATTTATACCAGCTGACGGCTTTGTTAAACGGTTCTCGCACCACGGTGATTGTGGTGAACCCTCTGGTTCGCAGGGGCTGTTCCATCCGCTTGTAACGGGTGAAATCCACATGTTTTAGAACCGGATTGCCATTCATCCGCGCCATGCCTTTGATCTGACCAAGAGCGCGTTCCATGGAGGTAGACGCAACCTTGCGATTGGACAGAAACACCAGTTTGCGTTCATAGTCGATCATCATGGTGGGGGGCTTGCTCCTGCCGGATCAATAGGGCCAGTCACGCCGTGCAAGGGCGTTCAGCGCGGCGATGACCCTGTCAAAGCTGTCCCGTGCCCGTTTGACGGTATGACGCCCGCGCAGGTAGCCGTGGATCAGACCGGTTTCATTGAACCAGACGACCTTGCAACCGGCGGCTGTCAGCGCATCGCGGTAGTCACGACAACCGTCGGTGATCGGGTCGCATTCCGCAGATATCAGAACTGTAGGGGGCAGATTCGAGAAATCGGTGTCCTGAAGCGGCACAGCTGTAGGATCATTTGTGGGCTTTGGTCCGTCATAGCGAACACCTTCATAGAACAGGATTTCATCCCGTGTCAGCATCGGCGCATTGGCGTGGGTCAGGAAGGAGCCTGCATCAATGTCCCCGCCGAGCCCCGGATAGATCAGGACCTGACCAATCAGACGCGGATCATGGCGCAGCCGGTGGCTGACCGTTGCCCCGAGATTGCCGCCGGCACTGTCACCGGCCAGAATGACCGGCCCTTTGCGGGTCTCCAGAATATGGTTTGTCGCTGCAAGGCAGTCGTCGAACATTGCGGGGTGTTTATGCTCCGGCGCCATGCGGTAATCGACCGAAACCACATCCATTCCGGTGCGCTCGCAGATTTCGGCGCAAACATCGTCATGGGAGTCGAGCCCCCCGACCACAAAGCCGCCGCCGTGAAAATACATTACGGTCGTTGCAGAGCCGCCGCAAGTGTACTGGCGGGTGGGAATATGGCCGATCATGTGATCCGTTGCGCTGACGCCATCGGGGTAGCCGGTGAAAAAGGCGCGGCACATGGTGTCATAGATTTCGCGCTGTTGTTCGATGGTACTTTCTACCGTATCCGGCGGGTAATACTCGGCCGTTTTATTGATGAAATCCCATGTTTCGGCGTCGATATGCTTTGAATAATCCATGCCACAACTTAGGACCGGTCGCGGGGCGCTGCAAGACTTTCCTAATGAACAGTTAACCTTGAAGCTTCATTTAAGAAGCTTCTAATATGAAGCTTCATATATGCAGTATGTTAACGGTGTTTTGCACGTATTTTCAATGTATTGACATGCGATGAATTCCGGCCTTTCCGCATATCCCGATGCGCATGGCCGGTCGCGCGGACAGGTCTGTGGCAAGTCAACCTACCCTGCGCTTCCCTGTGATATCGGCAGGACAATCCCGTGCATACTTTCTTAAAATTCGGGATGACCTCCGGAACTGCAAAATGTATGGTCGCGCCAAATTGAAAAACGGGTGCGATTATGGCGATTTCTCTGGCCGAAGGGCAAATGTTCAAAGGGTTGTTCGGGGACAGCGAACTTTCGGTGTTGTTTTCGGACAGCGCCGAAGTCCGCGCGATGTTGCTGGTGGAAGGGGCGCTCGCCGCCGCGCAAGGCAAACTTGGCACGATCCCGCAGGAAAGCGGAGAGATCATCAACCGCATGGCCCGTGAAGTGCTGATCGACCCCGGACATCTGGCCGCCGGTGTTGCGCGGGACGGTGTGGTCGTACCTGCGCTGGTTTCGGCTTTTGCAACGGAAATGCAAGCACCGGAGCACAGCGCCTATCTGCACAAAGGGGCGACCTCGCAAGATATTATAGATACCGCACTGGTTCTACGTCTGCGTCGCGTGCTCGATACTCTGGACGCTCGGCTTGCATCATTGCTGGATACGCTGGCGGCGCAGGCCGAAGCCTTTAAATCCACCCCGATGGGTGCGCGCACGCGCCACCAGATTGCCACACCGACAGCACTTGGTGCGCGGATCGCAGGCTGGGGGGCGCCGTTTTTGCGCCACCGCCAGCGGCTGGCGGAACTGCGCCCGCGCGTGCTGGTGGTTTCGCTTGCCGGTGCGTCCGGAAATCTCTCTGCTTTTGAAGGGCGGGGGATGGAAACGGCGGATGCGCTTGCGGATGAGCTTGGGCTTGGTCGTGCGGAACTGCCATGGCATTCGGCGCGGGACGGAATTTGCGAACTGGCAAACCTGTGCGGTCTGATTTGCGGGTCTGTTGGCAAGATGGCGCAGGATCTTTTGTTGTCAGCGCAGATCGGGGACGGACTGCGGGCCGGTGCCGGTGGCGGGTCCAGCACGATGCCCCACAAAGCCAATCCGACCGGAGCAGAGGCGATGCTGGCGCTGGCCCGACAGGGGCAGGGGCTTGCCGGGCAGGTCGCAGGCGCGGCGTTTCACGCGCAGGAACGGGACGGTGCAGCCTGGTCGCAGGAATGGCTTTCGCTTCCTTCTCTGATTGTGGCCACAGGTGCTGCGCTGCGTCATGGTCTTGAGTTGTCAAAGTCCTTAAGCGTGGAACCGGAGAAGCTGGCCGCTGTATTTAAGGACACAAAGGGTTTGATGATGGCCGAAGCGGCGAGTTTTGCGCTGGCTGAACATATGCCGCTGGCTGATGCCCGCGCACTGACCAAATCCGCCTGTGCCAAAGCGGCTGAAACCGGCGAGTCGCTTCGCGCTGTTATGGCGCGCGAAACAGTTATTGCAATTGATTGGGACCGCGTGTTTGACGTGAAGACCGCTCTTGGAGAAACCGAAGAAATTGTCAGGCGATTTTGCGGGATGGTTGCGGAACAGGGGGGCGAGAACGCCTAGAATTCGGATAGTTTTTTCAACTTGTTCAACAGGTTGATCATCTGTGGTTTTCCGAAATGCTCTTCCAGATCCTCATAGATTTTCTGGGCCTCGGGCGCAATTTTTCCGATGACATCATGGCCCGGTTCGGCCAGGTGGATGATCTGTTTACGCCGGTCCGTGGGGTGCTGTTCGCGACGGATCATCTGGCGCTTTTCCAGCAGGGAAAGAATACGGGTCAGACTTGGGGTAAGCACCATGCAGCGTTCCCCGAGTTCGGTAGGTTCCAATGGGCCGACTTCGTCCAGTATGCGCAGGACCCGCCATTGTTGCTCTGACAGGTCGTGTTTTATCAGGAAAGGCCGTATCCGGCACATCACGGCCTCTCGCGCGCGAAGCAGCATAATGGGGAGGGATTCATCTGTCTTGACGAAGAATTTGCTCATGTAGCGGTGTGCCTGTCTGAAACTATCTAACACGTTCACTATAACTTCTGCCCCCGTAATGGAAAGATGTGTTTCTCATACGGGGGCACGTAATAGATTCAGGCGGGCAAATGGATTGTGAAAGCCGCGCGGATTGCCGCATCGGTTTGCGGATCAAACCGTGCTTTGGAAGGCTCGGCCAGAATTTCATTCTTGCGTTTGATGGCTTTCCGGATCAGGTCGGGCTTGCCCAGTTCGGCCCATTCCTTCGGAGAACTGCGATCCCCGAGAGCGGGGTAGATGTATTCCGTCTGCATAAGGGACAGGGTTTGCGCCGAGCCGAGATAGTGCCCTGGACCGTCCAGACAGACCGAACGGATGACATCAAGGGAGACGGTATCCTCGTTCACTTCAATGCCGCGGACACAGCGCAGGGACTGGCCCAGAAGATCGTCTCCGATAATCAGGCTTTCAAGGCAGAACCCCAGCAGGGAGGCGTGCATTCCGACGGCCTCATAAACCATGTTCAGACCGGCCAGTCCCGCCATGACGTTGGAATGGGCCTGTTCGTAACCGGCCTGCATATCCGGCATTTTTGCATCGGCAATGCCTGCCGCAGCACCGCCCGGCAAGCCAAGGAAATGGTGCATCTGTGCGCAGGCTGCTGTCAACAGGGCTTGCTCGCCAGAGCCGCCCGACATGGCGCCGGTGCGCAGATCCGACACGAACGGCCATGTGCCAAAGATAGTAGGATGCCCCGGTGCCATTGCGTTGACATAGACCATACCGGCCAGACATTCCGCCACCGCCTGCACAATGGCGCCTGCGATCGGGGCGGGGGCGGTGGCCCCTGCCTGACCGGCTGAAAGCAACAGGACCGGCATTCCGCCGCGCACACAGTGTTCCATCACCTCACAGGATTCCGTTGCAAATTTCATCGGTGGAACGACGAAACAGTTGGAGTTTGAGATGAAGGGACGGGCGCGAAAGGCGTCCTCGCCGCCGGCAATTTCATAGATCAGCTCGAAGGCGCCTTTCATGAACGACGGCTCGGTGAAAGAGGTGCCAACGTGTTTCGTCGTGCCCGAACAGCAGGCATAAATCGTGTTCAGGTCCATTTCATAATTGTCAGGAATGTCACGACAGACCATCGGGCGTTGCAGGAAATGGACGTTGTCGAGCCGGTCGACAATCCGCGCCGCATCATAAAGATCCTGCAGGGTGCATTCGCGGTAGTCGTTGTTTTCAACATCGACCAAATGCACCGCGGCCCCTGCGGTGCCGTAATGAACACGGTTGCCCGAGAGGATCATGTCGTGTTTCGGATCGCGCCCGTACAGCGTGACAGTGCGGTTGGCTTTGGCAAGCATATCTTCGACCAGGGCACGGGGAAAACGGATGCGTCCGTCATCCCCCAGAATGGCACCTGCTTTGGTCAGGATGTCCACACCCGAAGGCGGCGCATCGGCAAAACCGATCTGTTCCATGGCATCAAGCGCGGCCTGATAAATGCGTTTTTCAGCCGCTTCGGAAAGAGGTTTGTAAGTGCCGCCTTCCATACCGGCACGGACCGGACGGATGGCATCAGTAAGCGGGGCCGCCCGCAGGGCCTGACGTGCAGCGCGGCCTCCGGAACGACGGGATTGTGTATCTGACATAGGGTATTTGCCTTGAAAGCTTCGGATCGGATTCTAGCGGCTGTATTCCCGTGGCGATCCCCGCGCCGCGCGACCGCGATCCGCACCGATGGTGCGCGAAATCAATGCTGTCATCCAATCAAGGTCGATCATGGCGGCAACTCTCCCGAACTGGTTCAAGCCTGCGCCTCAAAAAGCGGGCAGGCTTGTCTGTTCGCGTCAAAAGAGTCGTTTTCGGGAGTTGGACGGGGCTCGGGGCGCGCCTGTCTGTGCCTTTAGGTCGAAGCTGCCAGTTCGGTGATCACGTCATAGGCTGTCATCACATCCTCGCGGGTACAATCGAACTGCCCGGCGGTGAACCGGATGACATAGCGGCCTTCGTGCAGGGTTTGGGTCAGATAGATCCGGCCATCATCATTGATCCGCTGCAACAGATCTGCCGAAGCCGCGTCTGCGTCCTTGCCCGCGGGCGTGAACTGGAAGGTAAAGAGGGCCAGCCTGCTGTCTGTGGTGATTGTGAAATCTGGATGCGCGCGCAGTTTGGCTTCCAGTTCCTTCGTCCAGGCCACATGGTTGCGGATGCGACTGCGCAAGCCCTCCAGCCCGTAAGCGCGGATCAGGAACCAGAGCTTTAACGCGCGGAACCGCCGTCCGAGCGGCACGGTCCATTCGTTGAAATTCGTAATCTCCTGCGCCTGTGGTGTTTCCAGATAGGAGGGGCGCAATCCCATGGTGCGGCGCTGGATGTCCGCGTCCCGCAGGAACTGGATGGAACAGTCGAAATTCGCGCCCAGCCATTTGTGAGGATTGAAAACGATACTGTCGCAGTCCTCGGCTCCGGCCCAAAGCGGGCGGAATTCGGGGCAGATCATGGCGGAACCGGCCCATGCGGCGTCCAGATGGGTGTAAAGACCTTCGGCCTTGGCGATTTTAATCAGCGGTGGCAGGTCATCACAGGCACCGATCGAAGTGCCGCCGGTACACAGGACCAGCCCTGCCGGTATATGGCCTGCGGCGCGGTCTGCCGAGATCGCGGCCTGCAAGGCCTCGGGGTCCATCTGATATTCGGCGTTGGTGGGGATCTTCACCAGATTTTCCTGACCGATACCGGCAACCCAGCAGGCTTTGTCCACAGAGCTGTGGACCTGTGCAGAACAGTAAATCCGAAGCCGGCCCTGACCGGACAGGCCCTGATCATTGCCGGTGAATCCTGTGGCCCGTTCGCGCATTGTCAGAACCGCAGAAAGTGTGGCGCTGCTGGCGCTGTCCTGAATGACGCCTTTGAACGGCTCTGGCAGCCCCATGGCCTGACGCAGCCAGTCGATCATGACTTCTTCGATTTCGGTGGCCGCCGGTGATGTCTGCCAGAGCATGCATTGGGAGGCTATGGCATTGGTTAATTGTTCGGCAATCATCGAGGCAGGGGCGGCGTTCGACGGGAAATAGGCAAAGAAACGCGGATGTTGCCAATGAGTAATTCCATCCGGCACGATCCTTTCAAAATCCGCGATAATGGCTTCCATGTCTGTTGCCTGTTCCGGCGGTGTGGCGGGAAGGCGTGCTGCAATGTCACCCGGCGCTGTCTGTGCGCGGACGGGTTTGTTTCGCAGCGTGGCGAAATGGTCTTCGATCCAGCGGGTCGCGCGGTTTGTCCATTTGGCGTAGTCGGAATATTTCATCGTATCATCTCGCTAACGTGTTAAGTAGATGCTAGCGGTTGAAAGGGAAGCTGGCAAGGGGAAGATTGCCCGGCGCGGGTATGTCCTGATGCAGGGGCACGCGGTATGTATCCCAGATTAAGACCCTGCAAATATGAAGCGTCATAAATGAAGCGTCACGCAAGAAGCTTCTAAAATGAAGCGTCAAAAATGAAGCTTCAGCGTTAACCGGATATTAGAGAAATCGCGGTTTAACGTTCCTTGTGGCCTCGGGCAGCACTTTCGGATGCCCGTTACACAGGCATCTGTAAAATCCTTTCCTGATAAGGAGCCTCGAAAATGCTCGAATACCGGCCCGATAAGTTCGCCAAAACCTACGCTGTCTGCAACGGTGCCCGCTTTTGGGCATGGCTGAACCAGCCCCACATCCTTGCCATCATGGAAACGGCCTGTTATCTGCGCCGCCCAGCGGTGGAGGCCGTTGCCCCGTTGCTGGAACAGGCTTTTGCTTCGGATATCCGGCGCGTCAGGGTTCGTCAGATGATCGGTCATATGGTGCGCCAGATACTGGAGGCGCAGGGCTATCACCTGCACCGCGCCAACGTGCGGATCCGCCGCGGGGACAATCCGTTCCATTTCGGCTCGGCCTATACCCGTTCAGCGGCCTGAAATGCGCTAACTGCCGAGCATCCTGTCGATCTCGGAACCGTTTGCCCCGTGGGACAGTGCGCTGAAATCCCCGTCCTGCAGGAACGGTTTCGCGGCATCCAGAATCGCCTGATGGGTTACGCGGGCCAGTGCGGAGCCGAGTGAAATCCGCGCGACGCCCATTTTGGCATAATCCGCGCGGGTCAGCGCGGTATATTTTGGCCCGGCGGCCAATGCGTTGATCGGGGCAGGAATTTCGCGGCAGATCCGTGCAAGATCGGCGGTCTCCCGCGGGATCGGTGCATAAAGACAATCTGCCCCCGCTTCCACAAAAGCGCGCAGGCGGCGCAGGGCTTCTTCGATATCATACTGCCTGTTCAGGATGCCATCCGCGCGGGCCACCAGAACAAAATCATGGGGCAGAGCGCGGGCCGCGGCGGCGGCCGCCTTGATGCGTTCAACTGCCAGTTCAAACTCGTACGGGGTGGCATCGGGCAGGGCCGTGTCCTCGATCGAACAGCCTGCCAGACCGGCTTCGGACGCCATGCGTACCGTTTCGGCCACTGTTTCCGGCGCGCTTCCATAGCCGTTCTCCAGATCACCCGAAACCGGCAGGTTCGTCGCGGCTACAATATCCTGTGCATGGGACAGGGCCTCATCCCGCGTAACGCGCCCCATATCGGGCCGCCCGAGGGTAAAGGCATGACCGGCAGAGGTGGTTGCCAGCGCCTGCGCGCCGAGCGCTGCCAGCATTTTAGCGCTTCCCGCGTCCCATGCATTGGCCAGAATAAAAGGGTTTCCCGGCTGGTGGAGTGCGCGGAACGCGGAACCGATATCCTTTGTCATGCGAAACCCTCCCTGTCTTTTTTCAGTGGATCTGCGCGGCATCAACACCGCATTGTTCTGTGTAATCTTCCGGATCAAACCAGCGTCTGGACTGCGCGATCTTCAAATCCTCTGTCAGGGTCCATTCCTCCCAGCCGCTGATTTTGGCGAATTTCGCGTTTTCGGCGTGATGGCCGTAGAACGTCCATGTCACCACGGCATTATGTCCGGAAATGCGGATGTCGTCGCACATCATATGCAGGTCGGCAAAGGTTTCGAACAGTTTGCGGGTTATCCCTGCAATTGCTTCTGTCCCTTTCGCGACGGCACCGCCGTTTACCGATATCCCGCCGTCGGGCGCGAAATGTCCGGCAACAGCCGTACCGTCATGGGATGTCCAAGCCTTGGCATAGCTGTTGGCGAGATCGACGATTTTGTCTTTGTTCAGGGGCCGCATTTTTTGTCCTTTTTGAAGCTGGCCCAACCTAACAGTCCGCACGAGCAGCGTCTATGCGGCGGGAGCGCGTAATGGGGCATCGAAGCTGCTCTTGCCTTCCGCGCGGGGCGCAGTATGGTCGCCCCATGAGAAACCAGAGCATTATCTGCTGCATTTGTATTATCCGCTGACAGTGTCAGGCGGGCGGCTTCTCTATTCCTAAAAGTGATTTGAAATGCTAGGTCCGCCGCAAGACTGCTCTGCGCGCGCAAGGACGACCTATGACGACGATCAAACTCTATAACACCAAGACCCGCAAAAAAGAGGTGTTCACGCCTTTGAAAGCCGATGACGTGCGGATGTATGTCTGCGGACCGACAGTTTACGACCGCGCCCATATCGGCAATGCGCGGCCGGTTATTGTGTTTGATGTGCTCTACCGCCTGCTACAGCAGGTTTATGGCACGGATCATGTGACCTATGCGCGGAATTTCACGGATGTGGATGACAAGATCAACGCCCGTGCCGCCGAAACAGGGCGCTCTATCCGCGAGATCACGGACGAGACCATAGGCTGGTATCTGGAGGATATGGGGGCGCTTGGCAATCTGGAACCGGACCACGCCCCGCGGGCAACGGAATATATTCCGCAAATGGTTCAGATGATCGAAGGTCTGATCGCAGCAGGACATGCCTATGCCGCAGAGGGCCACGTGCTGTTCGCAGTGGAATCCTATCAGAATTACGGTTCTTTGTCGGGGCGTTCGGTGGATGACATGATCGCAGGGGCGCGGGTTGAAGTTGCCCCTTACAAGCGCAATCCGATGGATTTTGTGCTGTGGAAACCATCCGATGCACAAACGCCGGGATGGGAAAGCCCTTGGGGCTATGGCCGGCCGGGCTGGCATATCGAATGTTCTGCCATGTCGGACGCGCTGTTTGGCAAGCGGTTCGATATTCACGGCGGCGGGCTGGATCTGGCCTTTCCCCACCACGAAAACGAAAAGGCGCAAAGCTGTGCCTGCGGATCGGAGGATGATTTTGCGCAGGTCTGGATGCATAATGAAATGTTGCAGGTAGAGGGCAAGAAAATGTCCAAATCCCTGGGCAATTTCTTCAGCGTGCGGGAACTGATTGATCAGGGCTATCCGGGCGAGGTAATCCGCTTCGTCTATCTGAGCACGCACTACCGCAAGCCGATGGACTGGACGGATAAAAAGGCGAAAGAGGCTGAAGCGACCTTGCGAAAGTGGTATGCGCAGGCAGCACAGGCTGTGGGCACTGCAAAGCCGACGCAATCGGTTCTGGATGCTTTGGCAGATGATCTTAACACTGCGGGGGCCTTGGCGGAGATGCACCAGTTGTCCCATGCGGACGACGTTGCAGGACTGCGCGGAGGGCTGTCCGCGCTGGGTTTGCTGAACGGGGATATTCCTGACTGGGCCAGTGACCGCGACCCAATGCTTGGCACTTTGGAAGCGAAAATGACCGTGTTGCGGTCGAAGGCGATGGAAACCAAGGATTTTGCAGAGGTGGACGCCCTGAAATCCGCATTGACCGAAGCAGGGGTCAGCGTGCGCATGTCCAAAGAAGGCGTTTCACTGGAACCGGCTGTGGGCTTTGACGCCGCTAAACTGGAAGGGCTGGCGTGATGAAGGTTTTTGCAACACAGCCCAGCGCAGACCTCGGGTGGCGCGAATGCGCCTCCCGTGGGGAAGATCGGCACAGGCCGTGCGCCGCACTGCCAAGATTCAAGTATGAGGCGACGCTATGACCAGAGAACGCCTTTACCTTTACGATACCACCTTGCGGGACGGGCAGCAGACGCAAGGGGTGGATTTCACCGCCGAGGATAAAACCCGCATCGCCTTGGCGCTCGACCGGCTCGGGATTGACTATGTCGAAGGCGGCTGGCCCGGTGCCAATCCCACGGATAGCGATTTCTTTGATGCGGCTCCCAAGCTTTCCACTTCGGTGTTTACCGCTTTCGGGATGACCAAACGCTCCGGTCGCTCTGCCGCGAATGACGAGGTTCTGGCGGCGGTGATGAACGCCAATACGCCGGCGGTCTGTCTGGTGGGCAAGACCCATGACTTTCATGTGACCAAGGCGCTGGGCATTTCGCTTGACGAAAACCTCGACAATATTCGGGAAAGCGTTGCCCATATTGTAGCGCAGGGGCGGGAGGCGCTGTTTGACTGCGAACATTTCTTTGACGGGTATAAGGCCAATCCCGACTATACGCTGAAAGCGGCCAAAACGGCCTTTGATGCCGGTGCACGCTGGATTGTTTTGTGTGACACCAACGGCGGGGCGCTGCCGGACGAGGTGCGCGCCGCGACCAAAGCTGTGATTGCGGCAGGCATTCCGGGGGATCATCTGGGCATTCACACCCATAACGACACGGAAATGGCTGTCGCAAATACGCTGGCAGCGGTGGATGCAGGTGCGCGCCAGATTCAGGGCACGCTAAACGGTTTGGGCGAACGCTGCGGCAATGCCAACTTGACAGCCCTGATCCCGACGTTGCTGTTGAAGGAGCCTTATGCCAGCCGGTTTGAAACCGGCGTTTCAACTGCGGGTTTGAAGACCCTGACACAACTGAGCCGGATGCTGGATGATATTCTCAACCGTGTCTCCCATAAATGGGCTGCTTATGTGGGGGCGAGTGCCTTTGCCCATAAAGCGGGGCTTCATGCCAGTGCGATTTTGAAAGATCCGACGACTTATGAACATGTGGACCCGTCACTGGTGGGCAACCAGCGGATTATTCCCATGTCCAATCAAGCGGGGCAAAGCAACCTGCGAAAGCGCCTGAAGGATGCGGGGATTGCTGCGCCCGAGGGCGCTCAGATGATGGAAATTCTCGACGAGATCAAACGCCGCGAGGATCAGGGCTATGCCTATGACAGTGCGCAGGCCTCGTTTGAAATCCTTGCCCGTCGGGTGCTGGGTATCCTGCCACGTTTTTTCGAAATCATGCGCTACCGTGTGACGGTCGAGCGGGCCAAGGCACCTGGGTTGGAGCGTAAGACGCTTTCCGAAGCGGTGGTTGCCGTGAATATCGGCGGGCAGAAACACCTGTCGGCCAGTGAATCCATGGATGACACCGGCAACGACCAAGGTCCGGTGAACGCCCTCTGGCGGGCGTTGGAGCGGGATCTTGGCCCCTATCAGGCGATCATCGACGACATGCATCTGGTGGACTTCAAGGTGCGGATCACCAATGGCGGCACCGAGGCTGTGACCCGTGTGGTGATTGATTCCGAGGATGGCGCGGGCCGCCGCTGGTCTACGGTCGGGGTGTCGGCCAATATTGTAGATGCAAGTTTCGAGGCGCTGGTGGATGCGATCAACTGGAAACTGCTGAGAGATGGTGCGGTGCCTGTTTAGGCTGCTGCTGCAAGGCGTGGGACAGAGGAGAAGTCTGGAATGGACGTGCTTTTGACGTTGGTGCGCTTTGCGCTGGTCTCGGCTGTGATTTACCTGCTGATTGCGGGGGGATTGATCCTGTCACAGCGGCCTTCGCCCGCGACGGGGGCGGGGCTGGACTTTGACAAATTGCAGGTTGGCGGTGATGCGGTAGAGCCTGTGCGATACACGGCGCGGGACGGGGTTGAACTGGCGGTGCGGGTGCATGGTGGATCGGACGCAGAGGGCGGGCTTAACCCCTTGGTGGTGCTGGTACACGGCTCGGGCGCACATGGTGCGGCTTATGACGGTTTGGCCGCTGAAATTTCCGCAGCGACCGGTGCGCAGGTTCTGGTGCCGGATCTGCGGGGGCATGGTGTTAACCCTACGCCGAAAGGGGATGTCGCCTATATCGGGCAGCTGGAGGATGATCTGGCGGATCTGGTGGCGCAATACCGTAAGGACGGGCAGAAACTGGTGCTGGTCGGGCATTCATCCGGCGGGGGGCTGGTGATACGCTTTGCCGGTGGCCGCTATGGTAAATCCCTTGACGGCGCGGTGCTGCTGGCGCCTTACCTGAAGTATAACGCGCCCACCATGCGGGAAAATTCCGGTGGCTGGGCGCAGGTGCTGACCCGCCGCGTAATCGGGCTGAGCATGTTGAACGCTGTGGGGATCACGGGGTTGAACGGGATAACAGCGATCACCTTTAACCTGCCCGAGGGCCCGCTGTCCGAGAGCATGACAGGGGCGTACTCCTACCGTTTGAACACGTCTTATGCACCCCGTTCGGATTACCTTGCGGATGTGGCGGCCCTGCCGGCGTTCCTGTTGATTGCAGGGGCAGAGGATGAAGCGTTCAAGGCGGATCAATACGAAGCGGTGCTGTCGGGTGCTAATCCCAAGGGGCACTACCAGATATTGCAGGGGGTCGGGCATCTGGACGTGTTCCGCCAGCCGGACGCCATTGCGAAAACTGCCGAATTTATCAGGAATATCAAATGAGCCTGCAAGACGACATTGCCAGTTGCGCACAGACCGTCCATTCGGGCGATCCGATGCGGTTTCTCTCTGCGATGACAGCCAGCGGCGCGGATCGGGATGCGCTGATGGTGCTATATGCCTTCAACGTCGAGGTGTCCCGCGCGCCTTGGGTGACGGAAGAGCCGATGATCGCAGAAATGCGGCTGCAATGGTGGATTGATGCGGTGGAGGAAATCTTTACCGGCGGGGCGGTGCGGCGGCATCAGGTGGTGACTCCGCTGGCTGATCTGGTGGCACGACAGGAGCTGCCGCGTGCGCCGTTTGACGCGCTGGTGGCGGCGCGGCGCTGGGATATTTACAAAGAGCCTCACGCAGGTGATGCAGCGCTCTGGTCCTATCTGGAGGCCACGGCGGGCGGATTGATGGCGCTGGCGTTTCAGGCGGTTGGTGGAGACGCTGATGACAAGGCTTTGGCAGCCGCGCAGGGCTATGGCACGGCTTGCGGGGCTGCGGCCTTGTTAGAGGCTGTTCCCGCGCTGGAGGCGTCAAACCGCTATCCCTTGGTGGATGGCACCGCGCAGGGGGTAAGCGCGTTTGCTGCCACTGCGTTAGAACAGTTAGAGGCGGCGCGGCGCAAGCTTAAGACCGTGGCGCGACCGAAACGTGCGGCGCTTCGTTCCGGCTGGCTGGCGCGCGGAGTCTTGCGTCAGGCGGTCCGTGAGCCGGCCCTGGTGGGGGCGGGGATGCTTGGCCGCTCGGATGCGGGGAAACGGTTGCGACTGATGGGACTGGCCGCAACCGGCGGTTTCTGAGTATTTAGGGAACATTGAAGCCTGTCTTAAGCTTCCTTGCGCTTAAACATGGCGAGCCACACGAGTGCCCCGAACGCCAGCATCAGGAAGGGGATCA
Source organism: Paracoccaceae bacterium (assembly GCA_018223125.1). GTDB lineage: Bacteria > Pseudomonadota > Alphaproteobacteria > Rhodobacterales > Rhodobacteraceae > Amylibacter. The sequence goes on along the minus strand of JAAEZA010000026.1, from coordinate 9,433 downwards.
TCGCAAGGTTCACGGCGTTCCAGCCCTGAATGACGCTGCCGCCCGAGCAGTTCATCAAACCGCCCGATGCCAGCGACGCCACTGTGACCATGCCAAAGACCAGAAAGTCGTTCATGCCCTGCGCCTTGCCCCGTTCTTCAGGGGTGTGAGAGGTGGCGAGCATGGCGGTGGCGCCGATGAAGCCGAAGTTCCAGCCGACACCCAAGAGGGCGAGGGCGATGAAGAAGTTGCTGAGCTGGACGCCTGCCAGTGCTACGAGGCCGGCGCACATCAGGATAAACAGGCCGCTGCCCATGATCTTTTCGACGCCGAAACGGGCGATCAGGTGGCCGGTAAAGAAGCTTGGCGCGAACATGGCAAAGACGTGTGCGGTGACGATGTTGCCCGCGTCCCCTTCTGTAAAGCCGCAACCGACCACCGCGAGGGGGGTAGAGGTCATCACCAGATTCATCAGGGCATAGGAGACCATCGCACAGATGATTGCCGTTGCGATCCGCGGGTTTTTCAACAGTTCCATCCGGCTGCGGCCGCCATAGGGTTGGTCTTTGTCCACCGTGATTGCGGAAGATTTGAGGAAGGGGAAAATCAGGAAGCCGACGCAGTTGAGCGCGAAGGCGGCGGCGTAAACGCCGAGGAAGGGAATGGCCATCGCCTCGAATGTCGCCGCGCCCAGTTGCGGGCCGATTACCGCAGACAGCAAGCCGGCGGCCATGACGTATGAGATCGCTTTGGGGCGGTAATCGTCCGAGGCGAGATCAGTCGCGGCAAAGCGGTAGAACCCGTGGGCAGACATGTAGATTCCGGTGAGGTAAGAGCCTGCCAGCAGCCAGCCGAAGGAACTGATATAGATCGCATAGGCGCAGATCAGGGCCCCCGCCGCGCCGCCTGTTGCGCCCAGCAGGAAACCCGCTGTGCGCCCGAAACGTTGCATGAATTGGGAGAGCCATGGTGCCGTAGTCATCGAGCCGAAGACGATCATGGAAATCGGCAGGGTGGCAAAGCAGATATTGGAGGCAAGTTTCTGTCCCGCCAGTCCGGAAAACGTAAACAGGAGGGGCATTTGCGCACCAAGGACGGCCTGTGCAATGATCAGGATCAATACGTTGCGTTTGGCGAAAGAGGTCATGGAATCTGTCATGGGAAAAGCGGTAGCCTGCTTTCAATAGGAAGCCAAGCAGATAGTTAACCTGTGGTGCAGTTTGCCCTAAGGCACAGCGCGGTCGATGACATGGGCAAAGGAGCCCGAGACGGTTCCGGCGCGCAGGCCCATGGGGGGCAGGGCTGTGCCTTCGGCATCGGTTGCGCCGAACAGCGGGTCACCTGTTGCCTTGAGGGTTGTGGCGTAGTGAAACTCATGGGCTTTGAGCGCTGTGTCCCACGGGCCGCCACAAGGGGACAGATTGCGATAGCCAAGGTGGAGTTTGCGGCTGGCAAAGCTGGTTTCCAGACGCAACAGGCCGGCCATCCGGTGGCGGGTGCCTGATGCATCCACCAGTCCGTCACCAAGCACCATATAGCCGCCACACTCGCCATAGATCGCAGTGGATTTGCGCAGGCCGGTCAGAAACCGGCTGTTCGCAGCCAGTTTGCCTGCATGGAGTTCCGGATAACCGCCCGGCAGGAAGACCAGATCGCATTCGGGCGGGGCTTCATCGGCAAGGGGAGAGAAGAAAGAGAGTTCGGCACCCTGATTGCGCCAGTCCTGCAACAGATGGGGATAGGCAAAGGCAAAAGCGGTATCGGCGGCAACGGCAATCCGCTGGGCCGGTGGCGGCAGGCCGGTGGCGGTGGATTGCGGGTTTTGCAGGGGGGCGGGCAGCTTCAGCAGGGTTTCCATATCAATGGACCCTGCCGCGACTGTTGCGGCCTGATCCAGAAAAGCTTCGAGATCCGGGTGTTCCTCGGCCTGTACCAGCCCGAGGTGACGCGAAGGGGTCTTCAGGCTTTTCATCCGGTGGACTGCGCCGAGCACCGGTATGCCCAAAGGCGCGAGAGCAAGTCGCAACATCCGTTCATGGCGGGGGGAGCCGACTTTGTTCAGGATGATACCTGCAATGCCGACTTCGGGGTCCAGCGTTGCGAACCCTTTGGCTACGGCAGCGACAGATTGGGCCTGATGGGAGACGTCGAGGATCAGCACAACCGGCAGGTTCAGGATGCGGGCAAGATCAGCCACGGCGCCTTTACCGTCCGGTGGAGCACCGTCAAACAGGCCCATTGCCCCTTCAATCAGGAGCATGTCGGGACCCGCGGCGAGGTTGCGTATGCGATCCGCAGTCATCGCCCATGCATCGAGATTGAGACAATCTGCACCGCTGGCGGCGGCGTGAAAGCGCGGGTCGATGTAATCGGGGCCGGATTTGGCCGAGCGGACGGCAACGCCTCGTTGTTTCAGCGCCCGCAGGATGCCCAAGGTGAGCGTGGTCTTGCCGCTGGCCGATCCGGGCGCGGACAGGATGAGGCCGCCCATCAGGAAGCCTCGGCGGGGCGGCCTCTGCCTAGGGGATCGGTGTTGCGGGGCGCTTCGCCTTTGGCCATCGCCATCCAGTCGAGCGTCTGGCGCATCAGGACTGAGCGTCCGACGCAGATGATCGCGGGGGGCGTCAGGCCGGAAGCGGCAAGGTCTTCTGTCATCGTGCCTAGGGTGGTTTCCAACACCTGTTGTTCGGGGGTGGTGGCGTTTGTGACCACGGCGCAAGGCTCTGACGCGGGACGACCGGCGGCGAGCAGTTCGGCGGCGATGGGGGCGATGTGTTTCATCCCCATATAGATTACCAGCACTTGGGAGCCTTGGGAAATTGCCTGCCAGTTCAGTGACGAAGGCGTTTCGCCCGATTGGTCGTGTCCGGTCACAAAAGTTACAGACTGGTTCACGTCGCGGTGGGTGACAGGGATGCCTGCATAGGCAAGCCCGCCGATGCCTGCAGAAATACCCGGAATGATGCGGATCGGTATGCCGTGCTGGACAAGGGTCTGGCCTTCTTCGCCGCCACGTCCAAAGACGAACGGATCGCCGCCTTTCAGCCGCAGCACCCTTTTGCCCGATTGGGCGAGTTCTACCAGCCGCAAGGATATGTCCCGCTGTTTGGCAGAGGGCTTGCCGCCCCGTTTGCCGGCATATTCCAATGTGGCGTCCGGTCTGGCCCAGTCGAGTATCCGCTGATCCACCAGCGCGTCATAGACAATGACATCGGCCTGTTGCAGCGCGTTGAGCGCATGGAGTGTCAGCAGCCCCGGATCGCCCGGTCCTGCACCACAGAGCCAGACCCAGCCGGGTTCTAATGCGGGCCAGTCGCCCGTGGGAAGGGGAATCGATGTCATGTTCGGGTTATGGACCCGAAGGGCGTAGTCTCGCAAGGCGGGTTGCGACTGAATCGCGGGAAAATGCGAAATAGCGGGGAGGGGACGAGTATTTGTGGAACATTGAAGCCGTGCGTTTAATCAATTGCAAAAGCGGGGAGCGGGTTTTACCTGTACCAGATGGCTCGTAAACCTGTATCCGAATTGCGCCGTGGCTGGACCACGGGTGCCTGTGCAACAGCCGCTGTAAAAGCGGCATTGCTGGCGCTGTGGGGCGACGGGTTTCCAAATGAGGTTGGCATAACGCTGCCGCGCGGGGAAACGCCGGTGTTTCCGCTGGCCCATCAGGAGCAGGGGGACGGCTGGGCCGAGGTGGGCATTACGAAGGATGCGGGGGATGATCCGGATGTGACCCACGGTGCGCTGGTGATTGCACGGGTGTCTGCATCCGCTGGCGGTGTGGTTTTCAAGGCGGGCGAGGGCGTTGGCACTGTGACCAAGCCCGGATTGCCGATCGGAGTCGGGGAGCCTGCAATCAATCCGGTGCCACGCCAGATGATGTGTGCAGAAGTGGAGGCGCTGGCGAACACCTTCGGGCGGGGTGGCGATGTCGTGATCGAGGTTTCAATTCCGGGCGGGGCAGAGATTGCGCTGAAGACCTGGAATCCGCGGCTGGGGATCAAGGGCGGTTTGTCGATATTGGGGACGACGGGCGTGGTGCGGCCGTTTTCCTGTTCCGCGTGGATTGCCTCTATCCACCGTGGCGTGGATGTGGCCCGTGCGGGCGGGCAGAGCCATGTGGCGGGATGTACGGGTGCAACTTCCGAAAGAGTGGTGCAGGCGCTGTACGGTCTGCCGGATCATGCCATGCTCGATATGGGGGATTTCAGCGGCGGTTTGTTGAAATACCTGGCAAAAAATCCGGTGCCGCGGATGACGATTGGCGGTGGAATCGGCAAGATTACCAAGCTGGCGCAGGGGGCGGTGGATTTGCATTCCTCCCGTTCGCAGGTGGATTTCGCTGCGTTGAATGCTGTGGCGTTGCGGTTGGGGTTGCCGGAGGTATCGGGCGCGAATACGGCGTTGGAGGCGGTAACGATCGCGGGGCCAAAGCTCGCCGTGGAGATCGCGCGACTGGCGCAACAGGAGGCGGTGGCGCAATTGCGCGGGGCGGATGTAATGATTGACGTTGTGGTGATTGATCGGGCCGGTGCGATACTGGGGCGGGCGGCATGAAGCGGGTGCTTGTGCTGGCCGGAACATCTGAGGCGCGGGAGCTGATTGGCAGGATGCCCGATGGTGTCGACGTAAATGCTTCGCTGGCGGGGGTAACACGGGCGCCGGTTGATCTTGGGTGTCCAACGCGGATTGGCGGCTTTGGCGGTGTTGACGGGCTGGCGGCGTATCTGCGGGAGGAGCGGATTGATGTGCTGGTTGATGCGACCCATCCGTTTGCCGCACGAATGACGCGACAGGCGGCGGAGGCGGCGACAGTGGAGGGGGTGGCCCATGTGATCCTGCAACGGGAGGGTTGGACACGGCAGGCCGGAGATGACTGGCGGTTTGTGGATGAATTTGACGAAGTGGCGGCGAATATCCCTGAAGGTTGCACCGTGTTTCTGGGCACGGGCCGTCAGACTTTGGAGCAATTTGCGAATATGACCGGTCGGCGGTTGCTGTGCCGTGTGATTGACCCGCCGCAGCGGGATTTTCCGTTTCAGGGCGGGCGGTTCGTGGTCGGGCGTCCGCCGTTTTCCATTGCCGAGGAAGTGGCGTTTTTCACGCAAGAGTCCGTGGACTGGCTCGTGGTTAAGGATGCAGGGGGCGCGCGGTCGCGCAGCAAGCTGGATGCAGCACGGCAACTGGGCCTGCCAGTGGTGATGCAGCGCCGTCCCGCATTGCCCGATGCGCCGGTGGTACGCAATGTCGAGGATTGTCTGGCGTGGCTGGCAGATCAGAGGTGAACGTCGGGCGGATTATCGAGACGGACGCCGATGTGGCTGAAGGGGCTGCGTGGCTTGCCGCGAGGAATGAACGTTTCCATGCGGCGCTGGAACTGACGGGGCCGTTGCCCCTGCGCCGCAGCGGTGACGGGTTTGCAGCCTTGTTAAGCGCTATTATCGGGCAACAGGTCTCTACTGCTTCGGCCAGTGTGATCTGGGCGCGGCTGGAGGCAGCGGGACTTCACCGGCGGGACAGGGTTCTGGCTGCGAGCGATGCAGAGATCCTTGGCTGTGGCTTGTCGCGTCCCAAGCTAAGATACACCCGCGCGCTTGCGGAAAGTGGTCTGGATTACAACGCGCTGCGCGGTGTTGCTGATGCGGATGTGATCGCCTCATTGTGCCGGATCACGGGTATCGGGCGCTGGACGGCGGAAGTCTATGCGCTGACATCACTGGGGCGGGCAGATGTTTTTCCGAGCGGTGATCTGGCCCTGCAGGAGGCGGCGAAACTGCTGTTTGATCTGGAAGCGCGCCCCACCGAAAAGGCCATGGCGGCACTGGCCGTCGAGTGGTCGCCGTGGCGGGCGGTTGCGGCGCGGCTGTTGTGGGCGTATTACCGCGTGGCAAAGAAGAGAGAAGGAATACGATAATGGCGCTGTTGGAAAGCCACAGACGGGCTGCGAAATCCGGTAACACAAAGTCACTGGTGATTTTTGTGCACGGTTACGGAGCGGACGGGAACGATCTGATTTCACTGGCCGATCCTTTGGCGGAACATATGCCGGATACGGTTTTTTATGCGCCGGATGCGCCGAACCGCTGCACGATGAACCCGATGGGGTATGAATGGTTCCCGATCCCGCGCATGGATGGTTCTACAGAAGAAGCCGCGCGGGCCGGTATGGAAGAAGCCGTCGCACTGCTGGGGGACTGGCTGGTCGAGACGATGAAGGCGGAAGGCGTGACTGCGGCACAGACGGTTCTGGTGGGCTTTTCCCAAGGCACAATGATGAGCCTGCACGTGGGGCCGCGTTTGTCGGATAAACTGGCAGGAATTGTCGGCTTTTCAGGTCGGTTGCTGGCACCCGAAGCGATTGGCGAAGTGGTGAACAAGCCGCCGGTTCTGCTGGTGCACGGGGATATGGACGATGTGGTGCCGCCGAGTTCCATGCCCGAAGCGGCCGAGGTGCTGAGCGGGGCAGGGTTTGAGGTTTATACCCATGTGTCCAAAGGCACGGCGCATGGCATTGCGCCAGACGGTTTGGGGTTGGCCCTGCAATTCATGATGGAGAAGCTGAAGTCCTGACTGGGGTCGGTTCAGGCAGTTTAAAGGCCAACCGGATAAACCTCCGGTTGGCTTTTTGAGTTTTCTTGCCGCGATTGACTGGGCGCAGACCTGCGGCCGGTCCGGCACCGCCCGTTTGCCACATCAGCCATTGACCGGCTTTTGTCGCTGGCGTATGGAAAATCCGTGGCGATTTGTAACCGGATTGTGGGCCACGTTAATCTTTCCACTAAAAGGTCGAGGTCTAAGAAGTTGCACCCCGATCGTCGTTACGGTTGGGGTTTTTTCTTGGGCTGACCCCTTATGCAGCCCGCAAGAAGGATGATGTTGATGGACAACTGGAAGCCAAGCACCAAGGCAGTACATGCCGGAACGAAACGGTCCCAATTCGGGGAGCTTTCCGAAGCGATCTTTATGACGCAGGGGTTTCTGTACGATAGTGCGGAACAGGCCGAAGCGCGGTTTATCGAGGCGGGTGAGGAAGAGTTTATTTACGCCCGTTACGGCAATCCGACAGTGGCCATGTTCGAAGAGCGGATGGCGGCGATTGAGGGGGCGGAAGACGCTTTTGCAACGGCGTCGGGCATGGCAGCGGTGAACGGGGCGCTGATGGCGCTGGTCAAGGCGGGCGATCATGTCGTGGCGGCCCGTGCTTTGTTCGGGTCCTGTCTGTTCATTGTCGAAGAAATCCTGCCGAAATTCGGTGTAGAAGTCACACTGGTAGACGGCACCGATCTGGATGCGTGGCGGGCGGCGGTGCGGCCTGATACCAAGGTTTGCTTTCTTGAGGCGATTTCCAATCCGACGCTGGAAGTGATTGATATTGCAGGGGTTGGCGAGATTGCCCATGCAGCAGGTGCCGTTGTTGTCGTCGACAACGTATTCGCTACGCCGGTGTTCCAGCGGTCGCTGGAACTGGGTGCGGATGTGGTGGTTTATTCCGCGACAAAGCACATTGACGGGCAGGGGCGCTGCCTTGGGGGCATCGTGCTCGGGACGAAGGAATTTGTGCGCGGCCCGTTACAGACCTATCTTAAACATACAGGTGCTGCGCTCAGTCCGTTCAACGCTTGGGTGATGTTGAAAGGGTTGGAAACCCTTGCCCTGCGCTGTGAGGCCCAAGCGGCCAATGCGACCTATCTGGCCGAAAAGCTTGGCGGGCATGAAGCCCTTTCCAAGGTGATCTATCCCTTTGCCGCGCATCATCCGCAGCGGGAACTGGCGCAAAAGCAGATGACACGGGGCGGTACTGTGCTTTCGCTGGAACTGGCGGGAGGCAAGGAGGCTGCGTTCAAATTCCTGAACGCTTTGCAAGTTGTGCGGATCTCTAACAATTTGGGCGATGCGAAAAGCATTATCACCCATCCTGCGACCACGACGCACCAGCGTCTGAGCGATGAACAGCGGGCCGGACTGGGGATTTCCGACGGTCTGGTGCGGATTTCCATCGGTCTGGAAGATCGGGACGATCTTTTAGAGGATATGCTGGCGGCTTTGGCAGGGTGATTGTCGGTTTTCCGGAGACTTTGTCTGGAATTTCTGGCAAGGATGCGCATATAAACAGCATCTGCGGTTAAACCAAGGGGTGATCCATGAACGTTCATGACCCAGCTATTGAGACCGAAACCCTTTCCGAGGACAAGCGCAAGGCCCCGACGGAACAAGACGCACGCGAGGCGCTGGCCGTTTTGCGGCGCTGGGCGTCCGGTAATGATGTCACAGCCTTCGCCAATCTGGCACCGGCGGATGCTGCCGGTGCGCTGGCGCGCGGCGTCGGGGATGCTTATCCCGCGCTGTCAACGATCTATCCTGAAGATCTGGTGGCCGACAAAGCCTATATTGCGGGTTTGCCAGATTTGCAGAACGGTCCGGCGAGCCTGATAAAAGGGGCTAAAACCGCAATCCAGCACGTGGGAATTTCCAATTTCCGTCTGCCGCTGCGGTATCTGACCCGCGACAAGGGCGAGATGGTTCTTGAAACCTCTGTCACTGGGACGGTGTCATTGGAGGAGAACAAGAAGGGCATCAACATGAGCCGCATCATGCGGTCTTTTTATGCCCATGCAGAAAGTGTGTTCAGCTTTGATGTGATTGATGCGGCCCTTGGGGACTACGTGAGCGATCTGGACAGTCTGGATGCGCGCATCCAGATGCGTCTGTCCTTTCCGATGAAGAAGCAATCGCTGCGGTCTGGTCTGGAAGGGTATCAATATTACGATATCGCGCTGGAGTCGACATATCGCAATGGCACCAAAACGCGGATTTTGCATCTGGATTACGTTTATTCTTCCACTTGCCCCTGTTCACTCGAACTGTCCGAACACGCCCGCCGCACCCGAGGGCAACTGGCGACACCTCATTCCCAACGCTCTGTCGCGCGGATCTCGGTAGAGGTTCTGCCCGGCGATGTGCTGTGGTTCGAGGATGTCGTGGCCCTGTGCAATGATGCCGTCCCGACCGAGACGCAAGTGATGGTCAAGCGCGAGGACGAGCAGGCTTTTGCAGAGATGAATGCGGCGAACCCGATCTTTGTAGAGGATGCCGTGCGCCTGTTTTACCGCGCTCTGGCAGAGGATGCCCGTATCGGGGATTTCCGCGTGGTGGCAAGTCATCAGGAGAGCCTGCACAGCCATGATGCGATTTCGGTTCTGTGCCGGGGGGAAATGTTTGAATCCTCCACCCTTGATCCGCGCATGTTTGAAACGCTGATTCACCGCGGGTGATTGTGGTTTGTTGCGCGGGAAGCTGGGGCATGCTGCCCCCACGGCTGCGCCGCTCCCCCTGCGGATATTTGAAGAAAATGGAAAATCGCCGTTTTGCGGTATGTGCAGAGGTAAATTTGAAAGGCGACAGATCGCTTGACAGTTTCCGCGCAGAGCGCCAAGCCTGCGTTTATGTTTGATTT
>JAAEZA010000025.1 GCA_018223125.1 Paracoccaceae bacterium | reverse complement strand
CGCTTGTTGGTCAGATCGGAACAAAGATAGCGGTAGACGTAATTGGGCGTGTCTATCACCACACCGTCGCCCGCGCGTGACGGCGAAAAACGGCTGTTGGGCACCTGCACCGCACCGGCGCTGTCGTCCTCGCCTATCAACTGCCCGACGGTCAGTTCCAGACCGTCGGCAAGGCGCAGGACTTTGTCAAGCGTCGGGGACAAAGCCCCGTTTTCGATCTTGGAGATGGTCGAAACCGAGACGCCGGAAAGCTGAGCAAGACCGTTCAGTGTCAACTGGTGGGCCTTGCGCAAATGTCTGAGGCGGGCCCCCAAATCATTTGGTGTGGTCATCGAATTGGTCCCTCTGAGTGGTCATCGAATTGGTCCCTCTGAACAGGCGGAGTGGATGGTCGTAGGACAATAACGGAGTTCCACTAAAAGGGAAACTGTTTTCGTATACGATAATTTTTGTTGCTTTTTGAAAATCCGTGGATAGCCTGAAATCCAAGGGAATCGCCACGAAGGGGCAAGTTTTAATGTCAGAAACTACCATGACAGCAGATGTGATTGTTATCGGCGCCGGTATCGCCGGAGCATCGGTTGCGGCCAATCTGTCAGAAAGCTGCACTGTCATTCTGGCCGAGATGGAATCCCAACCCGGTTATCACACCACCGGGCGGTCTGCGGCAGTCTTCGCACCAAGCTACGGCCCCGCCGGGGTTCGCGCCCTGACACGGGCCTCCCGTGCATTTTACGATGCGCCACCCGCAGGGTTTTGCGATGCCCCGCTGCTCACGCCTCGGGAAATCCTCATGATTGCCCGAGACGATCAGGGTGCAGCCCTTGATGCGCTGATTGAAACCGCATCCCGTGATACGGCTGTTGAACGGCTTGATGCGTCGGGCCTTCAGGATCACCAACCCTTGCTGCGTTCGGGTTATGCCACTGCGGGAATGCTGGATCGGGGCGGGCAGGATATTGATGTCGCAGCCCTGCACCAAGGCTATCTCCGCCTGTTCAAAAAAGGGGGCGGAACCCTGCTGCGCAATGCAGAAGTATTGTCGCTTCGACCCGACAGCACAGGCTGGACGGCTGACACCAAGGCCGGTACGCTGAAAGCACCAGTTGTGGTAAATGCCGCCGGTGCTTGGGCAGACCGGATCGGTGAACTGGCGGGCGCAGAGACCATCGGGCTGAAACCCAAACGCCGCACCGCGATGATGGTGCCGGAGCCGGCAGGATTTACCCGTCGCGACGCGCCGATCACCATCGACATCGAAGAAAAGTTCTACCTTAAACCCGATGCCGGACGGTTGCTGCTGTCCCCCGCCGATGAAACACCGAGCGATCCCTGCGATGCGCAACCCGATGAAATGGACGTAGCAATCTGTGCGGACCGCATCATGACGGCGTTTGAACTCGATATCCGCAGAATTGAAAACAAATGGGCCGGTTTGCGCAGTTTTGTGGAGGATAAGGAGCCCGTCATCGGATTTTCCACACAGGCAGAAGGATTTTTCTGGATGGCCGGACAGGGCGGATACGGCATCCAGACCGCGCCCGCCGCAGGCAGACTGGCCAGCGCGCTGGTTCAGGGCAAGCCGGTGCCCGAAGATCTGATAGATCACGGGTTTGATCAGACACTTGTCGCTTCCAATCGCAAGGGGCTGGCTGCATGATCTGGATTGTCCCCTTCATCGCCGCCGCTTTGCTGGCCTCCGGTCTGGCACTGGCTTATGTGATCGGGGGGGCTGCTGCGCTGACGTTTATCCTGTCAGACAACTCCCGCTATCTGGCGGTGCTGCCCCAGAAGGTTTTCTCCCAGATCAGCATCTTCTCCCTGCTGGCCATGCCTTTGTTTATACTCGCCGGCGAATTGATGAACCGTGGCGGTGTCACCAAATCCCTGATTGATTTGTCTATGGCGCTGATCGGACGGCTGCGCGGCGGGCTGGGGCATGTGAACATCATGACATCGGTGTTTTTCGCAGGGATTTCAGGCTCGGCCGTGGCGGATGCGGCTGCCCTGTCAAACACGCTGGTGCCAGCGATGCGAGAACGGGGGTACAGTGCGGAATATGCAGGGGCAATTACCGCGGCGTCTTCGATCATCGGCCCGATTGTACCACCTTCGATCATTCTCATCTTTTACGGCGCGCTGATGCAAACCTCTGTGGCAGCGCTTTTCGTGGCCGGCATCCTGCCCGGCCTGCTACTGGCCGCAGTGCTTTTCGCCGTAAACGCCTGGTTTGCCTGGCGCGAGGATCACCCCCGCGTGGAAAAAGGCGACGCCCCTGCCCTGCTGCCCGCAGTTTTCAAGGCGCTGCCGGCATTGTGCCTGCCAATCATCATCGTCGGGGGCATTGTGCTGGGGTGGATGACCCCGACAGAAGCTGCTGCCGTTGCCGTCTTTGCTGCCGTGATTGCCGCCTTCTTTTATTCCCCGCTCTCTCTGAAAGATATGTGGGAAAGCTTCACCCGCACCGCCATTCTGACCGGATCTATCTTCATGATCCTTTGCGCCGTGGCGGCCTTCGGCCATCTGGCCGCGCTGGAACGTATTCCGCAGGCCATCGCCGGTCTGGTGGAGCAGATGGGTCTGGGGCCGGTCGGCTTTTTGCTGGTGATGAACCTGATTTTTATTATCGCAGGCATGGTAATGGATGTGCCGGTTGCGCTGGCCCTGCTGGTGCCACTGCTGGCGCCTGTCGCACTCGCCAACGGGGCGGATCCCGTGCATCTGGGGATCGTCATCTGTTTCAATCTGTGTATCGGGCTGGTGTCGCCACCTTTAGGGGGATGCTTGCTGATCGTCTCTACCGTCACGGGCGTCGATTACTGGAAGCTGGCCCGCGCTGTGCTGCCCTTCGTCGTCGCCGAAATCATTGCACTGGGAATACTCGTCTTTACGCCGGAAATCAGCCTCTGGCTGCCGCGAACACTGGGACTGTGGAAATAAGACCAACCAACTTAACAGGGAAGGAAATAACCATGAAACTGACAAAGATCCTGACGGCCTCTGCCGTTGCACTAAGCTTTGCATTGCCCGTCGCGGCAGAAGTCAAAATCGCGCTGGACAGCCCGCCCGATCTTGAAAAATCCGGCACCTATGTCTGGGCGCATACCTTTGGCAACTATCTGAATGCCAACGGGATCGAGGCTGCGGAATACGAACGCAATTCACTGGGTGAGGAAGCCGAGCGGCTGGATCAGGTCAGCCAGGGGCTGCTGGAAGTGTCCATGTCGGATGCAAAATCCGCTGGCACGCTGGACTCGACGATCTTTGGCTCCATGATGCCTTACTTCTTCGATGATATGGCGCAACTGGACACTGCCCTTGATGAAGGCGGTATGCTGGCAAAGATCAACGAAGGCACCACCCCGAAAGGCGTGCGTGTGCTTGATCTGGTGATGACCGGTACACCCACCGGCATTTTCACCACAGAAGTTCCGATCCGCAAGTTCGAGGACATGGAAGGCGTGCGGATGCGTGCACTGGACGAAGTGCAAATCAACACGTTTGAACAATGGGGCTCCAAGGGCACAATCGTTTCATGGTCCGAAGTGCCGAACGCGCTGCAAACCGGCGTGGCTGGCGGCTACATCAATCCGGCGTTTGTGCCACTGACTTACGGGCATACTGCCTTTATCAAATATTTCACCAACGCGCAGATGAGCCCCTCCGTCCGGGTCGCAATTGCCTCCGAAGACTGGTATCAATCCCTGTCCGACGCCGAACGCGAAATCGTGCAACAGGCAGTCGATGCGGCCCACAAAGCCAACCGTGAACTGGTATCCGACGATTCTGAAGTGCTCAAGCAGCTGGAAGAAGCGGGTATAGAAGTGATCGAGCTGACACCCGAGGAACGCGCCAAATTCCGCGCGGCAAGCCAACCGCTTTATGAGTCCACCAAAATGCCAGAAGGTGGTCTTGAGGCTTGGAACAAAGCGGTCGGGCGCTAAACCATGCGGGCGATTTCCGATATTCTGAACCGGCTTTCATGGGGGCTGAACCGTGTGGCCCTGATCGGCGCAGCGCTGGCGGTTGCCGTGATGCTTGCCGCAGCCGGTTGGCAGGTGATCGCCCGATACCTTTTGCATCAGCCGCCTGTGTGGACCGAAGAACTGGCAAGGTTCTCTATGGTCTGGGGCGGTTTGCTTGGCGCATCCTGCGCCTATCGCTACCGGCTGGACCCGACGTTGTTTCCCAATGCGCTCAAGGCGGCCGGTGCAAAGGGTCTGGCTTTTACTCTGGCACGATCTTTCGGGGTCATGTGCTTTGTACTGCCTATCTTATGGTTCAGCTTTTTCGGCCTGAACGCCAATCCCGCGCGGGGCTATATCGCGCGGCTGGCAGGGCGGCAGACGGAAACCATGGACCTGCCAATGGTGGTCTTTGGTATCGCGATACCGCTCGCCTTTACGCTTATTTTAATTCACGTACTGGCCGATCTGGTCCGTGCCGTCGCTGATCTGAGGACTGCGAAATGAAACTGTTTATGGCTTCCCTGGCTACCGAAACGAACTCCTTCTCCCCGATCCCGACAGGGTGGAGCGGTTTTAAGGAACATCTTTACACCAAAGAAGCCTCACGCGGGGAAGCGGGGCTTTATGCAGCAGCTGCAACGCTTTGGCGCAAGAGAGCCGAAGCCTTGGGATGGCAGGTGGCTGAGGGTCTGTCCACATACGCCCAGCCCGCCGGCCCGACCGTGCGCTCTGTCTACGAAACCATGCGGGACGACATACTGGACGACCTGCGCGCAGCCATGCCGGTGGATGTGGTGCTGATGTCCATGCACGGCGCGATGATCGCGCAAGGATACGACGATTGCGAAGGCGACATGATGCTGCGTGTCCGCGATATTGTCGGGCCGGATGCGGTAATCGGACTGGAACTTGACCCCCATTGCCACCTGACGGAACTGATGCTCGACAATGCCACAGCGATTATCTGCTACAAGGAATATCCCCATATCGACGTGGTGGAGCGGGCCGAAGAACTCTTCACCCTGTGCGCCGATGCGGCAACGGGCAAAACCCGACCGGTGATGCGGGATTATGATTGCCGGATGATGGCGATGTACCATACCCCGTTCGAACCGGTCCGCAGTTACGTGGATCGCATGTCAGCAATGGAAGGCAAGGACGGCATTCTGTCCGTCTCACTGGTCCACGGCTTCCCTTGGGGGGACAACCCGCGCTGCGGGACGCGCACGCTGGTTATCACGGATGACGATGCAGAACTGGCCTCCCGACGGGCCAGGGCACTGGGGCAGGAACTCTGGGATATGCGCGATGACCTGCGCCGTTTTCCAAGCATGTCGGACGGAATCGACAAGGCAGTCGCCCTGAATGCAGCGCCTGTAGTGCTGGCAGATTTTGCCGATAACGCAGGGGGCGGCGCACCGTCGGATTCAACCTTTGTGCTGGTTGAAGCGATTAAACGCGGCCTGAAAGATATTGCCTTTGCCACCTTCTGGGATCCGGTACTGGTGGCCATGTGTATCGACGCCGGTGAAGGCGCGGAAATGGCGGTGCGCATTGGCGGCAAGATCGGCCCCATGTCCGGCGATCCGGTTGATCTGAACGTGGTGGTGCGCGGGATCAAGCGGGACTCAGTCCAGCATCTGGGCAGCGCCGAAATGAATATGGGCGATTGTGTCTGGCTGGAATCCGAAGGCATCCATATTGTTGTGAACACACGGCGCACGCAGACATTCCACCCCGAAGCCTTTACCAACCTCGGGATAGATCTGGCGGCAATGAAGTACATTGTCGTAAAATCCTCGCAGCATTTCTATGACGGCTTTGCCCCGATTGCAGCCGAGGTGATCCACCTTGGCACACCCGGCGCAATCACGCCTGATTTCACCATAGTGCCCTTCACCAAACGGGACGGGAACTACTGGCCCAAAGTCGAAAACCCCTTCATTTAGAAAGAAAGTCTAATGGCGCACAGCTTTGATATCATCCTGCGAAATGGCCGTGTCATGGACCCTGAAACCGGCTTTGATCAGGTCTGCGACCTTGCCGTCAAAGGCGGCTCCATCGCGGCTGTCGGCCAATTCGATGGCAGCGCAGAACAGGAGATCGACGCCACCGGCCTGATCGTGGCGCCCGGATTTCTGGACCTGCACGCCCATGGCCAATCCGTGGCGGCGGACCGGATGCAGGCCTTTGACGGGGTGACAACAACACTGGAACTGGAAGTGGGCGCCTTGCCTGTAGCCGACTGGTACGCACGGCAGGCCAAACAGCCCCGTGCCCTGAACTACGGCACGGCAGCGGCGTGGATCTTCGGGCGCAAGGCCACATTCGGCGCAATCGAACTGGACGCATCCGTGCACCCGATTGACCAGATGGGGGCCGGATCGGACAATATGGACTGGTCCACCGAAGCTGCTTCCCCCGAACAAACCAAAGACATTGTAGCGCATGTCCGTCAGGGGCTGGAAGACGGTGCCATCGGGATCGGCCTGCCCAACGGCTATGCGCCGGGGGCCGGAGTGAAGGAAATGGCTGATATCTGCGATCTGGCATATGAGTATAACGCTCCGACCTTCACCCATATTGCTTACCTCAGCAACATCGACCCGCAAAGTTCGGTTGACAGCTATGTCCGGCTGATCGGGCTGGCAGGGGCGACCGGTGCGCATATGCACATCTGCCACCTGAACTCGACTTCCCTGATGGATATCGAGCGGGTCGTGGAACTGGTGAAAAAGGCACAGGATCAGGGGCTTCCCGTCACAACCGAAGCCTACCCCTATGGCACAGGCGCGACAGTGGTCAGTGCGGGGTTTTTCATGGACCCCGATTTCAAAAATCGCACGGGCAGCGACTATTCCAACATAGAACTGATCCGCAACCACCACCGCTTTACAGGTCGCGACGATATGCGAACCGCGCGGGAAGAAGACCCCACCGATCTGGTGATGTGGCATTTCCTTGATGTGGAAGCCAATGACGAACACCGCCGCCTGCTGGATCTCTCGGTGACCTATCCGGGCGGTTCTATTGCATCGGATGCAATGCCTTGGATTAACGAGGACGGCAGCATTTACGAAGGCCTGGACTGGCCACTGCCTGAAAACCTGTCGGCACACCCCCGTTCTTCGGGTACGTTCACGCGTTTTCTGCGCGAACATGTGCGTGAGCGTGAAACCATGCCGCTGATGGAGGCGCTGGCCAAATGTACCATCCTGCCGGCCAAGGTTATCGAAAGTTGTGCTCCTGCAATTCGCAGAAAGGTGCGCTTGCAAGAGGGCTGTGATGCAGACATTGTTGTGTTTGATCTGGAAACCCTGACCGACAAGGCGGATTTCACCGCTATGAACCGTCCGTCCGATGGCGTCCGGTATTTGCTGGTGAACGGCGAAACGGTGATCCATGAAGGCAAGCTGGAAACCGCTGCCGCTCCGGGCAAACCGATAAAACGCGGCGCAGCGTGAGAGTTCCTGTCCTTCTGGTCACAGGCTTTCTGGGGTCCGGTAAAACTACGTTTATAAACCGCCTCTTGCTACAGGATCACGGGCGGCGGATTGCAGCGATTGTGAACGACTTCGGTTCGATCAACATCGACGCCGCCTTGCTGGATAGTGCGGCAGACGGGGTGATCGGGCTGAAAAACGGCTGCATCTGCTGTTCGCTTCAGGGCGATCTTATGCGCACGCTCAAGCTGGTGCTGTCGCGGGATCCCGCCCCTGATCTGATCGTGATAGAGGCCAGCGGCGTGGCAGATCCGGCGGGTATCACGCAATCGCTGATGGACCCTGTGATCTGGGCACAGGCGCGGTTGGAAACCGTGGTCGGCATTATTGATGCCACCGATCCTGCGCGGCAGGACGATCCGCTGTGGCAGGCACAACTGCGCGGTTCCGATGTGCTGTGTCTGTCGAAAACCGCCATGGTGGATGATCCGGCGAAAGAAAGGCTCAAACTGGCTTTGTCGGTGCAGGGGCGCAAACTGATGCTGGACATGCAAGAACCGGTTCCATTGAGCGTGCTTTTCTTCAGGGATGCGCCGCTGCGGGCAGTTTCAACCGCCCCCTTGCAGCCCGACAACCGCTTTTGCCATATGGAATGGCACTGCGAGACACCGCTGAACCTGCGGCAATTCCAGAGGGTTATCACCGCACTGACGCCCTCTCTGCTGCGGGCCAAGGGTTTTGTGCGGTTCGAAAGCCAACCCGCGGTTACCCTTTTTCAACTGGCGGGCAATCGTGTGGCCCTGTCCCGCGCGCCCGAATGCCGTGAAACCGGCAGCACCCTTGTTCTGATCGGAGAGCACGGCATCTTTGATCCCGAAACAGCGCGCCGCGCATTAGACCAACTGCGAAACACGGATCTATAGCCGGTCGCGACGCCACGATTTGCCGCCCAACGGGCTTTTGCGACACGAAGCTGCTGGCCTTATCGCGGAAAACGTTGGAGAATGGCACAGAAATACAAGAACCGGTTTTTCCATGACGTCGAAAATTCCATCTACTTCCCGTTCTTTGCCGATTGCCCTGATGCGCGCCCGCGAAGGCGTGATGATCCCGATCCGCGAGATGCTTTCGGATTCAGGCATCACGGAACAGCAATGGCGTGTTCTTCGCGTTTTGTCGGAATATGGCGCGCTTGATTCCTCGACGTTGGCGGATCGTGCCAGCCTGCTGTTTCCAAGTCTGACACGGATTGCGGCAACCATGCGGGACAAGGGCCTGATCACCCAGACACGGGGCGAACACGACCGCCGCAAACAGATCATCGCAATCACACCGGAAGGGCAGAAAATCATTGACGACCGCTCTGGCGAGGCGGTGAAGATCGTGGCAGGTTTCAAGGCAAAACTCGGCCCCGATAAATACGAGCAGCTTCTTGACCTGCTTGGCCAACTGGATCCCGGACAGCACACAGATTAGGGCGGAATTATCATGCGCATCGTTGATATTGTAGAAGTCACCAAACCTATCGCTTCTCCGATCCGTAACGCCTATATCGACTTTTCCAAAATGACCGCCAGTCTGGTGGCCGTCGTCACGGATGTTGTACGGGACGGTCGGCGCGTTGTTGGATACGGCTTCAACTCCAACGGGCGATACGGACAGGGCGGGCTGATCCGCGAACGTTTCAGGGACCGTATTCTGGAGGCAGACCCGAAAACCCTGCTTAATGAAACCGGCGACAATCTGGACGGTCACAAAATCTGGGCCGCCATGATGCAGAACGAAAAACCGGGCGGGCATGGTGAACGCTCGGTCGCGGTTGGGACGCTTGACATGGCGGTGTGGGATGCGATTGCGAAGATTGCCGAAAAACCGCTGTTCCGCCTGCTGGCAGAGCGTAAGGGGATCACAGCTGATCCGCGTGTGTTTGTTTATGCGGCGGGGGGCTATTACTATCCGGGCAAGGACGACAGCGCCTTGCGCCGCGAAATGCGCAGCTACGTGGATCGCGGCTATACTGTGGTAAAGATGAAAATCGGCGGCGCGACTCTGGCAGAGGACCAGCGCAGGATCGAAGCTGTGCTAGATGAAATCGGTACAGAGGCACAGCTGGCAGTGGATGCCAACGGGCGCTTCGATCTGGAGACAGCCATCAGTTATGCCAAGATGCTGCGGAGCTATCCGCTGTTCTGGTACGAAGAAATCGGCGATCCACTGGACTATGCGTTGCAGGCCGCGATCTCCGAATTCTATCCGGCCCCTATGGCCACAGGGGAAAACCTGTTTTCCCATCAGGATGCCCGCAACCTGTTGCGCTACGGCGGCATGCGGCCGGATCGGGACTGGCTGCAATTTGACTGCGCCCTGTCTTACGGGCTGGTGGAATACGAACGCACGCTTGATGTGCTTGCACAGTTCGGCTGGTCCCCGAGACGCTGCATTCCCCATGGCGGGCACCAGATGTCATTGAACATCGCGGCGGGGCTGGGGCTTGGCGGAAACGAAAGCTATCCCGACCTGTTCCAGCCTTATGGCGGCTTTCCCGACGGGGTAGAAGTGATTGACGGCCATATCACCATGCCTGAACTGGTTGGCATCGGGTTTGAGGGCAAGGCCGATCTGATCAGGGTGATGCGCGAACTGGCCGAATAAGCCGGCCTATTTCCGGTTCCCCGACACCACATGTTCACTGTCGATACCGCCAAGGGAATGGAACAGCCCGCCGGTATTGCTGACGCCGAATTTCTTGAGCAACTTGGCGCGGTAGACCTCTACCGTGCGATAGGAAATATCCAGCTTGAGGGCAATTTCCTTGCTGGTCAGACCGTCTGACAGATGGCTCAGGATTTCCCGTTCCCGCCGTGTCAGCGGAAGATAGGGGCGCACGGCAGACAGATCTGCAAAGCTCCAGACCGCGCGCTCCAGCGGGTTTTCCGGCGTAAAGGTATGGCCGCGCACACGGCACCAGAACAGGGTGCCATCCTTGCGCGCCATGATCCTTTCGTCCCAATAGGTGTTGGTGGCCCGCAACTGCTGCACCCCGCGGTCACGGATGTTCACAAACTCTTCTTGTGACGGATAGAGGATCGAAAACAACTGGTCGCGCAATTCATCGCGGGAATAACCGAACATCTGCGCAAAAGCCGCGTTACATTCGCGAATAACGCGGTTCTGGGTCACGACAAGCCCCACAGGAGCGTGGACAAAAGCCAACTCTGCCAAAGAGTTATCGCCAAAATCGGAACACATACGTATTTCCACCATCTTGCCCAAACGGATCCAATGCTGGACCTTTGAAGTTCAAGTTAAACAACGGGTCTGCGATGGGCAACCACCGTAGCGCGCGTTATGGGAGGATATTATGAAGACATTCACACGTCTGGCCGCTGCACTGGCCGGCGCGGCCACTTTTGCGAGCGCCGCATGGGCGGAAGACCCGATTAAAATTGCCCTGATCCACGGCCTGTCCGGCAGCAGCTTTGAAGCTTTTTCCAAACAGGCCCAAACCGGTTTTGAACTGGGTCTGGAATATGCCACCGACGGAACCAACACCGTCAAGGGCCACCCGATTGAAGTGATTATTAAGGATACGCAGTTCAAACCGGATGTCGCCCGCGCCGTTCTGGCGGAAGCTTACGGTGATGACGAAGTGCTGCTGGCTGTGGGCGCTACGTCTTCCGGCGTGACCAAAGGTATGCTGCCGATTGCCGAGGAATACGAAAAGATCCTGATCGTTGAACCGGCCGTTGCGGACAGCCTGACAGGACCGGACAGCAACCGCTATGTTTTCAAAACCTCGCGCAATTCCAGCATGGACATGCAGGCACAGGCGCTGGCGCTGAAGCCGGATGAAAACCTCTATGTGGCCACGATTGCGGAAGACTACGCCTTCGGTCAGGACGGGATCGCCGCCTTCAAAACAGCCCTTGAAGGCACAGGTGCCACGGTCGTGACAGAAGAATACGTTCCCCAAGGTACAGCCGATTTCACTGCCGCAGCCGAACGGATGTTCAATGCGCTGAAGGATAAGGAAGGCCGCAAGGTGATCCTTGTTTACATCGCAGGGGGCGGCGATGCGCCGGGCAAGATACAGGCGCTCGACCCGAGCCGTTATGGCATCGAAATTTCCATGGGCGGGCATATCCTGCCGGTTCTGCCCACCTACAAACGGTTTCCGGGCATGGAAGGTGCTGTCTATTACTACTATGAAGCCTACGACAATCCGGTGAACAACTGGCTGGTGAAGGAACATCAGGCCCGTTTCGACGGCCCGCCTGATTTCTTTACAGCCGGTGGCATGGCGGCGGCGCTGGCTGTTGTGAAAGCGATCGAGACAGCCGACAGCCTTGAAACCGAAGATCTGATCAAGGCGATGGAAGGCATGTCCTGGGAGACCCCGAAAGGCGAAATGACCTTCCGTCCCGAAGACCATCAGGCACTGCAATCCATGGTGCATTTCAAAATCCGCGTGGATGAAAACGTAGACTGGGCGATCCCCGATCTGGTGCGCATCATCGAACCGTCCGAGATGAACATCCCCGTTGGCCGTACCAACGACTGATTGCCAAAGGACCGGCGTACAACTCGCTGCGCCGGTCCAGACAACAGGAAATTCTTTCATGTCCGAACCATCCCTCGTCACGCGGGATCTGACCATCCGTTTCGGGGGTCATGTCGCCGTCAACCAGGTGTCCTGCGCCTTTCATCCCGGTGAACTGACAGTCATCGTCGGGCCGAACGGGGCGGGTAAAACCACCTATTTCAACCTGATCTCCGGCCAGTTGGCTGCAACCTCGGGGCAGGTTCTGAAAGGCGGGCAAAACCTTGTCGGTCTGTCCCCTTCGGCCCGTGCACGGCTCGGGGTCGGGCGGGCCTTCCAGCTGACCAACCTGTTTCCGCAACTCAGCGTGTTGGAAAACATCCGCCTTGCGGTGCAGGCCCGTTCCGGCCACGGCTGGCGTGTGTTGCGCCGCGCCGACAGCTTTACCGAACTGACCCGCAAGGCGGAACATTATCTGGAAGAAACCCGCCTGTCCGGTGTCGCCCATACCACCGCTGCCGCCCTGCCCCACGGCGACCAGCGCAAACTGGAAGTCGCCCTTCTGATGGCGATGGAACCGGATATTTACATGTTTGACGAACCCACGGCTGGCATGTCGCTGGATCATGCGCCCGATGTGCTGGATCTGATTTTCCAGATCAAGGCAGACCCGAGCAAAACCGTGCTGCTGGTGGAACACAAAATGGATGTGGTGCGCAAACTGGCGGACCGGATCATCGTGTTGCACAACGGCGAACTGCTGGCGGACGGCGCCCCCGATGAGGTGATGTCGAGCCAGATTGTGCGGGATGTCTATCTTGGCACCGCAACGGAGGAAACCGCGTGACCCTTCTGAGCCTGAACAATATGAAAACCGACATCGGCCAATACGCCGTGCTGCACGGTGTGACGCTGGATATTCCCGAAGGCGGCGTTTTTGTTTTGCTGGGGCGCAATGGCGCGGGCAAGACAACAACCCTACGGTCGATCATGGGGCTTTGGAACCCGACCCCCGGTTCCGTCACCTTTCGCGGTGCGGATATTACCGGACTTCACACTGCTGATATTGCCCGCAAAGGGATTGCCTATGTGCCGGAAAATATGGGTATCTTTGGCGGTCTGACGGTTGAAGAAAACCTGATCCTTGCCACAGATAAAGGACGATTTGACCAACCCCGCCTGAAACGGATTTACGCGCTGTTTCCGGCACTGGAGCAGTTCTGGACCAAACAAGCGTGGAGCCTGTCTGGTGGGCAGAAACAGATGCTTGCCGTGGCCCGCGCCATTATCGAACCCCGTGCGCTGATCCTGATTGACGAACCGACTAAAGGGCTTGCCCCGTCGATCGTTGCGGCAATGGCCGAAGCCTTCCGCGAGATTTCCCAAAGCGCCACGATCCTGCTGGTGGAGCAGAATTTCCACTTTGCCAAAAGCATCGGGCGCGACATGGCGGTGATTGACGACGGGCTGGTGGCCCATGCGGGACCAATGGCGGATTTTGCCGCTGACACTGAATTGCAAGAGCGGCTGCTAAGCCTGTCTGCCTGAGGAGTATCATGGAAAATCTTTCAAATATTTTAGGGCGTATGGGCGGGGTTTACCTGCTTCCCGCCGGACTCGCGCTCGGGGCGTTTGTGCTGATCGGCGCTCCGGCATCTTGGGCCACGCTGACAATAGCGGGGCTGTCCATGGGGATGATGGTGTTCCTGATGGCCTCGGGTCTCAGCCTGATTTTCGGTCTGATGGATGTGCTGAATTTCGGCCATTCCGCCTTTATCAGCTTCGGGGCCTTCGTTGCCGCCACGGTCCTTTCCCTGCTCGGCGGTTGGGTCGGGGCAGACAGTGTGTTTCTCAATTCTATGGCTTTGGTGTTCGCGCTGCTTGCGGCAGTCTCTTTCGGGTTGGCGGCGGGGTGGTTCTTTGAATCCGTCATCATCCGCCCTGTGTACCATGACCACCTGCGCCAGATCCTGATTACAATGGGCGCGCTGATCGTATCAGAACAGATCATTCTGGCCCTTTGGGGTGGCACACCGATCACCGTTTTGCGCCCGCATTTTCTGGAAGGCGCGATCATTCTTGGCAATGTCAGCGTAGAAATCTACCGGCTGTTCGCCTTCGGCTTGGGGCTGGTCGCCTTTATCGGGCTGTATCTGGTGCTGAACCGATCCCGGATCGGGCTGCTGGTGCGTGCAGGCGTCGAAAACCGCGAGATGGTTGAGGCACTCGGCTTTCGCATCGACCGCCTTTTTATCGGCGTCTTTATGGTCGGCTCGGCTCTGGCCGCAGTGGGCGGGGCGATGTGGGCGGGGTATGAAACCCTGATCACCCCTGCCCTTGGCGGCGAGATGATGATCGTTGTCTTTATCGTTGTGATCATTGGCGGGCTCGGTTCCATTAAAGGCACGCTGCTTGGCGCCATCATGGTGGGGCTGACAGCTAATTATGTGGGCTTTCTGGCACCGAAACTGGCACTGGCCTCCAATATGATCCTGATGACCATAATCCTTTTGTGGCGGCCAAACGGCCTGCGTCCGGCGGTGAAATAGATGTCTGCTTCTCTCTCCAAACCAAGCTTCGGTGATATTGCTGTCAAATCCACGGTATTGCTGATTGCAGCCCTGCTGTGTTTCGCCCCCTTCCTGTTTCAGGACGTGCGCGCATTGGAAGTCGCCGCGCGGATCTGTGTTTTTATCGTGCTGGTAGCGAGCTATGATCTGTTGATCGGCTACACAGGTATCGTCAGTTTTGCCCACACCATGTTCTTTGGCTTCGGCGCATATGGTGCGGCGATCCTGCTGCGCCAGATGGGGCCGGGATGGGATGCGGTGATCCTTGGCGGGCTGGCGGGCGTGCTGGTATCCCTTGTGGTGGCCACGGCGATCGGCCTGCTGAGCCTGCGTGTGAAGGCAATCTTCTTTGCCATGATCACACTGGCGGCCGCCTCTGTCGCGCTGGTTCTGGCCTCGCAACTGTCCCATTTCACAGGGGGCGAGGACGGGATTACCTACCGCGCACCGGACCTGTTCAAACCGGCCTTTAAACTGATGGTAGATGAGGACGGCAAGGTGTTGCGCCTCTTCGGTGTCAAAATGAATGGCAAGCTTGCCGCCTATTACTTCGTCTTTGTGACCTGCCTGTTGTTGTTCTTCGTCATGCTGCGACTGGTGGGATCGCCGCTTGGCACCGTCCTGAAAGCCATCCGCGAGAACGAGGCCCGCGCCGAGGCAATCGGCTACCGTGTTGTCGCCTACCGCACCTTTGTCTTTTGCCTCTCTGCCGCCATCGCGAGCCTTGCCGGCACGGTTTACGCTGTCTGGTTGAAATACACCGGACCTGACACCGCGCTGTCTTTTGCGATTATGATCGACATCCTGTTGATGGTGGTGATCGGGGGCATGGGCACCATGTGGGGTGCCGTCATCGGGGCGGTACTGATGGTAATCGCACAATATTACCTGCGGGACCTGATGGGTGTTGCCGCCGAAGCAACCGCCGGTATTCCGCTGCTGCCGGAACTTCTGAACCCTGACCGCTGGCTGTTCTGGCTGGGCATCATATTCATCCTGCTGGTGTATTTCTTTCCCAAGGGCATCGTTGGAACCATCACGCAAAAAGGGGCGCGCGGATGACCGGCCCGCGTTTTGTAATGGTTCCGGTGATGGATCATGAAATCCACGTCACTGAGTGGGGAAACTCCACCAATCCGCCGCTGGTCCTTTCCCACGCCATGGCACGGACAGGGCGGGATTTTGACGAACTGGCCCGTGCCCTGTCTGACAGCTACTTCGTGCTCTGCCCTGATATGATCGGGCGGGGACTGTCCAGTTGGTCTGCCAATCCCGAGGCGGAATATTCGGTCGAATACTACGCAGGCATCAGCGCAGATCTTATGGATGTCTACGGGCTTGAAGCTGTGTCGTGGCTTGGAACGTCGATGGGCGGTTTGATCGGAATGCGGCTGGCTTCCGGACGGGATGCGGACCGGATTAAGCAACTGGTCATTAATGATATTGGTCCTGAAGTGCCAAAAACCTCGATAGATCGCATCCTGTCCTACGTCGGCGACCTACCGCGATTTGCCGGATTTAATGCAGGCGAAAACTGGCTGCGTGGCGCCTATCACCCTTTCGGTCCTGCGGAAGATGAATTCTGGCAGCGCATGGCGCGCACGTCCCTGCGCCGGACCGCCAGCGGAGATCTGACGCTACATTATGACCCCGCAATCACCATCCAGTTTTCCGCCTCGGCAGACGAGCTGCAAAGCTGGTCCAGATGGGAACAGATCACATCACCAACCCATGTCCTGCGCGGGGTTTCATCCGATATGCTAACCGCAGAGATTGCGGCGCGTATGTGTGCCAGCGGACCTGAACCGAAACTGACGGAGTTTGCCGGTTGCGGCCACGCACCCAGCCTGTCACGGCCAGATGACATCCGCATTATCCGCGAGATACTGTCGGGCCCGTGACCGCCTGAGGGTGTTCCGGTTATGCACCTTCTGTCTGTGACTCAACTTCGATGACAGTAAGTGTCCGGCGCTCGTCGTCTCTGGTGTCCCAGAAGAAACTGGCCCCTTTGGCAAGCCCCAGAAGCGCCACACCGATCGGCGTCATTACGGAAATCTTCTGCCGGTCGATATCAGCCGCTTCGGGGTAGACCAGCGTGACCGATTTCACCTGTCCCGTTGTCTCGTCGCGATATGTCACCTTACGCCCGATAGAGACCACGTCCACGGGCAGCTTTGCAGGTTTTACGATCCGCGCACGACCCAGTTCCCCCAACAGGCGATCGGCAAGATCGGGATTTCGATCCAGCGCGCCCTCTGCCAGCGCCTCAATGTGGCCGAGTTCGGCTTCGTTAATAACAATCTTAGGCGCGCGGGGGGTGCGTGTTTTGCGGCTCGCCGCAGGGGATAGGGACATTACGTGATCTCCTTGTAATGATACTGGATGCAGTCGGCAAAATCCGGCACAGCAATGCCGCACCGGAAGAAAGTTTTTCAGATTAGGGGAGTTACGTCAGGCGGTCGCGCTGACGTGTTCCACCCGCAGGGTAGCTGTTGTTCCATCCTCGCAGAGGAGGGGGGCGTCTTCGCCTGCGCGCATTCCGATCAGCGTTGCCCCGAGAACGGAGGACACAGGAATAACGCCGCCCCCGACACCGGGCCTTGCGCGGTGCACAAGCAGGCCGGAGCGTTCCGGACCGCCGTCAATGGTATAGGCGACCACGCTACCGCCGGTAACAGCGTCACAGACCTGCACGGTATCAAGCACCCGCGCACCGAAAATCTTGCGCTTCAACAGGGCCGTGATCAGTGGCGTAGACGGACGCCGGCCTGTTTCACACTGGCGCAAATGACGCTGAAGCTGTTGATGCTCCTGATCGCTGATCGCACCGGAAAACGGTGGCACTTTGGCGGGCAGACGGTTTGAATGACCGCGCGTATCAAGGCTGGTTTCTAATGGACGGCGGATATTGCTCATGTTTACTCCTCGGACGCCATGGCATCCTGTTTCACAGCTGACTGTTCGAAAAACGCCCCAGGAAGCTTCGCAAGCGCACGTGCGCCCATACCGCCCGGGGTTAAGAGCGGTTGAGTAAAGGAAATCGCGAAAGTTCAGCTTTGTTCAACATATCAAAAAGCTAGGCACTTGCCTGCTGATAGTCAATCACCCCTGCCGGTTCCTTACAAAAACAGGCAGGAATCTACCGAAACAATTCAGGCCCTTTAAACTGCGCCCAAGACAGCGTCAAAAATTGCTTTGAGGCGATCCACGCTTATATAACAAATGAATAACGAATAAATTGTCTCCTACCACCGGCAGCGGGGCCAAGCCGAAAAGGTCAAAATATCCTCCCATGCAGAAACGAACACAATTACGTGTGGCCAGCTACAATATCCGCAAGGCGGTCGGTCTGGACTGGCGGCGGGATGCCGAACGGATTGTACAAGTCCTGCATGAAATTGACGCTGATGTGGTGGTACTACAGGAATCCGATAAAAGGGTCGGCCAGCGGTCCGGCGTTTTGCCTGCCACGCGGCTACAAAGCGATCTCGGGTATGTCTTGGTCGATCTCTCAATCAGACCTCGCAGTCACGGCTGGCACGGCAATGCCATTCTTTACCGGCAAGGCGGGCTCAATCTGGAGCGAAGCAACCGCATACACCTGCCCGCACTTGAGCCGCGCGGCGCGGTGGCGGCACGCTTTGCCGAACCCGGACTGGAAATCATCGGTGTGCACCTTGGACTGACGCGCCGCATCCGCGCACGCCAGCTTTCTGCCTTACGCGCCTATATGGAGCGGGCCGATCATCCGGTGCTTATGGCAGGAGACTTTAACATTTGGGCGCGGGGTAGACAGACCGGCGATCTGCTGGGGCGAGAGGCCGAAATGGTTCTTCCCGGCAACAGCTTTCACGCCGCCCGTCCCACCGCCCCGCTTGACCGCTTTGTATTGCGCGGCAGCATCCGTCAGGTGTCGAGCCACGTCCATCATTCTGCACTGGCTGCAAAAGCTTCCGATCATCTGCCCGTGGTGATCGACGCCGAGGTTTCACACCCGTGCATATGAACATCCTCCTTGGTCTTCACGGCGTTATCGTATTAACCTTTACGCTTCGCATTCTTCTGCGGGACGACCTGTCTCCCCCTGCCCGACTGGCGTGGTTTGTGGTGCTGAATGTGGTCCCCTTCGGGGGCAGTGCAGTTTACTTTCTGTTCGGGGAGATCGACCTTGGCAAGAAGGCGAAACAGGCGCGACGGCTGGTGTCACGCAATATCAATGATCATGCCGGTGATCTGAAAGGCAGGGAAGAAGACATCAGCACCGACATTTCGCGGCAGTACCGATCGGTTTTCCGCTACGGTGCGTCGATAAACGGTTTTTATCCGGTAAACGGCAACCGCGCCGCCCTGATGGCGGACGGAGCGGAAACGCTGGAACGCATGGTGGCGGACATTGATGCTGCGAAACATCACGTGCATATGCTCTGCTATATCTGGCTGGAAGATCACACCGGCACCGATCTGGCCGAGGCACTGATCCGTGCCACCAAACGGGGTGTCACCTGCCGCGCTGTGGCGGACGGGCTTGGCTCGCGGCGGCTGATCAAATCGGCGCTCTGGCAGCGGATGAAGGATGCTGGCGTGAAACTGGCAGTTGCCCTTCCGCTGGACCGGCCCTTGCACACAATCCTGACCAGCCGCCTTGATCTTCGCAACCACCGCAAGATTACGGTTATTGACGGCGAAATCACCTACTGCGGCAGTCGGAATTACGCTGATCCGGAATTTCTGGTTAAAGCCAGATACGCCCCGTGGGTCGATATAATGGTACGGTTTGAAGGCCCGATCGTGGCACAGAACCAGCTGTTATTCGTAAGTGACTGGGCGCAGGCCACAGGCGAAACGCTGGAGGATCTGGCGGAGCCGGTTGTACCGTTCAAGGATGGTTTTCCGGCACAGGCACTTGGCTTTGGTCCGGTAGAGCGGCGCGGCGCCACCCCGCAACTGTTTTCAACCGCGATTGCCTGTGCACAGCAACAGATCGTTTTGTCGACACCCTATTTCGTGCCGGACGGAACCGTGCTTGATGCATTGTGCACGGCGGCCTTGCGCGGCGTGCGCGTGACACTGGTCTTTCCCAAACGCAATGACAGCAAGATCGTCGCGGCTGCCAGTAAAAGCTACTATCTGAAACTGCTGGAAGCGGGCTGCGAGATTTACGAATACAAGGGCGGGTTACTGCACGCCAAAACCCTGACAATGGATGGCCGGTTGGGGCTGGTCGGTTCCTCCAACCTTGATATCCGCAGTTTCGATTTGAATTTTGAAAACAATATCCTGTTTCAGGACGAAACTCTGGCAGGTGAAATTTATGAGCGTCAACAGGTTTATATTTCCGGTTCCGATCCGGTAACGCTGATCCACGTATCAAACTGGCCTTATTACCGGCGGATCTGGAACAACATCATCGCCACTATCGGCCCGATCCTTTAAGCCGGATCTGTACCATTCTCTGACTTTGCATCCCGCATTTTTCCGCGCCGCCCGTATGGGGTTTCATTGAAACGGGCCTTGTAATGCCGCGTGAACAAACCGTTGGAACTGAACCCCGCCGCCATGGCGATTTCCGTGACGTTGAGATTGGTTTCGGTCAGCAAGGTGCGGGCGCGATCCAGCCGCATGTTGCGATAGACAGTAGCGGGCGTTTCATCAAACAGCTTTTTGAACTGACGCTCCATCTGACGACGCGAGAATTCGCCCTTTTCCGCAAGTTCCTCCAGCGTCAGCGGTTCCTCGATATTGTCATGCATCGCCCGCAGGACCGCCAGCACCTTGGGATCGCGGGAATTGATCGCCTTGGCAATGGAACTGCGTTGTTCCCGCGCCGGTGACAGATCACCGCCACTCAGGCACATATCCGAAACAGCAGTTGCAAATGCCTCGCCGTAGTCTTCCAGAATGATGGACAGCATCATTTCAGTGGCAGCGGCACCACCGCCGCAAGTGTAGATTCCGCGGTCTGCTTCAAAGCGGCGGCTGGTGGGGTGCAGTTCAGGAAAAGTTTCCACAAAACCGGGTTGGTTTTCCCAATGCAGCGTAAATCGGCGGTCCTGCAAAAGACCGGCACGCGCCAGTGTTGCCGCACCTGTGCAAATGCCGCCCATGTTGCCACCAAACCGCGCATGTTTGCGCAGCGCCTGCAACACGGCGTCGGACGCAACTTCCGTACCCCTGTTCCCCGAACACACCCAAAGGTGCATATCCGGCGTCAATCCGTCGAGATCCGCGTGGGCGCCCACATCCACGCCGGAGGAAGAGCACACCGCATCACCCGTTTCCGACAGCACGACCCAACCATAGAGCGGCTTTTGCGCCAGCTGGTTCGCGATGCGCAGCGGATCGAGCGCGGAACTGAAGGCCAGCAGTGTGAATTCCGGCAACAGAAGAAACCCGAAACGGCGGGTTTCCCTGACCTGCGCAACGGGAAAACTGAACGCCCCCGCAGGAACAACGTCCACGGGCGCTTTAACAGGCGGGGTATCAGAGGCAGGGCACATGACGTTGCGAAAACCTTGCAATAAACATCAGACCGGAAATGGCCTGACGTTAACTACACTACTTCTCCCCTGCAACAAAAGAACTGTTCTCCTGTCCCTGGCTTCCGGTCGCTCAGCCCGCGGCTTTAACGGGTTCCACCACTGCCATATCCTGCGTTACAAAACACGCTGCCTTGCCATGCCGGGACGTGGAACAAAGTTCAGGCGCGCTCTGGCTGCATTTGGGCAAAGCCATAGGACAGCGGGGATGAAAGGCGCAGCCGCTTGGCGGGTTGAGCGGGCTTGGCGGCTCTCCGGCCTGCGCTTCGACACGGCGTTTGGGGTTTTCGATGTCCGGGATCGTCGCCAGCAGCAGTTTGGAATAGGGATGCTTTGGATTGGTAAACAACTCTTCTACGGGGGCCTGCTCAACAATCCGGCCCAGATACATCACTGCGATGTGGTTGGACATATGGCGTACCACGCTCAGGTCGTGGCTGATGAACAGATAGGTCAGGCCCAGTTCGTCCTGCAAGCGGCGCATCAGGTTCAGGATTTGCGCCTGCACCGAAACATCCAGCGCCGAAGTCGGTTCGTCACAGACCAGCAGTTCCGGTTCGGAAGCCAGCGCACGGGCGATGGAAATCCGCTGACGCTGGCCGCCGGAAAACTCGTGCGGGTATTTCAGTGCGTCATCCGCGCCAAGCCCCACGGTTTCGAGCAGTTCGCGCACCCGCTCCAGTGTTTCCTTTTCCGTGTCGCGCAGTTTCATTTCGCGGATCGGTTCCGCGATGATGTCCCCGACACGCCAGCGCGGGTTCAGGCTGGAATGGGGATCCTGAAAGATCATCTGAACCTTGATCGGACGGCCCTTGGCCCCTGTCCCGAACCGGATGTCCCCGTTGGTGGTGGCGTAAAGCCCTGTCACCAGCCGCGCCACGGTGGATTTTCCGCATCCCGATTCCCCGACGATGCTGAAACAGGTGCCTTTTTCCACGGTGAACGATATATCCGAAACCGCTTCCACATAGAGTTTCGGGCGACGTTCAAGCACACGGTTCAGCCACGGGGCCGATACATCAAACACCTTGCTGACATGATTTACCGTTAAAGCAGGTGCGGTATCCTCTAGAACTTCGCTCATTCTGTTCCTCCTTGTTGCAACCAGCAGGCTGCGCTGGTTGTGTCAACCTGTTGCAGCGACGGTTTCTGCGCACTGCATTTCGGACCCGCATAAGGGCAGCGGGGATGGAAGGCACAGCCCGGGGGCCGTGCATTCAGTCGGGGCATGGACCCGTCAATCTGCGAGAGAACCTCTACACGGTCATGCAGGCTCGGGATCGCGGACATCAGACCCTTGGTGTAGGGGTGCTGCGGGTTGTGGATCACATCCCCCACCGGACCGCTTTCAACCACACGGCCCGAATACATTACACAGACCCGATCCGCAGTTTCCGCAATCACCCCCATATCGTGGGTCACAAGCATGATCCCGACGCCGGTTTCATCACACAGCTTGCGCAGCAGCGCGGTGATCTGTGCCTGAATGGACACATCCAGCGCCGTGGTCGGTTCATCAGCGATAATCAGGCGCGGCCCCGCCGCCAGTGCCAGCGCAATCACAACCCGCTGCCGCATCCCGCCGGAAAACTGGTGGGGATACTGGCGCAGACGTTCTTCGGGGGCCGGAATACCAACACTGCGCAGCAGTTCGAGCGCGCGTTGCTCGGCTTGTGCCTTTGACAGGGGCGTGTGCAGGCGGATGGTTTCCACCAGTTGCTTGCCCACTGTGAACAGCGGGTTCAGCGCGGTCAGTGGATCCTGAAAGATCGCGCCCATCTCGCGGCCCCGAACCTTGGTCAGTTCGGCCTCGCTCAGGGTATCGACGCGGCGGCCGCCGACATGGATCGCACCCTGCGCAATCCGTCCGGGATGTTCCAGCAGGCCGAGCACGGCCAGTCCGGTGATGGATTTACCCGCACCGCTTTCGCCCACCACCCCGAGGATTTCCCCCGGTGCGATCTGCATGGATACGTCGTCAATTGCTGTCAGGACCCCGCGTCTGGTGGGAAACTCGACACTCAGCCCCTGCACATCCAGTGCAGGGGTGGCGTTGATCGAATCTTCTGGCACGGGAATGGGCTGAACCATCATGCTAGTCTCCATTCATCAGGGGAAAGGTGGGTGGGAAAATCTGCTCCGCAGGCGGATGCCCGAGGGTGCGTTCGGGATATTTTTCAACCAGTCCGTCGAACTGGTCCTGCATTGCGGCACGGGCGGCCTTCATGTCGATACCGGCCACGTCGCCGTTGCGCATGGACAGGCGGCCATCCACAATGGTTGCCCGTGTCACACGGCCTGTCGCGCCAAGGATCAGGGTTTGCACCGGATCAATTCGCGGTGCCATATGGGGATCGGCCATGTCGAACACGGCGATGTCCGCCTTGGCCCCCGCCCGCAGCACGCCGATGTCATCACGGCGCAGCGCTTTGGCTCCGTTAAGGGTTGCCGCGTCAAACATCTCTGCCGAGGTGATCGAGGTATGGCCGGCCTGCATCCGGCAGGTCATCATCCCCACCGCCATATTCAGCACCATGTCGGGCGGTGCCGTATCGGTGCCCATAGCAAGGTTGATCCCCATGTCCCGCAGTTTTGCAAAGGAGCGCAGCGCCCCGCCGTGACGGGCGGCAACAAGCGGGCAATGGATCACCGAAACACCGTGATCGCGGTAGAGTTCAAGATCGGTATCATCCGCCACAGTCCCGTGGGGGGCGAGCAGTCTGGGTGACAGTGCATTAAAGCCGGCCAACCACTGCGGCGCGGTTTTACCATGCAGCGCCTGCACGGTTTGCAGTTCCATCTGGCCCTGCGCCATATGCAGGCGCACGGGGCAATCCAGTTCCTCTGCCGCTGCCATCGTGCGTTCCAGCAAGGTTTGCGTGCAGGTTTCCACACGATCAGGGGCGAGCATCGGGGACACAAGATCACGGCCCTGCACGGATTGCGCAAAACCGATCGCATCTTCCAGCCCTGTCAAACCGCGGTCTTCGTCAAATCTGGCGTGCATGGCGCCGGACTCATCAACCACCATCCCGCCCGCACGATACGCCGGACCAAGCCAGACCCGCAGGCCCATGTCCTGCGCTGCATCAGCGGCGGCAGAAAACTCGGCCACGGTCTCGCCCCATTCACGATAGAACAGGGACGCAATCGGCGCAGCAGAGGTGATACCGTTCATCAGCAATTGCCCGAAGGCGAACCGTTTTTGTGCCACCAGTTCTTCGGGCGAATACATCTCGTAAGGGCCGCGATCCACATAGGTCTGCGGCCAGACGCGGCCCTTTCTTTCGCTCGGCCAGTTGTCATGGGCCAGCAGGGTGGTGTCGAGATCGGACAGGGCATCCAGATCTACAAAACCGGGGGCAACCAGCGCCGCGCCCATGTCAAAACGGGCGCTGACCTCTGCGTCAAAGCGTTTTCCGGCAAAGAGGATCCGGTCGTTTTCAATCACCACCTCACCCCCGCGCAGCAGACGGCGGCCCTGTTCCGTGTCCACCACGATCCAGTCGGCTGTCAGGCTCCAGCGGCCTGTAGGGCGCTGCCCGAGGGGAAGATCGTCAAAGCGCATTACGGGGCCTCGATCAGAGTGGCCCCGTCACGGGCTGTAACTTTGCCCGCCTTCACCACCAGCTTGCGCGGTGCGTGGGACACGATGGCATGGGCCACGGCAACGCCTTCGACCAGCACCAGATCCCCTGGCGCGCCTTCTTCCAGCGCGCGGCGTTCCATGCCCATGGCAACCGCGCCGCCGCCCGCGCAAATATCCAGCGCCTGATACATTTCCTTGTCAGACCGCAGGTTATTGCGCAGGCCGACGAATTTCGCCCGCTCCAGCATGTCGCCGTTGCCATAGGGCCCCCAGGTATCCTGAATACCGTCATTTCCGGAGCCGATGCGGATGCCGTGGGCCTGCAGCTGTTTGACCAGAGGCGCAGGGCTACTGGCGGGCGCGGTGGTCATGATCGCAACATCCAGAGCCGCCAGCCGTTCCAGCAGACCTTCGACCCGCGCCTGATCCGGCATCCCGAGACAGAAAGCATGGGAAATACTGATCATGCCTTTCATGCCCAAAGCTTCGGCCCGATCAAGGGTCTGCTCCATCGAAAAAGCGCCCAGTTCACCCCGTTCGTGCAGGTGAATATCAATGCCTTTTCCGTGTTTGTCGGCCAGCGCGAATATCGTATCAAGGTGCCCTTTCGGATCGTGATCGACACCACAAGGGTCCAGCCCGCCCATCAGGTCCGCACCCATTTTCAGCGCCTCGTCCAACAGTTCTGCCGTGCCGGGGCTGATCATCAGACCGGATTGCGGGAAGGCGACAGTCTGGATATCCACCACATCAGCCAGCTTTTCAGCGGTTTCCATAACGCCTTCCAATGCGCGCAACCCGCCTGTGGTGTCGATGTCCACATGGCTGCGGATCAGGGTTGCGCCATAACCGGCTGTTTTCAAGGCATGGCGCATGGATTGCACATGGGGGTCCATGCCAAGGCGGGTTTTCATCTGGCGTTCGTTGTCGATCATCGCCATCAGATTGCCGCCGCCCACATCATTGTGATACCACGGATACCCCAACAGGGATTTGTCCAGATGGGTATGCGCCTCGGTCAAGGCAGGGATCGCAATATGTCCGCCTGCATCTTCAACAGGTGTTGTGCCTGCGGCCTGATCCGGAGCAATTTTCGCAATCCGCCCGTTTTCGATCAACAGGTCGGTCGGCTCTCCGTCAAGGATACGCAGGTTTTTGATCAACAGGTTATTCATAGTTTTTTTCCTTAAAACGCAGTTTCTTAGCGCAGCTTCGGGTTCAGTGCGTCGCGCAGCCAGTCCCCCAGCATGTTCACGGCCACCACAAGGATGCAAAGCTGGATGGAGGGAAACAGCACGATCCACCAAGACCCCGAGAACAGGTACTGGTTGCCCACGCGGATCAGCGTACCAAGCGAGGGTTGGTTCGGCGGCATCCCCACACCCAGAAAGGACAGGGTCGCCTCGATCAGGATGGCCAGACCGAAGTTCAGCGTTGCCGCCACAAAGATCGGCGTCAGCGTGTTGGGCAGGATATGTTTCAGCATCAGACGCCGCGCAGGCGTTCCCACCAGCCGCGAGGCCATGACATATTCCTTTCGCCGCTCCACCATCGTTTGGGCACGCACCACACGGGCGTATTGCACCCAAGAATACATCGCAATTGCCAGCACAAGCACAGCGGCCACACCCACTTCACGGAAGGCAGGCGGCAGGAACTGCTGCGCAACCGAACTGACAAGGATCGCAACCAGAACAATCGGGATCGACAGCAGCACATCGCCAATCCGCATCAGCACATTGTCAATCCAGCCGCCATAATAGCCGGCCATCAAGCCAAGCCCGATACCCACCACCAAAGACACGGCAACCGAGGCAATCCCGATGATGATCGAAATCCGCGTGCCATAAAGTATGCCTGACAGAATATCGCGTCCCTGCACGTCTGTTCCCAGAAGGAAGGGCATCTGACCGCCCTCCATCCAGATCGGGGGCAGCTCGGCGTTCCACAGTTCCAGCGCAGCCAGATCATAGGGGTTCTGCGGGGACAGAACAGGCGCGAGAAAGGCCGTGATGATCACCAGCAGCAGGACAATCGCGGCCCCCACTGCGGATTTGTGGGATTTGAAGGACCACCACAGATCGCTGTCGAAAAAACGCTCCATGCGGGATGGCACTGCTTTGACAGAAGTTTGATCGCTCATTTTTCGGCTCCTCTCAGGCGGGGATCAATCACCGCATAGGTCATGTCTACAATGGCATTCAGCACCACAAAGATCAGCGCAACGATACAAAGGTAAGCGGCCATAATCGGAACATCCACAAAGGTTACGGCCTGAATGAACAGCAGCCCCATACCCGGCCATTGAAAGACGGTTTCGGTTACCAGCGCGAAGGCGATCAGCCCGCCGATCTGCATGGCTGTCATGGTTACAACCGGCATCAGACAGTTGCGCAGGGCGTGGCGGAAGTGGATGGATCGCGCGGGAATACCCCGGGCGCGGGCAAATTTGATAAAGTCGGATCGCAGCACCTCCAGCATTTCGGCCCGCACCAGCCGCATGACCAGAGTGATCTGGAACAGCGACAGGGACAGCGCCGGCAGGACAATGGACATGCGGCCCGACGGGGTCAGCAGCCCCGTTGTCCACCAGCCGAGATCCACCGTGTCACCGCGCCCGAAGGCAGGGAACCAGCCAAGCCAGACCGAAAACACAAGGATCAAACCGATCCCGACAACAAAACTAGGTAAGGAAATGCCGATAATAGAGGTGAACTGCATGGTTTCGGCGTACCAGCTTTGCCGTTTGATGGCGGTAATCACCCCCATCGGCACACCGACGATCAGCGATATGAATGTCGCCACCAGCACCAGTTCGAACGTGGCGGGGAAGCGTTCCGCGATCATGTCCAGCACATCACGCTGGTTGCGGAAGGAAATTCCGAAATCCCCTGTCGCGGCGCGTCCGACGAAAGTGGTGAATTGCACAAGAAACGGCTTGTCCAGCCCGAGCCTTTCGCGCAGGTCGTCACGCTGCTCCTGGGTGGCTTGCTCGTTCAGCATCTGATCCACAGGATCACCGACAAAGCGGAAGATTACAAAAGCCAGAAATGTCACGGAGAGCATGACAAAAACGGCATTGGCGAGGCGCTTTATGATGAAAGCCAGCATTGCAGGGGTCTCCGTTGCGAGAGAAAAAGAGGGGCGACGGCAGAACGACGCCGCCCCAGTCCGGGAGAATTACTTGGTTACATACCACATACGCGGCTTGTTATCCGGGAACTGCGGGAAATCGCTGAACGCGTTGGACACGGCCCATGCCATTGGCTGCTGGTGCAGCGGCATCATGATGACTTCATCCTTGGCGATTTTCAGCGCGTCGGTTTCCATCTGCAAACGTGTGTCGCGATCCAGTTCCACAGCAGCGGATTGTGTCAATTTATCCAGTTCGGGATAGGACCAGTCGCCCCAGTTGAACACGCCGGAATTGCCGGTTTTGGAATGCAGCACCTGAACCAGAATGGAATAGGTGTCGAGCATCGGCAGCGTAGCCCAGCCGAGCGTGTACACATCCGCCTTGCCATTGGCGCGCTTGGGTGTCTGTTTGGCAGTCGGACCGATGTCGAGCTTCGGGTTCAGCCCAACACGGGACCACATGGACGCGATGGCCTGACAGAACTGTTCTTCATTGACGTAGCTTTCGTTGGTGCAGACGAAATCAAACTCGAAACCGTCCTCGTATCCCGCCTCGGCCAGCAAAGCCTTGGCCTTTTCGGGATCGTATCCGGCCGGTGTGTCCAGTTCTTCGGAATAACCCGGAATGGATGGCGCCACCAGTAGCCCCGCATTGCGGGATTTACCGCGCATCACTTTTTGCTGGATCAGGTCCATATCAACGGCCAGCTGCATGGCTTGCCGGACGCGCAAATCGTTCAGCGGGTTTTCACCACCGGCCACCAGTTCGTCACGACGGTTGAAGCCGAGCATGACAGTCCGCAGGTCGGTACGCTCCAGCACTTTCAGATTGCTGGCCGCTTCCAGACGGGGCAAATCCTGAACCGGCGCAGAATCCACGAAATCCACCTCGCCGGACAGCAGGGCGGCAACACGGGTCGCCGCAGAGGAAATCGGCTGGAATTCAACGCGGGTCAGGTTGTGCTTTGGCTCATCCCACCAGTTCTCATTCACGTTCAGGATGGTTTGC
Organism: Paracoccaceae bacterium; assembly: GCA_018223125.1. Taxonomy (GTDB): domain Bacteria; phylum Pseudomonadota; class Alphaproteobacteria; order Rhodobacterales; family Rhodobacteraceae; genus Amylibacter. Next base: position 27,264 of record JAAEZA010000025.1, on the reverse strand, counting down.
GCTTCGGGCGTGCGAGATTCCAGAACGAAAGGTCCGGTGCCGTTGGTATTGAAAGTCGCGTAACCCTCTACACCTGCGCTTACATCTGTCGGCTTTTCGGCATTGTTGGCAACCAGCCAGCCCTTGTCAAAGATATGGATGTTGGTCAGGTCGTTCAGCAACAGCGGATAAGCACCATTCAATTCGATGTCGATGGTATAGTCATCAACCACTGTCGCACTTTTGTAGGCAGGGAGGTTGCCCTTCAGCGGCGAGGTTTCGTCGGTCACACGTTGCAGACTGGCCAGAACATCTTCGGCCGTGAAATCCGCGCCGTCGTGGAACTTCACACCTTCGCGCAGCGTGAAACGCCAAGTGGTCGGAGACACCACTTCCCAGCTTGTCGCCAGCGCCGGTTCAATCTGCAAATCACGGTTATAGCGCACCAGACCTTCGTAGATATTGTTTAGGAAGTTGATCGTGTAGCTGTCACCATATGAGTAAGGGTCGAGCGAGACGATATCGCGGGGCGCACCCCAGCGAACTGTCTCCGCAGAACTGCTGGTTGCAAGAAGAACAGCGGTAAGACCCCCGAGGGTTACACTCTGCAGTTTTCTGGAAAATTTCATTTTTTCTTTCCCTGTTATTGCACACAAACCTAATTCGGATCGTATACACGGTTATCACAATAAAACCGCTTTCAGAATTTTCGGCCCCTTATTCTTGGGGCCTTGAAACCATGAAATGGCCTTATGTCGAGCGACGTTAGTGTCAAAAAATCAATTTGGCTACAAAAAAATAAAATATTGTATTCAATCATTGTATCCAATAATGTCGAGATAATAGCTGACAATCTGCAGCACATATATGGTATAGGCTTCTTATGTATAAATCTTCGACACGCAGTTTTCCGGTCTATGATTCGCTTCGAAAGGCAATCATCGAACAGGCGCTGAAGCCCGGCGTGAAGCTTCCCGAGGATTCGATCGGGGAGACATTCAGCGTCAGCCGCACAACCGTGCGCAACGCGCTGGTGCGACTGGATGCCGAAGGTCTGGTGGATCTCCAGCCGAATCGGGGGGCTTCGGTTGCGGACCCGACAATCGAAGAAGCCCATGACATTTTCGAGATGCGCCAGTGTCTTGAACGGGAGGTCATGCAGCGGCTGTGCAAGATGGACTCCAAACCCATCGTCAAGGCGCTAAAGGCGCATCTGGCCGAAGAACAGAAGTATCTTGATGTGGACACCACCCGCTCCATCCGGTTGGCGGGGGAGTTCCATATTCTTCTGGCAGAGCTGACAGGATCAAAAATCCTCGCCAATTATGTCAATGAAATCGTATCCCGCTGTTCTCTGGTGCTGGCACGTTTTGCACAGGCCCATTCGGCGCAATGCGGGTTGGAAGAACACACGGAAATCATCGAGGCGATTGCAGCTGGCGATGCAGACCGCGCTGCCAGCCAGATGCACACGCATCTGCACAGTGTGCAGGATCGCGCCCTTCTGAATCCGGAAGACGAAGAAAAAGACAATGTGAGCAATATTCTTGCCCGCTACGTCACCCCTGACAGCTAATTCACACCAGCCGTTTCCCCTTTCACATTCTATCCAAGGAGATTTCCATGGAGTCCGCTTCCAACACAAAAGACAGTTTCGACTTTTCAAAGCTGTCCGCCCGCGACCGTTACAAACTGCTGATCGGCTCTGTCGTGCCGCGCCCGATTGCATGGGTGACGACTGTCGATGAGAAAGGCCGCCCGAATGCCGCCCCTTTCAGTTTTTTCAACTGCCTGTCCTCGGACCCTGCCATTCTGGCGCTCGGGGTGGAAAACCACGAAGATCTGCGGTTCAAGGACACCGGACATAATATCCGTGTAACGGAAGAATTTACCGTCAACATCGTGGATTTTGCCAACCTGCATCCGATGAACACGACGGCAGTGAACTTTCCCTCCGACGTGGATGAGATCACCGCAGCGGGGCTGACCATGATACCGGGCGAGTTCGTGAACTGCCCCCAGATCGCCGAAGCGCCGATCCGGCTGGAATGCAAACGCCATGTGACCCTGAACATCGGCAAGTCCCGCGAGATTGTTCTGGGGGAAGTGCTGGCCATGCATGCCCGCCCCGGTCTGGTGAATGATCGCTTCCATGTGGATGCAGCCGCCTTGGATGCTTTGGGGCGCATGGGCGGGCATGGCTATTGCCGTAGCTTTGAAACCTTTGATCTGGCGACCCCGTCAGAAGCAGAGTGGCGTGCCAGCCAGCAACCTAAAGCGATGGCTTTGTAATGTCGCCGCACCTGCTGGTGGTGAACCCGAACAGCACCGCCGAGATGACAGACCGGATCGACGCAGAGGCCAGACAGTACCTGCCTGCTAACATCGACATGAGCACGCGAACGAATCCCGGCGGCCCGCCTTCCATTCAGGGGGCCGCGGACGGAAAAGAAGCACTGCCCGGAACGCTGGAGATATTGCAAAAGACGGATTTCGATCTGGCCATTATCGCCTGTTTTGACGATACCGGCCTGACCGAGACGGCAAAGAAAAACGTTTTTGGCATCGGTCAGGCTGCCATGCAGGCCGCCCATGACCTTCGCCAGCCCTACGCCGTGCTGACCACATCGGAACTGTCGGTTCCGGTCCTTGAAGCCAATGCGAAATCATACGGTTTGACAGATACCCTGATCTGTATACGCGCCAGTACAATCGCGGTTCTTGATTTTGAACAGCAACGGGACGCGGCCAACAAAAGGCTGATCGCCGCTGCCCGCAAGCTGATGGAGGACCACCCGGAACTGCGAACAATTGTTCTTGGCTGTGCCGGTATGGGCGGTTTGGCAGAGGAAATGGAGCAGCATCTGAACCTGAGGGTCATCGACCCTATTAAAGCTGCCGTGACCAAAGCTGTGAAGACCCTCACCATCCCTGCCGTTTCCCTTCATTGAAGAGGGTCCGGGAATGCCGGCCCCTTAATCGAAAATAATTTATAAATCCTTCTTGACCCTCCAGTGACTGGAAGCCCCATATCAGGGGAAACAGACCTCAGAGGATCGGTCATGAAAACTCAAAACGCTTATACTTTTGGCATCAAAGGCATGTCTTGTGCGTCTTGCGTCGGACGGGTTGAAAAAGCCCTGAAAGCCGTTCCCGGCGTCACCCGTGCCGAGGTTAACCTCGCCGCAGAGAAAGGTCGGGTCGAAACGGATCAGAATTTTGATCCTGTTGGTATTATCACCGTGCTGGAGGAAACCGGCTATCCGGCCCGCAAGACAACTTACCGGCTTGCCATAGAAAACATGTCCTGCGCGTCTTGCGTCGGTCGGGTCGAAAAAGCTCTTCTTGCTGTGAGGGGCGTTGTCTCGGCCTCCGTCAATCTTGCGAATGAACAGGCAACGGTCGAAGTGCTTGGCAGCGGGACAACCGCCAGCGAAATTGCGCAGGCCGCCACGGCTGCGGGCTATCCCGCAACGGTTCTGGCGGACGAAAATACGGATCGTGATACCGGCGATCGCAAGGCCGCAGAGAGCCAGCACCTGCAACAGATGACATGGATTGCAGCCCTCCTGACAGCGCCGGTATTCCTGATGGAAATGGGGAGCCATGCCATTCCCGCAATACACCACTGGATCATGGCGAACTTGGGGCAGACCACAAGCTGGAGCATCCAGTTCGTTCTGACCACAATTGTCATGATCTGGCCGGGGCGGGTGTTTTACGTCAAAGGGTTTCGGGCATTGTTTAAAGGCGCGCCGGACATGAATGCGCTGGTCGCTGTCGGCTCCGGTGCGGCTTGGGCGTTTTCAACTGTGGCGCTCTTTGCACCGGCGCTGCTGCCGGAAGGAACCCGCGTCGTCTACTTTGAGGCAGCCGCCGTGATTGTCACGTTGATCCTGCTTGGCCGCAGTCTGGAAGCACGCGCCAAAGGGCGCACCGGCGAAGCAATCCGCAAGCTGATGTCCCTTCAGTCGAAAACCGCCCGCGTTGAACGGGACGGGCATTTTATGGAACTGCCGGTGGAAGAAATCGTCACTGGGGATCTACTGCAAGTGCGCCCCGGCGAGAAAATACCCGTCGATGGTGTGGTCACCCAAGGCAGTTCCTTTGTTGATGAAAGCATGATCACTGGCGAGCCTGTGCCGGTAGAGAAAACCGCAGATACAAAGATTGTGGGCGGCACCGTAAACGGCACCGGTGCGCTGGTCTTTAAGGCTACCCATGTAGGGCGGGACACGATGTTGTCCCAGATTATCCGCATGGTGGAAGATGCACAGGGCGCGAAACTGCCCATTCAGGATCTGGTGAACCGGATCACCCTGTGGTTCGTGCCGGTTGTGATGGCCGTAGCGGCTATCACTTTTGCAAGCTGGCTTGTGTTCGGGCCTACCCCGACACTCGGCCATGCGCTGGTGGCGGCTGTTGCGGTGCTGATTATCGCCTGCCCCTGCGCGATGGGTCTGGCAACGCCCACGTCTATTATGGTGGGGACCGGACGCGCCGCAGAGCTTGGGGTGTTGTTCCGGCAGGGCGATGCGTTGCAAACCCTGCATGACGTGAAAACTGTCGCGCTTGATAAAACCGGCACGCTGACAGAAGGGCGACCGGAACTGACAGATCTGATTGTATCGGACGGATTTGACGCAGCAGACGTCCTGCAAAGCGTGGCAGCGCTGGAATCCAGCTCCGAACACCCGATTGCGCAAGCCATTGTACGCAAGGCACGGCTGGAAGCACTGGAGCTGCCACAAGTGGCAGAGTTCCGGTCAATCACCGGTTACGGCATCAGCGGGCAGGTTAACGGCAGAAGAGTCCTTGTCGGGGCGGATCGCCTGATGACGCGGGAGTCCGTGGCGCTGGACACTGCCAAAACCACCGGCGATGCCTTGGGGCATGAAGGGAAAACCCCGCTTTACGTTGCGATTGACGGGAAACTGGCGGCTGTGATTGCCGTCTCCGATCCGGTCAAACAGGGGACACCCGAAGCGATTGCGGCCCTGCACGGGCTGGGTCTGAGCGTAGCGATGATCACCGGCGACAACAAGGGAACAGCCGATGCCATCGCGCGACGGCTGGGGATTGATACCGTCGTGGCCGAAGTCCTGCCCGACGGAAAGGTCGCTGCAATCGAAGAACTGTCACAGAACGGAACGTCCGCTGCCTTTGTCGGGGACGGCATCAATGACGCCCCCGCGCTTGCCCGCGCTGATGTGGGAATCGCCATCGGCACCGGAACGGACATCGCGATAGAGGCCGCAGATGTGGTCCTGATGTCCGGCGATCTGGCAGGCGTTGTCAATGCAATAAACGTCAGCCAGCGGACCATGGCCAACATCCGCCAGAACCTGTTCTGGGCCTTCAGCTACAACGCGCTGCTGATCCCTGTGGCGGCAGGCGTTTTCTATCCGATGTTCGGCTGGCTCCTGTCCCCTGCACTCGCCGCTGGCGCCATGGCCTTATCGAGCGTTTTTGTCCTGACAAACGCCCTGCGGTTGCGCTGGATCACTCCGGCGCTGGCCGAACACACCTCAACTGAAACCGGCAAGCAGGTGCTGGTGCCTGCCGCCGCGCAATAGGAGCCGAAGAATGAATATCGGAGATGTTGCCAAACAGGCCGGCCTGCCCGCCAAAACCATTCGCTACTATGAAGATATCGGGCTGGTCAAACCCCTCAGAGACACCAATGGATACCGTGCGTTCCGGCAGAGTGACGTCCATAAACTGGTGTTTCTGGGGCGCTCCCGGGCTTTGGGTTTCACCATTGAGGATTGCCGCGCCCTTCTGGCGCTTTGGGAGGATCAGGACAGGGCGAGTGCGGATGTGCGGGCAATCGCCAAAGACCATCTCGCGCAGATAGAGGCCAAAATCGCGGATCTGGAAGCCATGCGGAACACCCTGTCGGATCTGGTACGCGATTGTGCGGGAGATTCCCGCCCGGACTGTCCGATCCTGCAAAAGCTGGAGGATTTCCCCACCGGCTGATAGACACAAAATTTCAGAATCGTTGCTTTGGGTGAAAGAATATTCTAAACGACCGCAGCCAAAGCAACCATAGGACGGACATGAGCCAGTCAGCCCCACAGAAAACTTTGACCGCAAGCGATATTGCAGACCGGAAGGGCAAGACGCCTCTGGTTTGTCTAACAGCTTATACCACACCGGTTGCACAACTGGCGGATGCCGAATGCGATCTTGTCCTTGTCGGGGACAGTGTGGGCATGGTGCTTCACGGATTGCCCTCTACCCTTTCGGTCACAATGGACATGATGATCCTGCACGGGCAGGCCGTTGCACGCGGCTTGAACCGTGCGCTGATGGTGGTGGACATGCCCTTTGCCAGCTACGAGGAAAGCCCCGCACAGGCGCTGCGCAACGCTGCACGACTGATGGCGGAAACCGGCTGCGGCGCGGTAAAGCTGGAAGGCGGGCAGCATATGGCCGAAACGATCCGCTTTCTGGTGGATCGCGGCATTCCGGTCATGGCCCATATCGGTCTGACACCCCAATCCGTAAATGCGCTTGGCGGGTACCGCGTGCAGGGCAAGGGTGCGGATGCAGACCGTATCCTTGCGGATGCGAAAGCCGTTTCCGACGCAGGCGCTTTTTCGGTGGTGCTTGAAAAAGTTCCGGCCGCACTGGCGGACCGGATCACAGCAGAAATCCCCATTCCAACAGTGGGCATCGGGGCCTCGGCGGGGTGTGACGGGCAAATACTGGTGATCGATGACATGCTCGGCCTGTTCGACGCCTTCAAACCCGCCTTCGTCAAACGCTACACCCATCTGGCAAAAGATGCTGCCAGTGCGATCAGCGCCTATGCGAAAGACGTCCGCAGCCGCGCCTTCCCCGCACCCGAACATATATTCACCGACAACACCGCAGGACAAGACACCGAAGAATGAAGATTATCCGCACCAAAGCCGCGCTGCGCACGCTGACCGATGAATGGAGCCGCGCAGGGCAGACGATTGGCGTCGTTCCCACGATGGGCGCGCTGCACGCAGGGCATCTGTCCCTTGTGGGCGAAGCGAAAGCTAAGACCGACAGGGTGATCGTCACCTTGTTCGTAAACCCCCGCCAGTTCAACAATCCCGAGGATCTTGCGAATTATCCCCGCACCGAGGACAGCGATTCAGTCAAGCTCGCCCCCTTTGCAGTAGATGTGCTTTATGTGCCCGATCCGGACCAGATCTATCCCGACGGCTTTTCGACCAGTGTTTCCGTGTCCGGCGTCAGCGAAGGCCTGTGCGGCGCGGCCCGTCCGGGGCATTTTGACGGTGTGGCCACAGTGGTGTCCAAGCTGCTGTTGCAAACCGCAGCAGATGAGGCGTTTTTCGGGGAAAAGGATTACCAGCAGCTTCAGGTGGTGACACGACTTGCACGGGATCTTGACCTGAAAACCGGAATTACCGGCTGCCCGACAGTGCGCGAACCCGATGGTCTGGCCATGTCCTCGCGCAATCTGCGGCTTGGCAGGGAAGCCCGAAAAACCGCGCCTTTGGTGTATCACGTTCTGAACGGCATCGCGGAGGGGCTGGCACAGGGCGCGTCCCTGTCGGACCTTCTGCCCGATGCGCAGCAGAAACTGGATGTGGCGGGTTTTGGAACACTGGATTATCTGGAACTGCGCAGTGCGCAGGATCTGGAACCGATGGAGCGCGCAGATCGCCCAGCCCGTCTCTTCATTGCTGTCTGGCTGGACGGGGTGCGGTTGATCGACAACATCCCGATTGCGCCGGTCTGAACTACCAGCCGGCGAAAGGTGCAACTTCCGCATCGCTGACCAGACCCGCGCGGGCGTCTTTGACGGCTTGCAACAACAGGGCCGCGCCATCTGTTGCCTGTTGTTCGCTCAGGCTCAGGGGCGGTGTCAGTTCCAGAACATTCGATTGCATCCCGACATAGAAGAACACCGCGCCAAGCTGCCATGCACGGTAAACGGTCTTGCGGGCAAGATCCGCATCCGGGGCATTGGTGCGCGGGTTTACCAACTCCACCCCGATGGCGAGCCCGCGCCCGCGGATGTCTCCGATTTCCGGCTGGGACTGTGCACCTTTGCGGATTTCTTCCTGCAACAGATCACCCGTTGTGCGGGCGGATTCCGCCAGATGCTCTGCCCCGATGGTATCCAGCACCGCCAGCGCAGCCGCGGCGCAGACCGGATTACCGTGCAGGGTTTGCATCGAAAAAGCAGTTGCATGATCCATTACCCAAGCCGGAGCGATCACCGCAGACACCGGCAAACCGCCACCCAGCCCCTTGCCAAGCACCAGTATGTCCGGCGTAAATCCTTCCTGCATGTAGCTGTGCAGGGAACCGGTCCGCGCCAGTCCGACCTTGACCTCGTCACAGATTGTCAGGATGCCGTATCGGGCGCAAAGCTGCGCCAGTTTTGCCAGAAAACCCTTGGGCGGTACGATCAGCCCGCCATCCGCCTGAATTGGTTCTAGAAAGAAACCGGCGACTTCCTCTCCGGGGCAAGTCGTTTCCAGCAGATGTTCGATGTGATCCAGCAAAGCCTGCCCGCTGGCATCCCCTTCAAAGGGACGGAAGGGATCAGGGTATGGCACCAGTGTCAGCCCGCCGTCCTTGGCAACACCTTCCTGTGCGCTGTGGCCCGATACCGCCATAGAGCCTTGCGTGCCCCCGTGATAGGCCCCCGAAAACGCCATTATACGGGGGCGCCCTGTCACCGCTGGCAAAACCCGCGCCACGGTTTCATTGGCATCACTTCCCGAATGGCCCAGCCAGACACGGCGATCCGTCCCGCCCGGAGTCAGGCGCAGCAGGGTTTCGGCCAGTTCCACCGCAACCGCATTCGTACCCGACAGGATGGAAGCCCCTGCCTGCCCCGCCAGCGCCCCGTCGATCGCCTGTCGCAAGGCCGGATGCCCGTGCCCGAGGCTGGCCGCACCCCAAGAGGCCGAAAGGTCCAGCAGACGGCGGCCCCCTTCTTCGATCAGGTAACAGCCCTCGCCCCGCGAGACCGCCAGCGGAAAAAACCGCAGTTTCTGCAAGGCGGATAGCGCCGCTTCATCGCGGTTGTAAAGCGGCGCTTTGGTCATGACTTTACCTGCGCCAGTTCGTCGATCAGCTCTTGCGTGGTCAACTGGCGGCAATAGCCTTTGATTGTGCGGATGGAATGATCGTGACGTTCCTGCGAATAGGTCATACAGGCGTCCGTGACCTGCGTGACCAGATAGCCAAGATCACAGGCATCGCGGATTGCGCCTTCAACGCATTGGTCGGTAACAATGCCGCTAATCACCAGTTGCTTCACACCGAGATTGCGCAGCACATAGTCGATATGGGTGGACACAAACACGGAGGAAGAGGATTTCGGAAAGACGATTTCATCGTCACCAGGGGCGATTTCGTCGATCACCTTTCCGTCCCAAGACCCTTTGGGCACGTTAAAACCTGTGATCTTGTAATCAAGGCTTCGGTCGCGTCCGTCTTTGGTCAGGCTTTCGATGGTGGTGTAAAGCACCTCTCCCTTAGCTGCGCGAAATGCTGATTGCAGGCGCTGCATGTTGGGAATGACGCGGCTGTTCATCTGCTCGAAAAACCAGCCGTATTCTGCCTCGAACTCTGCATCGGGCATGTCCTTGAATTCTCCGCCGTCGCGGCGGGCGGCAAAATTCTGCACGTCGATAAACAGCAGGGCGGATTGGTCCATCACCAGAGGGACTTCACGGGTCAGAGTCATTTCAGATCCTTTTCTACAAAATCACGGGTCGCCTGTGTCAACCATGCGGCCCAGCGGGACTGTCCGTCGGATGTCTCGATCAGATCATTGCAAATCTCGATCAGACTGTGGGGCAGATCCTTGGCCTCTCCGTGGCGGGGCACAAACCAGTCGCTTTCATCGTCGATCTGGTAAGGCTCGTTCAGACCGATACGCTCTGCCGGAACAAAGGCTTCGAATGCACGGGCCAGAGTACGGGATGTGGTTTGATCATGGCGGAACAGAAACCCGATGTCCCACGGCCGGTGCTGTCCGGCCATGCTGCGGGTAAAGCTGTGAACCGAAAGCACGCTCTTACAGGCAGGCTTTCCCAGATGTTCATCTACGACAGTCTGATAGGGCGTGAAAATCTCGTCTATCCGCTGCTGCCGCTGTTCGGGCGTCAGGTTCCGGTTTGCAGGCACCGTAACACCGTCGCTGACTACAGGCATGGCGGTTTCGCTTTCGGGCGGGCGGTTGCAGTCAATCACCAGACGGCTGTAGCGTTGCAACACCAGCGTCGCGCCAAGCTGATCTGCAACCATACGCGCCACGGGCTCTGCGCCGATGTCCCATGCGATATGGGCGCGCAAATCCGCCGGCGTAAGCCCCATATCCCCGAGCTCTTCCGGCACCAACCGTCCGGCGTGTTCGCACACCAGCACTACCGGATAAGTGCTGTCGGGGTTGATCACCTCGAAAGGGGCAGGGTCTTCCGGCCCAAGCAGCCGCTGCTGCGATGTCGCGGCAAGACGCATCTTTAAACTTTCTCCGCTTTCAGGGTCGCTGACGGGATCAGCCCGTTCGGACGGAACAACAGGACAAGTACCACAATGCCAAGTCCGATGGGTTCACGGAATTCCTGCATTTCAGGGGGCAGGAAGGCCGAAAGGTAAATCTCTATGAAACCAAGCAGGAAGCCACCGGCCACAGCCCCGCGCAAGGAGCCAAGCCCGCCGAGAATGGCCGCAATAAAGGCTTTCAGTACCGGCATGAACCCCATCAACGGATCAACCGAGGCCCGCTGGCTGACCCAGAGCACCGCCGCCACGCCAGCCAGCAGACCGGACAGGGCAAAAGCCCCTGCGATCACCGTATTGGCGCGGATTCCCATCAGGCGGGCCACGGCGAAATCTTCGGCAGCGGCACGCATGGCAATTCCGGTTTTCTGGTGCTTCATGAACCAGTCAAGGAACACCAGCATAACGATTGTGGCTACAATCGCCGCCAGTTTGTTCACCCCGATCACCATTCCCGCAATATGAACGCTATCCGACAGCATGGCCGGCAAAAGAACCGGCTGGGATCGGGTGGAAATCAGGTTCTGGAACAGCACTTGCAAAATCATCGCCACGGCAAAACTGGTGACAAGCATCGTCGCCCCCGACCCGTTGCGCACAGGGCGAAAGGCGATCCGTTCCATCAGGACAGCCGCAATAACCGAGGCCATCAGCGCCAAAGGCACGGCCACCACAAACGAGACCCCCGCAATGCCACAATACATCAGCACATAACCCGCAATGGTCATCAGTTCACCGTGGGCGAAATTGATCAGCCCCATGATGGAAAACACCACCGCCAGCCCCAGTGCAAGCAACGCATATGTGCCCCCGAGCGCCAGCGCATTTACAGTTTGCTGCAGGAAAATATCCATAGGTCAGTTCGCTCCTAGATAGGCATCTTGCATGGTGCCGCTCGCCGTCAGTTCCGCAGGCTTGCCCTGCTCTACCACTGCACCGTTCACCAGAACATAGGCGCGGTCTGCCACTTGCAGTGTCTTGGCCACATTCTGTTCCACGACCAGCAAGGTAACACCCTGATCTCGCAGTTTCAGGATCAGATCGAATATCTGGTCAACGATCAACGGCGCCAGTCCAAGCGAAGGTTCGTCAAGCAGAAGAACACGTGGGTTCGACATCAATGCCCGACCGACCGCCAGCATCTGTTGCTGCCCCCCTGAAAGGGTTCCTGCGTATTGGTCTTTCCGTTCCTGCAGGATCGGAAACAGATCATAGACCCGTTTATATGCGGTCTCCAATGCGGCTTTGTCATTCAGGGCAAACGCGCCCATCCGCAGATTATCCGCTACGCTGAGTGTCCCAAACACCCGCCGCCCTTCGGGCGACAGTGTCAGACCGCTCGGGGCGAGCGTTTCAGGCGCTGCACCTGTAATATCGCGCCCCTCGAACGTCACCTGTCCTGAGGAGGTTGGAACAAGGCCGGTAATCGCATTCATGATAGAGGACTTACCGGCCCCGTTCGCACCCAGAAAGGCGACGATCTCGCCTTGCCGGATTTCAAAATTTACCCCGCGCACCGCTTTCACAGCGCCGTAGCTGACGTGAAGGTCGTGGGCAGAAAGAAGCGGTTGCATGGGGCGGAATCCTTATTGCATGCGCGGCGCTGGGATCAACGCGGCATCTGGACTAGGAGAACCAAGGAATTCACGGCCCGCATCTTTCACACGGATCAGGGACACCTGACGCACGGGCATACCATCGGTACCCTTATAAGTAATCGCGCTGGTTGCGCCCTGCACATTTTCCAGATTGGCGATTGCATCGCGCAACGCTTTTGGATCAGTCGATCCGTCTGCCGCTAGAACTGCCGCCTCGATCACCTTGATCAGGTCATAACCCACCGCGTTGAACACGGTTTCGGAATCTTTGCCGGTTGTTTCCTTGTACTTCGCATTGAACGCCTCCAGCGGAGAGCCTTCTTCGGCATAACCGGCTGTTGTAAAGACAACGCCTTCGCCCGCTTCGCCAAGGGAGAATGTGGTCGGGCTGTCGATGCCGTCAGAGCCGATCATCTGGCTGGTCACACCGGCAGAGCGCAGGGCTTTCAGCATGGACGGGAAATCAGGCTCGTAGGAAGAGGTCATGATCACATCAGGCTGTTCCGGCAGCGCGGCAATCCGTGTGGCGATGGCCGAGAAATCCTGCTGGCCGATGGAATGGGTGTCCTGCCCCAGCACGGTGCCGCCCATTTTCTCAAACACTTCCGCAAAGTAAAGCGGCATGGTGGTGTACTGGCTGTCAGGGGAATAGATGATGTAGGCGGTGTCGTGCCCCTGCTCTTGCGCCCAGGCCGCAGAAACCGTGGCCTGCACGTTATCGCCGGGGAAGTTCGCAAACATGTAGTCGCCACCGATCATCGGCAATGTCGGAGAAGAGGCGCAGGTCGAAATCGCCGGAATTTCTGCCGAGGACACAATCCCGATTGCGGCCAGTGACGGATCAGCGTCACAAGGCAGGATCAAGGCGGACACGCCGGTGTCGACCAGTTCCTGCACCGCGATAGAGGTCTGTGCTGCATCGGAACGCACGTCTTTTTCAATCAGTTCGATCTTGGTGGTGCCTCCGATACCGCCAGCAGCGTTGATTTCGTCGATGGCGATGTGGATGCCTTCCATCACCGGCGCATCATAGGGCGCAAGCCCGCCGGTTTGCGCCGTTGCCGCGCCAATGCGCAGGGTGTCGGCAAAGGAGGGAGCCGCAAGCAGCGCCCCGATAGTTGTGAGAGTAAGTAACTTTTTCATTGTCTTCTCCATGTTGGTGTGGGCGGGTCAGGAATGACCCAGATAGGCTTCTATAACGGCCGGATTTTTTCTTATGTCTTCGGGGGCGCCTTGCGCGATCTCTGCGCCCTCGTTCAGTACCATGATCCTGTCGCACAGCTGGTTGATCAGCTTCAGGTCATGATCGACGATCAGCACACCCAGCCCCAGATCGCCGGTCAGCTTTTGCAATGTCGCCATCAGATCATCGGTTTCCTCGCGGTTCATACCCGCCGCCGGTTCATCCAGAAACAGAAGCGAGGGTTCACAGGCCAGCGCGCGGGCGATCTCCACTCGGCGGGGTTCACAGGCCAGTGCTCGGGCAATCTCCACGCGGCGTTGGTCACCGTAAGACAGGGTGTTTGCGTCACTTCCGGCAAACTGGCTGATCCCCATGGCCTGAATAGCAGTTTCGCAGCGCTCAACCGCCCGTTCGCCATTTTTGGTGGACAGCGCCGCAATCAGGACGTTCTGGTAAACCGTCAGCGTGTCAAACAGGCGGATGTTCTGAAAGGTGCGGGCTATCCCGTGGTTCGCAACCTCGTAGGGTTTCGCTTGCGTCAGATCCGTATCGCCGCGGCGGACCGTGCCTTCGCTTGGGGCGAGCACGCCGGAGAGCATATTCAACAGGGTTGTCTTACCCGATCCGTTCGGGCCGATCAGCCCGAGGATCTCTCCACTGTTGACTGTGATGGACACATCCCTCACCGCGACTAGGCCACCGAAGCGCATGGTCAGATTCTGCCCCTGCAACGGCGTCGGATCGACAGGTTTCACTGCCCCGGCAGTCACTGTTTGCGCCGGATCAACGCGGTGGCCGGGAAAGAAGCGTTCTTCCAGTTCTTTCAGTCCGGCCAGCCCATCGGGTTTGCGGAACATGGCAAACAGGATAATCAGGCCGATGCCGATCTGCGTGGTGCCAAAGACAGCGGGCATTTCCAGTCCGGCCAGATTGAAACCCCCTTCAAAACGGCGCAGGATCTCTGTTACCAAGGTGATGGTAACAGCCCCCGTGATGGCGCCGGTCACAGTGGACATGCCACCCACGATCAGCATCGCCAGCAGCAGGAAAGTATCCGCGAAATAGAATTTTTTCGGGCTGAACGCGCCAAGGAAATGGGCGATCAACGCACCGGACAAGGCCATGATTGCCGCGCTTAGCACCCATGAAATCAGCCGCTCCTTGCGGATGTTTACACCAACCGCACCGGCAGCAATCGCGTTTTCACGTCCCGCCCGCAACCGCAACCCCGAAACGGAATCACGGTAGAGCCTTGCAGCAATCAGCGCCAGAATACAAAAAACTGCCGCCGCCCAGAGCGTTGTTTCCCGAGGGACACCAAAGAAGGACTGCGACCCGCGGGTCACATCGCGCCAGCCGATGATGACACCATGGGTGATAATCAGCAGGCCAAGTGTTGCAATCGTCGCCGCCGACCCCTCCAGCCGGTTGAGCGCCAACCCCACAATCAAGGCAAGCACAGAGGTCACAACCACCGCGATCAGGATCGCACTGAAAAATCCGGTCTCAGCCGCTGCCAGCCAGTCCGGCAGCTTGGGAAGGGTGGCCATCTTCATCTGCGCGGGAAGGGTCAGCAGCCCCGAAACATAAGCCCCGACACCCATAAACGACAGATGCCCGAAACTCAGGATGCCACTGTTACCCGAATAAACCCCCATGCCGACCACTGCGATCAGCGAGATGAAAAACACTGTCAGAATACGCTCGCTCGCAGGTCCGAGAGCCGATGCCACAAGGGTGGCGGTAATGGCCAGCACGATAATACCGGCAAGGGAGGCAAGAAGATGTCTGGCAGGTGAAGTGGTCATCAGAAGTCCTGTTTCTTGTAGGGACAGCATTGACAAAAAACTTTCACAGTCAAGATTTTTGTTCTGTTTGACACAAAACTTTTAGTTTGCTTTATTACCCCGAACGCCACAGGCTTTGCCAAAGCGTTGTGACAGGGAACACCGGAATGGATGTAAAAAGCCGCATAGAAAACATGTCTGCGGAACTGACCGCCACGGAAAGACGGCTGAGCACCAGCCTGCTGGCGGACTATCCTTTTGCCGGTTTACAGCCGATTCAGGAACTGGCGCAAAAGACGCAAACCTCTTCCCCGTCCATATCCCGCTTTGTATCGAAGCTGGGGTTTTCCGGCTATCAGGAGTTCCAGCGCCAGCTGATCGGTGAACTGAAGGACGGCCAGCGCTCCCCCGTGGATCTGCAACGGACCAGTGTGCCGGTGGAAGGGGCATACCTGACGGGATTCATGGAACGGGCCCAACGGATCGTCGAGGAAACAGCACAAACCGTAACGGATGCCCAGTTCGAGCGCGTCTGCACCCTGCTGAGCGATCCAAAACGCAGTATCTACGTGATCGGCGGCCGGATGAGCGATACGCTGGCATCCTATCTGTCCCGTCACCTGCGCCAGATCAGGGGCAAGGTTTTTCACCTGCCCCCCGATCCCGAAGTCTGGCCGGAATACCTGCTGCGGATGCGCCCGCGCGATATCCTTCTGGTGGCGGATTTCCGGCGCTACCAGAAAAGCCTGACACCGCTGGCAGCCAATGCACAGCGCAACCGCAACGCACAGATTATCCTGCTGACCGACAAATGGATGTCCCCTGTGGCCGCCCATGCCACCGAAGTTGTGGCCGTCCCGATCGACAATGGAACCCTGTGGGATTGCTACACAGGCGCAATGGCGCTGCTGGAAGGGATTGTAACCCGCGTGGCAGAGTCCAGCTGGGACAAAACGAAAGACCGTATCGAGGCATGGGATGCCAACCGTATCGAATTTGGAGCACAAGATGAAAACCACTGAACCGCTGGTCTTTGCAGCGACATCGGATCTGGCCGGTATCACACGGGGCAAGGCCTTCCCGCTGTCCAAACTGGACAGCCGGATGAAAAAGGGCGTTGGCTGGACCCCGACCAATGTGATGATCACCTGTTTCGAACATATAGCAGAGGGGCCGTTCGGGGCGCTTGGCGATCTGTTGTTGAAGCCTGACGCCGACAGTCTGGTGGAATTGAACCTTGGTGAAAATGCCCCTGTAGAGCGTTTTGCCCTCGGGGATATTACCGACCTGAAAGGCAATCCCTGGGACTGTTGCACACGTTCCATCCTTAAAACGGCCCTTGCGCGGCTGGAGCAGGTCGGCGGTGTCGGGCTGCTGGGCGCATTCGAGCATGAATTCCAGTTCCGCGGCGAGGTTCCCGCAGGGCCGCAGGGTTATACGCTGAACGGGTTCTCACAGCGCCGCGCCTTCGGGGAATCCCTGATGGCAGGTCTGGAACAGGGCGGGCTGGAAACCGATACCTTCATGAAGGAATACGGCGAAAACCAGTATGAAGTGACCAATGGTCCGGCAAAAGGCGTTCGCGTGGCGGATGAAGCGGTCATCCTGCGGGAAATCACCCGTCTGGCCGCCCGCTATCATGGTGAATCCGTAACCTTCACCCCGATCCGTGATACGGCGGGTGTCGGCAATGGCGTCCACATTCACATGAGCTTTACCGGCGCGGACGGCGCACCGGCCACTTGGGATGCGGACGGGCCGTTCGGGATGTCCGAAATCTCGGCGTCATTCGTGGCAGGGATCTTGAAATACCTCGACAGTATTATCGCGCTAACCGCCCCTTCCGCCGTGTCCTACCTGCGGCTGACCCCGCACCGCTGGAGCGCGGCTTTCAACAATCTGGGGTTCCGCGACCGTGAAGCCTCCGTCCGGATCTGTCCTGTCACTTCGGACGATCCCGAAAAGATTGCCCGCCAGTACAACTTTGAGTACCGCGCGGCAGATGCGGCGGCTTCACCCCATCTGGCACTGGCAGCCATCATCCACGCGGGATGTCAGGGGATCGAAGAAAACCTGCCAGCCCCTGCGGTAACACAGGAAGATCTGTCCGAACTGTCGCCTGCGGCACTGGCGGAACGGGGGTATGTCCGCCTGCCCCAATCCCTTGAAGAAGCCCTTGAACGGTTCGAGAATAACGAAACTGTCTGCGGCTGGTTTCCGGAACAATTCGCATCCGTGTATGCTTCCCATAAACGGGGCGAATTAAGCGTTGTTCAGGATATGGATGAAGCCGGACGCTGCGCCGCATATGAGGCAGTTTACTAATCCAGAGGGGCTGTGAACGGCCCCTCTCACATCATTATGCAGTCCTGAGAGGAACCCCGAGAATCTCGCGGGTTTGCTGCCATGTGGCGACGGGGCGTTCGTATTTCTCGCAGAATTCAGCGGCACGGCGAACCAGTGCGGCATTTGACGGCGCAAGGGTGTCGCGATCCAGGCGGACGTTGTCTTCAAGCCCTGTGCGCGCATGGCCACCGCTGGAAATCGACCATTCGTTCAACACAATCTGCTGCGCACCAATCCCCGCCGCACACCACGGCGCATCCTCCCCGAACAGGCGTTTCACGGTTTTGATGTAGAAATCGAAAACCTCGCGGTCGACAGGCATGGCGTTCTTCACGCCCATGACAAACTGCACGTAAGGTGTATCTTTAATCTGGCCGTTCTTGTGCATGGCCGCAGCTTTGAGAATATGGCTGAGGTCAAAGGCTTCGACCTCCGGTTTTACGCCGTATTCCAGCATCTCGGACGCCAGCCAGTCCACCAGTTCCGGCGGGTTTTCATAGACACGGTTGGGAAAATTGTTCGATCCGACGGACAGCGATGCCATATCCGGCGCAAGCGACAGCATGCCGCCCCGCGTTTTACCTGCCCCCGACCGGCCTCCGGTGGAAAACTGGATAATCATTCCGGGGCAGTGCTTTTCAAGCCCTTCCTTCAACCGCGCAAATTTCTCGGGATCGGCGGACGGCGTTTCGTCATCATTACGCACATGGGCGTGGCAGATGGTTGCCCCTGCCTCAAACGCTTCCTGCGTGGATTCAACCTGTTCGGCAACACTAATTGGAACCGCCGGATTATTGGCCTTGGTCGGCAGGGAGCCGGTGATCGCAACGCAGATGATGCAGGGGTTTTCCATGATGCCTCTTAAATGTCGAAAAAGATGGTCTCTTGCGGCCCTTGAAGATGAATATCGAAACGATAGCTGCCATCGGCCGATTTTTCGGCCAGCAGTGTGGGGATACGGTTCTGGTGTTCGATCCGCGTCAGGATCGGGTCGGCGGCATTGGCCTCGGGCTCATCCGCGAAATAGATACGAGTGTGCAGACCGAGGTTGATCCCCCGTGCCACGACCCAAACGGTAATATGGGGCGCCTGCATCCGGCCATCGGGAAACGGCACGGCACCGGGTTTTACGGTTTCAAAAGTAAATTCGCCCGTGTTCATGTCGCCGGGTGAACGTCCCCATCCGGTGAAGTTCGGATCGGCCTGCCCGCGGGTTTCATTGGCAGAGGCGAACAGCCCTGCCGCATCCGGTTGCCAGATCTCGATCATTGCATCCCGCAGCGGGGTGCCGGTGCCATCATAGACGATGCCCTTGATGGTGATCTCTTCCCCCTTCACAGGGCCGGTTTTCATCGAGGTGCCAAGATCACCGCCATAGATTTCAATTCCGGTGAAATTCGGCGTGCACCCGATGTGCACATAAGGGCCGGCGGTCTGGCTGGGGCTTTCTTTCAGATAATCGAGCCGTTGGGTCATGGTTACAGCCCCTCCTTGCGGTTCTCAAAATAGGTCTGCCGCCGTCCGCGCAGCACCATGTCAAACTTATAGGCGCGGCTGTCCATCGGGACAGTGCGGTTCATGTCCAGAAGGGCTGTCAGCGCATCAACCGCCTCCTGGCTCTTCAGAACACCAACAATCGGGCAGAGCTTTATATGGGGATCGCCTTCGAAGTACATCTGGGTGATCAGCCGCTGGGCAAAGCCGTGGCCGAACACCGAAAAATGGATATGGGCGGGGCGCCAGTCATTCATGCCGTTGGGCCATGGATAGGGACCGGGCTGGATTGTGCGAAACTCGTAAGAGCCGTCTTCCGCCGTGATCGTGCGCCCGCAGCCGCCAAAGTTCGGGTCAAGCGCAGCCTGATAGGCCTCTTTCTTGTGACGGTAGCGCCCGCCTGCATTGGCCTGCCAGAATTCTACCAGCGCATTTGGTACGCCGCGCCCGTTTTCATCGAACACGCGACCGTGCACGATGATCCGCGGACCAATGGCAGATTCACCCGCTTTGGCGTAATTGTGGATCAAATCGTTGTCGAGCTCGCCCAGAATGTTATGCCCGAACACCGGAGAGGTTTCTTCGGACAGGGTTGTGGGGAAAGACAGCAACGCCGCCTGCGGACTGCGTTTGATGCTGGTTTTATAAGGGGGCGTCAGCGCATCGGGCTGCCAGTTCCTGTCCCGCGGGATGAAACCGCCGGTGGGTTTGATCGGGCTCATAGGTCTATTCCCAATTCCTTGTAGGTCTCTTTGGCCAGCTTAATCGCATGGTTTGCTTTTGGCACCCCTGCATAAACCGCTACATGCATGAACGCCTGCATCACCTCTTCCGGCTTGGCACCAGTGTTCTGTGTGGCGCGAATGTGCATCGGGATTTCTTCGAAATTCCCCATCGCCGCCAGCAGCGAAAGCGTCAGCAGGGAACGATCCCGCCGCGAAATCGTCTCATCCGCCCAGAGCGTACCCCAAGCCCCTTCGGTAATCAGGCTCTGGAACGGTTCGTCAAAGGCAGTTTTACCGGCTTCGGCGCGGTCCACATGGGCCGCTCCCAGAACCTCGCGGCGCACGGCCATTCCTGTTTCAAAACGCGTGGTCATCAGGGTCTCCTTAATAGGGCAGGCCAACGTAATTTTCCGCCATCGCCTGTTGCGCCGCCGTGTTGGAACGCAGGAATTCCAGCTCGGCGATCTGCATCTTCAGATCAAACTCCGACTGGTCGGGGTAGCGGTGCATCAGCGAAGAGAACCACCATGAAAACCGTTCCGCTTTCCAGACCCGTTTCAGGGCTTTTTCGGAATAGCTGTCGATGCCTTCATGCGAACCGTATTCGTAATAATCGCGCAATCCGTTAAACAGGTAGTTCACATCCGACGCTGCCGTATTCAGCCCCTTCGCCCCCGTTGGCGGCACAATATGGGCGGCATCCCCGCAAAGGAACAACCGGCCCCAGCGCATGGGTTCGGTCACAAAAGACCGCAGCGGCGCGATGGATTTTTCGATGGAAGGCCCTGTCACAAGGGTTTCCGCAGTCTCTTTGGGGAGGCGGCGTTTCAATTCCATCCAGAACGCCTCGTCCGTCCAGTCCTTGGGACTGTCGCTCAGCGAGCACTGGATGTAATACCGGCTGAGGTTTTCGTTGCGCATGGAACAAAGCGCAAAGCCCCGTTCGGAATTGGAATAGATCAGTTCGTGGTTCACAGGTGGTGTCTCGCTCAGGATGCCGAGCCAGCCGAACGGATAGACCTTTTCATATTCCTTGCGCACATCAAGCGGGATGGTCTGGCGGCTGACACCGTGGAACCCGTCACAGCCTGCAACGAAATCGCAATCAATCCGGCGGCTCTCGCCCGCGACTGTATAGGTGACATAAGGCGCGTCGGAATTGGCGTCGTTGATCACCACATCCTCTACTTCAAACTCGATTT
Organism: Paracoccaceae bacterium; assembly: GCA_018223125.1. Lineage (GTDB taxonomy): Bacteria > Pseudomonadota > Alphaproteobacteria > Rhodobacterales > Rhodobacteraceae > Amylibacter. The sequence continues at coordinate 6,423 of JAAEZA010000025.1, read as the reverse complement.
TCCCGCCGGCCTTTTCCCGTGCGGCGTAGAGATCGCGGGTCACTTCGGTCTGGCCATAGACCATCACGGGCTTTCCGGTCAGTTCGGCGAAATCAATGCGGAAAATCTCGTCCCCGTAGGACACCAGCGTACCGTCGTGGGGATAGCCCTCTGCGTGCATCCGTTCGGCGCAACCGGCCTGTTCCATCAGCCCGACCAGCCCCTGCTCCAGAACTCCGGCACGGATGCGGCCCAGGACATAGTCCTTGGTTTTTCGCTCCAGAACGATGCTGTCGATGCCGTGTTTGTCCAGCAGTTGGGACAACAACAACCCCGAAGGACCACCACCAATGATTGCAACTTGTGTCTTCACGCCCGCCTCCCATTAAACTCAACACTTGTTACTACACCTTTCTCGATATAAAAAATGATAAAACAGGTGATTTAGTTGCGAAAATGGAAAGTAATCGTCTACGACAAATCAAGATGCGGCATCTCTCTGCCTTTGTAGAGACCGTGCGGCGGGGCAGTTTGAAGGCTGCTTCCGAACAGATCATGCTGACCCAACCGGCGATTTCCAAAACCCTGCGGGATCTTGAAGAGATTCTGGGGGTGACGTTGCTGCATCGGGATCGCGGCGGCATCCGCCTGACCCGTGAGGGCGCGGTATTCCGCCAGTTTGCAGAACAGGGGCTTGCTGCGCTGAACCACGGATTGGCGAGCCTTGATGCATTGTCCGCAGGACGTGCCACTCCGCTGCGGATAGGCACACTGCCCAGTGTCGCTGCAGATCTGCTGCCTGATGTGATCCTGCAATTTGGCGAACTGTCGCCCGCCACCCCTGTCACGGTTGAGGACGGCGGCATTCGCACCCTGCTGGAACGATTGCGGTCCGGAGCGCTTGATCTGGTGCTTGGACGGATGGGGCAGCCCGAAACCATGACCGGCCTGTCCTTTACCCAACTCTATGCCGAGCAGGTGGTTTTTGCCGCTGCTGCCGGACATCCCCTTGCACAGGAGACGCGGCTGGAGGCTTTGACCGACAGCCTGATCCTTTATCCGCCAATTGACGCCGCAATCCGCCCGCTGGTGGACCGCTTCCTGATTTCGCAGGGCATTACAGACTGGCCGAACCGGCTGGAAACCGTGTCGAGCTCTTTCGGCCGGTCCATGACGCTTGGCCCGGCGCAGGCGATCTGGGTTATCAGTCAGGGCGTTGTGGCGCGGGATATCGCAGCAGGCCAGATGATCACCCTGCCGATTGACACCCAAGCCATGGCGGGGCCGGTCGGCATCATGGCGCGCAGCGAGGAAGATCCAACCCCTGCGATCCGCCTGTTCCGGCAAGCGCTGGTTTCCGCCTTGCAAGACAGCTAGATTCCGCCCGTCCGGTTCCCGTCATAACACTGCGTTTCGGGGAAGTCGGGCAGCCAGTCCTCGCGCCGCGAACACCATAATTCGTAGGTTGGCCGGAAAATGTCCGGCGCATCCAGAGCGCCAAGGTGGACCTCTATTTCATTGCCACTGCGCGACACCACCGAAGACCCGCATTTCGGGCAAAAGGCGCGGCCTTCATAGGATTTGTAATTCCCTTGCACCTCTACCGCTGTATCGGGAAAAATTGCCGAAGCGTGAAAGACTGCGCCGTGATGTTTGCGGCAGGATAAACAATGGCACAGCCCCACCCGCAACGGTTCGCCCTTGGCAATGATCCGTACGTCACCACACAGGCAACCGCCTTCAATCCGGTCATTTTGCATAATCTGTCCCTCCTTCATTTTAGCTTAGATCTGCGGAAGCAGCATCCACAGCCCCATGCCCACCATGATCAGGTTTTCCGAAAGCGAAATCACCCCGAGCGGCACATTCGAACCACCGCCCACGCAGGCACAGGTGAGTTCGCGCCGGTCGATATAAACCGCCTTGATCACGCTCACCGCGCCTATAAAGCCGATGAACAGCGCGACCGGCGCAACCATCCAAATCAGGAAACTGTCGCGACCGATCAAGGCCATCATCCCGATCCCTGCATAAAGTTCCAGAAACGGATAGGCATACCCGTAAGGCACGTAACGACGGGCGAGCAGATCATAACCGAGGAACCCGTTCACAAACCCTTCCACATCCTGAAGCTTCTGGATCGCCAGCGCCACCATTGATGTGGCGAAAAACCACTTGAACAGGGTAAGGATCGGGAAGCCTTCGTAAAGGTTTAGCACAATTGCCAGCGCCATCAGGGCAGTAGAGGCAAAAATCGCGATTACCGGCTGATACGTCGTGTCACCTTCGCCCAGTACCTTGTAGCCGAAAAATTCCTTTAAATCGGAATACCCGCCCACCTGCTCTCCGTTGATATAGGTGATCGGGGTTGTTTCAACGCCGTGCGCTTCTTTGAAGGCATCCACTTCCGCGCGCGTGGTCAACAAGGTGTCGTCCACCTTATAGCCTTTACGCTTCAAAAGGGATCTGGACTTCAGACCGAATGGACACAGATGCCCCGGCATTGCCATACGATAGAGCGCGGCGGTCTTAGCCTCGCCTGTTGATTTGCTCTTGGCTGTTTGCGGTGAGTCAATTGCTTGAGCCTGTGCCATCAATGCCTCCGGAACATACGGAGCCGCGCAAGGATTTGCGCCGGTCCCGCGGGATTTCACTGTCCCGATAACGGTAGATCGCGCTTTAGTCTTTTCAATATCCGGACCGTCCCCCCCTGACACGCCGGCGCTGCTTGACTTGTGAAGCCAACCTCCCTAGACCCCCGCTTCCGTCGCATTACAGGAGCCTTCGCAATGGTCCACAACAGCCACACACTCGGGATTGATTTCGGTACTTCGAACTCTGCCGCAGGATATTTGCGCGATGGCAAACCGCAGTTGATTACGATGGACGGTGGCGACACCACCCTGCCGACCACCTTTTTCTTTGACTTTGAAAGTCGTAAAACCCTGATCGGGGAACCGGCCAATCAGGCGCTGCTGGCGGGGGCGGAAGGACGCTTCATGCGGGCGTTGAAACGGGTGCTCGGCACCAGCCTGATGCACGAAAAGCGCCAGTTGTTCAATGAACGCATCAGCTTTGTCGATATCATCGGCCGGTTTCTGGCGGAAATCAAAGCCCGTGCCGAAGCAGAATCCGGCCTGAAATTTGACAAGGCCCTGTCGGGGCGGCCCGTGGTGTTTCACGGCAGCGACGATCCCCGCGAAGATCAGGCCGAAGCGGACCTGCGCGCCTGTTATCTCGCCGCCGGTTTTACAGAGGTCAGCTTTATGGCCGAACCGGAAGCCGCCGCCATTGCCAGCGGTGCGCTCGACCAGTCGGGTGAGACCGGATTGATTGTGGACATCGGCGGCGGTACTTCGGATTTCTCGGTGTTTCGTGCGCGGGACGGCGAGGTTGAAATCCTTGCCAATCACGGAATACGGATCGGGGGCACCGATTTTGACCATGACATCAGCTTTGCACAGGTGATGCCGCTGCTTGGCAAGGGCAGCCTGCTGCGCGACGTGATGGGATCAGGCACAAAACCCGCGCCAAATGCGATTTACAACGATCTGGCTACATGGGAAAAAATCCCTTTTCTCTATACCGCGCAGAACCGCAAAATGGTTGCAGATATGGTGCGGCAGGCGGAAGAGGCAGAGAAGCTGGGCCGGCTGGCCGAGGTGCTGGAGGACGAGCTGGGCCACGAAATTGCCTTCGGGGTGGAACAGGGCAAGATCAGCGCGAATAAAGGGCTGGTTGATGCGGCGATCCCGCTTGACGGGATTTTACACGGACTGAAGGCGCCATTGTCGGGTATCGCCCTGTCAAAGCTACTCTCTCCCTATGATACTGCATTGCGGGTCGCTGCGCAGGACACGGTGAAACGGGCGGGGCTGAGATATGCGCAGGTTGACAAGGTGATTTATGTCGGCGGGTCGAGCCTGATGTCTGTGGTCGCCAGCGCCATGAAGGCCGAGTTCCCCGATGCGACACACAGCTTTTCCGAAGTTTTCACAGCGGTGACAGACGGTCTGGCGCTGGCGGCAGGCAGGGCTTAACCTGCCTGCGCATTCTCTCTAGTAGAACCAGCGCACCAGTACCATGGTGATTGAGGGGAAGGCCACCAGAACGGCAATCCGGACAATATCGGAGGCCACGAAGGGCAATGACCCGCGGTAGGTTTCGCGAATGCTGATGTTCTTTGCCATCGCATTGATCACAAACAGGTTCATACCCACCGGCGGGGTAATCAGCCCGATTTCCGCTGACATCAGCACCAGAATACCGAACCAGATGCCCACTTCCGCAGGGGGAATACCGAAATCCAGCTGCGTGATGATCGGTACAAAAATCGGCACCGTCAGAAAGATCATGGCCAGCGAATCCATCACCGTCCCCAGCACCACATAAAGCACCAGCATCCCGATCAGGATAACCCACGGGCTGAGGCTGGTTTCAAGGAACACAGCGGCGAGCGTTTGGGGCACTTGCGCCGAGGACAGGAAGGAATTGAAAACGCCGGCCGCAAGGATGATGAAAAAGATCATGCCAGAGGTTCGTGCCGTGGACAAAAGTGCGTCCTTCACAGCAGCCCAGTTCAGCGCCCGTTTCGACATGGCAACAATCGCAGTGCCTGCCACGCCGACCGCCGCCGCCGCAGTCGGAGAGAATGCCCCCGTATAGATACCGCCGATCACCAGCGTGAAGATCACCACCACAGGCCAGACCGCGACAAGGGCGCGAAACCGCTCGCCATAGGGCAATCGCGGCAGGCTGTTGCCACTGCCCGGCACCATCCGCGTATAAATTGCTACCGTCAGCATATAGCCGAGCATCGCCAGAATGCCCGGGATCAGCGCGGCGGTGAACAGTTTCTCGATGTTTTCCTCGGCCAGGATGGCATAGACAACCAGAACCACAGAAGGCGGGATGAGGATGCCAAGTGTCCCCCCTGCCGCAAGTGCGCCGGTCGACAATGCACCGCTGTAACCTGCGCGGTCCAGTTCCGGAAGGGCAACACGCCCCATGCTCGACGCGGTGGCAAGGGATGATCCGCAAACCGCACCAAATCCGGCAGAGGCGCCGATCGCGGCCATGGCCAAACCGCCGCGACGATGGCCAAGCCATGCTTCGGCTGCTTTGAACAGGGCTGATGACATACCGCCCCGCGTTGCAAATTCGCTCATCAACAGGAACAGCGGGATGATCGACAGGGAATAATTGGTCAGCGTTCCGTAGGCAAAAGTCTTAAGCTGGCTGTCCATCATCCGCATGTTGCCCGCCACCAGATAGGTGCCGACCAGACCGACAAGAAACATGGCCGCGGCCAGCGGAATGCGAAAGCCGATCAGCACCAGCAACACGGGAAAGCCGAGCATGCCGATCTGGAACGGGGTCAAAGAGTTTGAGATCAGGTCCAGCATGGATCAGACTTCCGTTGTATAGGGAGAAAAGAGCGCGCGCACACGCCGCCAGACGCAGAAGACTGCGACGACAAAGAAAACCGCAACGCAGATTTCCGCCACGATATACGTCGGCCAGAGCGGCAGGCCGAGGATCTGGGATTCCTGACTGGTGCGCATCCGGTCCGCCGCTGCTGCAAAATCCCCCTGCAACAAAAGGTTCCCGAGCGGTTCCTTGGAACCCCGTGCCTTGGAAAACAGCATATACCACTGCCGTGTCAGGATCAGATACGCCAGTGCCGCAAGGATCACATCACCGATCAGATCCAGCACACGGTTGAACCTGTCTCCGAAAACCGGTTCGAACAGGTCAATCTTGATGTGGCCGCGCTGGATCATCACCCAAGGCAGGGCTGCGAACAGGGCAAAACCGACGCCATAAGTGACCAGTTCCTCTTCCCCGAGGATCGGGCGCAGCCACGAAAGGGATTCTGTCGTGTTGTCAAAAATGCGCCCGCCGAGTTTCAGCAGGATGCTTACGCAGGTTACAAGCGTCGCAAAGATCAGGCCCAAACCGCCAAGCAGCGCCAGTCCAGCCGCAAGCCGTGTCATGCCACGTTCGGTACGTTCATAGAATGTCATGGGGAAAATCCGCTCGGGAAGGTCCGGCCCCCCGCTTCGGGGACCGGACTGGTTTTGGGTAAAGTCGGTTTACTGGTTTTCTGCGATCAGGCTTTTGGCCTGTTCGATGGCTGCCGCGCCGTCAAAGCCTTCTTCGTTCGCACGGGCAATCCAGCGGTCGTAAACAGGCTGGGCGGCTTCAATCCAGCGCGCCACTTCGGCTTCGTCCAGTTGAATGATGTTGTTGCCTTCCGCTTTGGAACGGCCGAACGCATCAGCGTCCAGCATGGCTTGCGCCGCTTTCGCACCCAGAGCCTTGCCGGTTTCGGCATCCAGAATGGAACGCAGGTCATCGGGCATGCTTTCGTAAACATCCCAGTTCATCGCCAGAACGAAAACCGCCGTGTAAAGCGCACGATCCCCGCCCAGTTCAGTGTGA
>JAAEZA010000024.1 GCA_018223125.1 Paracoccaceae bacterium | reverse complement strand
GAAATTAACTGGTCACTCAGTCAGTATTTGGGAAGGCGTGAGTCGAGTCAAGAGGGCAGGACGTTGTGACGTACCGGAAAAAGCCGGATGGCACCCGTCGGCAATTTGATCTGTTGGACTGATAAAGATGGATTATGGCGGAGAGACAGGGATTCGAACCCTGGGTCCCCAGAAGGGACAACGGTTTTCGAGACCGCCCCGTTCGACCACTCCGGCACCTCTCCGCGGGGTGTTGCTGGTCGCAACGGGCGCTTCTTAGCTAGGGTTGGGACGCTGTGCAAGGCTGAAAGCACTGGACAGGGGCAAGTTGGCTTGTCAAAAGCGCAGGAAAGCAAAAAATGCGGGTGAAATATGGCGGGTGCGGGCGCAACGATCAAACAGGTTCTTGATGCAGCAGAGCAGGCGGCGAAGGCGGGCGATGCCGCGCTTGCGGTTGCGCTTTACCGGCAGGTTCTGACCAAAGCGCCAAAGCACACCAAAGCCAAGAAAGCATTGGCGCGGCTGCAAAAACAGGGCGGGGCGACCAGCCGCGCGATGACGCAGGCGGATGCGAACGCACTGTTGCAGGTGCTGAACTCGGGCGATTTCGGGCGGGCCCGTCAACTGGCCGAAGAAATGTCCCGCGCCTTTCCGAACGAACCTTTCGTTTTCAACATCCTTGGCTATGCCAGCGGCATGACCGGCGATCAGAAGGGCGCGATTGACGCTTATAAATGGGCCATCAAACTGAACCCGAATTTTGTTGAGGCGATGTCGAATTACGGGTCTTATCTGGTGCAGATCGGCCGTCCTGCGGATGCGGTTCCGGTGTTGCAAAAGGCCGTTACCAAAAAGCCCGACTACGCCGAAGGCCATCACAATCTGGGCATCGCTTTCGCCGCAACAGAGCAGCCCGAAAGTGCCATGCAGCACTATGATCTGGCGCTGCGCCACGCACCGCGCTACGCCAATGCGCTGAACAGCCGTGGAACGTTGAAGTCTTCTTTGAACGATCGGGAGGGAGCAGAGGCGGATTTCCGCGCGGCCGTTGAGCTGGACCCTAAATACGCTGGTTCTCTTGTTAATCTAGGAAACCTTCTGTCAGAAAACGGCAAAAGCGCCGAGGCTGTTGAGGTTCTCAAAAAAGCTGTAGCGCTCGATCCGCGGAACGTGGGCACCTTAATGCATCTCGGAATCGTTTTAAATGAATCCAATGAAAACGAGGCGGCGCTGAAGATCTTCAGAAAGGTCCGGGAGATAGAGCCAAAGAGAGGTAAAACCCTGCGACTGATGCTCGATCTGGTCCCCGCGGAGGAGCGGGCGGAGCTTGTGGAGCGTATCCAGCAATTGTTCGACGATCCGGCGACACCGGAAGAGGATAAGGTGCAGTTGGGCTTTGCCTTGGGGCACTATTATGAAAAGCAGGCTGCCTATGAACGCAGTTATTCTTGTCTTGAACAGGCCAATAGCCTGTACCGTGCAGCCCTGCCACCGTTGCCACAGACGGACGCGGAAAAATTCGACCGGATTACAGAACTTTTTGATAAGGGCGCGCTCAAACCTCTTGAAGAATTTGCGGACCCGAGCACGGCACCTGTTTTTGTTTTGGGGATGATGCGCTCCGGCACGTCGCTGGTGGAGCAGATTATCGCGACACATAGTGCTGTCTATGGTGCGGGAGAGCTAAATACGGCAACAGATCTGGCGAAACCGATCTATGCCATGGGGTCAAAGGCCGGAGAGGCAGAGGCGCAGCAGTTTACCCGAGGCTACTTGCGGGATCTGATGCGCAATGCGGGTGATGCACGCCATGTCGTAGATAAAATGCCCGGCAATTTCTTTAATGTGGGGCTGATCCGCACATTGTTCCCGAATGCAAGGATTGTGAACACGGTGCGCGATCCGCGGGATAACTGTTTTTCGATCTACAAGAACTTCTTTGACACTTACGCCCATCAATACGCCTATGATCAGGGCGAACTGGCGCATTTTGCCAACCGCTACAAAGCGATGATGAACCGCTGGGACGAACTGTTTCCGGGGGCTGTGTATCACATCCGTTATGAAGCACTGGTCGCGGATCAGGAAGCGGAGAGCCGCAAGCTGCTAGAGTATCTCGGCTTGCCTTGGGAAGATGGCGTGCTTGACTTCCACAAGACAAAGCGGGCGGTGCGCACGGCAAGTGTCAATCAGGTGCGTCAGAAGATTTACCGCTCTTCGGTCAAATCCTGGCAGAATTACGAGCCTTTCCTGCAAGAGCTGTTCAATGGACTGGATGCAGATTTATGGGCGGATGCCTTTGTGCAGTGAAAATTGCCGGAACGGGTTGACAACGGGGCGCTGATACAGGATACCCCGCCCACCTGACCGACATCCGTCCGTTGGGTTCTTTTAATGTCGTCTTGTAAAGACGCGCCGTCCGGGGCAGGTTTATCCCGACAAACGCCATCGGTTCTGACCGCAGGGTCGGATCGCTGGGGCCGTAGGACGCGGTAGATAAGAAGGTCGAACATATGTTCGCAGTCGTAAAAACTGGTGGCAAACAGTATAAAGTTGCTTCTGGCGATGTGCTGAAGATCGAGAAGATCGCAGGCAACGCCGGCGAAACCGTTCAATTCAACGAAGTTCTGATGCTTGGTGGTGATAAAACCACTGTTGGCACACCCACCGTAGAAGGTGCCGGTGTTCAGGCTGAAATCCTTGAGCAGGGCAAAGGCCCCAAGGTGATCAACTACGTCAAGCGTCGTCGGAAACACTCGTCCCAGCGTAAAAAAGGCCACCGTCAGCAACTGACCGTTCTGCGGATCACTGACATTCTGGCATCCGGCGCTGACAAATCCGGTGTAACGGCTGCTGTTAACGGTGCTGGCTTTGTAGCTACTGATGCTGTTGCTGAAGCGGCTGCCCCGAAGAAAGCCAAGGCAGAAAAGAAAGCAGCCCCTAAAGCTGCGAAAAAATCCGAAGCAAAAGAGGCTCCAGCAGCCGAAGGTGCTGACGATCTGAAAAAACTGTCCGGTGTTGGTCCAGCTCTCGAAAAGAAACTGCACGCTGCCGGCGTGACAACTTTCGCACAGATCGCAAGCTGGGGTGCTGATGATATCGCTGAATTCGACGAGAAACTGTCGTTTAAGGGTCGCATCGAGCGTGAAGGTTGGGTAGACCAAGCTAAAGATCTGGCTAAAGGCTAAGGAGAGAACTTATGGCACATAAAAAAGCAGGCGGTTCATCCCGTAACGGTCGCGACTCCGCAGGTCGTCGTCTTGGTATCAAAAAGTTCGGTGGCGAAGCTGTCATTCCGGGCAACATCATCGCGCGTCAGCGCGGCAACAAATGGTGGCCGGGTGAAGGCGTAGGCCAGGGCAAGGATCACACGATCTATGCAACAGTCGAAGGCGCCGTGACATTCCGTAAGGGATTCAAAAACCGTACCTTTATTTCTGTCCTCCCTCAAGCAGAGGCCGCAGAATAAGCCGAACCAAAATCGGAATTTAAAAATTCTAAAGGGTCGGTTGAAAAACCGGCCCTTTTTCGTTTTCAGAGGTAATTTTCAATGGGCGTTGCAACCGCAACATTTCTGGCTTTTGCAGCCAGTCAGGTGGGAACACCGGGTCCGGCAAACATGGCGTTGCTGGCGACGGGTGCCCGCTACGGGTTGCGCAATTCCCTTCCGTTTGTGGCTGGTGTGGCCTTTGGTAAACAGTTGATCATCTGGCCGATCGGGTTCGGATTGATGGGGCTGGCGACACAACTGCCGTGGCTGTTCACAACGCTGAAATTTGCGTCTGCGGCCTATATCTTCTGGCTGGCGTGGAAGGTTGCCAACCTGAAACTCTCGCCCGGACGGGCCGAAGATGATGCGCCCGGTTTTGCCGCGGGTCTGGTGGTTCATCCGCTAAACCCCAAGGCTTGGGCCATGATTACCGCCGGATTCACTAATTTTGTGGACCCCGGCACACCAACGTTTCAGGCAACCGCGATCATTGCGGCCTGCCTGTTCGCCTGCCAGATGATCCTGCACCCGTTGTGGTGCTGGGGAGGAGACAGACTGGCGGCGACGGTCGCGGGGAAACCTGCGGAGCGCTGGCTTATGTGGGCGCTTGCTGCGCTTACAGTTCTAAGTGTGTTATTTGTATTGGTTCAGGGAGGTTGATCCATGATGCAGTCTAAAATTTCCGGCCAGATGGTCATACCGACAGAACGGTTCACATTGCGCCCCGTGCGCAAGTCCGATCTCGGTCTTATTGAACTGTTTGCCGGGGACGAACGGCTTGCCCGTATGACCCGTAATATTGCCCATCCGCTGCCTCCGGGGGCCGTTTCAGTCTTTCTGGATCGGGTGAGCAAACCGGATAGCGCCGAAAAGGTCTGGGCTATTGATGGCACCAGTCAGGACGCAGGTGAGTTGTTGGGCCTGATGGAACTGGAACAGGTGACACAAGGCCAGTCCGAGGTCAGCTACTGGATTGCACCGCAGTTCTGGAATACCGGACTGGCGAGCGAGGCGCTCAACGCGCTGGTTGCTGCAAACCCGCTGGATGATACCTCTATGGTTGCCAGTATCTTTCAGGACAATCCGGCTTCGGCCAAAGTTGTCACAAATGCCGGTTTCGCACTGATCGGTGAAAGCGAAGTGTTTTGCCTTGCCCGCAACGGTATGGTGAATACATGGGATTATGTGCTGCGGCTCAAAGAATAGACAACAGTCGGGTTGAGCCGCTTCTTTCCTTGTTATATCCGTGGCGCAACCTGACAGAAAGCCAGACATTATGAAATTCCTCGATCTCGCCAAAGTACACCTGAAATCCGGCGCAGGCGGCAACGGCTGTGTGTCCTTCCGGCGGGCAGCCCATGAAGAATTCGGCGGGCCGGACGGCGGGAACGGCGGGCAGGGCGGCGACGTCTGGGCCGAAGCGGTTGAAGGGCTGAACACGCTGATTGATTTCCGCTACCAACAGCATTTCTTTGCGCAGAACGGCCGGCCCGGTATGGGCAAGCAACGCTCCGGCAAGGACGGCGAGGATGTGGTGCTGCGGGTTCCGGTTGGCACCGAAATTCTGGAAGAAGATGAAGAAACGGTGATTGCCGATCTGACCGAAGTGGGCCAGCGGGTTCTGCTTGCAGCGGGGGGCAACGGGGGCTTTGGCAACCTGCACTTCAAATCCTCTACCAATCAGGCACCACGGCGTGCGAATGCCGGCCAGCCGATCGTGGAACGCACTGTCTGGCTGCGATTGAAGCTGATTGCGGATGCCGGCCTGTTGGGGTTGCCCAATGCCGGAAAGTCCACCTTCCTTGCGGCAACGTCCAATGCACGCCCCAAGATTGCGGATTATCCTTTCACAACCTTACACCCGAACCTCGGGGTTGTGGGCGTGGACAATACAGAGTTCGTGATCGCTGATATTCCCGGACTGATTGCAGGCGCCCATGAAGGGAAGGGTATCGGGGACCGTTTCCTTGGTCATGTGGAACGCTGCGCGGTTCTTTTGCACCTGATAGATGGCACCAGCGATGACGTTGTTGAGGATTATCACACGATTATCAACGAGTTGGAACAATACGGCGGCGAACTGGCCCATAAACCCCGTGTCACTGCGCTTAACAAAATTGATGCGCTCGATGATGTAGAGCAGGCCGAAAAACACAATGCGCTGGAACAGGCGTCCGGTGGGAAAGTTTTGCAAATCTCCGGCGTGGCCCGTGAAGGCCTGACAGAGGTTCTGCGCGCTGTCCGTGCGCAGATCATCACCCGTGACAAGGCGGAGGCGGAACCGGAGGACACCGGATGGCGTCCGTAAATATCGTGTCCGCACTGGGCGTGGACAACCCGCTGAAAACGGCCCAACGGGTTGTGATTAAAATCGGTTCGGCGCTGCTTGTTGATGCGCAAAGCGGCCAATTGCGAACCGGTTGGCTGAAGGCGCTGGCCAAAGACATTGCAGCGCAAAAACAGCAGGGTCGCGATGTTGTCGTGGTCAGTTCCGGCTCCATTGCGCTCGGGCGGCGGGTTCTTGGCCTGCCGGACGGTGCGCTACCGCTTGATCAGGCGCAGGCTGCGGCGGCTGTCGGGCAAATCCGTCTGGCCCGCGCCTACGAAGAGTTTCTTGCGCCTTATGGCATCAACACCGCGCAGGTTCTGCTGACGCTGGACGATAGTGCGAACCGGAGGCGATACCTGAACTCCCGCGCAACATTCGGGGCTTTGCTCAGCCATGGCGTTGTGCCCATTGTGAATGAAAACGATACGGTCGCGACAGATGAAATCCGCTTTGGCGATAACGACCGGCTGGCAGCGCAAGTGGCCTCTATGGCCGGAGCGGACGTGCTGGTGCTGCTGTCCGATGTGGACGGGTTTTATTCCGCCAACCCCAAGACAGACCCGACCGCGCAGAAGTTCGAGACAGTGACCGAGATTACACCGGAACTGGAAGCGATGGCAGGGGATGCAGGAACGGCCGCGGCCAAGGGCGGGATGAAAACCAAGCTGATGGCTGCAAAGACAGCGATGCGTGCAGGCTGTGCCATGGCGATTATGGAAGGGAACCGGCACGAACCTCTGGCGGCGCTGCAAAACGGCACAGCCTGTTCGTGGTTTCTTGCGGCAACCAACCCGCAAGCCGCCCGCAAGCAATGGATCGCAGGCATGAAGCCACGGGGAACGATTGTCGTTGATGCAGGCGCGGTGGCTGCGCTGCAATCGGGCAAATCACTGCTGTCAGCCGGTGTCGTCGCTGTGACGGGCACGTTTGAACGGGGAGATCCGGTGCGCATTGCGGATGCGCAAAATAATGAATGTGCACGCGGACTTATCGGTTACAGCTCAAGTGAATCCAAAGCGATTTCCGGTTGTCATAGCGCTGAAATTGCCAGCGTACTTGGCTATGCCGGACGCGCTGCGCTGGTTCACCGTGACGATATGGTGATTTAAAAGTTTAAGGAAAGTCGAGGGACGAGATGGATATTCAGGCAGAAATGCAGCGTATCGGCGCAGATGCCAAGGCCGCCAGCAAGGTGCTGGCCTATGCCACGCCGCAGCAAAAAGAAGCCGCCTTGAACACCGCAGCGGCAACGATGGTAGAGCGGATGTCTGATATGATCGCGGCCAATGCAAAGGATATGGAGTTCGGTCGCGACAAGGGCCTTTCGCCTGCGATGATGGACCGTCTGATGCTGGATGAGGATCGCATTCGCGCCATGGCAGATGGGGTGCGTTCGGTTGCCGGTCAGACCGATCCCGTGGGCAAAGTGATTGCGGAATGGACCCAACCCACCGGATTGCGGATTGAACGGGTTCGTACCCCGTTGGGCGTGATCGGCGTAATCTATGAAAGCCGCCCGAATGTGACGGCGGATGCTGGCGCGCTGTGCCTTAAAGCTGGCAATGCGGCCATTTTGCGGGGCGGTTCGGAAAGCTTCCACAGTTCAACTTTGATCCACGAATGCCTGAAGGCGGGGCTGGTTTCAGCCGGACTGCCTGAGACAGCAATCCAGCTGGTTCCAACGCGGGACCGCGCGGCTGTCGGGGAAATGCTGACAATGACCGATTACATTGACGTTATTGTGCCCCGTGGCGGCAAGGGGCTGGTGGGGCGCGTGCAGGCGGATGCCCGTGTCCCTGTTTTTGCCCATCTGGAAGGGATTTGTCACGTTTATGTGGATGCAAGCGCGGATATAGAGAAAACCCGCGCCGTAATTCTGAACGCCAAAACCCGCCGCACAGGAATTTGCGGCTCGGCAGAATGTCTTCTGGTCGATCGGGCCTTTTTCGAAGCGCACGGCGCACCGTTTGTCGAAGATTTGCTCAACGCCGGAGTTGAGGTGCGGGCGGATTCGAGCTTGCAAGGCATTACCGGCGTTTCACAAGCCGGCCCCGAGGATTTCGGGCACGAGTTTCTTGATATGATCATCGCTGCGAAGCTGGTGGATGGTGTAGACGGGGCGATTGAGCATATTCAGCAATACGGGTCCAATCACACGGATTGTATCATGGCCGAAGCGGGGGCTCCGGTAGAGCGTTTTTTCTCGCGTCTCGATAGTGCGATCCTGATGCACAACGCCTCTACCCAGTTTGCAGATGGCGGTGAATTCGGCATGGGCGCTGAAATCGGCATTGCGACCGGAAAGATGCATGCCCGTGGGCCGGTCGGGGCGGAACAGCTTACCAGTTTCAAATATCTGGTGCGGGGCGACGGGACGATCCGCAGCTAGGTGTTGGTTAAAATCTGTTTGAAAACAATTTGTTAAATGGTGGGGCTCACGCCCCGCCAGCCTTATCAAAGAAAAACCCGCCGGAAGCGGGTTTTTTTTGTGTTTAACGGGAACTTTTGTAAGCCTCGCGCGTTAACTTATTAGAAACGCGATATTAACCGGCCCAAGTGCGAACAGGACCACAGTCAAGATGCACAAAGTTCGAGCGATAGTATTTACCAACGCCACCGGAGTTACAGGCGAGACCGGCTTTGGCAATTTGCGAGACCGAGCGGGAACCAAGACGAAGATCCGCAGCCATACCCTTGATGTGATAGCTGGACTTGGCAACACCGCGAGAGCGGCCGCGCAGCATGTTGTTGGTGCGTGCCGTGCGATAGCCGGACAGAACAAGGAAGGGTTCGTTGGTGTCCAGAAGATTGTGGGTCGCTGCGATCAGGTCCACATTGCGGCGGTCCATGTTGCGAACCGCATTCTGGCGCCAGTCACGCATGAAGTAGTTGATTTCTTCCAGCGCGGGCTCAACGTATTTACCTTCGATCCAGTAAATCGTGTTGAGAGATTCCCCGGTGCGCTGGTTCCGCAGGTTCACTTTGCGAATGTTGCCAGCGCCTCTGTTGTAGCTGGCAGCCTTGGCGAAATGCGGTGCTGCAGGGATCATGGTAACTGCTGCGAAAGCGCCCAGCAGTTTGCGGCGCGATAAGATATCGGTGGAAGTGCCCATCATGGATATTTCTCTGTCTCGTCTCTGCGGCCACTCTTTTTCGTGGCTCATTAGTGTCCCGGTAACATTTGATGCCGTTTTATTGCACATTCCGATTCGTACGCCAAGTTCTGCATTTTTAATGAGCGTTTTCCTGCTTATTCCTGCCAGAGCTGCCCGTTTTTTCAGAATGCGTGACCCTTATCACTCATCACCTTGCTTGACAGTGGTAGTTACACAGCATTTCGGGCAAAAATTAGTCACCCCCCCCCGTTTAAACTAGGCCGATCAACGTGTTTACGGTAAACGGGATATAAAGAACCGATAGTGTTTATGAGGGATATATGTACTTTTTACGTACCGGATTACTTGGCGTAGCAACTGCCGCAGCAATCACATTGGCAGGGGGGCTTGCCGGATCATCGGTGCTGGCCAATACCACGAAAGTCGATCTTTCCGCGGCTATTCTTGCGGATACAAGCATTGCGGCAGATGCCCGTCAGTTCTACCTCAACCGCAACTACGAACCGATTTGGGTCGGGGAGGCAAACAGCACCCGTGCCAGCGCGCTTATTGAAGCATTGCGAAATTCGCCCGAGCAGGGGCTTCCCACTGTCAAATACCGCATCGCCGAACTGGAAGCGGCACTTCGCAAGGCGCGGGACGGGGACGGCTCTGCCACGGAACTGATGGCGACGCGGATCTTTCTGGACTACACACAGGATCTGTCGTCAGGCGTTCTGGAGCCGATCAAGGTGGACCGCGAAATCGCGGTTAAACCTCCGCGCCGCTCCGAACTGGCGCTGCTGGAAGCAATCGCCAAGAGCTCGCCTTCCGGTTTCTTCCGTGCTCTTGTTCCCAAACACCCCGAGTACACACATCTGCTGAACGAGAAAGCACGTCTGGAACGTCTGATCGGGCAGGGCGGTTTCGGAGAGCAGGTGCCTTCCGTAACGATGAAACCCGGGACTTCAAGCAAACATGTGGTGGCGTTGCGTGCACGGCTTAGCCGTATGGGCTTTGGTGAACTCGGGACGGATCCCGCTTATGACGAAAGCGTCATTAACGCGGTCAAAGCCTTTCAGGAAGATTATGGTATCAAGGTTGACGGTGTTGTCGGGCCGGGGACGCTCAAGGTTTTGAACACGCCGGTGAAGGCCCGGCTGAAACAGGTTCTGGTCAATCTGGAACGTGAGCGCTGGATGAACCGCGAACGGGGCCGCCGCCATATCGTGGTCAACCTCGCCAACTTCAGCTTTAACCTTTACGACAACAATCGTGTTTCATTTTCGTCCAATACGGTCATCGGCAAGATTTCCAGGGACCGTACACCCGAATTCCACGACGAAATGACCCATATGGTGGTGAACCCCACGTGGCATGTTCCGCGCTCTATTACCGGTAAGGAATATCTGCCGCTGCTGAAGAAAGACCCGGGTTTTCTGGCACGCCGGAACATGGTGATGGTGGGAAGCAACGGTCGTGCCGTGAACCCCCATAATGTCAACTTCTCCCGCTATAACGCGCGTAACTTCCCGTTCAACATCAAACAGCGCCCGTCCAAGCGGAACGCTTTGGGGCTGGTGAAGTTCATGTTCCCGAACAAATACAACATCTACCTGCATGACACGCCGTCCAAAAGCCTGTTCAACCGTGATGTGCGGGCGTTCAGCCACGGGTGCGTGCGGGTCGAAAAACCGTTCGATTTTGCCTATAAACTGCTGGAACGCCAGACAGCGAATCCTAAAGGGGCGTTCCAGTCCTGGCTGAACACCGGTCGCGAGCAATACGTGAACCTTGAGACACCGGTTCCGGTTTATCTGGATTACCGGACCGCGTTTCAGGGCGAAACCGGCAAGATGAACTATCGCAATGACATTTACGGCCGCGACAAAACCATCTTTGAAGCGCTGAGCAAGGCCGGGGTAGCCTTGGACCCCGTTCAAGGCTAGAACCGCAACAGATTTCGGAAGGACGGGCGCCGGAACAGGCGCCCGTTTTCGTTTAAATACCGCAATACGACGCAAGAATACAACGCAAACTTCGGGGGCAATGTGGCCAGATTTACTATTAAGCAGATCGCATCGGAACTCGGCGCAGCGGCTGTCGGCGACACGGCCCTGCAGGTGGTTTCAGTGGCAGAACCGGCCAATGCGCAGGCGGACCAACTGGCCCTGGCGATGGAACCCAGCTACGCAGAGCCGTTACAGGCGGGGAATGCACAGGCTGCAATCCTGTGGGAAGGGGCGGACTGGCAGGCGTTGGGGCTGAAGGCAGCCATCTTTGCGCCCCGTTCGCGCTATGTGCTGTCGGGGGTGACAAGGGTGTTTGAACATGCGCCTGATATTCCCGAAGGTATCCACCCGACCGCGCTGATCGACCCGAGCGCGCAGATCGGGGACAATGCCTCTGTCGGCCCTTTTGTGGTGATCGGGGCAGGGGCTGTGATTGGCGCGAACGCACGGATCGCCAGCCATGTGTCCATCGGTAGGGATGCACGGATCGGCGATAATGCCACGATCTATCAGGGCGTCCATATCGGCGCGCGTGTGGTGATCGGCGACAGCTTCTACGCCCAGCAAGGTGCGGCCATCGGGGTGGACGGGTTTTCCTATGTCACCCCGAAACCCGGTGCCGTGGAAGAGGCCCGTGCAACGGGGCAAATCACGCAGGCAAGCCAGACCGAAGGGTTTGCACGGATCAACTCGCTAGGTTCGGTCGTTCTCGGGGATCGGGTGGAAGTCGGCGCCAATGCCACAATAGACCGTGGTACTATTGCCAACACAGTGATCGGGGATGGCACCAAACTCGATAATCTGGTGCATGTGGGCCATAACGTCATCGTCGGGCAGAACTGTCTGCTGTGTGGTCAGGTCGGTGTTGCCGGCAGCACCAAAATCGGGGACCGCGTGGTGCTGGGCGGTCAGGTCGGCGTGGCGGACCATATCACGATCGGGTCCGACGTCATCGCTGCGGGCAAGTCGGGTATTTCCAGCAATGTGCCCTCCGGCCGCCTGATGATGGGCAATCCGGCGATGAAAATGGATCTGAACATCGAATCCTACAAGGCGCTGCGGCGTCTGCCGCGACTGGTCGCGAAGGTGGCCAGACTGGAAAAGACTGTTTTCAAGTCGGACGAAACTGGGTAATCAAAGGGCCAAGACCGAAGACGAGAAGAGTGCGCCATGTCCGTCAACGAAAAGATCCGTGAAATTCTGGCCGAACAGGCTTTGTTGTCCCCGTCTGATATCTCTGATGATGCCAGTCTGGAAGATATCGGCATCGACAGTATGGGCGTCGTCGAGGTGATCTTTGCCATTGAAGAAGCCTTTTCTATTGAGGTGCCGTTCAATGCCAATGATCCCCAAGCCTCTGCTTTTGATGTGTCATCGGTTGCGGCAATAACGGCTGCGGTCAACCAGTTGATCGCCGAGCAGAAAGCGGCAGGATAGCCCGTGACCAGACGTGTTGTGATCACCGGACAGGGCGCGATCTCTGCGCTGGGAGCAACCGCCAAAACCACCGTTGACGGGATGCTGGAAGGCAGATGCGCCATTTCCGCGCTAGAGTTTTCGAATGCAGACAGGCTTGCGGTCGGAATTGGCGGACAGATCAAAGGCTACGCCCCTTCAGAGCATTTCACCCGCGCGGAACTGGCCCTGTTTGATCCATTCACCCAGTTTGCCGTACTTTCAGCCCGCGAGGCTGTGACCCAATCGGGGCTGGCTTTCGATGATGCGCTTTCCCTGCGCAGCGGTGTTGTGCTCGGCTCTGCCGGTGGCGGGCTCCAGACGCAGGATGAAAATTATCGTCTGGTTTACGAGGAAGGCAAGAACCGCGTCCATCCGTTTGTTGTGCCGCGCCTGATGATGAATGCAGGGTCGAGCCAGCTGTCGATGATCTTCGGGCTGCGTGGGGCGTGTTATACCATCGCCACGGCCTGCGCGTCGTCCAATCACGCAATGGGGCAGGCGTTTCATGCCATTCGCAGCGGTTCTGCAGATGTGATTCTGACCGGCGGGAGCGATTCCATGTTGTGCTTTGGCGGGTTAAAAGCCTGGGAAGGCTTGCGGGTTATGTCTTCTGACGGCTGCCGGCCATTCTGCGCCACCCGCAACGGCATGGTTCAGGGCGAAGGTGCGGCGGTTTTTGTGTTCGAGGAACTGGAACACGCCCGCGCCCGCGGTGCAGAGATTCTGGCAGAAGTCGCCGGTTTTTCCATGACCGCAGACGCCGGTGACATTGTCGTTCCAAATCAGGACGGCGCTGCACGGGCGATCAGCGGGGCGCTGGCAGATGGCGGGCTGTCGCCTGCGCAGGTCGGATATGTCAACGCCCATGGTACGGCGACCGCCGTGAATGACCGTACCGAAATTGCCGCCCTGCGTACAGCCCTCGGGCCGGCAGCAGACGCGGTTGCCGTGTCTTCCACAAAATCCATGCACGGCCACATTATGGGGGGCACCGGAGCGGTGGAGCTTCTGTCCTGCATAGCGGCCGTCAAGGACGGCCTTCTTGCGCCTACAGTAAACTACAACACGCCCGATCCGGAATGTGATCTTGATATCGTCGCAAACGATGCCCGTGAAGCAACTGTGGATGTGGCGATCAGTAACGCCTTCGCTTTCGGGGGATTGAATGCGGTTCTGGCGCTAAAACGCTTCGCCTGACAACCCCATGAAAAAACCCGCCGGAGCGGGTTTTTACGAAACTTTACAAGAGCAGGTTTTTCTTACTTCGGCGCGATGGCGTTCCATGCGGCGGTAAATCCGCTCAGCGACAGATCCAGCCCGAGAGGCTCGTCCGGCGCGGTAACAGAGGCAATGGTCACAACCGCATTGTTGCCTGCCTTCATCGCGTTGATTTCGCCAGCAGTCATGCCGAAACGGGCATAACAGCCAAGGTTGTCACACCATGTGTAAGGATAACGCTTTGCCTTGGCGGAATCGACTTTCATAACCACCTGCGCGGTCAGCAAAGACCCGAGCGGCGTTGCCAGGTCCACACCGGCCACGGCCTTGCCACCCTTGGGCAGCGCCTGCATGTCCAGTTGTGCAATGGTGTTGCCGTCTTCATCCTTCAGCAGGTTGAACAGGCGGCATTCTTCTTCTTCACCCTCGGCAGCCTTGATACAACGCACCTGCCATTCGCCATGTTCTTCACGCAGGTAGCCCTGACCTTCTTCAGGCGCTGCATTTTCCTCGGCAACCTTGTATTCGTTGTCCAGAGTAGTGCTTTCTTCTGTGGCAGGCGTCTCTGTCTGGGTCTGCGCCGCATCTGTTTCGGCAGTTGTCTCCTGGGCGTGCGCCAGCGGAGCGGCCATCAACGCAGCGAGTGCAAAGGGGATCAGAGTAGTCTTCATCAGGATGCCTCTTGGCTGTTTCAATTCATTTGGTGCTACATAAAACGATTTAGTCGGAATGTCAGGAAAAATTTTGTGATCCGCGGGGCTTTGCCTATTAAAGACCTGTTGGATCGGGGGCTGGTGTCTTCGTCTGGTTCTGCTGTCGTTTCCTGTTTCGCAGGTGCATTGGACAAAGGATCAAGTGCGAAGAAGACGCTTGGAGTGTTCTCCTAAGCGTCTTCAATTCTGCGTTTGCAGTTCTCCCCGTCGGACTAGCCGATCATTTGTAAAGGCACGCTAAGACAGAATTTTCCCCGCGTCAACAGTGGCTTGCTTTGTAAAGTTTGTAATCTGTTAGGTATAAACTAATCTTCGATTTCTTTATCATATGGTCAAAATTTGCGTCTGATTCAACAGTGGCACCGAAAGGATAAATGGCTATTCTGCCGACAAACAGGCAGGAGTTCACTTTATGCAAGACGGAAAATCCCTTTTTATCGGCGGCGGCGGCCCCGATTATGCTGATCCCCAATCGCTCATTCTAAAATATGCAAACCGGCACGGGCTCATTGCGGGGGCGACCGGTACGGGCAAAACCGTGACACTGCAAATTCTGGCAGAGAGTTTCTCTCAGGCAGGTGTTCCAGTCATTCTGTCGGACGTAAAAGGAGATCTTTCCGGGCTTGCACGTTCCGGATCGCCGGATTTCAAATTGCATGAGGCCTTCACCAGCCGTGCGGAAAAAATCGGTTTTGACGATTACGGTTACGACGCATTTCCGGTCACTTTCTGGGATTTGTTCGGCGAGCAGGGCCATCCCGTGCGCACTACAATATCCGAGATGGGGCCGTTGTTGCTTTCCCGCCTGATGGAACTGACCGAGGCACAGGAAGGGGTTCTCAACATCGCTTTCCACGTGGCAGACGAACAGGGGCTTGCGCTTCTCGACATGAAAGATCTTCGTGCAATGCTCGTGTGGCTTGGGGAGAACGAAGACGCGGTCTCGCTGGAATACGGAAACGTGGCGCGTAGTTCGATCGGTGCGATCCAGCGGCGGCTTCTGGTGTTGGAAAATCAGGGAGCGGATGCCTTTTTCGGGGAGCCTGCGCTCGACCTGAACCATATGATCTCGACCACGCAGGGCGGGCAGGGGCGCATCAACATCCTTGCGGCAGACAAGCTGATGCAATCCCCGCGGCTTTACGCGACCTTCCTGTTGTGGATGCTTTCGGAACTGTTTGAAACCCTGCCCGAAGTCGGCGATCCGGACAAACCCAAACTGGTGTTCTTCTTTGACGAGGCCCATCTGCTGTTTGACGATGCCCCGAAGGCTCTGCTGGACAAGGTAGAACAGGTTGCGCGGCTGATCCGTTCCAAAGGTGTCGGCGTCTATTTCGTCACGCAAAATCCGGCGGATGTGCCTGACGATATTTTGGGGCAGTTGGGAAACCGGATACAGCACGCGCTGCGGGCCTTTACTCCGAAAGACCAGAAAGCCCTGCGGCTCGCTGCCGAAACCTTCCGCGCCAATCCTGCCTTTGACACGCGGGAGGCAATCACACAGGTCGGCGTCGGCGAAGCTTTGGTCTCTACGCTGGAAAAAAAGGGGATGCCGTCTGTGGTGGAGCGCACTTTGATCCGGCCACCATCCTCGCAACTCGGACCGATCACTGCGCAGGAGCGCAGGGACGTTATTGCCGGTTCCCCCGTTGCAGGCCTTTACGAGGCCGCCGTTGATCGGGAAAGCGCCTTTGAAATCCTGCGCCAGCGGGCCGCTGATGCGGCTGCCGAAGCTGAAAAACAGGAACAGGCCGAAAAAGCCGAACAAGCCGAGGAAGACCGCGCCCGCGAGTTCCAGCGCGCCCGCAGGTATGACGGTGGATCAAGCCGCAGCAAAAGCACCTCAACGCGCAGATCCCGCAGTGACAGCGTGGGCACGACATTTGCCAAATCGCTTGCCCGCCAACTTGGCACGAAAACCGGCCAGACTCTGGTGCGCGGTATTCTGGGCAGCCTGTTCAAGGGACGATAACAGCTCTTTTTGGGTCAAATATCCAAATCTTCCCCCGCCACAACCTGTGCCCTGACGGGGGATCAACCACGCTACAGAGGTTTGATCCGCAACTGTGTGATCTTGTTCTGCTCCCGTTCGACGATTTCAAACCGGAAGCCGTGGAAGGCGAAGACCTGCCCGGCATCGGGGATCATCTGGGCCTCGTGAATGACCAGACCGGCAACGGTATTGGCCTCGTCATCGGGCAGTGACCAGTCCAAAGCGCGGTTCAGGTCGCGGATCGTCATGGCACCGTCAATCAGATAGTGGCCCAGCGTGTCGATCTCCGGTGTCGGCTGGTCGTCCACGTCATGCTCGTCGGAAATCTCGCCGATGATCTCCTCGATGATGTCCTCCAGCGTGATCAACCCTTGCAGTGCCCCGTATTCGTCTACCACCAGCGCAAAATGGGTCTTGCGACGCAGGAATTCCCGCAACTGGTCGTCCAGCGTTGTGGTTTCGGGGACAAAATACGGGGTCATGGCCACATCAAGCACATTAAACCCGTCCAGATCGCTGGCCGCATCCTGTTCGCCGCGCAATATCTTGTTTACAGCCCGCAGCAGGTCTTTGGCGTGAAGCACACCGATAATGTTCTCGGGATCGTCCTGCCAGACGGGCAGGCGGGTGTGGGGCGATGTCAGACACTGGTTGATAATATCCTGCGGCGAGTTGGAGGCATCCACCATTTCCATATCGGAACGGTGCAACATGATTTCTTCAACCTCGCGGTCTTTCAGGTCCAGCGCGCCCAGCAGCCTGTCACGGTCGTCCCGGTCTACGGTTCCTTCCACATGGCCAAGGGAAATGGTCCCTGCGATTTCCGCCTGCGCGGCAGATGCTTCGCTTTCCGCTTCTGCACTGACGCCCAGCGCCCGCAGGATGCCCCGTACGATCAGTTGAACCAGATTGACCACCGGCGCCAGCACTGCCACGACAATCGTGATCGGAAGGGACACAAGGGTCGCTGCCTTTTCCGATTGCAGGATCGCATAGGTTTTCGGCAGCACTTCGGCAAAAACCAGCACCAGAACGGTCATGATCAGCGTCGCAAGGGCCACGCCGCTTTCGCCGAACAGGCGCATGAACAGGCTGGTGGCCAGCGATGCGGCAAGGATATTCACAAGGTTGTTGCCCAGCAGGACCGCTCCGATCAGACTTTCGGAATTTTCCGTCAGGCGCAACGCACGGCTGGCCCCCGCAGAGCCGCGATCTGCAAGGGAATGCAGCTTGCCCCGTGAAGCCGCCGTCAGGGCAGTCTCGCTGCCGGAAAAGAAAGCCGAGATCGCCAGCAGGCAGAGAATGCCCCCGATCGTCAGCCAGGCACTAAAGTCCATAGTCGCGGTTGCGGTTTGCGCCGTATCCATCCGGTATTTTCCTTATAAAAGGCTGTGGTGTTGTGATCTTAGCCTGACAGCAAATAAACCGGAACAGGCGGGGGATCAATCATCCGCGTCAGTTTGGCGTCAAATGGATTGCGCCAGCGCGCCCGATTATTCCTGCGCGAGCGGATGGTGCTCCATCACCAGCTTCTTGAGGTTATCATCCAGCACATGGGTGTAGATTTCCGTCGTCGCCACATCCGCATGGCCCAGCAGCATCTGGATCACGCGCAAATCAGCGCCGCCTGCCAGAAGATGGGTGGCAAAAGCATGGCGCAGCGTGTGCGGGGTGACAGACTCGGGGCTGATGCCGCCGTTGACAGCAAATTCCTTCACCAGCGTATAAAACCGGATGCGCGTCAGATGGCCAAGTTTGCCGTTGGAAGGAAACAGGAACCGCGAGGGTTGTTTCCCCTTCTGACGCGCGGTTTCTTCATCCCTGTCGCGGCGTTCCAACCATGCGGCGACGGCCATCTTTGCCGGGGGGGAAAGCGGTACAAGCCGTTCCTTGTCGCCCTTACCGCGCACCAGCAGCATTTCGGGATTGCCGCGTACTGCGGCAACCGGCAGTGAAACCAGTTCGCTTACGCGCATCCCCGTTGCATAGAGAAGTTGGATCAGGCAGCTGTTGCGCAACCGGTCGGTTTCGCTTCGCCCCGTGGTCTGAGCGGCCTCAAGCAGACGGTCAACTTCTTCCTCGCTCAGGGTTTTGGGCAGATGACGTTTCTTGCGGGGGCCTCTGATCTGCGTTGCAGGATCATCCTCGCGCCAGCCCTCTTCAAAGGCAAAGCGGAACAACTGGCGCAGGGAAGAGAGCCGGCGCGCCCGTGTTGCCTGTGCCATTCCCCTCTCGTCCAGTGAAATCAGATAAGCTTCTACATCGTCGCGGGTTGCCCGTGAAAAATCCGTTCCGGCTTGGCTCAGAAATTCACCAAACTCGCGCAGGTCGGCAGCATAGGCTTTCAGCGTGTTTTCGGACGCATCATGTTCGGCATACATGGCTTCCAGAAAGGTTTCGATCCAGTTCTGCATTATATCCGGCCGGTTTTTTGCAGCAGTACGGCCAGCGCAATCCAGCGGGCGTCATCTTCCATTCCGGCCAGCAACAATGCTGAAAGACAGGCCTCTACCGCAAGCGGATCGGCATAACGTGATGCAATCAGGTCCGTGGTTGAGCGCAGGATCGCCTCGCCGAACCGTCCCTGCCGCGCATCGGTAACCGCTGAAACATCCAGCGTGGTGCCGTCGAAAGCGGCTTTGACGGCGGCTTCGATATCGTTCTTCGGGTTTGGCAATGCCTGCCCCTGAGCGATCGCCTGCAAAAATGCTTCGGTGTCGTTCTGTGGTGTATATTCAAATGTCAGGTCTGCGTAATCGGCCTGGGTCAACCAAAGCCGGTATCGGATCGACGCTGCTTTTGGCGAAAGCTCCACATCCCGCAGATCATCTGCTGCCAGATCGGCAAGAATAAACTCCAGTCCAACCGCTCGCAGGGTGCGATAGGCATCTGGCAGCGCTTTGGAGGCCGCCTCTGCGTCATTTCTGTCCATTGCTTCGATCAGGTTCTGAACAGCAGAAATCCGGACCCAGATTCCACCGGAGGCGGCCGGCTCTCCGTCCTGATACAAAGAGATCAGCCGATCGGGCGGGATCGCGCCGGACCGAACAAGCCTTTCGGTCGCCAGTACCTGATTGCGCCATCCGGTCTGACTTTGCAAATCGCCGTGCAGAAAGGCCAGCGGCAGGGCGCGTCCGCTGCGGGGCAGGGCCAGTGCTTCGCGCATGACAAAATCCAGAGCCGTCAGCGGAGATGGCGGCGGCGGTGCGGCGATTTCCTCAAACAATTCGGGGTCGAGAAAACGGGCCAGCAGGTGTTCGTCAGGATCACTGATCTGGCCGAGCGCTTTGGCCGTGGTCAGCGTCAGGGCTGCGGCGGACCAATCATTCGCACGGGCCAGACAAAAAACGCGGGCCTTGAAATCCGGCGTCAGGCTCGGGTTGCGCAGCATCATGTTACAGGCGGATTGGGCCCGACCTGCCAGTAGCCCGACATCGAACGTCCGGCGAAACAACTCGGGGGTTTGTGCGCCAACACGGTCCAGCAAGGCCTCTGCCTGTTCGAGCGCACCGGCATTCATGAGATAATCCACCCGTGCCAGCAGCAGGGCACCCTTCTGTGGGATATATTGCGGGGGATCAACCTCGCTCAGTACAATCCGCTGCCACAGCGCGTTGATCTGTGGCAAGGCACCTTCGTGAAAAGGAGCAACCAGACGGGCAAGCGTAGCCACATCGCTATTGCCCCAGAACTCCTGTGGAATACCGGATTGAGAGGGGCTCAGAATACCCACAGCGTCGGTCTGGACCGTATCCAACTGGCTTGTGCGGATTGCTTCGGTGGTAATGCCCCCGACGATCCCCTGCGCCTGTGTAGAAAACGGCGCACAGCCTAAGAATACGACGCTACAGAGTCTATGTGTCGTCAAGCGTAACAGGGACTGTCACCTCTGTTTTGGGGGCAGAAAGATCGCCCACGAAAGAATACCCCAAAACCGCCAGAAATGCGAGGATCAGTACTAAAATGAGAAAACGGATGATCCTGCCCATTGATTTTGCCTCTATTGCCTTCTTTTCTTGTTTTCACCCCTGATGTTGCCATCAAGAAAGACCCCGGATCGGGCCTCTGGGGGTTGTATGAAGTTTAGACAATGTTATCACCCAAATTGGAATTTGATAATGGGGCATCGGCAGGAACTTGCGTATTTTCCTGACGGACCCCGGGCTTAGGGACGGGCTGGATTGGGCTATCACTTGAAAAAAACGGTTGTGCTGGTCGGGCTGATGGGGGCTGGTAAAACCGCGGTTGGTACGCTGGTTGCACAAAAGCTGGGCGTGCCATTTCTTGATTCGGATCACGAGATCGAACGGGCTGCCAATATGACGGTGGCCGAGATATTTACCCGTGACGGAGAAGCGTTTTTCCGCGCCAAGGAAAGTCAGGTGCTGGAACGGCTCTTGCTTGGGAAACCCTGCATCCTGTCCACGGGCGGCGGGGCATATCTGGCTGAAGGCAACCGCGCGTTGATTGCAAAACACGGGGTAGCTTTGTGGCTTCGGGCCGATCTGGAGCTGCTATGGTCGCGGGTCCGGCACAAAAGCACGCGCCCATTGTTACAGACCGACAACCCGCGCGAAACGCTGGCAGGGCTTCACACTGCGCGCACACCGATTTACCAGAACGCCGAGATTGTAGTGGACAGCGAAGACGGGCTCTCCCTTGAAGATATGGCACAGCGGGTCATTCAAACCCTGTTGGCCGACCCCAACAGCGGCGTCACAAAAGGAGCACGCTAATGCGCGAACAGGTAGTCGTGGATCTGGGGCATCGCTCCTATGATATTGAAATCGGCACTGGCCTGCTGGCCGAATCCGGCGCGTATGTTGCGCCGTTCCTGCGCCGGAACAAAGTAGCAGTCATCACGGATGAAACTGTCGCTTCAAAGCATTTACCTGCGTTGCTATCTGGGCTGGAGACTGCAGGTATAGAGGCCGTGACGCTTCAGCTTCCGGCGGGTGAAACCACCAAGAGCTGGGATCAGTTGCAGCGCACGGTTGAATGGTTGCTGTCCGAAAAGATCGAACGGGACGACATCCTGATTGCTTTTGGCGGTGGCGTGATCGGGGATCTTGCAGGGTTTGCAGCAGCCATTGTGCGCCGTGGTATCCGTTTCGTGCAGATGCCTACGACATTGCTGGCTCAGGTAGACAGCTCCGTGGGCGGCAAGACGGGGATCAACTCCCCCCAAGGCAAAAATCTTGTGGGTGCATTTTATCAACCCCAACTGGTGCTGGCGGATGTGTCACTGCTCGACACGCTGGAAAAGCGGGATTATCTGGCAGGCTACGGAGAAGTCGCGAAATACGGCCTGCTCGGGGATGCGGATTTCTGGGACTGGCTGGAGGACAATGCTGCGGCTGCGGCTGCCGGGGATGTGGCCAAACGCATTTATGCGGTGAAACGCTCTTGCGAAATGAAGGCTGAAATCGTGGCGCGAGACGAACAGGAACGGGGGGATCGCGCCTTGCTGAACCTTGGCCATACCTTCGGACATGCGTTAGAGGCCGCCACGGGCTATTCAGACCGGCTGCTTCACGGGGAAGGCGTGTCTATCGGCTGTGCGCTGGCATTTGAAGTGTCCCAGAAGCTCGGCTTTTGTGCGCAGGAAGCACCAAGCCGTGTGCGGGCCCATTTCAAAGCGATGGGCATGAAATGCGACCTGTCGGAAATCGATGGACCGCTGCCCGATGCCGATGGTTTGATCGAACTGATGGGACAGGATAAAAAGGTCAGCGACGGTGTGATCGGCTTTATCATGGCCCGTGGTCTGGGGGAGGCGTTTGTCACCCGTGATGTGGACCTGTCCGTTGTGAAATCCGTTTTGGCCGAGGCGCTCGCCGCCCGTTAAGAGGCTTCGGCCTTGCGAGTGCGTCGGGTTTCGATCACGCCGGAGGCCAGCGCAACACCGGCGGCGACGATCAGGATGCCAAGCCATTTGAAGGCTGAAATCGGCTCGTCCAGAAACACCCATCCCCCGATTGCCGCGATAACCGGCACCAAAGCGGCGGCGGCGGCAGGGATGGCGGACCCAAGGGTTCGGATCGCGTAAAGAAAGGTAAAGTTGGCCACAAATCCGGCCATGAACCCCTGAAACACCTGAATGGCGAGGATCGGTGCCGGCACAGAAAACAATCCGGTTCCAAAAAACGCGATTGCCGTCAGAAAGGCCAGCGATGACCAGCCCAGAATGACGACCGCGCCGTCGATCGGATCAAGGGCTGATACATTGAAACGCACGGTGTAAGCCGCCCAGCAGCAGGATCCGGTCAGAAACAGCAGATGCCCGCGCCAGCTTCCCGAGGCGGTGTTGAGGATCGCCTCAAATCCGCCCACGGCCAAAGCCCCGATCAGGATCAATGCAATTCCGGCGTACTGGATGCCTGCATAGGCCCGTCCCAGAAAAATCAGGCTCAGAGCTGCGACAAAGACCGGCAGCATGGACGGGGTAAACAAACCGCCGTCAACCGTAGGCGCATATTGATAGCCCGATGCCAGCAGCAGGGTGAACAGGGTGCCTCCACCGCCGCCGATAACCAGAATATCAAGCCAGTTTGCCGACTTCGGCTTGATGCCACGCTTCAGGATAAAGGGAAGAACTGCGATTGCTGCCGGAACCGAGCGCAGAACGCCCATGTCGATCGGGGAAAGCTGCTGCGTCATGGCCGCCCTTGTGGACACCAGATAACTGCCCCAAACGAAGACCGTCACTGCGAGAGCGCCCCAGGACAGTATAAAACGGCGCATCAGACAGAACAGGACGCGCCGCCAAGGACGCAGAATTTAGAGCAGTGGGGATGGTTCAGCTTCACGGGTTTTTCTGCTTCTTCAAGGGTTCGCCCCAGATTGAATTCCGGATCGTAAGGCAGAAGTGTGCAGGCCAGAACAGAAAGATGGCCGTCGCCTTTGTATTTCACCACCATGCGGGATGATGCGCACATCACGTCATTTGGGGATTTGTTCAGAATACCCCAACAGGCTGTGGTGATCTCGGGAACCTCGGCCATTTCATCCATTTCCGGAAACAACATGGTTTGGGCCGGATGGGCCGGATCAATATCAAACCCGTATTGTTCATAGAGCGCAGCGTATCCCGCGCGGCTTTCAGCGTCGGTATCGCCCCAGATCGTGCGTCCCGCCACATGCATCGGAATGCCTGCATCCCGCAGCCACGCCATACCTTGCAGGGTTAGGGCGAAACTGCCTTTGCCCCGTTCCTTGTCGTGGTTTTCCGGATCGTAATGGTCCACCGAGATCCGCATGGTCAGCTTGCCCGGATAGGCCTTGTGGAGGTCCAGAATCCCGGCCTGTACCCGCTTGCGCATCATCGGACGCATGGCGTTTGTCAGGATCAGGACGTCATAGCCCCGTTCCAGACAAGCGGCCGTAATTTCAACCATTTCAGGATTCATGAAAGGCTCGCCACCGGTAAAAGCGATTTCTTTAGTGGGCCAGCCACGGGCGTCTATCTGGTCAAGATAATCTTCGACTTCGGCACGGGTGATGTAAACCAGCCGGTCGTTGGTAGGGGAACTGAAAATATAGCAGTTCTCGCATTCGATGTTGCACAAGGTTCCGGTGTTGAACCACAGGGTGGTTGCCCCGTTCAGCGCAACAGACGCACGCTGTTCTCCTTTGGCGGTGATGTCAGGATGCTCGAATTTCCCCAAAGATTGCGGGTCGGGAAGGTCGAATTTCTGGTGGTTCATACGGTCTGCCTGTCATTGCTTGCCTGATCGCTATCCGATTGTATGTTAGTTTTCAAAGGAAAGCTTGCAAAACCCACGTAGTTGTGACTGTATGCGAGGCAACTACGTTATCGCTAACATTAAGAGTTCAGAGGTGCCCAGATGGTCGCGAAAACTATACCGGTTGATCCATTCGACTTGATCATCATAGGCGCAACAGGAGATCTGGCCCGGCGCAAGATCCTGCCCGGCCTGTTCCGTCGGATGTGCGCAGGGCAGATGCCCGAAACGGCCAAAGTCATTGGTGCCTCGCGGGGGGAGCTTGACGACGCAGGGTTTCGCGACTTTGTAAAAGATGCGCTGAAGGAATTTGCCGGCGACACAGCCAAAGACAGCAATTCGGTGGCCCGTTTTCTGGAAATGCTGGAATATGTGTCTCTGGATGTGTTCGGGGATACCGGCTGGAAGGAACTGAAATCCAAACTGCGCCCCGACACGATCCACGCGGTCTATTTTTCGGTCGGGCCGAGCCTGTTTGGCGAAATCGCCCGCAAGCTATCAGGGCACGGTATCACGGATGAGCACAGCCGGATCGTCGTGGAAAAACCGTTTGGCCATGATCTGGAAACCGCCAAGGCGTTAAATGCGGAACTGCGGGCCTGTTTTGATGAACATCAGATTTACCGGATCGACCATTACCTTGGTAAGGAAACCGTGCAGAACCTGATGGCGGTTCGTTTTGGCAATGCGTTGTTCGAACCTTTGTGGAACGCTCAACATGTGGATCATGTGCAGATCACCGTTGCTGAAACCGTCAGCGTGGAAGGGCGGGGCGGTTACTACGACAAATCCGGCGCCATGCGCGATATGGTTCAGAACCATCTGATGCAGTTGTTGTGTCTCTCTGCGATGGAACCCCCCAGCAAATACGGGGCCGATGCGGTGCGGGATGAAAAGCTGAAAGTGATCCGCGCGCTGGAACCTGTGGCCCCGTCCGATGTGGTGCGCGGCCAGTATTCTGCCGGTCGTGATATGGCCGGCTATGTCGAACATGCAGAAGATCCGGACTCCAAAACCGAAAGCTTCATTGCGATGAAGGTGAAAGTGGCGAACTGGCGGTGGGCCAGTACTCCGTTCTACCTGCGCACCGGCAAACGACTGCGGGGCCGCATGTCCGAGATCGCAATCGTGTTCAAGGATCCGCCCCATTCTATCTTTGAAGGGGATTTCAACCGGAAGGGCAATGTTCTGGTGATCCGGCTGCAACCGGATGAGGGAATCACCATGCGTGTAACCATCAAGGAACCTGGACCAGGTGGTATGCGCCTGACAGAAGTACCCCTTGATATGTCCTTTGCAGATGCGCTTGGCGATCAGGTCTCTGTCATGCCGGACGCTTACGAGCGGTTGATCATGGATGTGATCCGCGGGGATCAGACCCTGTTCATGCGTGGCGACGAGGTAGAGGCCGCATGGGCTTGGGTCGATCCCATCATCGAAGCATGGCAGGAGGCGGGCAGCCGCCCAGTACCTTACGATCCGGGCGGTTCGGGGCCGGATGACAGCCTGATGCTGCTGCATAAAGACGGGCGCCGCTGGCGGGAGATCAAACCATGAGCGAGTTTATAGAATACGACAGCCGCGTGGCGCTGTTTCAGGGCCTGGCCGACATGGTTGAAAAACAGTTGCGTGCCGCGCTTCAGGCGAAGGGCAGCGCAACGCTCGCCGTGCCGGGGGGGACCACACCGGCGCCGTTTTTCCATCGGCTGCGCACTGTGGATCTGGACTGGGCGAAGGTCAGGGTGATGCTGACGGACGAACGGTTCGTGCCGGAAGCGTCCGAGCGGTCCAACACGCGGCTGCTGCGTGAGAATCTGTTGCAGGATAATGCTGCCGCTGCAACGCTGGTGCCGTTCTATCAGGCTGCAGAGGCACCGGAAGATGTGCTCGACAGCCTGCGCGCGGGAATTGAAACAGCCCTGCCGCTGGATGTTTGCGTGCTTGGAATGGGTGCGGATATGCACACCGCAAGCATCTTTCCCGAAGCGGACCTGCTGGCAGAGGCGCTGGACCCGCAAGCGCCGGTTCTATTGCCGATGCGTGCGCCAAACGCGCCCGAACCCCGCCTGACGCTGACAGCGCCTGTGTTGAAAGCGGCCAAATCGGTTCATATCCTGATCGCCGGATCTGATAAGAAAGCCGCCTTTGCGCAGGCCCAGCAGGCCCGATCCCCCCTTGATGCGCCGGTCCGGATCGTTCAGGAACAGGCCATAACCCATTACGCGGATTAAGGAATTTTTAAATGAACATTTGGCAATCCCTGTCTGAAAACCAAAAAACCAATGCGTCGCGTTCCATTTTAGGACTGTTTGACGATCCCGAACGTTTCGCATCATTCTCTGCCAGATGCGGGGATTTTTTGCTGGATTATTCCAAGACCAATCTGGATGCCGAGGCCAAAAGCCTGCTTCTGGAGCTTGCGCGGTCCCGTGGTGTTGAAACCAAGCGGGACGCGATGTTTGCAGGCGAAGCCATAAACCAGACCGAAAATCGGGCCGTGTTGCATACAGCCCTGCGCAACCTGTCGGGGCGGTCTGTGCTGGTGGACGGGGTTGATGTGATGCCGGACGTCCTGCAAACGCTGGAAGCGATGAAAAGCTTCTCGGCCCGTGTCCGGTCGGGGGCGCTGTGCTCTGCCAGCGGTGCGCCCTTTACGGATGTGGTAAATATCGGGATCGGCGGGTCTGATCTCGGGCCGGTTATGGCAAATATAGCCTTGTCGCCGTATCACGACGGCCCGCGTGTACATTTTGTTTCCAATGTGGACGGGGCAGACATCCACGACACGCTGAAGGGGCTTGATCCGGCCACAACCCTGCTGATCATCGCCTCCAAAACCTTTACCACCATAGAGACGATGACAAACGCCGAAACCGGTAAGACGTGGCTGTTGCAAGCGGTATCGGAAGAACGGATCGGCGACCATCTGGCGGCTCTGTCTACAGCGCGGGATAAAACTGCGGAATTCGGCATCCCCGAAAACCATGTGTTCGGCTTTGCCGATTGGGTTGGCGGGCGCTATTCGGTATGGGGGCCGATCGGTCTTTCGGTCATGCTGGCCATTGGTCCCGAGAACTTCACAGACTTCCTTCTGGGCGCAGAGGAAATGGATACCCATTTTCGCGAAACGCCGTTGGAAGACAACCTTCCGGTCCTGCTCGCGCTTGTGGGGATCTGGCACAGCAATATCTGCGGCTACGCCACCCGCGCGGTGCTGCCCTATGACCAACGGCTATTACGGCTTCCGGCCTACCTTCAGCAACTTGATATGGAAAGCAACGGCAAGGGCGTTGATATGGAGGGCAATCCGCTGCCCCGCCATTCCGGCCCGATTGTCTGGGGCGAACCCGGCACCAACGGGCAACACGCGTTTTACCAGTTGATCCATCAGGGCACCCGTGTTGTCCCTTGCGAGTTTCTGGTGGCACGCCGTGGCCATGAAAGCGAACTGGCCCACCAGCACCGATTGCTGCTGGCCAACTGTCTGGCCCAATCCGAGGCGCTGATGATCGGGCGCAGCATGGAAGAAGCCCGTGAATTGATGCGCGAACAGGGGGTTGAAGGGGCGGAACTGGAAAAACAGGCCGCCCACCGCGTTTTTCCGGGCAACCGTCCCAGCGTGACCATGATGTACAACATCCTTGACCCGAAAACGCTCGGCAAGATCATCGCGCTTTATGAACACCGTGTGTTTGTGGAGGGGGTGATCTGGGGCATCAACAGCTTTGATCAATGGGGTGTGGAACTGGGCAAGGTGCTTGCCACGCGGATGCTGCCCCTGATCGAGGGGGAGGCCACGTCCGAGGATAAGGACGGCTCTACCCGCGGGTTGCTGGCAACCCTTTAAACCGTCAAAGGCTCCGGCTGTTACCAACCGGAGCCTCCGCTATACTGCCCGCCGTGCCTGCCTGTTTGTCGTCTCGGGTTATTTCGGCACAAGCACTCCGTTCACCACATGGATGACGCCGTTCGACTGCATCACATCGGCTGTTGTGACCTTATAGGCATTGCCGCTTTCATCATAAATGAACACCTGACCACCCGGTGTCAGCTTGGCCGACAGCGCATCGCCGGAGAC
Source organism: Paracoccaceae bacterium (assembly GCA_018223125.1). Classification (GTDB taxonomy): domain Bacteria; phylum Pseudomonadota; class Alphaproteobacteria; order Rhodobacterales; family Rhodobacteraceae; genus Amylibacter. The sequence continues at coordinate 28,386 of JAAEZA010000024.1, read as the reverse complement.
CGCATTGAAGTGGTAGAACCCGTCTTTGCTTTTCTTGGTGGCTGCGACAATATCCGAAGCTGTCCATTTGCCGGAAACAACATGTGCCGTCAGAACTTTGGTCAGCATCTCCTTGTTTTCCGGTTTCAGCAGCATATCGACGGTGCCATCGGGCAGGGCGGCGAAAGCGTCATTGGTGGGGGCGAATACAGTAAACGGCCCTTCGCTTGCCAGCGTGTCCACCAGACCGGCGGCTTTCACAGCGGCAACCAGCGTTGTGTGATCTGCTGAATTCACCGCGTTTTCGACGATGTTCTTATCCGCAAACATTTCAGCACCGCCCACCATCGGGTTTTTCATGCCATGGCTTTCCGCAAACGCGGCGCCCCCTGCCATAAGACCTGCGATCACTGCACCAACCAGAATATTTTTCACGAGTTTTCTCCCTAGATTGAAACGCCATCTATTGGCGTGTTGTGCAAGGGATACGGAGGCCGGCGATATGCGGATCGTTTTTGCCGGTAACATGTTTGTGTGGTTGCGTGATGACGTAGCACAACCGCAGTGTAATCACAGGAAACGGGCGTAAATCCAGCGGTTTAACACGGATCAAATCGGAGGGTACTGGAGCGGGTAACGAGAATCGAACTCGTAACTAAAGCTTGGGAAGCTGCCGTGATACCTTTTCACCATACCCGCTCTGTCGGGGTGATGTAGCGGCTTTGCAGATTGCCGTCAATCGGGGATCGGGGGCTTGGTGCGGGAAACCCTGCAGCCTGTTTTATCAGGCTGCAGGGTTGGAATATGTGATCCTAGCCGCGTCTGCGGCGGCGTCTGCCACCACCACCGCCCGATGCGCTGTCACCTTCGCCGCCGGTGTTGAAGTTCACATCCGGCAGGGTGATGTGTGTTTCAAGGATCGGGAAGGGTTCAACACTATTCGGGATGGCGCTGGCGTTGACGAAATGCTCTTGAAAGCGGGGCTCAATCGCGGTTTCGATCTTGTGGATCGCCTTGACGGTCTGCTCTATTTCGCGGCGGGAGCCGACATTCAGCAGCGCAATCCGCGCCCCTGTTCCTGCCGCATTCCCCGCACTGGTTACCTTTTCAAGGGTGCAATCGGGGATCATGCCCAGAACCATCGCGTGTTTGGGCGAAATATGCGCCCCGAATGCACCTGCCAGCACGATCCGGTCCACTGTATCCACACCGAATTTATCCATCAGCAACCGCGCCCCTGAATAAAGTGCGGCCTTTGCCATCTGGATTTCGCGGATGTCACGGTTGGTGACGGTGATGCGTGGTCCGCCCTCGGCGGTGCCGTCCCAGACCAGATAGGAATGGGTGCGCCCGTCAAGGAAACAGCGGTCGGTGCCCACCTGTGCAGGAGAGCCGATCAGCCCCGGACCATCGACGATCCCCGCCAGCCGCATTTCCGCGACCATTTCGATGATACCGGAGCCGCAGATGCCGGTAATCCCGCTGGACAGGATGCTTTCGGCAAATCCCTCTTCGTCGGACCACAGGTCCGAACCGATTACGCGGAAGCGGGGTTCTTTGGTGACAGGGTCAATCTCTACCCGTTCAATTGCACCGGGGGCGGCGCGCTGGCCGGATGAAATCTGCGCCCCTTCAAAGGCGGGGCCGGTGGGCGACGAACAGGCAAGCACCTTTTCCTTGTTGCCCAGCAGAATTTCCGCATTGGTGCCCACATCCACCACCAGAACAAGGTCCTCGGATTTATCCGGTGCTTCGGACAGGGCCACCGCCGCTGCATCCGCCCCCACATGGCCCGCGATACAGGGCAGCAGATAGACCCGCGCCGCCGGATGCAGGTTAAGGCCGAGTTCCAGTGCCCGCAGGGAGATACTGTCCGAACTGGCCAACGCAAATGGCGCCTGACCCAGTTCAAACGGATCAATACCAAGGAACAGGTGATGCATCACGGGATTACACACAAACACTGCGTCCACGATCAACGACTGGTCGATTCCCGCTTCGACCGCGATATTGCTGAACAGGGTATTCATACCGTCGCGCACCGCGCGGGTCATTTCCTGCGCGCCGCTCTCGTTCATCATGGAATAGCTGACACGGCTCATCAGATCCTCGCCAAACCGGATCTGCGGGTTCATCAACCCGCTGGAGGCCACCACTTCGCCGGTTTGCAGATCACACAGATGCCCCGCGATAGTGGTAGAACCAAGATCAACCGCCAGCCCGTAGATGGAGCCTTCGTAAAAGCCGGGCCAGATGTGCATGATCCGCGGGCTGAACATATCATCTCCCAGATGTACGGCGCAGGTGACTTTCCATTCGCCCTTGCGCAGGATCGGTTGCATGGTTGCCAGCACGCCGAGATCGGCTTCCAGATGGGGCAGGTCCCATTGGTCGCGCAGTGCTTTGACCAGCCTCTCCAGATCGCCGGTGGGGTCGTGCATGTCAGGTTGCTGTACCTCGACAAAGAAAAGTTTTGTGGAGGGGTCCATCACAATGTCCCGCGCCTCGGCCCGCTTGCGCACCACCTGTTTGTGGACCTGACTTTCGGGGGGCACGTCAATCACGACATCGCGCTGAACTTGTGCCTGACAGCCGAGCCTGCGCCCGTCGATCATGCCCCGTTTGGACTTGTAGCGTTCTTCAACCGAATTCCATTCGGACAGGGCATCATCCGCGACGGATACACCATGTTTGGAGAACTCGCCGTAGGACGGTTGTATCTGGCATTTCGAACAGATGCCGCGGCCCCCGCAGACACTGTCCAGATCCACCCCAAGCTGGCGTGCGGCGGTCAAAATCGGTGTGCCAACGGCAAACCGCCCCCTTTTGCCGGAAGGAGTGAAAATTACCAGTGGATCGTTCGAAGTGTTCATGTCAATCGGCCTGTTCTACTTGGGAGGAACCAACAGGGCGACAATAGGCAGGTGGCAGGAAATGGGAAGCCAGCCCGCGTCAGTTTTGGGCCATTTGCGGCATTAATTCCGGAAATTTCCGGTCAGAACAGTGTTATGCCCAAGAAGTAAAAAGCAGCTGGCACCGGCGCGACCGCAAGGGCAAGCGTCAGCAGCGCCCAAACAGGGCGGAACAGACGGCTAAGCCCTGCGGAAAAGCAGATGCCGCCACCACCGCCAAGCACCATATTGCCGGGAATGTTGATCAGAATCGCCAGAAACACGTAACGCCAGTTGACGAACAGCGGCCCGAGAACCATTGGCAGGCGGGATTTCATCAGGCTGGTGCGCTGTTCCAGATCAAGTGGCGCGATGTCTTGTACCATTTGCGCAGTGCGCCGCAGACCCCAAGTCTCAAGAAAGCGTGACAGAAGAGGGTAGGGCAGCAGATGCCCGGCCAGAAACGCAAGCGAAAGGCCGATCAGCGTAAACAGAAAGACCAGTGGTGCGATCTTGGCCCCCTGCATGGCCATCAGCGTTAAACCGATTTCCACACCGGGCACAAAAGGTATCGCAATTACAAAGGCATATGACAGAAGGATCAGCAAAAGCATCCCCGTAAACATGACCTTTTTACCACCGCTGTCCACATGCTTCACTTCTTCACCCAGCCAGTTCACCGCAAAGTGCAGGGCAAGGGCAGCAACGATGATCACGCCAAGCCGGACCAGCAGTCTGGTCAGGCGCATGGAACGGGATCGTTGTGTCGGATCGGTCAAAGGGGGTCCACTTCCCGTCCCCGTCTACAGGCTTGTCGTGGTGCTGCCAAGCCTGCGCCCGATCAGGTGGGTGCGGCCAAGCCTGCTTGACGCAAGGCATCAATATCAAGTCGGCTGTTATCCATCGCCAGTTCACCGTCGCTGTTGCGTGGCCATTCCGGCTGCGGGCGATCCCAGTACAGCTCTATCCCGTTGTTATCGGGATCACGCAGGTAAATCGCCTGACTGACCCCGTGGTCGGCGGCTCCGTCAAGGGCAATGCCGTGCCGGTCCAGTTGCAAGAGCACCCTGCCCAGATCGGCACGTGTCGGATAAAGCAGGGCAAGATGGTACAATCCGGCTGTGTTTTGCGGCGCGGGGGGCTGGCCCTTGGAATGCCATGTGTTCAGCCCGATGTGGTGGTGGTAGCCACCGGCTGCAACAAATGCGGCCTCTGTGCCGTACCGCTGTGTCAGTTCGAATCCCAAAACTCCACAATAGAAACCTAATGCGCGGTCGAGATCAGAAACTTTCAAATGGATGTGGCCCACAGAGGTGCCGGCTGGTGCTGTATAGGAATTGGTCATTATCGTCTCACTTTCGCAAGAAACCTAGTTCCACTGCGCGGCATAGGGAACAGGCGAAGCAAGAAGAGACTGTTCCGGCCAGCGCAACGCATGTTGGCTGGCCGGAACAAATTTTACCCGCGGCGGCGGCGCCCGCCACCGCGCCGGCCCCGTGCGCCGGCTTCCTGTTCGCCCGCTTTTACAGGGGCTTTGTTGTAGTTGATCCACTCACCGCCGTGGGCATCGTTGTTCATCAACAGGTTTGCCGCACGGATCGCTGTCATCTCGCTGCCCGGACCGAATTTGGTCGATCCGAGGCCGGTGAGCTGCGCGAACAGTTCCATATCCATATCGTCCGGCACGATGATTCCCGCCTCGGCCAGCTCTGCTTTCTTTGCGTCCAGTTTGGTCTGGTTGACCGGTGCCGCCACCGGATTCATGATCGCAGAGGTCATCCCCGCTGCAATCGCCATGGGCAGGAAAGCGTTGTTCACGCCGTGGCGGTTTGGCAGGCCGAAAGAAACGTTCGACGCACCACAGGTGGTGTTCACGCCCAGTTCCTCGCGCAGACGGCGCACCAGTGCAAAAACCTGCAAACCGGCTGTTGCCATCGCGCCAATCGGCATCACCAGCGGATCAACCACGATGTCATGGGCCGGAATGCCGAAATCAGCGGCCCGTTCCACGATCTTCTTGGCCACGTCGAACCGCACATCGGGATCTTCGGAAATCCCCGTGTCGTCATTGGAAATCGCCACGACCGGCACGTTGTATTTCTTCACCAGCGGCAGGACCATCTCAAGCCGGTCTTCCTCACCGGTGACAGAGTTCAGCAGCGGACGGCCTTCGGCGGCCTCCAGACCCGCCTGAAGCGCACCGGGAACGGAACTGTCGATACACAGGGGCACATCCACCAGCCCCTGAACCATATCTACAATGGAACGCATCAGCGGTGGCTCGGTCTCGTTCGGGTTGGGGTTGGAGTTGTAGACAACGCCCGCATTGATATCGAGGATGTTTGCCCCCGCCGCAACCTGGGCGATCGCGTCTTTTTCAACGGTTGAGAAATCGCCTGCTTCCAGTTCGGCAGCAAGTTTCTTGCGCCCCGTGGGGTTAATCCGCTCTCCGATAACGCAGAAGGGTTGGTCAAAGCCGATAATGGCGGTTTTTGTTTTGGATTCGACGACAGTACGGGTCATTCAATTCGGCCTTAGTTTTGTTGCGCAGCGGGCAGGGCGGAGGTGCCGCCATGGTCCATTGCCCAAGTTGCGTTGGTTTTGATCCCTCCGAGCGGGAAGAAATGCACCTGCTCGATGTTGAACTCGGGATTGGCAGCCTTATGGGCCGCCAGTTCGGAGATAATGCCAGTCGGTTCGAACGGCATCAGCAGCTTGGTGACGTCCTTAGCCCGCTTTTGCAAGACTTTCAACGACGGACCCACACCGCAGGCAATAGCAAATTTGATCATGGTTTGCAGTTTGGCCGGTCCTGCGATTCCGATATGGACCGGAATATCAATACCTTGCGCTTTGAGATCATTTGCCCATTCGATCACCGGCCTGCTGTCAAAACAGAATTGCGTCGCCAGCGCCATCTGCGCATCGGTGCGCTCTGAAAACGCCTGTTTCCAGCTCAACGCCTCGTTCACGTTCTTGCGTCCGCCATCCGGATCAATATCGGTGTTCGGCTCGGGGTGGCCTGCAGTGTGGAGCCGCTTGAACCCTGCCTTGTCGAACAGCCCTGTCTCAAGAAGCTGCATGGAGCAGTGGAAATCTCCATAAGGTTTGGCCAGACCACCGGCAAGAACCAGTGCCTGATCGACACCGGCTTCCCCCTGATAGCGCGCAATCCAGTCCGCAAGCGTTGCCTCGTCCTTGATGATACGGGCAGGGAAATGTGGCATCGGGTCATAACCTTCTGCCCGCAGACGTTTTGCCGTAGCAGCCATGTCCTCGATAGGGGTGCCTTCGATATGGGCGATGTAAACCCGCGTGCCCTTTGGCAGCAAAGCGCGGAAATCCTCAACCTTCTCGGCGGTTCTGGGCATAACCTCGATAGAATAGCCTTTCAGGAAGGCTTCCACATCGGGATTTACTTCATTCCGGATATCGGTTTTCGAACTGAACTTCAAAAGTGCCATGCGCAGTGCTTTCAAAAGGGGCAGGGTCAATCCCAGCCGTCGTTGTTAATAAGGGTTTTCAGGCGTTCCTTGTCGTATTCCGCATCCAGACGGGCGGCTTCGGCGGCTGCAATCTTGCCTTGCTCTCCGTCCATTGAATAAGGATCTGCCTTGCGCCACTCCGCCAGATAGCTGTCGGTGTCCTTGGCATCAATCTTCATGGCACAGCGGTCGATGGCCTGTTCAAACCGCTCCGGCAGTTGGACCTTGGCCCCGCGACGGCCCTTGCCGACGATGACCTGTGCTGGAATATCGCGCCAGTAAACAATTGTGACGTCAGGCATTTCCTGGAATCCTCATTCTCATGCTAGTTGAAAGCTCTATTGTGTTAGCACCATTATAAGTCGGCTATTTTCGACCGCGACCGTTAATTTAGCGACACCCGTGCGGTATCGGCAAAGAAAAATAACAAACTTGTAAATACCGCCGGAGCGCCATAGGTTGAAACTAACAGAATTTGGTGCAAGCTCATGCGAGCCAACAATATGCAACCGCTCCGCCAGAGCGGTCGAACAGGACAGAAAAGCAAGCGAACTCCGTCAGCCGACGGGGGTCTTTTTGCTGCGCTGGACCTTGGGACAAACAGCTGCCGGATGCTGATCGCACGCCCGCAGGGCACGGAATTCGAGGTGGTTGATGCCTTTTCCAAGCCGGTGCATCTGGGCGCGGGGCTTGCGGAATACGGCACGCTGGCACCGGCCGCAATCAAACGCACATTAGGGGCGCTTCGGATTTGCAGCAAGAAACTGCGCCAGCACGGGGTGAAACATTCCCGTCTTGTCGCAACCGAAGCCTGCCGTCGCGCCAGCAACGGCACCAGCTTTGTGAACCTTGTGCGCCGCGAAACGGGTCTCGACCTTGAAATCATCGACCCCGCCGAAGAGGCACGGCTGGCTGTTGTAAGCTGCGCACCCCATCTCGGGGAGGATGCCGAACAACTGCTGATCGTGGACATTGGCGGCGGCTCTACCGAACTGGTCTGGCTGGATCTGAGCGGCGTGTCCGCGCGCAACCGCGCAAAGGCGCTGGTGGAACTGGACCTGACCAAACGGGGCGGGGGCACCTGCACCCGCACGGCACGTGTGATGGACTGGAAATCGGTGCCGCTGGGCGTGGCCACGCTCAAGGATATGTTCCATGATGTGGATGACGATTGCGCCAAATTCGCGCTGATGTCCTGCTGCTTTGAAGAACAGATTGACGAATTCGTGCCGCCCGAAATCGGGGATGGCGCGAACTGCCAGATCATCGGTACTTCGGGCACTGTCACAACCGTGGCGGCCTCCCATCTGGGGTTGTCGCGCTATGAACGCTGCAAGGTAGATGGCGTGTCTATGTGCCGTCAGGAAATCGACCAGGTGGTTCAGAAATATCTGAACATCGGTCCCGAAGGGCGCCGTAAGGCCCCGTGTATCGGCACCGACCGGCATGAACTGATCATGTCCGGTGCCGCCATCCTTCAGGCAATCCTGCGGGTCTGGCCGTCAAGCCGGCTCACCGTGGCGGACCGCGGTCTGCGCGAGGGATTGCTTTACAGTCAAATGAGCGCCGCAGGCGTGCTCGGCAACAGGCCACATTAATTATGTCGAACGAAAAGAAATCATCCGGTCGCGGTCAACGCGACCTTCGCGTGCGTGTCAAAACGGCCAAGGGGCGGCGTCTGTCCTCCAAGCTCTGGCTGGAGCGGCAGTTGAACGATCCTTATGTGCAAAAAGCGCAAAAGGACGGCTATCGGGGCCGCGCAGCCTATAAAATCCTCGAACTGGACGACAAGTTCCGCTTTCTCGTGCCGGGGGCCCGTGTGGTCGATCTCGGCTGTGCCCCCGGTGGCTGGTGTCAGGTGGCTGCAGAACGCACCAATGCCCACGGGGAACGACGCGGCAAAAAACAGAAAAAAAAAAAGTGCCGGGCTGTGAAATTCACGTACTCGATTTCCTCGAAGACGGTGCGGATGACAAGGTGAAGCACTGGCTCGGCGGTCGGGCCGATGTGGTCATGTCCGATATGGCGGCGGCCAGCTCCGGCCATAAACAGACCGATCACCTGCGGATCATGGCACTTTGTGAAGCCGCGGCCTATTTCGCTTTTGATGTGCAGTGCTCGCCGGCGGGGCCGAAGGTGAACTCCAACAGATCCTGAAGCAGAAATTCACCAAAGTTGCCCACGTAGCCAGAATGGCTGTGCCGCCAGTATGGCGTGCCGGTGCCAGGCGCGATGGAGGGATCAAACCCGTCAATGTCGATGGTCACATAGACCCGCGCACCCGCTGGGATTCGCGCCGCTGCGGCCTCTACACCCATCTTGCGGATTTGCCGGACCGAAAGGATATCCGATCCCATCCCCCGCGCCGCATCGTAGCCTTCCTTGGCGGTGGAACTGACATTTCGGATGCCGAATTGCGACAATCCGCTGACATAAGGCTTTTCTGCTGCGCGTCGCATGGGATTGCCATGGCCAAAGCGCACCCCGTGCCGTTCGTCCACAAAATCGAGATGGGCGTCGATTTGCAGGATGTGAATGTCATCTTCCCCGTCAAAGGCGTTGATACAGGGAATGTTGATCGAATGATCCCCCCCGATTGTAACCGGAAGGGCATTGGCCGCCAGCGCCTTGCGCACGGCATATTCGATGTTTGCGTGGCTCTGGATCGTGTCGGTATGGATGATATCCGCATCCCCCATGTCCACAATATGCACATCCGGCCCGAGATATGTCACATCGTCCTCGTGATCGTAGGCACCTGCATGGCCGAATGAAAACAGGGTAGAGGCTTCGCGTACCGCACGGGGGCCGAAACGGGCACCGGCGCGGAATTGTGCGCCGAAATCAAAAGGGGCGCCGATAATGGCGACATCGGCATCCAGAGCGTCCCAATCGGCGAGATAGTCCTTCTTGTTAAAGGTCGCAATGCCGACAAACGGCAGGTTCAACCGCCCGCTGTTATATCCGTGTTCTGCCATCCCCATGCTCCTTATCGTCGCGAATTCTGAAATCATGGTTGGCCTATGCGTGCATTCACTGCAATAAAAACATTATGGCCATGTTCAATCACTTCTGGCGCCGCACACCGCCTGCCTTGTTTCCGAGCCTTCTGGGGCTGTTCGGTCTGTCGCTGGCGTGGCGCGGGGCGGCGCGGGTCTGGGACGTGCCGGTGCAGGTCGGGGAATGGCTCGGGCTCGGGGCGACGCTGATCCTGCTTGTGACACTCAGCAGCTATGTCGCCAAGCTCTGCATCAGGCCAAGCGTACTTTGGGATGACCTGATGATTGATCCGGCGCGCGGTTCGGTTTCGGCAGGGTCAATGTGTGCTATGGCAATGGCGGCGTTTTTGCTTCCTTACACCAGCCTCGGGGCATTTCTGGTGTGGTGGATGGCGCTTGGATTGCATCTGATCTATTTCATCTCTGTGGTGTTGATCCTGCTGCGCCACCACAGCACTCTGTCACAGGTGACACCGGTGTTCCTGTTGCCTGCTGTAGGGGTTTTGGTCGCGACACTGGCTGGACCGGAATTGGGCCACATCGGTTTCAGCCGCGCGGTTCTGGTGTTGTCAGTGCCACTCTGGGCGATCATCCTTGTCGTAAGCGTCTGGAACGGTTCGCGGGCCTCTGTGCCGCAACACCATCGCAGCAGTTACGCTGTTTTTCTGGTGCCACCCGCGCTTGTTGCGCTCGGGGTGCAGGAACTGGACGGTGCGCCGTGGTTCTCTACGTTCTGGATTGTCAGCAATCTGACAGGCCTTGTGCTCCTGCCGCTGATCCCGTGGATGGCGCGGGGGGGATGGTCGGCGGATTGGGGAAATTTCTGCTTCCCGCTTGCCGCATTCAGCGCAGTGCAAATGCTGGCAATAGAATCGGGGCATGGCAGTTTTGCACAAGTGCTGGCCGTGATCTCTCTTGGCGCGGGGAGCCTGCTAATTCCCTACGTCCTGATCCGGACCTATCAGGACTGGTTCGCCGGAAGACTGGCCGAGGCAACAAAAGCTGCTGTTGCCTGAGCCCGTGCTGATTATTTGATCCCGTTCGTTTTACTGCGGATCAATCGTTGGAAGCGCGGAAGCTCTTGTGACAGCCACCACATGATTTACCGATTTCACCCATCGCACCACGCAGGGAATCGAGATCGTTTCCAGCAACGGACGCCATGGATTCGGCAGCAGCAACAAGCGCCTGGCTGCTTTCGGTGATTTTCGGGAAAGTGGTCCAGATTTCCGGAAGTGCAGCTGTCTTGCCAGCCATAGCAACATTGTCAGATCCTTCCGGCCACATCGCCATCTGGTTCATGCTCGCAGCAGCCAACAGGTTGTCTGCTGCGGCCTGCGCAGCGCCGGAATCGTATTCCATTGTACCCTTGGCCATAGCGCCGAGTTGTCCCAGATTGAACGCATAAAGCTGCATCAGGGACTGACGCGCCTTGATGGCGGCTTCATTGGCCACGGCAGGGCTGAAAACCCCTGCAGAAAGGACAAGCGCGGTAGCGGTGGTGGCGAGGATGGTTTTCATGTCTGGCTCCCTTAGGTTGATTTCTATGACAGTCTAGCTTGTGCAATTTCAAAAGATACTCACAAATAATTGACGGCTCGATGTGCAAAAATGCACTAGACTGTTCGGATGGATCACGAAAACTGGGACGATTACCGTTTTATTCTTGCCGTGGCAGAACACGGCTCCTTGAATGCCGCAGCGCGGGCGCTCGGAGTGAACCACGCCACTGTTTTGCGGCGCGTCAGCGGCTTTCAGGAGCGTCACGACATCCAAATTTTCGATCGTGCCCGCAAGGGATACCGGCTGCGTGCGGATCAAAGCGGCCTGATCGAGGCGCTGAAAGATTTGCGCGGTGCAATGGACGCTGCAGATCGCGCGGTTTCGGGGCAGGGCGCAGGTGTGCGCGGTACTGTGCGCATCACTTCCACAGATTCACTGTGCACGACCATTCTGCCCGACATGATTGCCGGTTTGCAGCGTATGCATCCGGAACTGAAGCTTGATCTTCTGGCCTCCAATCAACCGCTGAACTTCGAACAACTGGACGCGGAAGTGACTGTTCGCCCGACAGACAGGCTTCCGGACGGGCTGGTTGGAGTCGAGGTGGCGCGGCTCGGCTTCGGGGTCTATGTCCATAAGGATTTGCAATTTGATGCGGATTGCCCGCCGTGGCTGGCGATGTCGGGGCCGTTGCTGCGTGCCAAGGCGGGCGAATGGCAGCGATCCAACATCGACGATAGCCTTGTCGTCGGGGCGGCGGACAGTTTTATCACCCTGCGGGGACTATGTGCCGCAGGGCTGGGGCTGGCGCTGCTGCCGTGCTTTCTGGCGCAGCAGGTGCCGGAACTGAAGCGGCTTTCAGGGTATTTCGAGCGGATGGACACAGGAATCTGGATCGCCAATCACAAAGATCTGGATGCCGTACCCCGCATCGTTGCCTGTCGGGCGTATCTGGAGGAACGTATCGCAGGTCAGGGTGCCTTGCTTGCGGGTCAGTCCTGAATGAACCGCACCGACCCGATATAGCCGAGATTCCGGTTTCTCTGTGCGTAATCAATACCGTAGCCGACCACAAATTCGTCCGGAATTTCAAATCCGGTCCATGTGGCCTTTACGTCCACCTCGCGGCGGGAGGGTTTGTCCAGCAGGGCACAGACTTCCAGACGGGCGGGATTGCGGGATTTCAACAGGCCGATCACGTGTTTCAGCGTGTGGCCGGTGTCCACAATATCTTCCACTACCAGAATATCGCGGCCTTCAATTTCGCCGCGCAAGTCTTTGAGAATACGGACTTCTCTGGAGGACTGCATTTCATTTCCGTAAGAGGACGTTTCCAGAAAATCCACTTCGCAGGGCAGGTCAAGCTCGCGCACCAGATCTGCGATGAATACGAAACTGCCCCGCAGCAAACCAACAACCACCAGCTTGTCCGTGTCCTTGAAATGCTCGGAAATGGTAGCGGCCAGCGCCTCGACCCGTGCGGCAATGGATTTGGCCGAAATCAGTTGGTCGATGACGTAATTGTTGTGGTCCATCAGGCGATTCCCCGTTTGATCTGCTTAGGACGCCAATTTACTTGTCGCGCACAAAATGTCAGTACCCGCGACAAACAATCTTAGTGACCCTGTCGTCGCACCATCGTAGAAGTCCGCCTATGCCCAAGCACAGTGAAACCCGCCAGATGCCCTATAGCGCGCAACAGATGTATGATCTGATTGCCGATATCGGGGCTTACCCGAAATTTCTGCCCTGGTGCGCCGGTGCGCGGATACGCGACCGCAAACAGGTTGGAGACACCGAAGTCATCGACGCGGATCTGGTGATTTCCTTCAAAGTGTTCCGCGAGCAGTTCGGCAGCCGTGTCACCCTCCATCCCGACGATCTGAAAATAGACGTGGAATATATCGACGGGCCGTTCCGGTACCTGAACAACCACTGGTCTTTCACACCGCTGGACAACGGCGGCTGCGAGGTGGATTTTTTCGTGGATTTCGAATTCAAATCGGCGATGCTGCAAGCCGTGATCGGGGTTGTTTTCAACGAGGCCATGCGTCGTATTGTTGGCGCGTTCGAGTCCCGCGCGAAAGAGCTTTACGGCTGATCAGAAAGACTGGTCCCGCAAGGCTTTCAAGGCAAATTCGGTGGCGGCTAGGCGGACTTCGCTGCGCCCCGACGCGCCAAATTCCCTTGTAGTGGTCACACACCCTGACGGGGTGGCCAGCCCGAAACAGACGCGGCCTTCGGGTTTATGTTCTGACCCGCCCGGGCCGGCGATTCCGGTGATGCTGACAGCAAGTGCTGCTTTGGAATGTGCAAGCGCCCCTTGTGCCATTTCAGCCGCAACCTGTTCTGAAACTGCGCCAAACCCGTCAAGTGAAGCCTTAGTCACGCCCAGCATCTGCATTTTCGCATCATTGGTGTAGGTGACAAAGCCGCGATCCACCACATCCGACGACCCCGCCACCGCCGTGAGACTGGCCGAGACCAGCCCGCCCGTGCAGCTTTCCGCTGTTGCCACCATCTGGCCACGAGCACGACAAGCCGCCAGCGTGTCGCGGGCGAGGTCAACCGGAAGCATCACGAAAAGCCGCCATGAGCAAGATAGCCGCCAATGCTCAGAACCAGAGCGGCGTAAATTCCGGCAAGAATATCGTCGAACATCACGCCGAACGGGGTGGATTTGCGGTCTGCCCAACTGACCGGCCAGGGTTTGAGGATGTCAAACAGGCGAAACAGGATGAAACCGCCCACAAGTCCCGGCCAGGGCAGGATGGTCACAGCACTGCCGTGGGACCAAAGCACATATGACAGGGGCATCAGCGTCAGCCACTGGCCCGCGACCTCGTCAATAACGATCTCTCCGGGATCATGGTTTTCCTTACCGCGGGTTTCAACAGTCGTGGCCCACCAGCCGATGAAAAACACCGCGATCGTCACAATCAGCAGCAAAGGAAAGCTGCCCAGCGCGTGCAGGACCACGGCAAAGGGCAGGGCCGCAGCGGACCCCCAAGTGCCCGGAACAGCGGGCAAAAGCCCCGTATAGAACCAAGTCGCCAGAAGTCTTGTCATAGTTTCACCAATGTTGCTGTTGCTTGTGCAGCAATCCCTTCCTTACGCCCTGCAAAGCCGAGCTGTTCGGTCGTGGTTGCCTTCACACTGATCCTATCAACATCGACGCCGGTAATCTGTGCCAGTTTTTGTCGCATGGCGGTGGTGTGCGGGCCGATCTTGGGTTCCTCGCAGATGATCGTGCAATCCATATGGGTGATGGTGAAACCGCGCTCTGCTGCGCGTTCCACCGCCTTGCGCAGGAAAATATCGCTGGCAGCGCCCTTCCATTCGGCTTCGCTCGGGGGGAACCACTGTCCGATATCGCCTTCCGCCAGTGCCCCGAAGATCGCATCTGTCAGGGTGTGCATCGCCACATCCGCGTCAGAATGCCCGACCAGCCCCCGATCATGGGGAATCGTGATTCCGTTCAGCGTTACATGATCGCCCGCACCGAATTTGTGAACGTCAAAACCGTTACCTGTCCGAATGTCCATTTCTGCCCCCATAAGTTGTTCTGCCAGCGCAAAGTCGCCGGCTTGCGTTATTTTGATGTTGTTCTGGCTGCCTTCAACAATGCTCACCTCCAGCCCGTAGGCCTTTGCGGTTTCTACGTCATCGGGCAGATCGTCGCTGGTGGCCGCATGGGCGGCGCGGATGTCATCCAGCCGGAAGGCCTGCGGAGTCTGGGCGCGCCACAACCCGTCCCTTGATACAGGCGATTGCGCTGTGCCGTTTTCCGCCTTCCAAAGCGCATCCACAACAGGCACAGCAAGAAAAGCTGCCCGTTCATGGCGGAGTTTCTCTAACAGCGCGTCAATATTTTTGCGTTCAAGCAGGGGGCGGGCGCCATCGTGAATCAATACGTGGCTACCGTTACAAGCAGCAAGCCCGCGCCGCACGCTCTCGCTCCGGCTTGACCCGCCGAGGACGGGTGGTTCCAGTCGGGGATCGGTCATAGAGGCGATCGTGTCGTTATACAGGTCCAGGTCGTCCGGATGAATCACCACGCGTAGTCCCGTGATCGCCTTACTTGCCAAACAGGCCGAAATAGTATGATAGAGCACCGGCTTGCCCCGCAGAGGCCGGTATTGCTTGGGAATACCACTGCCGGCCCGGGTTCCACGGCCTGCTGCGACGATTAGGAATTCTGCTGTTATATCTGACAAAACCGCTGTGCCTGCCTGTTGACCTGCGCCTCCGGCGCCTCACTGCACTCCAATACCCAAAGGGGCCATTGGTCACAATGGTGAGATTTCCTGCGGTTGCACTTGCATTCTCCGTCCAGATGCACAAGAAAGAGGCATGACCCAAATTCTGATCGGAAATAAGGCAATAACGCCACCTGTCCTTCTCGCACCGCTTGCCGGAATTACGGATTTGCCGTTCCGCAATCTCGTAAGCCGTTTTGGTGCGGGGCTAGTTGTGTCCGAAATGGTGGCCAGTCAGGAAATGATTGAAAAACGCCCCTCGGCACAGGCGCGGGCCGAACTCGGCTTCCATGCGGCCAACACCTCTGTTCAGGTTGCTGGCAAGGACGCTTACTGGATGTCCGAATGTGCAAAGCTGTGTGCGGGCAACGGGGCGCAGATTATCGACATCAATATGGGCTGTCCGGCGAAGAAGGTTACAAACGGCTATTCCGGTTCGGCGCTGATGAAGGATCTGGATCACGCGGTTTCCCTGATTGAAGCCGTGATTGCTGCCGTGGATGTGCCTGTTACGCTAAAGACGCGGCTCGGATGGGATGACGATCTGCTGAACGCGCCGGAACTGGCGGCGCGCGCGGAGCAGGCGGGCGTGCAGATGATTACCATCCACGGCCGCACCCGCTGCCAGTTCTACAAGGGCAGCGCCGATTGGGCGGCAATTTCGCGGGTAAAGCAGGCCGTTTCGGTGCCGGTTGTGGCCAATGGTGATATTGTGGATGTGGCAACCGCACGCCGCGCGATGGAACTGTCCGGTGCGGATGGCGTGATGGTGGGGCGCGGGGCGCAGGGGCGCCCTTGGATTCCGGCATTGATCGCTGCTGAAATGTTTGGGGCCGATGCGCCGGAAATACCGCAAGGTCAGGATTTTCTTGACATGATTTCAGAGCATTACGAAGCGATGCTTACCTTCTACGGGGCGGATCTGGGCAACCGCGTCGCCCGCAAGCATCTGGGGTGGTATATGGATGTGCTGCCCACGCCTGCCGACCTGCGCAAGCAGATTTACACTGAAACCGACAACGCCCGCGTTATGCAACTGCTTCAACAGTTGCCAATGGGGTTCCGTCAGGACGAGGCCGCATGAACCGCGCTGAAACAATACCCCACGGGCTCGCGCCTGACAATTTCGAACAGATCTGGGCCAATCTGCCCTTTCCCGCCTTTGTGGTTGACCCTGAAAACTGCCTCCGCCTGAGCAACAGCGCAGGAGAGCAAATGGTGAAGATCTCTGCCAAGATCCTGCGAAATCGCAGCGTTGAAAGCCTGTTCGGAGAAACTTCGGTCATTGCGGAGACAGTTGCGCAAGCGCGGATCAAGTCCGGTTCACTCATGCAGTATAACGTGGACGTCGCCCTGAGCGGCCTGCATCCCGTGCGCTGCAATGTGCATGTGGGACCGGCTGGCAGTGATTCAGGCGATTTGCTGCTGATTATCCAGCCAACGGGCGTCGCGCAGAAGATGAGCCGCTCTTTGACGCACATGGCAGCGGCGCGCTCGGTGGTGGCCATGTCCGCCATGCTTGCTCACGAACTGCGCAATCCGCTTGCGGGTATCTCCGGAGCGGCACAATTGCTGGCGATGAACGGTTCGGACGAGGACCGCGAGCTAACCGATTTGATCGAGCAGGAAACCAAGAGAATCGGGAAACTGATTGATAAGGTCGAACATTTCGGGGATGACAGACCTACACAACGTTCTGCAGTAAATATCCACGATGTACTGGATCGCGCTGTGCGCGCAGCGCAGGCGGGATTTGCAAAACATGTCGCGTTCTCTGTGGATTACGACCCGTCTTTACCGGATGCAGCCGGTGATGCAGACCAATTGCTTCAGGTGTTTCAGAACCTTATCAAAAATGCCGCCGAAGCAGTTGATCAGACGCATGGCAAAATCAAATTGCGCACTTCTTATAATTCCGGCGTGAAATTCGCCGTAGCAGGCAGGCGTACCGAAACCCTGCCGCTTCAGATCGACATTACCGACAACGGGCACGGGATTCCGGATACTCTGATTTCCGAAATTTTCGATCCTTTTGTTACCAGCAAATCCAACGGCAGTGGTCTGGGGCTGCCGTTGGTTTCCAAGATCGTCATGGGGCACGGCGGGCTGATCGATTGTGACAGCATACCGGGCCGCACGACGTTTACCCTGCGCCTGCCTGTCTGGCGCTCCAAAAAAGGAATTCACTGATGGATGGAACTGTTCTCGTTGCCGATGACGACCGCACCATACGTACTGTTCTCACTCAGGCACTAACGCGGGCCGGATGCAAGGTGCGCGCCACCAGCAACACGGCCACCCTGTGGCGATGGGTGGAAGAAGGCGAAGGGGATGCGGTTGTATCCGATGTAATGATGCCGGATGGAAACGGGCTGGACCTGCTGCCCGCCATCATGAAACGCCGCCCCAATCTGCCGGTGATCGTGATCTCGGCGCAGAATACGGTGGTCACAGCGATCCGCGCCTCGGAAGCGGGGGCTTTCGATTATGTACCAAAGCCCTTTGACCTGCGGGATCTGCTGTCCAAAGTCTCCAAAGCGCTCAGCCGCCCGGGCCATGCCAACCAGCCGGAGCCGATAAAACAGGATACACCTGTGGCGGCGGATCCGGCCTTGCCCTTGGTCGGGGGCAGCCCCGCAATGCAAGAGGTTTACCGGATTGTCGCGCGGGTCGTGAATACGGACCTTAACGTGCTGGTTCAGGGCGAAAGCGGAACGGGCAAGGATCTTCTGGCCCGTGCGTTACACAATCTGGGCAACCGTGCGCAGGCCGGTTTTGTGCGCATCAACTGCGGCACTGCCACGCCGGAACAATTGGACCGCGCGGTGCTCGGGGATGCGGGGCAGGGTGGCACTGTCTATCTGGACGAGGTGAGCGAGCTTTCACCGGAAAGCCAGTTGCACCTGCTGGGACTGACCCAATCGGATGCTGTGCAGGGACAGGGGTTGCGCTTTGTATCCTCCACCAACCGGCCGATGCTGCCGTTGATCAACGACGGGCTGTTCCGCGAGGATCTGTTCTACCGTCTGAATGTAATGCCGATCGTGTTGCCACCGCTGCGCGACCGGATAGAGGACATTCCCGAACTCAGCCAGCATTTCCTACAGGTGTGTGCTTCCAAGGGGATGCCGCGCAAGACTTTGACAAAATCCGCCATGGACCAGATGAGGCTGGCCAAGTGGCCGGGCAACGTGCGCGGATTGGAGAATTTCATCCAGCGTCTTGTTATTTTGTGTCCGGAAGACGAAATCTCCAGCGATTTTGTGAGCAAGGCTCTCAAGGAAATGGCGGAGCAGGAACAAAGTGGCACACCTGTTGTGGCAGACCGGCTGTCTGCCTCTGTTGAAGCGCATATCAAACGCTATTTCGATCTGCACGGCGATGCGCTGCCGCCGCCGGGATTGTACAACCGCATCCTGCGCGAGGTGGAGCTGCCATTGCTCGCCCTGTCGTTGAGCGCGACACGGGGGAACCAGATCCGTACAGCTGAATTGCTGGGGATTAACCGGAATACCTTGCGCAAAAAAATCCGCGAGCTCGATATTCAGGTGACAAGGACCAAGAAATTGACGTAAAACCGCAACAGTAAGTGATGCACTTCTGAAACGGTAGAGCAGTATAATATGCATCTTGGTATTCTTTGGCGGCGTGTAAACGCCTGGCGCAAGAAGCGGCGGGTGCAGACAGTGTTCGCGATTTCACTGGCTTTACTGGCGCCGATACTGGTTTTTACCACCTATTTTGTCCTGCGTGCCACCAACGGATCCGTCTCGAATGACCTGATCCGTTTTGTCTTGCTGTGCGATTTTGTTTACGTGCTGGTGGTGGCGGCATTGGTCAGCCAGCGAATCCTGCGAATTGTCACCGCCCGCAACAAAAAGACCGCCGGTTCCCGTTTGCACATGCGGCTGTCCGGCGTGTTTGCCTTTGTGGCGCTGGTACCGACGGTTATGGTTGCAGTGATTTCCACCATCCTGCTGAACTTCGGGTTCGAGAACTGGTTTTCCACCCGTGTTCAGAACGTTGTGGGAAATTCCCTTGCAGCGGCCCAAGCCTATGAGAACGAGCAGCGCAACGATCTTGTGGCGGATGCGCGGCTGCTTGCGCAATTCCTGAACCAGCAGCGCCGGATTCTCGGGATCAATGCCGAACAGGAACTGCGTTCTTCCCTGACACTCGGGCAGCAACGTATTCAGCGCGGGCTGAAAGAAGCCTATGTGATCGACGGGGCAGCTAACCTGAAAGCCCGCGGTGAGCGCAGCTATCTCTTTGACTTCGAAACACCGTCCGAGAACAGCCTGCGAGAGGCCGAGGCCGGCAAAACAGTGGTCATTCAGGACTGGCACAACAACGAATTCCGCGCCCTTGTGCGGCTGACCACCTATCCGGACCGGTATATCTATGTGTCCCGCCGCGTGGACGGGGAAATCCTGAACCTGCTGGATGAAACCAAAGAAACCGTCGCGCTGTATAATCAGGGAGAGCAGGAGCGTGATCAGCTTCTGTTTGATCTGGCGCTGATCTACATGGCTTTTGCCCTTATCGTGATTCTGGCTGCCATCTGGCTTGGCTTGTGGTTTGCCGAGCGGCTGTCGCGCCCCGTCGCCCGTCTTGCGGGGGCCGTGGAACGTGTGGGGGCAGGGGATTTGGGTGTGCAGGTCCGCGAAGAAGACGGCGACGATGAAATCGCCATGCTTGGCCGGATATTCAACCGGATGACCCAGCAGGTTAAACGTCAGCATGACGACTTGATTGAAGCGAATGAACGCACCGAACGCCGCCGTCGCCTGTTTGATAGTGTTCTGTCGGGGGTGACAGCCGGTGTGATCGGCCTGAACGAGCACGGCCAGATTGCCATGATGAACACCGCTGCTGCGCGGCTTCTCAACCTTGATGAAGAGCGGGACGTGAATGTTAACCTGATCTCTGCGGTGCCGGAATTTTCAGGGTTGTTTGCCAAACTCGAAGAAAAGGCCAGCGGCGTTGCACAGGAAGAAATCCGGCTTACCCGCACCGGAAGTCCGGAAATTCTTCTGGTTCGGGTTGCAAAGCGGGCGGCTGAGGACGGAGAACTCGAAGGCTATGTTGTAACCTTTGACGATGTGACCTCGCTTGTTTCAGCCCAGCGCATGGCGGCTTGGGGGGATGTTGCCCGCCGGATCGCCCACGAGATCAAAAACCCGCTGACTCCGATCCAGCTTTCTGCTGAACGCATGAAACGGAAATTCGGTCCCAAACTGGGTGAGGAAGCGGATGATCTGGGGCAGTATGCTGACGTAATTATTCGCCAGACCAATGACTTGCGGCGCATTGTTGATGAATTTTCAAAATTCGCCCGAATGCCGGAACCCGAAAGACGTGATCACGATCTGGCAAAACTGATCCGCGATGTGGTGGTGCTTCAGCAATCCGCGCTCAGCCCGACGAAGGTCAGCCTTGATATCGAAGCGGAAAGCATCCACGCGGTGATTGATGCCACCATGTTCAATCAGGCGATGACAAACCTGATTAAGAATGCGGGAGAAGCTATTGATAGTATGGAGGAAAAGCCGGACGTATTTGAGCCGGAAATCCGTGTGATCGTACGCTGCGAAAACGGGGCGACACAAATTGAAATTCAGGACAATGGTATGGGCCTCCCTGCGGAGAACCGCTCGCGCCTGTTTGAACCCTATGTAACACACCGCGATAGCGGGACGGGGCTCGGGCTGCCGATCGTGAAGAAAATTATTGAAGAACATGGTGGCACTTTGGAACTGCTGGATGCGCCTGCTTTCGACGAAACAGGTCGGGTTGGCGCAATGGCACGTATCGTTTTGCCATTTGGAAATGAATTGAGTAACGTAACCGAAAATATAAAGGTGGCCTGATCAAAGGTGACCGTCAGGAGTGGTAAAATGGGCGATATTCTGGTCGTTGATGATGAAAAAGATATTCGTGAACTTGTTTCCGATATTCTGGTGGACGAAGGGTATACAACCCGTAAGGCGGCAAATTCCGATGAAACCTTTGCCGAGATCAACAAGGATGCGCCGGATCTGATTATTCTGGACATCTGGCTGAAAGACAGTCGTCTGGACGGGATCGATATTCTGAAAACCGTACGGCGGGATAATCCGGATATTCCGGTGGTGATCATTTCGGGTCACGGCAATATCGAAATCGCGGTGGCGGCTGTGAAACAGGGCGCCTACGATTTTATCGAAAAACCCTTTAACATCGACCAGTTGATGGTGGTGATTGCCCGCGCAATGGAAACGTCGCGCTTGCGGCGTGAAAATGCGCAACTGAAGGTCAAGGACGTGACATCTTCGGTTATGGTCGGCCAGTCAACGGCGTTCCGTAACCTGCAAAGCCAGCTTGATAAGGTGACGAAAACCAACGGGCGGGTGATGCTGACCGGCCCTTCGGGTTGTGGTAAGGAAGTAGCGGCCCGCTATATTCATTCAAAATCCGACCGTTCCAAAGCGCCCTTCGTTTCTGTCAACTCTGCCAGTATCGAGCCGGACCGGATGGAAGAAGTGCTGTTCGGCCGTGAAGGGGGGGAACGGGGCTTTGAACCGGGGCTTCTGGAACAGGCCCACGGGGGCATTGTTTTCTTTGATGAAGTTGCGGATATGCCCCTTGGTACGCAATCGAAAATCCTGCGGGTTCTGGTTGAACAATCCTTCACCCGTGTCGGCGGTTCGGACAAGGTTCGCGTGGATATTCGCGTGCTTTCGGCCACCAACCGCGATCTGATGCAGGAAATCGCCGCCGGCCGGTTCCGCGAGGAACTGTACCACCGTCTGAATGTTGTGCCGATCAATGTTCCGTCGCTGGAAGCACGCCGCGAGGATATCGCCTTGCTGGCCCAGCATTTCATGGAAGAACTCAACGCCGCACAGGGCCTGCCGGTCCGGCCGCTGGGCGAAGAAACCGAAGCCCTGTTGCAGACGATGACATGGCCCGGAAACGTGCGCCAGTTGCGCAACGTAATCGAACGGGTGCTGATCCTCGGGCCGGACAAGGGGGAAATCGAACCCTCGGAAATCCCCGGAAACGATAGCGGTGGCAACGGGGACGGGGCCGGGCTGTCCAACACCTATGCCATGTTGCCCCTGCGTGAGGCCCGCGAGATGTTCGAACGGGAATATCTGATGGCGCAAATTAACCGTTTCGGCGGGAATATTTCGCGCACTGCCAATTTCGTCGGGATGGAGCGGAGCGCCCTGCATCGCAAGCTGAAAACGCTCAACGTAGTGACCACCAACAAGGCCGGAACCCGCATTGCCGAAATCGAAGAAGCGGCAGCGGAGTCCCTTGGCGATTGACGCAGCCGTCCAAACTGGTAGCACAAGCCCATAGCGACAGGAGCCTGACATGAAGGTTATCGTATGTGGCGCAGGACAGGTGGGCTGGCAGATTGCCCGCCATCTCGCTGCGGAAAATAATGAAGTTACCATCGTGGACAACAATCCGGGCCTTGTGAATCAGGCCACGGATTCCCTTGATGTTTCCGGTATCGCCGGATTTGCCAGCTATCCGGATGTGTTGCGTCGCGCAGGGGCGCGGGATGCGGATATGATCATCGCTGCGACCCATTCGGATGAGGTAAATATGGTCACATGTCAGGTGGCCCATTCGGTTTTTTCGATCCCCCGCAAGATTGCCCGCCTGCGGGCGCAGTCCTACCTCGATGTGATCTATACCGACCTGTACCAGCGGGACCATTTGCCCATTGATGTGGTGATCTCGCCCGAAAAGGAAGTGGCCGCCGCGGCGTTGCGACAGCTTGCTGCGCCTTCGACTTTTGACAACGAGCCTTTCCTGATGGGGGAGGTCGAGATGCTTGGCATTACGCTGGCCGAGGATTGCGCGGTTGTGAACACACCGCTGCGCCAGTTGTCAGAACTGTTTTCGACCCTGCGGGCACTGGTCTGCGGGGTGCGCCGCGACAACCGGCTGTTTACGGCCACTTCGGAAGACCAGCTGTTTGTCGGCGATCAGGTCTATCTTTTTACCCATAAGGACGACGTGGGCCGTGCGCTTGAAATCTTTGGCAAGGCCACGAAGAAACGGGAACGGGTCATCATTATCGGCGGCGGCAACGTCGGCCTTGCCGTGGCGAGCGAGCTGGAAAAACGTTCGGATCGGGTACGTGCCAAAGTGATCGAGAAATCCCGCCCCGTAGCGGAACGGGCCGCCGAGGCGTTGGAACGCACCATTGTGCTGCACGGTGACGGGCTGGATATGGATATGCTGATGGAGGCGAACCTTGATAAGGCGGATGCGCTTCTGGCGGTAACGGATGATGATAAAACAAACCTCCTGACCGCCACCCGCGCCAAGGCCGAAGGTTGTCCACAAGTGGTTGCCCTTGTAAACGACAACGGTTTGGCGCCACTGATGCGTCCGTTGAATATCGATGCGTTTATTCATCCCCGCGCAACAACTGTTTCCTCCATCCTGCGTCACATCCGGCACGGCCGCGTGCGGCAGGTTTACTCCATTGGTGACGCCGAGGCCGAGGTGATCGAAGCCCAGGTCATGTCCACTTCGCCGATTTCAGGCAGTGCGATCCGCGATATCAACATCCCCGAAGGGGCCATTATCGCTGCGGTGAAAAAAGGGGATAAGGTCATCCGGCCGGACGGGAACACCCGTATTGAAGATGGTGATGTGGTGGTGATCTTCTCTCTGGCCCGCTACATCGAAGACGTAGAACGGCTGCTGCAAGTCCAGATAGACTTTTTCTAGCCCCATGACCTGGCTGCGCTCCCTTCCCCTGTTCGTTCAGCTCTTGGGCTTTGCGGTTGCGATGATGTATCTTCCAATGATCTTTGCGATCCGGCTGGAAGACTGGGACGTCGCGCGGACGTTTTTCTATTACACCACGTTCCTGCTCGTCCTGCTGTCGCTTGTGGGGATTGCGGTGTCAGGGTATTCGCCGCCGAACACCGCGCGCAACTATCTTGTTACGGTTTTCGCGTCGTTTCTGGTGATACCCGCGCTGCTGGCTCTGCCGTTCAACTATCTTGTCAACTCGATCACCTATTTTCAGGCCTATTTCGAGATGCTAAGCAGTCTTACCACGACGGGTGCGACACTTTTTGACGATCCGTCCATCGTACCGGCGCCGTTGCATCTGATGCGGGCGATTGCAGGCTGGATCGGAGGCTTCTTCATCCTTGTGGTCGCCATGGCCATTTTTGCCCCGCTGAACATCGGCGGCTTTGAGATTTTTGCAGCAGGTAAGGGCTTGCAAAAATCAAGCAACCAGATTGCAAGTGCCGATGCGAAACAGCGTTTGACCCGCTACGGAGAACAGATTTTTCCGATCTATCTTGCGATCACGGCGGTTTTGACACTGGCCTTGCTGATCGCGGGCGATCGCACCCTTGTGGCCGTATCCCATGCGATGTCGATTGTCTCGACCAGCGGGATTTCTCCGGTTGGCGGGCTGAAAGGCAGCACCAGCGGTTATGTCGGCGAAGTCCTGATGTTCCTGTTCCTGTTTTTCGCCGTGTCCCGCCACACTTTCTTTTTCGCAAGCGACCGGGAGTTCCTTCAAAACATCAAGCTCGACAAGGAAATCAACCTGACGCTGGCCTGTTTGATCATTATTCCGTTCCTGCTGTTTTTACGCCACTGGACCGCAGCCTACGAGGTTTCGGCCGGCGCAGAGGTGCCAAGCGTTCTTGCTGCGATCTGGGGGGCGATGTTCATGGTGATGTCCTTCCTGACAACCACCGGCTTTGAAAGCGCGGCTTGGGAAGGGGCGCGCAACTGGTCGGGGCTGGGTACAACCGGCCTGATCCTGATGAGCCTCTCTGTCATGGGCGGAGGAATCGCCACCACAGCAGGCGGGGTGAAACTGCTGCGGGTTTATGCGCTCTACAAACACAGCCAGCGTGAAATCCAGCGGCTTAACCACCCGAATTCAATCGCCGGTTCGTCCCGCCGGGTCCGGTTGATCCGTCGGGAAGGGGCACAGATCGCATGGATCTTCCTGATGCTGTTTGTCATTTCGCTCGGGTTGGTGGCACTGGCGCTTTCGGCTACGGGAATCAGCTTTGCTGACAGCCTCCTTTTTGCCACTGCGGGAATGTCCAACACCGGACCGCTGGCACATGCCGCCGGTGAGAGCTTTACCGGCTACGCCAACATCTCGGATTTAGGCAAATTGATCCTCTGTGTGGCTATGATTCTCGGCCGCTTGGAGGCTTTGGCCGTGATTGCGGTTCTAAATCCCAACTACTGGCGATAAATTACCACAACTGGCCAAAAAGCGAAATTTTCTGCTGGTCAAACACCGCCCTTGTCTCTTAGTCTCCCTCGGAACGAAAACAATATCCCGCGCCAATCAATGCGGGGCATAAAACTGAAAGCTGACAAAAATGGCTGGCGACAAACAGAATCTGCAGGACGCATTCCTCAATAATGTTCGCAAACAGAAGGTCTCGGTGACGATCTTTCTGATTAACGGAGTTAAACTTCAGGGCATGATCACCTGGTTTGACAATTTCTGTGTTTTGTTGCGTCGCGACGGCCAGAGCCAGCTTGTCTACAAACACGCCATTTCGACCATCATGCCGGCACAGGCCGTGCAGTTGTACGACGGCGAGGAAAGCTGATCCTTGGAACGCGCCTGCGTCCTTCACCCCGATATTGCCAATCAGGAAACACGCCGCGCGCCAGAGCATGCTCTGGCGGAGGCCATGTCTCTGGCCCATGCCTTGCGACTGGATGTGGCTTACGGCGAAGTTGTAAACCTGCGGAAACCGCAGGCCGGTTTGTTGTTCGGCAAAGGCAAACTGGAAGAGCTTGAGGCACGTATCAAGGCCGAAGAGGTGACACTTGTCATCATCGACGGTCCGGTGACGCCGATCCAGCAACGCAACCTCGAACGACACTGGAAGGTAAAGGTACTGGACCGCACCGGTCTGATCCTTGAAATCTTCTCGGACCGCGCCGCGACCCGTGAAGGTGTGCTGCAGGTGGAACTGGCTGCTCTCAGCTATTCCAAAACACGGCTGGTGCGCGCATGGACCCACCTTGAACGCCAGCGCGGCGGATTGGGGTTTGTAGGCGGTGCCGGCGAGACCCAGATCGAAGCGGACCGCCGTGCGATTGACGATGCGATCGTGCGCCTGAAAAAACAATTGTCCAAAGTGGTGAAAACCCGCGAACTGCACCGTGCGGCCCGCGCCAAAGTACCTTATCCGATCGTGGCGCTTGTGGGATATACAAATGCGGGCAAGTCCACGCTTTTCAACAAGCTGACTGGCGCGGATGTGATGGCCAAAGACATGCTCTTCGCCACGCTTGACCCGACCATGCGGGAACTTGAACTGCCCGAGGGGCGCAAGATCATTCTGTCGGATACGGTGGGGTTCATTTCGGAACTTCCAACCCAACTGGTCGCCGCCTTCCGCGCCACGCTGGAAGAAGTGCTGGATGCGGACCTGATCCTGCACGTCCGTGATATTGCCCATCCCGAAACCGAAGCGCAGGCCGAGGACGTTAGGGATATTCTAGCGGATCTCGGGATCAGCCAAACCGCCAGTGATACGATGATAGAGGTCTGGAACAAGGTAGACCTTCTGCCACCCGAAGCCTATGAGACCGCCCGCAACACAGCGGAGCGTACTGACAACATTGAAATCCTCTCGGCGGTCACAGGGCACGGCATCGACACCCTGCTTGACAGTGTCGCCAAAGCGCTCGACGATCCGAAAACCACACAAACCCTGAGGCTGGCCTTCTCCGAAGGTGCCCGCCGTGCATGGCTTTTCGAACAGAATGTCATCGACAAGGAAGAACTCTGGGATCAGGGCTATGAAATCACCGTAACATGGACCGCCAAACAGGCTGCCCAGTTTGAAAAATACGGAAGCTGACCGGATCAAAACGTCGGGTGCCGCCAGGGCTCTCAATGTTCCCGAAATACTCCCGCCGGAGGCAAACACTCAAAGTTTGAAGCATATGGGCGCGAGTCCTGTGATCGTCCGGAAATCCTGACCCGCAAAAGCCGGTATGGGAAACAGGCTAAACGCTGCTGTTTCTTTCCTTGCCAACCAGCGCCCGACCGGAATTTCTTCACCTTTGTGGTTGTAAGAACCGTACAGAGTATGCAATGGAGCCCCTTGAAAACGAAGGGGCGAAGTCTTTCCCCTGCCCATGGATCAAGCCGTTGTAACGGACCCGCAGAAAGATCTTGCCGTGCAAACTCCCTATTATCTGATAGACAAATCCCGCCTGCTTCCCAATCTTGAAAAGATCGCATGGCTGCGGGCAGAGTCGGGTGTCAAATGCCTGCTGGCGCTGAAATGTTTTGCAACCTGGTCCGTTTTCGACTTTATGGCCGAATATATGGACGGCTCCACGTCTTCGTCCCTTTATGAAGTGCGCTTGGGGCGTGAAAAGTTCCCGGGCGAGACCCATGCCTATTCCGTGGCCTATGCGGATCACGAGATGGATCAGGTTCTTGAATGCTCCGACAAGATTATCTTCAATTCCATCGGACAGCTTACCAAATTCCGTGAAGAATCGCGCGATCACATTCGCGGCCTGCGGGTCAATCCCGGCGTGTCAACTTCCGGTTTCGATCTGGCCGATCCGGCCCGCCCTTTCAGCCGGCTGGGGGAACACGATCCTGCGGCGATAGATGCGGTTTCGGACCGGATCAGCGGGCTTATGTTTCACAACAATTGCGAAAACGACAGTTTTGAACGCTTTGATGAAATGCTGACCCTGATCGAACACCGTTTCGGTGCGGTGATCCACAAGATGGACTGGGTCAGTCTGGGGGGCGGCATCCACTTTACAGGGCAGGACTACCCGCTTGAGCGTCTCGCTGCGCGGCTGAAGGAATTTGCCGAAACCTTCGGGATAGAGGTTTATCTGGAACCCGGCGAAGCCGCGATTACTGGGGCTGCAACGCTGGAAGTTACGGTTCTGGACACGATGTACAACGGGAAAAACCTTGCAATCGTGGACAGCTCCATCGAGGCGCATATGCTCGATTTGCTGATTTACCGCGAGCCGGCAAAAATATCGCACGACGAAGGCAGTGAGGAATGGATGATCTGCGGAAAGTCCTGCCTTGCCGGTGATATATTCGGCGAATTCCGGTTCAACGCGCCGCTGAAAGCGGGTGACCGGCTTTCGTTTCAGGATGCGGCAGGCTACACAATGGTCAAGAAAAACTGGTTCAACGGGGTGAAGATGCCCAGCATTGCCATCCGTGAACTTGATGGCCGGACCCGCATGGTGCGGGACTTTAACT
>JAAEZA010000023.1 GCA_018223125.1 Paracoccaceae bacterium | reverse complement strand
CATGGCGACCCCGGCAGGATTCGAACCTGCAACCTGCCCCTTAGGAGGGATGCGTTCATGGCGCTATTCCTTTTGTTATTTCTTACTGTTGGTTGTTTGTACAGCGTCTTCCTGTACGTGGTTTGTACGAAAACGGGCCCTGATGTCGGCCTCATCGGTCTCTGCGTGGGCATAGATGCGCATGGGCAAATTGGGGTCTGACCAGCGTCCAGCCTTGGCTGCCGTGACGGGATCGACGCCCTGACGGACGACTAACTCAGTGAAAAACCCATGCCGTCCAGCTGGATGCGCTGACAGATACGGGATGCCCGCGCGCTTGCAGATCGTCTTCCAACGCGTGTTGTAACCTGTTGAGCTGCCATAGCCGAAGATGCGTGCTTTCATCAGCTTGCCGGTCTTGCGGTTCTTGGGGCGTTTGGGCGGCAACGCGAGAAGCTCGTCCATCATCTGAGGTGAGACAGTGATCCAACTTTCCGGATGTCCCTTCTGCGCTTTCACGCGGACTTTGTTCTCGTGCGGCCGAAGGTCATCCGGCTCCAATGATACGGCCTGATCAATTCGCGCTGCCGTCTCGAACATGAAACGAACCAGCGCGGCATTGTATGGATCGGCAGCACGGCAAAATGCCTCGATCCATTCCTTGTCAGCGGGCGTGCGCTCGACGCGGCTGAGCTTCCCGCGCCGCTTGTCCTGCGCGATCCGCTCGAACTTGTCGTAGGGCTTCACGCGGATGAGCGGCGTGCCTTCCAGCTCGTGCGCGTTGTTGATCACCGCACTCGCGGGCGTCACGATTTCACGCCACCAGGTGTCGGTTGATGCTTTGGGCTTCAGCTTCGGCCCAAGGCTCTTCAGTAGCGCACCAGAAATCGCGCTGAGCGATAGATCGCCGATTGCCTCGACAATAGGGATCAACTGCTTCGCCGCCTTCGGGGACGCATTGTAGAGCATGATTGCATCAGAGAACGTCTTGCTCGGTTCATCGCCCACGACATAGCGACGGATCTGACGTTCGGTCTCATGGTTTATCCAGTCCCGTGCGCCCTCTTCTGAAGATGCCTTAGTGCTTCGCCGGTATGGGCCGGCGATTGGCCTGCCGTTGTATTCAATCCACCCCTTGGCCCAGTAGACACGGCCCCTCTTGTAAATTTGGAGCGGCATGACTGGCCTCCTTCAAAAATCGTATCAATCTGCGCGGGTGTGATCAGCATGGTTCGCCCAAGCCTATAAAATGCACCCGTTTCATTGGCGCGTTCGCGCAAGGTGCGTTCCGAAATATCGATCCCCATCCCGGCCATAACTTCGACCCATTGGGCGGGCGTTTTCCCAAGTCCCAGGATCTGAGAGCTGTCTGAATAGTTGGTCTCTGCCATTTCAGTCGTCCTTGTCCGCTTAAGTGTAATCGGCGACACGCATGGAATCGCTTGTTCTGCACCTTCTGACGTGGTCAGATGGGATTAATTGGAATTTTATGTCATTTTGTGCAGTTTCGCGCAATTTGACCGTCACGTCAATGGGAACCTTGCATGGCGCGGGATTTGAAGGCTGTCTTCTCGGCAATGGGTGCGCGTCTTGCGATCGCGCGCAACGAAGTCGGCTTGACGCAAACCGCTATGGCGGACGCGATCGGCGTCTCACACCGCGCCTATCACAGCTACGAAAAAGGCCAGCGTGGCCTTCCCGTTGAAGCCTTGGTCGCGATTGCCGACAAATTCGATGTAGACGCTGCATGGATCCTGTTGGGCACAAAGTCTGTCAGAGCGGCGCATGACTTCGAGGCGCTAAAGAGGATCGAGATTTCGCTCGATCAACACCTCACTGAGGAAAAAATCAAAATTAAGAGCGAGAAACGCGGAGCAATCGTGGCTCGCTGGTATCAGTCACACGTCGAAGGCCGTGAAGTCAGTGACGACGATGTGCACACGTGGATTGAATTGGTCAGGGAGTAAATCATGCTAGAATCTGGAAAAAAATGGCAACAGATGCGACAAGCTGTTTTGGAAAGGACTAGGCGTACCGTCTTCCAACCTCTTGAACCATTGTTTACTATCTATGTTTTCGTATGCGCCTGCTATCTAGCTGGTTTTGTAAGGTTTAGCTTTTTTGATTATCCAACTGATTTCAGTTGGGCCACGGCACTTCAGATTATAGCAATTGTAACTACTGGTATCTTTATTCCGTTTCTCACTGGGGCAGTTTTGATGCTCTATTTTTCAATTCGGAGACTTGATCGGCTGGTTCGTGAATGATCACTTCTACAGAGTTTTATTCTAACGTGGGGCAAGGCCTTTGAATAGCATAGACAGCAAAGAGGTATTCAAACCGCGAGCACGTTTGTTGCAGCATTTAGGCGATCAATTGATTGGCACGCCCAGACTTGCTGTTTTTGAATTAGTAAAAAACGGCTATGACGCTGATGCCTCATGCGTGAGGGTCGCGATCGAGGGTATTGGGTCCAAATCGCCGAGCATCTCAATAAGAGATGACGGTGTTGGGATGTCGCCGGAAACCGTCCGAAAAATATGGTTGGTTATAGCCCATGATCACAAGGAAAAGCAGCTTCAGAAAAAACAACGTACAGGCAAAGGACGCCTTCCGCTCGGGTCCAAGGGGCTTGGGCGGCTTTCCGTCCATAAACTCGGCAACAAAATCACCATGGTTACAAGAGCTGCAGGTGAGCAAGAGGTAGTTGTCAGTATTGATTGGAATGCCATGATCAAGCATGAGTTTCTTAACGAAGCGAATGTTGATGTCGAAGTGCGCGATCCAGTGGTGTTTTCTGACGGATCCACCGGAACAAGTATCAGTATTGAGGAGCTGCGTGATCTGCATTGGACTCGTGGCGAAATTCGCCGCCTATATCGTCAGATCACTTCGATTTCTTCTCCGTTTGGGTCAAAAACGAGGGATGACTTTGAAGCTGTTCTAGAAGTCCCAGACTTCCCCCAATGGATTGAAAACCTGCCTGATCCAGCTGAACTATTAAAGAGAGCACCTTGGAAGTATAGCTTTCAGTTTGATGGTAAAGTTTTCAGTTACACTTATGAATTCAGAGGGATACCTGGCGTTTCGCGGGAAAAGAGAACTGTTGTCGAAGAGAACGCACGGCTTCTTGTACCGCCGGCAGAGGTCGATGATGATGACCCGCTTTTCAGCGGAAAGGCACAGACCGGCACATTACGAAAAGTGATCGCCGATGCCGAAATGTTGGAGGGTATTGGTCCGATTTCGGGAACACTTTTTGTCTACAACCTTACTCCGAAGCTCGCCAAAAAGATGGGTGAAGCACAGCTGGTCAAAGGATTTCTTGATGAGAACGGAGGTATCCGTGTCTACCGCGATGGCATCAGGGTCTATGACTATGGTGAGCGAAACAATGATTGGCTGGGCCTCGATCTCAAGCGTGTCAACAATCCAGCCAAAGGCCTCAGCCGAAACATTGTCGTAGGACATGTTTCACTAGGGCAGGATGAAAGCCATGCACTGGTCGAAAAATCCAACCGTGAAGGTTTCATAGAAAATGCAGCCTATGGACGGCTTCAGAGACTGGTCATTGGGGCTATCGAACCGTTGCAACGAGAGCGTGAGGTTGACCGTAAGGCAATCGGTGAACTTTTGGGAGACGTTCAAGATCCAGAGACCAAAAGCATTCTGGAACCTGTTGGAAAGCTAAGGCTGATTGGTCAAAAAAATAATCTCTCTGGCCAGATCGATCCATTATTGGATCGCATCGAACATGAATACACTTCTATGAAGGAGCGGCTTCTTTCGACCGGCATCTCAGGAACAAGTCTCGCCGTAGTATTTCATGAAATAGAACAAGGCGTGCGGTCTCTCTATCGGAACCTTGAAGGCAAGCCTGAAGTTGAGGACGTAGCAGACCAAGTCAACGAAATGATGCGCCTCCTAGACGGTTTCTCGGATCTCTTGAGAAAAAAAGATAGATCACTCGTTGATCTCAAATCTGTTGTCAGGCGAGCGCGCGATCTAAACCGTATTCGCTTCAGGCACCACAAAGTACGCCTTGAATGCCCGGCGGTTGAAGATGACGCGCCGAGTGTGCGTGTCTCCTGTTCGTTTGGACTCACGCTAGGGGCCATCACCAATGTTATCGACAACGCAATCTTCTGGATGAGGACACGTTGGCCCGATGAAGAAGATGGATCCGGGCGGGCGCTTTATCTGAATATTGAACCTGATTTTGAGGGTGGCCCTGCAATTGTCATCGCTGACACCGGACCGGGCTTTGAGGATTCACCTATGGATCTAGTCCGTCCATTCTACACAAGGCGGCCTGACGGAATGGGCATGGGATTGTACTACGCAAATATGGTTATGGAGCTCAACGATGGCGAGCTGACCTTTCCAGATGTGTCGGAGACCGATGTGCCGACTCAATATGATGGTGCGGTTATAGCTTTGCGGTTTGCCAGTTTAGAGGGCTAAGGATGCTAATAAATTCCCGTTTTGTTATTGTTGATGATAAACCTCAGCACCTTTTAGGTATCAAAGAGAGTTTGGACTTTCTACGTTTGGATTGTCACTCGAAGCTTTATACTGACGAGGAAGTTGCAAACTGGGGGCCACTACCTGGCACTAGGATTCTGTTTCTTGATAAGAACCTTGCTACTGGCGCGACAATGGCGACTGACAACAAAGTAGCTTTCAATGTCCTGCTGGAAATCATCCAAAAGCTGATTTGTCCCGACAGCGGCCCTTACGGTTTGGTACTTTGGGCTGATGATCCGGAGGTCGATGAGCTAAAGAAGTATTTATTTGATCGCCTGACTGGAGAAGATGCCAAGCATCTTCCTGTTTTTTTTACTGAGCTCAGAAAAGGCGATTACATAAACATTGCCAATGGCGATGTTCTAGACCCTGAAAAGCTACGAACTGATATACTTGAGAAAGTATCCGAAAACCCGCAATTAAGGGCATTGCTCACATGGGAAGCGGATGTTGCGGCAGCCGCAGATGCAGTCCTCCGCTCCATGATTGACCTAGTTCCACTAGAGAATAGAGCCTCAGACGAGTTCAGTGATGAGCTTGGTAAAGTACTATACAAGTTGTCCCAAGCCGGTGCGGGTAAGGATCGTGCAACAGAAAACCCGAGGGAATCCATTAACCGCGTCTTGGTCCCAATCCTTTCTGACCGCATTGCTGAACATGATCCTGATAGCGGTGATACATTTGACTGGAAAACGTCGCTTGTAGATCCGCAAGCAGCCCCAACAGTGGAGGTCCAAGCGAGCGTAAACAGCGCGATCCATTTATCCTTCGCCCGAACTGCACGGAGCACACCTATCGCGCCAACAGAACTGGGTGCGGTTGTCGAATTCCCTTTCGAAATAAGTGATGCGGTACTCAATGAAAAATGGGGCGTGACCGTATCCCAACTCAGGGACGAAATTTTTCAAGTAAGTGAGGCTGAATGGGCGGATTGCGAACTTCGCCTTGTGCAGATAGGCGCGAGTTGCGACAACGCGCAACCCAACCCTGGACCATTGCTATATCTTCTAGCTGTGGAATGGCCTTTCGGCTTGCCTGACGGATCAAACGTCAATGGCAGACCGCAATTACACAAAAACCGAAAGGTAAAGTCGGGCATGGAATGGAGGAGCCCAGTCCTTAAATTTTCGGCTGACAAGAATGCTGGTAAGGTGAGCGTTTTCAGGAACCTCTCAATCAGTGTCCCGAGGCCAAGCACTAAGGATTGGAAAGTCGCCTATCGTTTTAGAGAAGAGCTGATATCTGAACTTACACAAGAATATGCCCGGTATATCTCTCGCCCTGGAATCGTGACGCTACCCACTTAGAGCACCTGCGGGATCGTTGTGTTCCAGATCAATCCCTTGGGAGCGCGACACATAGTGGTACAGCGCTTCGCGAACTGAAACGTACGAACAAACGATTGGCGGAAAGGCCGAGCTCACTGGTTTGCCGTTCGTATGCCGGATTTCCACTTTCGTAAGAGGGCCGCGATTGGTCGCCGCCGGGAACGCGAATACGTTGTGGATCACAGCGGGCAATTCAGAGTTTTGGTCTACAATTTCTCTCAAGGCTTTTTCATAAAAAATCTGCTTGGCAATGTCAGGCCATCCAGGAGCCGACCCTGCATTCTTGGCAGCGTAGTATTTGGCGTCAACGATGGTAAATGATGTCGCGTGTTCCAGAATGATGTCCGTTTGCATTCCCCTGTTGCGTGATTCTTGGATTAGCGTGCCTTGGTGCAAATAGAAGGGCCTTGGCAGTTCACTGTTCCAGTTCCGCATGGTGTCGCATGGGGAACGTTTGATGGTTTCACGCAGAATTGTCTCCCAGACCGTGTGAAAGTCCTCGACCCCGAAAACAAAGGCACCATCCGACGACTTGCGCGTGTCTCTGAGGTAGTATCTGAGATACTCAGCAAGGAACACCGATCTTGCCGAGTACAATGAAGGCAATAGTGCATCAAGTTTGCTGGCCCACGTTGTACGGGAAAACGGCGGGCGCAAGCAGGAAAGCAGCTCTTGGCGCCTGCTTGACGTACCAGAAAGCCACCACGCATGGGCACCATGGATTTCACGAATAACAGCAGCCTGGATTTGGGCTAGGAGAGCGTCAGAACTACTCGCAGTACGACTGGTGCGGATATCAGTGAAAACGGGCTGCCCTTTGTAGCCCGGCATTGCGATCTCGCGGGTAACCGTCCTTGTCCAGTGCGGCTTTCCAGAGTTCCGGGTTCGATGCCGGACACGCTCTGAGAAAAGACCACGGTCTCTGAAGTCGTCGGAAAGCCGTTTGATAACCGATAGAACACCCGGATTTCCAGATTCTCCGTCGTTCACGAAGTTCCGCTTGGACGTTTCTGCGCCAAACCTTGCCAACGCTTTCATAGCCAAGGATGCGGTTTGCAGATCAAAGGTCGGGTCGCCGGTTTTTGCTTCTCTCGGGAGAAACACAACAGCTCCCTCTTCAGGGTGATGAATAAGGCCGCAAAAATTTACTCGATCGCGCTCGTCAACTCGACCGATACCCCATTTTCGCATTGCCTGAACAACATCATCAGCGTGCCGATCGAGATGGGAAACGGGGTCCCGATCAGAAAAAAATATTGGTAGGTTAGTTCTCATCTTCGGCAGACTCTTCCGGCTGCGCAGTTTCGATCTCCGAGGCCGCGTTCAGTACCGCAAGAAAAGCATCCGACAATATCCTGCCTGTTTTTTCCGTTTCGAGTGCAAGGCTGCCGTAAGTCTTGATGCGGCTTGTATCGAAGATCAAATCACGCCCTTCATGCCGCAACAAATCGTCCCAAAGATAGAGCAGTACCTTCTCGGGGATTCTATTGCCGTCCAGCTCATTCTTCTTGACGAACCACTGCCCCAGAAGACGGTCTTCGGCTATCTCCATTGTCTGGCTGCTGGTGAGGTGGCCGTTCAACAACTTGACGAATTCGCGCCATGCAAGCGAGTGTGTTTTTCCTGTAGCGTCGACATAAGCAACGTCGCCGTCGGGGCCTGATTTATAGTCGAGCGGTAGGTATTCCTGCCGCCACCGCCTCCTGAAGGCTGTGTCTATTGGATACACGCCCTGATCCGCGCTGTTCATCGTGGCGTAGATAGACAAGTTGGATGGCAACTGCAGGGCTTTGTAGGGCGCTCCCGTCTCTTTCTCAAACCACTGTTCGCTTTCGGGTGAAGGAAAGCTAACATCGTATTCGCCCCTCCCGTCTTCGTCGCGGTCGAGCAGGAGAAACAGATCGCCAAAGACCGCAGCTGCAGCCGCACGGTTCAGCTCCTCGATCACGAGGAAGACCGGCTCGGCGGGTTCCTTGTAGGCCTCGGCAAGCGCTTTCATGAATGGTCCCGGTGAAAATCCGTACCGAACCTTCTTGCCATCCATTTGCGGCTTGAGGCATCCAAAAAAATCGCTGTTCTGGAGATCAGGGTGAAAGACTGTCCTGAAAGGTCTCTTGCCTGCTGCCTTGATTTTTTTCTCAACGCGGTCGGACTTTCCCGTTCCTGGCGCGCCATAGAAGATCACGTTCTCGCCGCCCTTGAGCGCAGCAAGGGAAACAGCACTCGCGTGTGGCGTTGGCGATTGACCATTCGATCCAGAGATTAGCGTGAGTTCTTCGAAGGCGTCAGACTTCGCCAATGCAATTGAAAGCTCGCCGCGTCTAGTTGATGCGTTTGCCAGCCAGCCGCCGACACCGACGATCGCAGATGTAGTCCAATCAGTGCGTTCAAGGGTTTTTGATATGCCCCCCCATTCACCATCTGTTAGAAACTCGATGAACCTAGCTTGGCTCTCTTTGTCTAGGTTAAGTTTGTTTTCTACGGCGTCGATTATGTTGGCCATGTCTGCAGGTGCAACTTCTAGCTTTGCGCCTCCCTTAGGCTTTGGAGCATTCGATGCCGGTAGCCTCTTAAAAATTTCTTCCTTGCCGCGACCAGAACTACGAGTTGCAAAGCCCAATTCCTTAGCTAGTTCATTGACTTTTTCTTCATACAACAAAATGCCCACGACGTAGGGCCTTACGGCCCAACATCTGGGAAATTCTTGAGAGCTGATTGTAAGTACTTTTCCTTTATCGGTCTCAATAGTCATTGAAGACGTGCCAACGACTATGGCGTTGTCGGTAGCCATTTCAGCCCTGTATAGCGACAGAATCTGCTTCCAAACTTCAGGCGAAGGAGCATAAAGCTGATCAATCTTGATTTTGGCAGCGCGTTCTTTGCTTAATCGCTGGCATTCTTTAAGATCTGGCAATATCTGCGGTGCTGGCGCGCTCGAACCAGTTCCTACGCTTCCAGATTTTCCATCCATTTCGCCGTCCGCTTCTTTGTCGAGTTTTTCCCAATTCGAACTCATGATCGCCAAGGACAACTCGCGCAAATCTTCCCTAGAAGTACTGGCATATATATCGAAAGTTGGCTTGAGCCGTGGGGCTAGCTCTTTGTTCCAGCCGCTTCGGTCACTATCGGTAAACTTATCAAAGGCATCCCGCTCGTTCTTCACGGTATTTCTTGGCACGCCGAACTTTGCGCCAACGGCATCAAACGCAGCAGTTTGGGTTTCGTACCCGAGATCAGTGTGGGGTTCGCCTGACTGCGCGAGAAAAAAACAAACGGTGTATAACGCAGCTTTGGAATCGGTCGGAAATAGAGGATCGGCCATTGAACACCCTTAAAGTAAGAATCATCAACAACTTACAGTTTGGAACTGCCTTTCACCAACCGGCAATTACCCCCTGATATCAATTAGGCTTTCTGATGACGCCAACGCAGCAGCAATAGCGACTTCCAGCTGCTCGTCGGTTAGGCTCAACTTTTTGGATACCGCACACTCCCAGATGACCAAGACCTTCCATCAGATGACCAAGACCTTCCATCCGGCATTCTCCAGCGCGGCGTAGTTGCGCCGGTCACGGACCTGATTGCCTTCGATCTTGTTTTTCCAGAATTCGGTCCGAGTTTTGGGCGGACGGAACAGATGACAGTCTTCATGGCCGTGCCAATAGCAGCCGTTCACGAAGATCACAGTGCGCCACTTTGGCAGCACGATATCCGGACGCCCTGGCAGGTCTTTTCGATGAAGGCGGAACCGGTAGCCAAGCCGGTGAAGCAGGCGACGCACGATGATCTCCGGCTTGGTGTCTTTCCCCCGAATACCCGACATCATGGAACTGCGCTTTTCCGGGGGAACGATGTCCGCCATGGACTAGCCTGATATGTAGGGTTTCATCTCGGCTGCGATAGCCTCGATCACGGGTACAGAGACCGAATTTCCGAACTGCCGGTAGTTTTGGCAATCGGAAACCGCATCGACGTTGAACTCGTCCGGGAAGCCTTGAAGACGCGCGCATTCCTTAGGGGTGAGTTTACGTGGATTCTCACCTATGTCGCTCTGGTCAATGAGTATTTCGCTACCATCCTTGTAATAGCGCGCACTTATTGTGTTTGTGTACGGGCTGTCAGGCGTAAACACGCTGAAACCAAAGCCGTTGCCCTTCTGTTTGTGGCCTGCAAGCCGCCTTACATGCCCCGCCAACAACTTGTCCGAGATCGTATACTTTGGATCGACCCGAGCGTTGTCTTCGAGAATATCGCCAACACGTGTTGTTGCTTTTCTTTCGCTCAAGCGATCAAGGATCATTGAACAGATATCAGCATCGTCAGCGGCGCGGACCTGATCACGGTCAAACCCGATGATATAAACACGCTCCCGATTCTGCGGGACACCAAAATTCGCTGCTTTTAGAACGCGGAACCCGACCCGATAATTCAACTTGGCACCAAGAGATGCCCGAGCCTCCTCGGACATTGGAACAGAAACCGGAATATCTGGAACCTTGCGCCCCTCGAGGATTGCCAGAATGGTTTCTAGCGTTCGCCCTTTGTCGTGCCCTTTAAGCTGCTTCACATTTTCCAGCAGAAACGCCTTTGGTCGATGATGGGCAAGGATCCGCTGGATCTCGAAGAACATTGTCCCCCGTGTATCGTTGAAACCCTGCTTCAACCCGGCCTGTGAAAACGCTTGGCAAGGAAAGCCTGCCAACAGGACATCATGTTTGGGGATATCATGAGCTGCAATTTTCGTGATATCGCCATGGGGCACTTCGCCAAAATTGGCGGCATATGTTTTCTTGGAGAACTTGTCCCACTCGGATGTGAAAACGCAGTGTCCGCCAATCTTTTGAAAGGGATAGCGGATCCCGCCAATGCCTGCGAACAAATCGATGAAAGAAAACTCTGCCAGTTCGGGATTGCTTGCGTAAGGGCTACGCAAGAGCGCCGTATCTGGCAAATTCTCGATCTGCGCCCTCTTTGCCGGTGTTGGGAAGTGTTCTCCCAGCTCCCAACCACGCACAGTACGTTCGCCAGTTTCGGGCATCCCTAGGAGTTCCGCAAAAGCCTTTTGTGTCAGCCCTAAACCTTCGCGCTTTGCCTGAACCCAGGCTCCACTATCCAACATCCGGTCAAGCATAATGTTCTCCTTTTGATCCAAGCGTTACCAGGTCCTGTTCGCCGGGTCAACTACAGGATAAAGCTTTAGATTTAATTAAAGCGTGTAGGCACTCTAGTGCGTCATACCTTGGTCCATTTCGACCTCCCGCTCAGCTAACTCTCGTTCAGCCGCCTCTCGGCGTCTTTCGCTAACTTCCAACTGGTCTCCAATCTCGCCTGAAGCGTCTCGTAATTCTGCTCCTCGCGCAGCAAGTCGGCCAATGTGGTGACGGACGTGAGATGTGATTTCATCAATAGCGCCACGCAATGCGCCAAGCCATTCACCTTGCTTTCGATCCTGCCGGTCGAGCGTTTCTCCAAGGCGTGCAATTCCTTGGCTGAGCTCTCGCAGGCCGTCACCAACCGCTCGACGGATGCGAGCAATTCGCGTTCCAATGCTGTCAGGATATGTGTCATCTAAGGCTCCTTGATCTCGATACAGATGACCGGCGTCCCGGCCATGGTGCAGGTCTTCAATTCGGTCCGGTCGGGGTCCAGCGTCACCCATGTCTGCCCGGACTGTTCGATCCGTGTCAGGCCCAGACTCGCCATCTCCGAACGCGTGATCAAACCTGTCCAAACCCAACTCGCGATCAGCACCGTCACGATCCAGGATGAGACCATCGCCACGATCATCCAAGGAGAGATCGTCAGCCAGCGGCGGATCGTCTCGCTCCGCCTCTCCAACTCGCTCTTGCTGTCGCTGAGAAAGAACCTGATATCGGTCTCGATTGTATGCAGCGCGCTGGTCGCAATGCTGCTGAAATCGCTCCTGAAGCTCTCCAGCTGAGATGCCATCAAGGCGGCGTGGTCGCTGCGGATCGCCTCCAAGTCCGCGTTCAATTTCTCGGCGAGGCGGTTCGGCTTGCCAGTCGTCATGGAAAATCTCTCCTTTCAAACGCCAGCGCTCGCCGGTGTCCGGGTCTTGGGCGGTGATGTAATTTTTGCTGGCTCGGGGGATCTCGAAGCCCGCATCGGCCAAAACGTCGATCATGCTGGCGCGGTCGGTGATGCTGCCGACGCTGATCTGATCGAGGATCCAATCGTGCAGCGCTTCGCGACCTTGCGCGCGCGTCTGCGCTTCAATCGTTGCCCTCACTTCACGGGCGCGTTCTGGGTCCAAAGGGTCTGCCCAACCGTGCGTTTGGTTCAACAGATCGCGCAGGCTCGCAAAGGCGTTCTCATGCCTTGGCGGTGCGATGTTCAGCGCCTTGCCGGTGCTGAGCTCAAGGCGTGGCGTGCAGAAGTGCAGCTCGACGTTGCCCTCATGCGAGTGGCGCACCCAAAGGCAGTCGTATTGATCCCTGTCCAGCCCGGCAAAGGCCAGAGCCTCAAATAGCTCAATGGCCTCTTGCTGGGCGGCGGGACTGGGATCGTCGCTCTCGGCAAAGCTGATCACGCCTGCCGTGTAGCTCCATTTGTTGGGGCTCGCATCGATCAGGTCACGGGTCTGGTCTGGATTGCCATGCAGCACCTCTGGCAGCGGGTCGCGGATCTTGGTCTGCGGCTGACCGTTGTCATCGCGGATCAGATTGCGGTTCTCATCATAGGCCAGAACTTCGCGCGCGATCAGGTAGTCGACGGGTGCAGCACCGCCGCCTGCGCCGGTGGAAAATAACGAGATGATCATTCGCCACCGCCTGTGTGTACCGCCACGATCTGCGCCATCTGCCGTTCGATGATCACCAGCTGAGCAGCGACCTTGAGCGCATCGATCTGGCTCGCACGGCCGGATTTGACCGCGCCGTTGATCCAGCGTGACAGCTGATTGAGGTTACCGCCGACACGGGCAATCGCAAAGGTCAGCTTCGGATCAACACGCGGGACGGGCTTGCGCCGACGTGCCTCGGTCAGCCCCAAGGCCTCGCGCATCAACGTGGCGTTGGGCAGGCCAGCGGCGTGTGCCTTGGCCACAAGCGCAGCCTTTTCCGACGGTGTGCATCGAAAGATCACACTCTCGGAAAGGCCCTCTTTGACGCCGCTTGCGCGCGTCTGGTTGGGGTTTGAAGGGGAGGCTTGCCGCCCCTCACAAGTCCCGCCGATGTAATCGGTGGGTAACCTTGCTCTCTGCTCTTTGTGGGGGGCTGTCGCACTCATGCTCTGAGCCCCGCCGCTTCGATTTCAGCAGGGCTGACCAGGTTTGCGGCCAGCAACGCGGTCACTTGGCCGGGTGTTATGTGGCGGCAAAGGGGGTGCTTGTCCGTGACCCAGTCGGCCAAACCTTTCAGCAATTCGGCCTCTTTGGCTTTGCCTGCTTCTCGTGCCTCCTCAACGTCGTGAAGGTATTTCAGCCAACGACCAGAGGTGAACCAATTGTCGGAGAAGCACACCTTGGAGCGGGTGAAGCCTTCACTTTCGGATGCATAGGCCCGCACGGCTTCCTCAAGGTCTTTGGCATCCACTCCGTCGGCCAGCGCTTGGCGGATTTGCGAGATACAAACCGCCTTGCCGCGAATGCGATCCTCCGGATAGGCGGACAAAATCTTTTCTGAAATCTCATCCTCCACCGCCGCCTTCGCGTGCGAAGGATTTGGTTTTTGATATGGTTTATATCTGTTCTTATAGGATTTGCCCTCTGGGGCAGATGGCTTGCCCGCAGGGGCAAATGCATCATTTTCCCTTTCGGTCGGATCGATTTGCCCATTTGGGCAAATGGAGTTGCCCAAGGCATACCAACAGGTCCGGTCATAGCGATCATCGCTGAAATTGCCCTTGATGATCAGCTCTGCGCTGACCAGCTTTTCGAGCGCTGTTCGGATCTGCTTTTCGCTCAGATAGGGGAACAACTCGCCAAAGGCCGAGATGGAATTGTAGGTCCAATACCGCCCGTCGCGAAGGTTACGACGGTTGGCTTGGTTCTTCTCGATCCAGAAGGTGATGTTCTGAAAAATCACCGCTGCATTGAGACCCACACGTCCAGCGATTTCGGGATCAAAGCTATGGCGGCTCATGATTGACCCTCGAAATACGCACAAACGTGCGAATTTTGTACAGGTTTTGTACGAGAAATCGGCCGTTTCAGCCGATTTCGGGCTGAAAGC
This sequence comes from Paracoccaceae bacterium, assembly GCA_018223125.1. Classification (GTDB taxonomy): domain Bacteria; phylum Pseudomonadota; class Alphaproteobacteria; order Rhodobacterales; family Rhodobacteraceae; genus Amylibacter. Next base: position 45,128 of record JAAEZA010000023.1, on the reverse strand, counting down.
TCACGGGACTTTTTGCACGCTTCCGCACAACGTCCTGTAAATAAGCTATATTTTTCAGGCAGTTTTGGCGACCCCGGCAGGATTCGAACCTGCAACCTGCCCCTTAGGAGGGGGCTGCTCTATCCAGTTGAGCCACGGGGCCGCTGTTGGCTTGAAGCCATAATTGGCCGACGGAGGCAAGTCTCATGCGGTTATTTCGGGAAGATTCTGTTGTCTTTATGGCCGGAATCACCCTGAAATCTGCGATCCCGTAGCGATTTGAAATACGACCAGAATGTGGCGCGGGCCCTGCCTAATGTTTCCAAAAATACTGACAAGTTTGCCCTATTCTTTCTCAGGTAGTGTTATTTGGAAAAATTCCGATTTTTTAATTTAGGTAATAGAATCCGAGCATTGCAACCTGTCTAACGGGAAAAACAGTCTTTGTTTTAAGGGAAGAATTGTTTGCGTTCCTGTATCCATTGTTTCTGAAACGGCGTTTATCCGCCGTAATTTTGCCCTGCATCTCAGGCATATTGATCACGCTTAATTGGTTTTCAGGGCTCGGGGTGATTCTCTTGGCCCGTTCTGAGCGCGTATCAGAGAAAGGGGTGTCACATGTTGGCGTCATTGAAAAAGAAATTGGTTGGTTGCGGTTATAAAAACGATGAAACGGGTTCCGTCATCGTCTTCGTTCTCGTTGTCTTTTCTGCAATGTTCCTCGTAGGGGGGACAGCGGTCGATCTTGCCCGTCACGAAAACCTGCGTTCGTCGATCCAGTACAATCTGGACCGTGCGGTTCTTGCAGCGGCTTCGCTGAAGCAGACGCAGGATCCCGATACGGTCGTGCAAGACTACATGTCCAAAGTCGTTACGATTGATGCCTTTACAGTGAATGTGGAATCGATCGTTGCCACCAACGCAAGGACTGTATCTGCAACGGCTACGGCAAACCTCGACACATGGTTCCTTTCAATGGCGGGCATTGACGAAATGCCGATCACTGCCAAAAGCGCCGCGTCGGAACGCATTCCGAACCTCGAAATTTCTCTGGTGCTGGACGTGTCCGGTTCGATGGCGGGCAGCAAACTGACCAACCTCAAGACGGCTGCGAAAGAATTTGTAACCACGATGCTGACCGGTGTGGACCCTGACACCGTTTCGATTTCGGTTGTGCCATTCAACCACAATGTTACCCCGCCGGATTCAATCTTCAGCCGCCTGAATGTTGCGGTGACGCATACTTTGTCAAACTGTCTGGATTTCTCCGATGCCAGTTTCAGCGAAGTGGCGATCAATCCGGCCTCCAGCATGAAACAGGGTGTGTTTACCGCTTTGTACGGCAACTTTCAGGATTTCAACAGCAGTTATGAAACCTGCATGGGGGAGTCGAAATATGAAATCATGCCTTATGAAAGCAGCGAATCCAATCTGCACACAAAGATTGACAGCCTTGGCACCAGCGGCTGGACTGCGGCACATCTGGGTATGAAATGGGGTCTTGCCCTGCTTGATCCTTCCTTCCGGTCTATTGCCGATGGCCTGATCGCTGACGGTGAAATCAATCCGGGTCTGGCCGGAATTCCGGCGGATTACACCGATCATGAAACCCTGAAGGTGATCATTCTGATGGGCGATGGTGCCAATACGTATGAATTCCGCTTCAAGGATGAATATCGCACCGGACTGTCCGATCTCTGGGAAGTTGTAGAAGAAGAGCCGGGTGCCTTTACACATCTGACGTACTATGGCCGGACCTACACTGGTGCCGCCTATGAACGATACTGCGGTCAATACGGGATCACCTGCTATTATGGCGATCCGGTAGAGGTGACAAACTTCTACCTGCGCAAGCCGTCCACCGGCAGCCTGTTTGATATTTCGGATAACTCCTGGATTTCGACCACGACGTTCAACCTGATCAAAACCGCGCTTGGCACTGTTTCCTACCGGCAACTGCCGTGGGACGAAGCCTGGGGTAAAATGCCGGCTGACTACTACGACAGAATCACCAGTAAAAACGCTTTGAACGATCTGGTGAATGTATCGAGCCGGAATATGGCTGAAGCCGACACAGTTATGTCCTCTGCCTGTACCGCTGCTGAAAACTCGGGAATTGTTGTCTACACGATCGGTTACGAAACAAACGAAACCACGTCCCGGAAACTTAAGGATTGCGCCAGCACCGAGAGCCATTTCTATCCGGCAGCCGGGACTGACATTACCACCGCGTTCGCGTCTATCGCGGCATCCATCCAGAAACTGAAACTGACACAATAATAAAAAGCGAAAAGCGAGCAGGTCATGTTTACGTTCACTAACAAACTCAGGAGGTTCCGCGATGACGAGCGCGGATCCTCCACCGTTGAATTCGTCATAGTTGCTGTCACGTTTCTGACCGGATTTTTCTGGGTGTTCGAAACCGGCCTGATCATGACAAAGCAGATGATGCTGGAACGGGCACTGGACATAACAGTACGGGAGCTGCGGCTTTACGCCAGCCCGTTGTATACACACGATTACATCAAAGAAGAAATCTGCGACAAGGCGCTGGTGTTCAATGATTGTGCCGACACGCTGTTCCTTGAAATGGATGAATTCGATCCGTCCGTCGGGTACGCCAAAAATTACAAATGCTACGACAAGGAAGACGACATTGCGCCTGTGACCACCTGGTCTCCGGGGGCCCGCAACGAGATCGTTTATATCCGTGCGTGCATTATTATCGATCCCTTGATGCCAAACGGTATCGCCCTGTTCCCGGGCACCTCTGCAACCGGTGTTCCCCTTGTTGCGGACACTGCCTTTGTGAACGAGCCTGACTGATGCGTATGATGAAATGGATAACACACCACCTGAACGCCCTGAAACGGGACGAATCCGGTGCAACGCTGGTCGAATTCATGTTCGTCGTGCCGCTGATCGCTTTCTGGTTTGCAGGTACTTTCACCTTCTTTGATGCCTATAGCACATGGACCCGTTCGGTGAAGGCGACTTACACCGTGGCTGATATTCTATCCCGCCAGACGGAAGTTGATGACAACTATATCGCCGATATGAACACGCTCTTCGCTTCTATCATGGGGGTGGAGAAGACCGACACCTATATGCGGATTTCCAATATCGAACAGACAGAGGACGGGTTGAACATCGACTGGAGCGTCGGGACGGGCACCTATCCCGCCCTTACGCGGAACAGGGATATTCCGGCGGAAATTTTCCCGACCCTGCAAGTGGGCGAAAGCACCATCCTGATCGAAAGCCACATCCCCTTTGTTCCGTTTCAGGAATACATCGGAATCGAAGCGCGTCTGCTGGTGAAGAAACTGGTGATGAACCCGCGGTTCACGTCGAAACTGGCAAATTCGGATCATCCTTCGGGCTGACCGAATAGAATTAACGAATTAAAGAATAAAGAATGGCGCTGGCGCAAACCGGCGCCATTTCTTGTTTCTAATCCAGAGACTTGAAGGCAGTTTTGCCCCCGATCCTTACGCCTGTGCCCCTGCTGGCAACGTCATCCATTTGAAAAAGCGTGATCTGCATCACCTCTTTTCCCCTTATTTTTATTGCTTTTGTGCGATGTCGTGGAATGTTTATGTCATTCAATTCATTTCGGAGAACTTTACTATGGAAATAACGATTAGCCTGAAAGAGAAGAAACTGCCGCTCTACGGACCAGAGGTAAGCAACAACCTCCCCAAAGGGTTTGGCGTGAATTACGGCGTCAATTTGCTGGATGAAATCAAATCCGCAATGGTGGCGTCAACCAAGGCGAAGGCGATTGCAAATGCTTTGCAATCGGCAGAATGGAAGTCAGAAACATCCGCTATCAAAAACGGTTTGAAGGCCGAACCGGCGAATGGTGTGGTTGGCAAGCACACGATCAAGTTCAAGGTGGACGGAACCGCCCTGTCCCTGAAACCCCGCTGTCTGATTGCGGCGCCGACCTCTGCCAAGCTGGAGCCGCCAACCAAGGCGAACAGTGCCGCTGTGACCAAAGCCCTGAAAGAGCTGAAGGCGCTGGAAACAAGATACGGGGATATCATCACCACCAAGAAAGGCGACGGCAAGCACAAGACCAGTACGATCTATTCCATGCAACTTGGCGAGAAGAAGATCACCCATTCCATCCCCAGTCCGACGGATACTCATATCAAAGAGGGAAGCAAGAAGGCGGCTCTGGTGGATTGGGCGAAGGCGAAAAAGCAGCTTGCTGCCTATTTGAAAACCCAAAGCTGAGCGGTATTCCGGCGGCGGTGAAGCCGCCGGTGCTCGGCCGTGTCAGGGCAGGATATCGGTCAACCGCAGCAACGCAATCCGCTCCACCTGTTTGCAGGCGGTTGCCAGTTCCGTGTCGCGGTCGTTGTGGATGCGGGTTTTGAAGGCGGTCAGGATTTCATCCTTGGTCAGCCCCTTCACGGCAATGATGAAGGGAAAGCCGAATTTGCCGGTGTATTCGCTGTTGAGCGACTGGAAGGTTTCCCGTTCCGCATCTGTCAGCGCGTCCAACCCGGCCGACGCCTGCTCTGATGTGCTCTCGGCTGTCAGCTTTTTGGCAGCGGCCAGCTTGCCTGCCAGATCGGGGTGGGCCTGCAAAACGCCTAGGCGCTGTTCTGCACTGGCACTGCGGAACACGCGACACAAGGCTGAATGCAATCCGATGGCGGTGTTATGGGCGGGGCCCAGTTCCAGTGCGTGTGCGCCTTCGGCAATCCATGGAGAATGTTCAAAGATGCCGCCGTATCGGGATACGAATGTGTCTTTGTCCATTTCGGTGGGGACAATTTCCTGGCGCACAGGGGGGTGATGTTCCTGCCAGTGACGCGCGATGTCGATGCGGCGGGCGAACCAGACATCCTGTTGCGCTTTGACATAATCCACAAAGCGTTTAAGGGACTGGATACGACCGGGCCGCCCGATCAGGCGGCAGTGCAGACCGATGGTCATCATTTTGGGCGCGCCTGCTTCGCCTTCGGCATAAAGCGCGTCGAAATTATCCTTCAGGTAGGTGAAGAACTGATCGCCCGAATTGAACCCCTGCGCTGATGCAAACCGCATGTCGTTGGCATCCAGTGTATAAGGAATGATCAGCTGGTCACGCCCCTGATGTTCGCGCCAGTAGGGCAGGTCGTCGTCATAGGTGTCCGAACAATAGTCAAAACCGCCTTCTTCGGAGACGATATCAACCGTATTGGCGGAACAGCGCCCTGTGTACCAGCCGCGCGGGCGCTCTCCGGTGACTTCGGTGTGCAGGCGGATGGCCTCTTCCAGATCGGCCCGTTCGGTTTCCTTGTCAAAGTCCTTGTATTCGATCCACTTCAACCCGTGGGAGGCGATTTCCCAATCGGCAGATTGCATCGCGGCCACCTGATGGGGGGAGCGGGCGAGTGCTGTGGCCACGCCGTAGACCGTGACCGGAATATCCGCCCCTGTGAACAGGCGGTGAAGACGCCAGAAACCGGCCCGTGCGCCGTATTCATACATGCTTTCCATGTTCCAGTGGCGCTGTCCCGGCCAGGGTTGCGCCCCGACCACTTCGGACAGGAACGCCTCGGAGGCGGCATCCCCGTGAAGCAGGCAGTTTTCGCCGCCTTCTTCGTAGTTCATCACGAATTGCACGGCGATTTTGGCGTTGTTCGGCCAGTTCGCGGCAGGCGGATTAGGGCCATAGCCCTGCATGTTGCGTGGGTATCGGTTCATGATCAGACTTCTTGTTGATGTTCAATTCCCAAACTATACGAAAGTTCTGTCCTGTTTTATCAAAAAAAGATTGAAACTGCTGTTCAGTTTGCCGGCAGAAATGCCTTTGCGCAAAGACCGGCAAGGTGGTTGAATGGGCACAATGATTTCAGGTTTTCCAAGGGAAGGAAGCGGCATGGCTGGATGGCTATCGACACATGTTTTGGACACGGCGCGGGGCGTTCCCGCCGAGGGTATCAAAATCGCTCTGTACCGGCTGTCAGGGGAGGCCCGCGAACTGGTTGTAGAGATGGCAACCAATGACGATGGCCGCACGGATGCGCCGATCCTGCCTGCCGAAAGTTTTCAAACCGGCACTTATGAACTGGTGTTCTATGCCGGTGACTACCTGCGGGATTGCGGCGTGGCTGCGGGGGATATCCTGTTTCTGGATCAAATTCCGATCCGTTTTGGTATGGATAACGCAGAGGCCCATTACCACGTGCCGTTGTTGTTAAGCCCGTTCGGTTATTCCACCTATCGCGGCAGCTAGGGGTGCCGGGCAAGGGAATGCTGGTCAAGACAGGAAAATCTGCGTAAGCCTGCGCGGAATGTTCTGTTGCCCGACGGTTGCCCGATGCCCCTGCCTATCCCCCGAAACGCGGAAGAGATCACGCCGGACTGGCTTTCGGCAGCACTAGGCCGGACTGTTGGCGGTTGTACCGCACAAAGGATCGGGCGGAATGAAAGCTTCACGGGCGGCAGCCTTGTCCGCTTGAAGCTGGACAGTTCCGGCGCAAACAGCCCTGCAACAGTCATCGCAAAGCTTTCTGCCAGACGACCCGCCTTTCGTCAGGCACTGGCAGAGGCAAACCGGCGGGAAGTCGGCTTTTACAAGACTTGCACGGGCGGGCGGGACCTGCCTGTACCGCAGAGTTATTATGCCGATTTCGACGGGAATACCGGCGAAAGTATCGTGCTGTTGGAGGATTTTCCACAGGCGCGTTCGGTCGATTTCGTTCAGGGGTGTTCGCTGCGGGATGCGCAGAACGTGATCTCCGGACTGGCGCAGATCCATGCCGCTTTTGGGCAGGCAGGTCTGCCGGATCGCGGCTGGCTGCCGGAGTTCGACTTTGCGCAGTGCTGGGCGGATTACCCCGCGCAACTGGCACGGATACTGCCGCATCAGGCCCTGCCGGACCGGTTCCGCAGGCTTGGCGATTATCTTGCTGCGCGGCCGGAGCTGTTTGCGCATTTTTCAGGGCAGGGGCCGCAAACCTGTATCCATCGGGATGTGCAGGCTGACAACGTGTTGTTCACCCCGCAAGGTGCGGTTTTTCTGGACTGGCAGTTTACAGGGCGTGGCAACGGGGTAAGCGATCTTGGATATTTTCTGATCAGTTCGCTAACGCCGGAGCTTCGGCGCGGGGTGGAGCGTGACTTGATCCGACATTATCATCAGGAACTGATGGGGCATGGTGTGGAAGGTTTCAGCCTGACGGCCTGTCAGAAAAGTTACGTGTTTTCAGTGCTGGGAAAATTGTTTCTGACGGTCGTTGCGACGGTGTTGTTTGATAATTCGAGCGAACAGAAAAGAGCGTGGCGACGTGCGGATCTGGAAAGATTGCTTGCCTTTTGCGCTGATCATGATGTGACGCCGGAACTGGTAATGGCGCAGGGCTGATGACCCTGCATTTATGAAGCTTCATTTTTGAGGCGTCTTGTATGACGCTTCATATTTGCAGGGTCTTAGAAGTATTTTCTTTGCAAAATCAGGTATATGAATGCGGCAATCATCGGCACGCTACAAAAAAGGGCGCCGTTTCCGACGCCCCTTTCATGTCACTGCCGCTGCAGTTATTTACCCGAAAACAGATCCGCGTAATCCTCGCGCAGTGTTTTCTTCTGCACCTTGCCCATCGTGTTGCGTGGCAATTCCGGCAGGACGATCAGTTTTTGCGGCTGTTTGAACCGCGCAAGCGAAGCACCAACACTGTCCTTGATTGCCGCAAGGTCCAGTTCCACCCCTGCCTGCGCCACCAGAACGGCCACAACCGTTTCGCCAAAATCCGGATGGGGCACGCCGATCACGGCGCTTTCCAGCACGCCTTCCTCTTCGTCCAGCAGCAGCTCGATCTCTTTGGGGTAAATGTTATACCCGCCGGAAATGATCAGATCCTTGTTGCGCCCGACAATCTGCAAATAACCGTCTTCGTCGAACTGGCCCAGATCGCCGGTGATGAAGTAACCGTCCTCGCGCAGTTCCTCGGCGGTTTTTTCCGGCATCTGCCAGTAGCCTTTGAACACATTCGGGCCGCGCACCTCGATCTGGCCGATTTCACCTTGGGGCAGGGTTTCGCCGGTCTCTGCATTGGTGATTTTCACTTCCACACCCGGCAGGGCGAAGCCGACAGTACCGGCACGACGTTCCCCGTCGTAAGGGTTCGACGTGTTCATGTTGGTTTCTGTCATGCCATAGCGTTCCAGAATCCGGTGGCCGGTGCGGTTTTCGAAAGACACGTGCGTTTCTGCCAGCAGCGGTGCGGAGCCTGATACGAACAAGCGCATATGTTGGGCCAGATCCTTGGTAAATCGCGCGTCATCCAGCAGACGGGTGTAAAAGGTCGGAACGCCCATCATGGTTGTCGCGGCTGGCATGTTGTCCAAAATCTGGTCGAGATCGAACTTTGGCATAAAGATCATCTGCCCGCCTGCGAACAGGGTGATGTTGGTTGCCACAAACAGCCCGTGGGTGTGAAAGATCGGCAAGGCGTGCAGCAGCACATCCTGATCGGTAAAACGCCATTCCTCGGCCAGTGTTTTTGCGTTGGACAAAAGGTTCGCTTGCGTCAGCATCGCGCCTTTGGACCGTCCCGTCGTGCCAGAGGTGTAAAGGAAAGCTGCCAGATCATCCGCGTCCCGTGTCACCGTATCAAAGGTTACAGGATGGGCCACCGCTTTGGCGGTGAAAGACCCGCTCCCATCCCCGTTCAGGGTTTCCAGCAGGGCACCTGCCCTTTCGGTCACAGGGGCCAGGTCGGTGGCGCGGCTTTCATCACAAAGCAAAACACGGGCACCGCTGTTTTCAACGAAGTAAGACACTTCATCAGCGGTATAGGCGGTGTTGAGCGGCAGAAAGATGATACCCGCCTGCACACAGGCACAATAAACGGCAAGGGATTCCGGTGACTTCGCGATCTGCACCGCAATCCGGTCCCCCGCAGACACGCCAAGTGCGCTGAACTGATGGGCGTATTGCGCTGCCGTTTGCAGGAAGCCGTCATGGGTAATCACGGTGCCATCGACTAGACGCAGGAACGGCGTGGTCTTTCCCTGATGCTTCCCGAAAAGCGTGTCATAAAGCGGGTTGGTCATGATGGGTCTCCTGTCCTGATCGCGGCTCCGGCGGCAGCCAGCTGGCGCACCTCGCCAGAGGCGACAACTGTTTTCTGTCCGACGAATTGTTCGTGGTTTTGCGAGATTTTCTGAACATCGTAAAGGTAATTCACCATTGTTCCGCCCGATTGCTTCACCCCGTTGTCAGAGGTATCGGCCCCTGCATGGACCTTATGCACCATCGCACCATTGCCCAGATGGAAGCGGGCCACCGGATCAAAGGGCATCCCGTCCGCCCGTTTGGCGTCCAGCAGATAATGGGCCGCAGTCGCCGCCGGATTTTCTTTCGCGAAAGCCTGATCCGCGTTTTCCTTTTCAAGCCATTTGTTCAGTGCCGGAATGGGCGACAGGGTCACGAAATTGGTCAGTCCGGGCAGTTCCTGTGACAGGTCCGAGACCACCTGTTTGATCAGGGAATTGCCAAAGGAAATGCCTGCAAGTCCGCTCTGACAATTTGAAATCGAATAGAAAACGGCGGTATCCGCGTCCTCTGCCTCGATGGTTTCGCGGCCGTCGGCCAGCAGTTCCTGAATGGAATCGGGAATGCCACGGGTCAGGGCGACCTCTACAAAGATCAGCGGCTCTTCTGCCATTGCGGGGTGGAAAAAGCCGAAACAACGCCGGTCTGTCGGCTTCAGGCGGCGGCGCAGGTCGTCCCAACTGTCAATGGCATGAACCGCTTCATAGGCGATGATCTTTTCCAGAATATCGGCGGGGCTGCTCCAGCTGATCGGGCGCAGCACCAGAAAGCCGCGGTTGAACCAGGATGAAAACAGATGTTTGAAATCCACATCCACCGGTTCCAGCGCAGGATGTTTGCGCATCAGTTTCAGCAGGTCGTTGCGCATCGCCACCAGTTGCGCCGTCGCACCTGGTACCTGATTCATCCGCCGTGTCAGTTCCTGCCTGCGGGGTTCACAGGCGGCGGCGAAATCGCGGTAGCTTTGCTTGGAGGGCGCAGCCTTATAGGCTTCGAGTGTGGAGACAACGGCATCGGCCTCTATCTCCAGACCTTCGGCCATAAAGGTGAAGAAGTCGTGTTTTTCATCCTCTGTCAGGCGGGCGTAGCGGTCCAGAATGCTGCGCGCCAGTGTTGCGCCTGATACCTCGCCCTGACTGCTTAGCAGCGCTTCGGACAAATCCTGAAGCGACCGCCCGTCTGCTTCTTTCAAAAGCCCGCGTCTGTAGCGTCTTTCAAACACGGTCGAGACCATTTCGGAGAAAAAGCTCATCGTGCGACTCCCATCACAGCGTCGGGCAGCCATGTGGCAAGACCCGGAAACAGGCACAGCAGGATAATCGCCAGAACCATACAACCTACGAAAGGCAAAGACCCCATAAGGATGGTTTTCAGCGAAATCTCGGGCGCGATGCCGTTGATCACATAAAGGTTCAGACCAACAGGGGGGGAAATCAGGCCGATTTCCATATTGATGGTCAGCACCACTGCGAACCAGATCGGATCAAAACCGGCAGCGGTGATGATGGGCAACAGGATCGGCGCGGCCATCAGGATCACCGCAACAGGGGGCAGGAAGAAACCGGCGATCAGCAGGAAGATATTGACCGCGAACATCAGCACCCAGCGGTTCACCTCCAGTGTGCCGATCCATTCTGCAATGGACTGGGTGATGAACAGGCTCGACAGCATGTAGGAAAACACACCGGCTGCGGCGATGATGAACAGGATCATCACGCTTTCCCGTGTGCTGTCGCGCAGCACCACCCACAGGTCTTTGGGGTTCCACAATTTGTAGATCACCATGGCAATGACCAGACACAACAAGGCCCCGACCGCAGCCGTTTCGGATGGCGTCGCAACACCGCCGTACATGGCGTAAAGCACGCCCAGAATGATCAACAGGAATGGCAGCACGCGGGGCAGGATTTCAAAGCGTTCCTTCCACGAATAGCTGCGGGTGCTGAGCAGGGATTTATTGCCCGACGCCCAAGTGGAATAGAGCGACCAGATCATGAACAGCAGCACCAGCATCAGCCCCGGAATGACACCGGCCAGAAACAGCCGCCCGATAGAGGACTCTGTGGCGATGCCATAGACGATCATGGTGACAGAGGGCGGGATCAGGATGCCCAGTGTGCCGCCCGCTGCGATGGAACCGGCGGCAACCCCGTCGGGATAGCCACGCTTGCGCATTTCAGGGATGCCCATCTTGCCGATGGCAGCGCAGGTGGCAGGGCTGGAACCGGACATGGCAGCAAACAGCGCACAGGCCCCGAGGTTGGAGATCACCAGACCGCCCGGCAAACGGGTCAGCCAGCGTTCGAGCGCTTCGTAAAGGTCGGCCCCTGCACGGGTAGAGGCAATGGATGAGCCCATGATGATAAACATCGGGATCGACAGAAGTGCAAAGTTGTCCAGCTTGCCAAACAGGATTTCCGGCAGCAGTTCAAGGGAACGCACGCCGTCAAAGATCAACAGGAACAGGGTGGATACTACCAAGAGGCCGATCGCAACGGACACGCCGGAAAAAAGTATGAGAATGGTCGAAATGGCGACAATTGCGCCAAGGATCAAAGGGTCCATTTAGCTGTCCTCCAGTCCGAAAGGTTGATCGATTTTAAGGATGACGGCCACAAGATCGGCAATCAGTTGCAACAGGAACAGGGCAAAGCCCACAGGCAGGGCCAGATAGGGAATCCACAGCCGCACGCCCCAGATCGTGTCGGATTTCCAGTTCCGTTCAAACGCCAGATGCCAGAACTCGAACCCGTACCAAAGCATGACGCAGACCATCGCAATGGTCAGGCTCAGGGTGCAGATACACAAGACAAACCGCGCTTTTTTCGGCAGGGCCAGCGGGACCAGATCCACATTCACATGGCCGCGCAACCGTTGCACATAGGGCAGGCCGATCAGGGTTGCCGAAATCGCCAGATAAATCACCGCTTCGGTCTGCCAGACGGTTGAACCGTTCAGCACGAAGCGCACGACAATCATCTGGCAGGTGATCGCGACAGCCGCAACAATCATCGCGGCAGAGATCCAGCCCGACAGGGTTGAAAGGGCCGCAACAGCGCGCAGGAAGGCATTATTGCCCACATGGGATGTCGCAGCAGAAGGGGTATGGCCAGCCATAGTAAAAGCGTCCTCGGGTTGGTTGGGGCAGTGGTCGGGGGATGTTCAGGCAGCAGCAGAACCGCTGCCTGAAATGCTTTGGATCACTCTACAGCCAGAGCCATATCCAGCAGCGCCTGACCGTCAGGCACTTCGTCTACGAAAGCTTTATAGGACGTTTCCTGCGCAATCGCGCGCCACGCTTCGAAATCCTCGGGGGACATCTGTGCAATCTCTACACCTGCGTCCTCAAACACTTTTACCGAAGCGGCATCCTGTTTCTTGGCTTCTTCCAGATAGTAGGCTTCCGCTTTGGCTGAAGCGTCGAGCAGGGCCTTTTGTTGCTCTTCGTTCAGATCCTCGAACGCGGATTTGTTCATCAGCAGCGGCTGGTACATGAACCACAGCGCTACATCGCCCGCAGGAGTGTAGCATTTGGCCTGTTCGTAAATCCGGTAGGATACAAAAGACGAAGACGATGTGTTGGCCGCGTTCAGCACGCCGGTTTGCATGGCGTTGTAAATCTCGGATGACGCCATAGAGGCGATGGATGCGCCGGCACCGGCCAGCATTTGTTCAAAGGCCTTGCCAGCCGCGCGGGTCTGCAAACCTTCCACGTCAGACGGTTTGGTGATGCATTTGTCCTTGCCGACAAAGCCGCCCGCCAGATAACCGTGCACCAGTACCATCACATCATCGTCCGCCATTTTTGCTTCCAACGCCTCCATGAACGGAGAATCGGAAAGGCGCGCGGCGTGATCGTGGTTTTTCACCAGACCGGGCATCAGCGTCAGGTTGAATGCCGGTTGTTGTCCCCCCGCATAGCTGAGCGGCAGCACCGTCATATCAAGCTGGCCACGGCTTAGCGGGCGGTATTGCTCGCGCGGTTTGAACAGGGATTTGGACCCGAAAATCTTGATGTCCAGATCCACATCTGCGGCGGCAACTTCATTGGCAACAATTTCGGCCACCTTGTGGCGCACGTCCTTGTTGGACCATTGATGGGACAGGCGCAGTTCTTTGGCCTGCGCTGCGCCGCCAAGGCAAAGTGCTGCCAGTGCAGCGGCGGTCGTTAAAAATTTCGCTTTCATGATTTCCTCCCGTTTCATGTGTAGCTTTCCGGTAGTCATCGGAAAGCCTTTGCAAACGGTTGCCCGTTGCTGGGGGTATTAGTCACAGTATTGCATTCAGGGTCAAGATTTTTGTATACAAGAATTAAAGGCTGGCACTCAATCTTAAGGATGGCGCTGAATTGGAAACCGAACTGACCCGTGGCGAGAAGATCGCTGAAACACTGGAACAACTTGTTTTTAGTGGAGATTACAAAGACGGGGACCGTTTGGATGAAATCAAACTGGCCGAGAGTTTTGCCGTATCTCGCACCCCGATCAGAGAGGCTTTGCAACGTCTGGTCCTGTCCGGCTTTGCCGAGCAAATCCCCCGGAGGGGGGTGTTCGTGCGCCTGCCCGGTCCTGTTGACCTGATGGAAATGTTTGAAACCATGGCCGAAATCGAAGCGGCTTGCGGGCGGCTGGCCGCATCCAGAATCAGTGACGAGGGATTGGAGCTGTTGGAGGCCACAAACACGCGGTGTCAGGAAGCGATTGCCCGACAGGACCGTGAAACCTACTACGCCGAGAACGAGTTTTTCCACCAGACGATCTATCGCGGGACGGCGAACAGTTTTCTGGAGAAGGAAGCGCGGCGGTTGCAGAATCGTCTGAAACCCTACCGCCGCACCCAGTTGCGGTTTCGGGGGCGGATGCCGCAATCCATGGCAGAGCATGAACAAATCGTTGCGGCGCTGCAAAACGGTGACGGCGAGGCCGCGGCCCGCGCATTGCGGGATCACGTTGCGGTGCAGGGGGAGAAATTCCAGCAACTCATCGCCAGTCTGAACGGCTGAAACATCCGTGACGCCATGTGCGGCACATCTGACGGTTGCAGTTTTTTGTTTTCTGATTATTTTACTCAGAGATTTGACGGGCAAGACGCGAGCTTCAGATGATTCCACTCAGAGCCAGAGCTGACATACCTCCGATCGAACGGCCACAGCCGTTTCGCAATAGTGACCAGACACACCGTCTGAACCGGTTGCGCCTGTCTGCCATGCGGTGCCGTGCCCGCGCCCGTGTAGATGTTTCGGAAGCCTGCAATCTGTTGTGTGTTGACGAAGCCCAAAGCGAATTGCGCTTTGAAGAAGCCTTGCTGCGCAGCCTGCATCAGGGATTGGGGCGCAAGCCGCGATTCTATGCGGTGGGGGCTGTCGAAGAAAGCTTTGATGAACGCTGGCTGTTACAAGTGCTGGACGCGGCAGAGCGGGGGGATATGGCTTCGGTAGAGTTTCTGATCCGCAGCCGGATCGACAAAACCATGCAACGTTCTATCCGGTTTCTGATTCGCGGGGCGGTGGGCCGCTTTGGCGGGCGTTTCACACTATAGTGTAGGCCTGCAGTCTTTTAGAACGATTCTAAACTATTGCAGCCGGTCGGGAACTATGCTTTATATTGGATCAGGGAAGCCAGCCTGATGCCAGCCACCCGTCTGCTTTTCCCCGTATGCCCCGCTTGTGCGCGCTTGAAGAAGGATATTTTCATGACACAGACTGCTACAGACCTGACCCCCTCCGCCAGAGAAGCCATCGCGGATGCGCTGAACCAGAGCGTTGCGGAAACCGCTGTGACAACCATGCTGGCGCAAAATTTCCACTGGAATGTAACCGGAATGGCCTTTGGCCCGCTGCATGATCTGTTCCAGAAGATTTACGAAGACCACTTCGTTGCACAGGATGATCTGGCAGAGCGTGTAAAGGCGCTGAATGCCCACGCCGAGGGAACTCTGGCCGGTATGATCAAACGCTCCAAAGTATCCGAATACGAAGGCACCGCGTCTGACAAGGAAATGATCGCGGCCATGCTGGAAGCACAAGAAACACTGGCGGCGACACTGGCCGGTTGTGGTGCGCTGGCAGCTGATGCCGGTGATACGCTGACCGAGGATCTGTGCATTGCGCGCGGTCAGACCCACGAAAAATTCGCGTGGTTCCTGCGCTCACACCTCGCCTGAGACGAGGGCGTCCAGAATGTTGGGCGCGCCCTTCTTGCGGCACTTTGCGCGATAGGCTTCGGACCAATGTCCGAACTTGCCAAGTTGCGCCTGTTGGGACACCAGCATGTCTATAAAGGCGTGCTGGTGTTTTTCTTTTTTCAGGGATTTGAACATGGATTTCTGCTCTTTGGTCATCGAACATCCGATGCAATGACCACCTCTTTTGAACTTGCAAACATCGATGCAGGGGGAAGGGGTTTTGGGCATGTGGTTCACTCTGGCTGGGGCTGGACGCCTGCGTCTTGCGCTGCGGTCTGGCTTACTTGGTGAGGATAAGTTTTCCCTGACGGGTCAATCGCAGGATGTAGGTCTGGTCGTCCAACCGGATGCGGGCGGTTGCGTTGCCCGCCAGCATTTCGCGGGCATCAAAGTCCGGCAGGCTGTTGGTTGCCGGTTCGTGCTGAGGTGTTGGCGTGGTCATGTAAGAGTGCGTCCGAATTTATTGATGTCGTAAGGCTGCACCCATTACTTACTAAAAGACTCAACTTTGTCAATTCCGAGTTAAATAGTCAGCCTATTCAGGCGGCAGTGTGATAATCCGGCAGGATCATCAACGGGCCACCGTTCGTTTTTTGTACCGAAATAGGCGTGGCATAGACCTCGGACAGGGTTTTGGCCGTGAAAACCTCGCCAACAGTGCCTGCACTTGCCACTTCGCCGTCGCGCATCAGGCAGATCGAATCAGCAAAAGCCGCCGCAAGGTTCAGGTCATGCAACACCACCAGCACGCCCGCCCCGCTGCGCGCCATTGTACGCGCGGTTTTCATCACCTCGATCTGGTGCAGGATATCAAGACTTGCCGTCGGCTCGTCCAGAAACAGGTATCCGGGGCCAAACAGGCTGCGGTTCGCCGTCAGTTGCGCCAGCACACGGGCAAGATGGGCGCGATGTCTTTGCCCGCCGGACAGGTTTGGCACCGGTGTGTCTGTAAACGGGGTCAGGCCAAGTTGTGCGATGACCTTTGCGACCAGCGCTTCTGTCTCTGCGGGGGGGTATTCGATCGGCACAGACAGGCGGACGACTTCGGCAACACTGAAGGCCGCCGAAAGGGTCGGGGTTTGTTCCAGCACGGCGCGGCGGCGGGACAGTTCCGCTGCATCCATCCGGCGCAACTCGGTGCCGCCGTATCGGATGTCTCCGCACGCTGTGGGAACGTCTCCGACCAGCGCTGAAAGCAGCGTGGATTTACCGGCCCCGTTCGGGCCACACAGCGCGACGAGCTTGCCGAAGGGAACGTCTAGGTCCACGCCGCGCAGGATGGTCTTTCGCCCGAAGGCCACATCAATGTTGCGTCCTGTGATCATAGTTTTCGTGTCCGCAGCAAGAGGTACAAAAAGAACGGTCCGCCGATAAGCGAGGTCGCCAGTCCGATCGGCAATTCCTGCGGCGGTGCCACATTGCGCACGATCAGGTCCGCGCCCAGCAGCAGGACCGCACCCGTCAACGCCGAAGCCGGTAGCAGAACACGGTGCGCTCCGCCAACCAGCATCCGCGCAATATGGGGCGCAACCAGCCCGATAAAGCCGATTGGTCCGGCAATCGACACTCCGGCGCCCACCGCCAGTGCACAAATACCGCAGGCGGTAAATTTGATCCGCATCACATCCAGCCCGGAATGAAAAGCAGCTCTTTCGCCAAGCTGGAACAGGTCCAGCGCACGGGTAAAGCGCAACAGCGCAAGGCTGCTTGCCCCCATGATCGCGACGGCAACCAGCACGGCGAGCCAGCCGGATTTGGCAAGGCTGCCCATCGACCAGAATGTCAGGTCACGCAATTGCGTATCGGTAGAAATATAGGTCAGAAACCCGATCCCCGCACCCGCGATGGAATTGATCGCCACGCCGACAAGGATCAGCCGTCCGACAGACATTTCACCGTCCTTTTTGGACAGGCCAAGGATCAGGGCCGTCACCAGAAGCGCGCCGCAAAAAGCGGCAACCGGCAAAAGGTAGGGGCGGAACGTGGCCGGAATTTCACCGATAAACAGATCGCCAAGCACGATCACGATCACCACCGCAGCCGAGGCACCGCCGGAGATACCGATCAGCCCCGGATCCGCCAGCGGATTGCGCAACAACCCCTGTAGCACCGCGCCGCACATGGCCAGCGACAGGCCGATCCCAAGGCCGAGCACCATTCGGGGGGCACGGATCTGGGTGATGATCGCCGTTGGCATCGGATCAGCCTTGCCGGTGACTGTCTCAAATATCTCTGGCAGGGACAGGCGCACCGGCCCGATTGCGATCTCGGCGAGCGCAATGATGGCCACCGCACAAATCAGGCCAATAAACACAGCCTGTTGACGCCCTATGGTCCAGAACTTGCGATGGGGCAATTCGGCGAGGGCCACAGCTTAATTCCCGTTCCCGTGCAGGTGGTCCATCAGTTCCGCAACCGCTTCGGCGGTGCGCGGCCCGAAGCCGAGCAGTTTCAGCCCGTCCATCTTGATCAGCTTGCCCGCTTTGCCTGCCGTAGTTTGTTGCACGTCGGGACGGCCCATAACCTTGTCATCCCCGCCAATAGTGTCTGCATGCACGCCGGACATCAGGATGAAATCGGGATTGGCAGCGATGAGCGCTTCGGAGTTCATCGGTTTCCACCCTGAAAAAGCGTCAGCCGCATTCGTGCCGCCTGCCAGTTCGATAATGTCATTGGCGGAAGTTTCCTGGCCGCCAACAACCGGCGCGCCATCCCGAACCGACAGGATAAACAGAACTTTGGGGCGGCTTTCCAGCGCATCAACGCGGGTCTTTATTAATGCCATTTCCTCTGTGTATCGGGCAATCAGCGCATCGGCCTGATCCCCGAGAGCGAGTGTCTCTCCGACAAAGCGGATTTTTGCGGTCACTTGTTCGGCACCCTGTCCCGAAGGGGCGAGCGCGACGGTCAGCCCCGCCGATTTCAGCGTGTCGATCACATGGGCAGGTCCGGCATCATCCGCGCCGATCAGAAGGTCGGGCGAAAGTGACAGGACACCTTCCGCAGACAGGGCGCGGACATAACCGATTTGCGCCTTGTTTTCCGTATCAGCCGGATAGCCGGAGGTGCTGTCCACGGCGACAATGCGGTCCCCCGCCCCAAGGGCATAAATGATTTCGGTGATGTCGCCACCGGCGACAGCGATCCGTTCATAGGTTTGGGACAGGGCCGCCGCGGCGGTTGTCAGGCAAAAGGCAGCGGCAAGGGACAGGGATTTCAGCATGTTACGCACGCCCCAATCCGTCAAGAATGGCACGCCACCCTTCCAGTTCCGCGTTGCCTTCGCCACGTTCACCGAACATCAGGAAGAAGCTCTGGCCGTTTTCGTCGAACGCTTCCAGCGAGGTAACAATCCCGTCCTTTGAAGGTTTGCGCACGATCCATGTATGGGCAACGTGGTCCTGCCGCAGGTGCATGTGAAACTTCTGGTCCAGCACGTTGATCCATGGTCCCATGGCCTTGATGTTCTCGATCTCGCCGGTGTGAATCTGGATGCAGCTCGGGTTGCCGATGAACACCATAACCGGCAGTTTCGCTTCTGCCGCCCGCTCCAGCGCCCATGTCACGGCTTCGTTGGGGACGCGGTAGGCCATATCCTCGCCCACCAGACGCAGCGCCTGCATCCGTCCGACCTTGTGTTTTTTCAGCATACCGAAGAACTGGTGTACATCGGTCATGGCGTCCCAGTCTGCCCGGAGGGCAGCGGTATCCACTTCACTGTCCGGCCCGTCGACAGGGTCGGGATCAGCCGGTTGCGTTTCGATTTTAGCGGGCGTTTCATCAATCCAGCCCTCCACCAAAGCGTCGAACTTTGCGCGGTCTGTGTTTTCGGTCGGGTAGATTTTATGAACGGCCACGCCGGATTTATCAAAGAATTGCAAGGATACCCGCAAGCCGGAGCTGACTTCTTCTTCGATCACATAGCCAAAGGCTCAGCGGTTCATGAAAATCCGCAAATCAATGGTCCGGCTCAGCACCAGTCCCATCACCTTGCCGATGTTGACGTTGTCGAATTCGCCGTAGCGTTCGTGTACGGCGTGTGCGTTGCGGGTCAGGCACATGACTTCGCCAAGGCCGACCATCCCTTCAAGAAGGGCGGCAAACCCGCGGGTGTCGTCGCGGCGCAGGCGTTTTGCTGCGCCGCCGACCTGTTTGGCCTCTACCAGTTCCGCTTCGCTGATCCCCAGTGCCCGCGCGGCATCTACAGCGCGCATTGCGCCTTTTTCCTGCGTGAGGTTCTGAAAGCTCTGGAATGTTTCAGTTACAGTTTGGTCCAGCATGGCGGTCTCCGGTTCAGAAGGTTTTGGCGAGGGAAAGTTTGAAGTTCCGCCCTTTGGCGGATTGCGACAGATAGGTCGCAGGCTGATAAGTCTCATCCGTGATATTATCGGCACCGAAGCGGACTTCGAGCCCTTCCAAAGCGCCCTGATCGGGGCGGTAGGTGGCGTAAATGTTGTGCACGGTATAACCGTCGAATTCGCCACGGGACTGGCTGCGATCCGCAGCAAAGACGCTGTTAATGCCGAGTTTCAGTTCCGGCAGCACCTGATAGCCGAAGCCGAGTGTCAGCGTGTTATTGGCAATCGTATCGAGCTTGGCCCCGTCCGGGCCTTCACCATCCAGCACCGACAGACCGGCAGAGGCCGAGAAACGTCCCGCAACATAGCGGCCTTCGGCCTCTATCCCCTTGATGATCGCGGAATCGATGTTGTCAAAGCCGATCACCCCGGCTCCGCCGCCGGTCCGGATGATCTTGTCTTTGATGTCGTTGTAAAACGCGGTCAGTTTGAAATCGACTGCATCATCGGCGCGGAACAGCCCCTGTCCGCTGTAGGATACCCCGACTTCGTAGTTCATGCCTTTCTCGGCCTTCAGGTCCAGATTGGGAAGGCCGCCGCTGAAGGCATCGTAGATTTCATCGTCTGTCGGCAGGCGGTTCACACGGGACAGGGAGCCAAAGACGTTCCAGTTGTCATTCAACCGGTAGATTGCAGCGATTTGCGGCTCCACAGCGGTTGCAGAGGTCGACTCTGTTGCGGCTGTAAAGCTGGATTTCGGGGAAATCTTCTGGTGGTCAATGCGCAGGCCGGTGTTGATGGTCAAACGGTCGTTCAGCGTCAGTTCGCTTTGGGCGTAGATTTCATAGGTGTTGGTGATGGCCTCTGCATGGGACGAAGACGCCGGATCAGCAGAGCGGTCCTTGCGGGAGGCTGCCACACCGAAGGTCAGGTAATGGTCGAACCGTTCGGTGGACAGATCGGCCATGTTTTCGACCTTCAGTTTCCACAACTCGTATGATCGTTCTCCAAGCAGTGTAGCGCTGATCGGTTCTGCTGCGACGCTGCCCTGTTCTACCAGTTTGGAGGAATTGGTGTAGGACAGGGTGGCTTTCAGATCCCAGAAGGGGTTGTCCTCGGGTGCAAAGCCGTATTCCAGCCTTGCCACTTGGGATTCTGTTGTGATGTCCCCGACACCCCAACCTGTGAAGCCGGGGAAGCGGCCGATTTGCGGGCCGTCCAATTGGTTAAAGTCCTGATCTTCCCCGTCGCTGTAAAGATGCTGGTAGGATGCACCAAAGCTGTGGGCGCCTTCGGTGTAATTCGCTTTGCCAAGGAAGTTGGTGATCTTGGCATTGGTGCGGATCAGTGTGTTGCCGTCGCCGTCCTCGCTCTGGCCGATGTCGGAATAGGACAGGGCCAGCAAAGCGTCGAACTTGTTGTCCGGCGCAAAGGACATGATCGTGGTGGACTGGAATTTATCCTCGTTGGACTCAAAAGTCAGCTTCTGGCGGACAGAAAACTTGTCGTCACCTTCCAGAAAATCGCTGGCGTCTTTCGTTTCCATCAGGATCACACCGCCCATCGCACCGGACCCGTAGAGCGTGGAGGATCCGGGGCCGCGCAAGACTTCGACCCGTTGCAGCAGTTCGGGTTCAACAAACAGCGATCCCTGACGGTAGCTTTCATAATACAGCTCTTCACCATCGACGAGTGTCAGGATAGAGGACTCCGCCGCGTTAAGACCAGCGCCAACGCCGCGGATGTTGAAGGACTGGCCCAGCGGGCTGCTGGAGCCAACACCGGACACGCCGGGGACTTGGGACAGAATATCGCCGATGGTCGCGGCTTGTGTTTCATCCAGCCGTTCCTGATTAACCACCGTTACGGATTGAGGCACGTCAGAGGCGACCTTGTCTTGACCGGCATTGATGACAATCGGATCCACTTCGGTGGACTGCTGGGCTTGTGCGCCCTGTGCTGTGATCGCGGCAACGACTGCCAGCATAAATCTGTTGGATTTCATAATCCATTACCTCTCGCGTTGTTGTTCTTCACTTCCTAACGCGAGTCGGGTGGCTACTTTGGCTTGTGTATTGTATTTCTTAGTGTTTTTGTCAATTATGGAATTTTCTACGGGTTGAAGATCATCGGAATGCGGAAACTGTGCTGCGAAACCGTCACACCCTGCACCGCACGGGGCGGGCGCACCCCGTTCACCGCCCGCAATGCAGCCTTATCCGCCTTGCCGTTGCCGGAGGATTTCACGATCCGGTAGCTTAACACCTGACCGTTGGCGGCGACGGTCACCTGCATCACCAGCGCGGCGCGGCGTTTCAGTCCGCGCACAGGGCGCTTGCGGCGTTCAATCGCGCGCCGGACCTGTGCGCCCCAGACATCCAAAGCCCGCGCTGCGGATTTCGCGTTGCCGGATTTTACCTTGGCCTTGCCGCTGGTGCCTGCCGTGCGGGTCTTGCCTGCCCCGGCTGCTTTTTGTTGCTGCTGTGCGTCCTGTGCTTTCTGCGCTTTGGGGGCAGTCTTGCGGGCCTGCTCCGGTTTCGCTTTGGCGGCGGCTTTCTTCGGTTTCGGCTTTTGCTTTTCCAACTGCTTCGGGTCCGACCGCGGTTTGGGCCGAACCTTCGGGGGCGGGTCCGCTTTGGGCAGGGGCGGGGCGCTGTGCGTGTCGATGGTTGGCGTGTCGCCTGCCGGATCAACAGCCTGCGCTGTTTCGGGGGCTTGCATCTGTACGGGGGCAAACTGGGACAGTTCCAGTGCAGGCGCAGGGGCGGTTTGACCCGTTTGTTCCGTTTGCGCAGGGGCGGGTGCCGGCGCGGGCAGATCGGCCTGCACTTCTGGCGGGCGGGTCCATTCCGCGACCATCGCTTCCATTTGCGGGCTGACGCCGTGCAGCGACATCATCATGTCGCCCTGCTGGCCGCCGCCATCTTCGCCCCTGTCTGGCGCGGCCAGAAATCCTGCCGCATGGACGGACACGGCGATGGCCCCGAAGACCAGTATTTCTGCATAGGCCTTCACTGCGGCACCGCAACGATCTCAACCGAAGCCGCATTGAAAGTCGCGAGCCGCCTTAGAACTCTGGCAAGATCCGTTGCGGGCAGTTCGGCATCAATCTGCAGTTTCACAGTGGCCTTCGGTTCGAGCCGCCCGCCAAGCCGCGCCCATGCGGTTTCCCCTTCGAAATCTTCAAACCGGACGCTGGCCTCTTTGGAAACGTGAAGGGTCACTTCGGCTTGTGGCACGTCCAGCCCGTCGGCAGAGGGCAGGGTGATTTCAAAGGGTTCCGGCGGTTTGATTTCCGATGTCATCAGGAAAAAGATCAGCAGCAGAAAGACAACGTTGATCATCGGAACGATGGACTCGCCGGATGTACGTTTCGGAGGGGTGGTAAAATCCATAGGATCACTCTACCAGCACAACGGCTGTGAAGCCGGCGTCTTGCAGATGGCCAAGCACGTCAAGAACCTGCTGTGACGTGGCAGCGTCCTGCCCGCGCAAAACGACCGGATCATTCGGGGACTCTGTCAGGCCTTGCAACGCATCGGGCAAATCCGCCAGCGGAGTTTCGATCCCGTTCAGCAGAACCCCCGCGGGTGTTATCGAAACCAGTCTTGGCGGGCCGGAATAGGCTTGCGCCGTGTCTCCCGCAGCGGCCAGTGGCAGGCGGACGACCTGATCCAGACCGAATTGCGAGGCAAGCATAAAGAACACCAGCAGCAGAAACACCACGTCAATCATTGGCGTCAGGCTCGGCTTGCGTCTAGGGGAGGGGGCGTCGGCGAAATGCATCACTCTGCGGCCAGTTGTGTGCTGTTTGTGCGGGGGTGGGGCACGGGCGTGAAACCCTGCTGGATAACAAAAACCTGCGTTGCAATATCTTCGAGATCGCGGCGCAGGCAATCCACAACGCTTTCAAACCACGTCAGCGCGAAAGAGGCGGGGATGGCAACGGCCATACCTGCGGCTGTGGTCAGAAGCGCCTCCCAGATACCGCCGGCCAGAATAGCCGGATCGGCGCGGCTGCCGCTTTCCTGAAGGGCCTGAAAGGCGGCAATCATGCCGAGAACCGTGCCAAGAAGGCCCAGCAGCGGCGCAATCGTTGAAACCTGTTCCAGCAAACGCAGGCCCGCGCCCGCGCTGGCAAGGTGGCGTTTGGCGATCCGCGTAGTTTCGTCTTTTGCGTCCTGTTCGGGAAGGGCCAGGCGGGACTCTATCGCGTCAAACAGGAACCGGCCCCGCACGCTGCGCAATCGTCCTGTAACCGAGAGAGCAGCCTTGGTATTGCCGTTGCGCAATTCTTCAAGAGCAACAGAGATACCCCGTTGGCTCCACGCGCCTGCCAGGGCCAGCCGCCAAGCCTTCCAGAGGGCAAGTGTCAGTCCCAGCACCGAAAGCGCAAAGATTGCCCAGATCGACGGCCCTCCGTCCAGCAGGAACTGCGCGGCAGCAGAAAAGGTTTGTGTGTAGGTGGCCTGTAGGGTCGCCAGCATCGCAATCACCAAGGTTTGTGCTAAGGCTCGCTGGCAGGGCGCTGGCTGTCCGGTTTCGTATAATATTACCTGACTTAATAAGTCAACAAACCAATGAGAGCCGGGCCCGAACAGTCCACAGGCGCGATAGCAACCCCGCGCCTGTGGTAGGGTTCGCTGCTAATCAGTCAGAAAACTTGCTGATCTCGCCCGACTGCAACCTGCTTGCGTAGGAGTGCAGTTCCGTTTTGACCAGTTTCATCAGGAAGTAGAGCGCGAAGATATTCACCACCGCCATTGCAAAGATCGCTGCATCTGAGAAGTCGATGACCGGGCCCAAGGACGCCGCTGCACCGATGACAATGAAGACGCAGAAGATCAATTTGAACACCAGTTCCGTTGTCTGGCCTTCGCCAAACAGGTAGGTCCATGCTTTCAGCCCGTAGTAGGACCATGAAATCATGGTGGAAAAGGCAAACAGGATCACGGCAATCGCAAGAATGTAGGGAAACCAGCTTAGCCCTGTTGCAAAGGCAGCAGAGGTCAGGGCCACGCCTGAAACATCGTTGACGGTTGCCACGCCCGTGCCCGCTTCGTTCAGAACGTAGTTTCCGGTTGCCGGATCAATGATCATCTGTTGCGAAATGGTGATGACAAGTGCCGTCATCGTGCAGATCACGACCGTATCGATCAGCGGTTCCAGCAGGGACACGAAGCCTTCGGTGATCGGCTCGTTCGTGCGCACGGCAGAGTGGGCAATCGCAGCAGAGCCAACACCGGCCTCGTTCGAAAACGCGGCCCGTTTGAAGCCTTGGATCAGCGCGCCGACCATGCCGCCAGCAACACCGAGTCCGGTAAAGGCACCTGCAAAGATCTGGCCAAAGGCCCAGCCGATCTTGTCATAGTTTATCAGCAGGATAACGAGCGCCGCGCCCACATAGAGAATACCCATGAACGGCACCACTTTTTCGGTCACATTGGCAATGGATTTGATCCCGCCGACGATTACCGCGAACACAACACCGGCGAAAATGATCCCTGTAATCCATCCGGGATAATCCCCGACGATTCCGGTGATCTGCGCATGGGCCTGATTGGCCTGAAACATATTCCCGCCGCCAAGCGCACCGAGAATACAAAAGACCGAAAACAGCACCGCAAGGAACTTGCCACCGGGCAGGCCTAATTCGCCGAAGCCTTTGGAGATGTAGTACATTGGTCCGCCCGATACGGTGCCATCCGGATATTCGTTCCGGTATTTCACCCCGAGCGTACACTCCGTGAACTTGGATGCCATGCCCAACAAACCCGCAAGGATCATCCAGAAGGTCGCCCCGGGACCGCCGATGCCAACAGCTACCGCGACACCGGCGATATTTCCAAGGCCCACAGTGCCCGACAAGGCGGTTGCAAGTGCCTGAAAATGGCTGACCTCGCCCGCATCATCCGGATCGGAGTAATCCCCTTTCACCAGTTGGATCGCATGTTTGAAGAACCTGAACTGCACGAAACCGAAATAGAGCGTAAAGACAGTCGCCGCGACGACCAGCCACATTACGATCCACGGAAACGAGGTTCCGGGGAAGGGGGCGAAGATCAGGCTGACAAAGGGGCCGGTAAAGGCTGCAAAGGTCTGGTTCACCTTTTCGTCAAGGCTTAACGCTTCCTGTGCGAAAGCGGGATTTGCCGCGACCGCAGCCAGCGCAGCGCCGGTCCAGAGTTTTGATGGATGTTTCATAATGCCCCCTTATCCGACAACAGTGACTGGCATGCTGGCGTGCATGACAAGATTACCGGTTGAACTGCCGAACAGCCGCTGGGTGAAGCCACCTTCGGAACTGCGCCCGACGACGATCTGCTCTGCGCCGCATTTGACTGCAATCTTGTTGAGCGTTTCGGCCACATCGCCGTGTTTCACCACACCGCTGGCCACATAGCCTTCGTCAACCAGTTGTTTGACAGCGGGATCGACAACGCGGGTTCTGGCAAGGTTCAGTTCCTCCTCGCGCCGCTGGTGCCGTTTGGCGTTCTCTTCGGCTGTCTGGAAAGTGAAGGGAGACCATTCAATCACATAGGCCACCACGATTTCACAATCGCCGATCAGCCCTGCCAGTCGTTTGGCGTGGTTCAGCGCCCGCACACCGGAGCTTTCCCCGTCCAACCCAATCAATAATTTTGTCGGCATTTCGTTCTCCTGTTGTCCCGAAGCACTTGCCTGAAATAAAGGCATCCGGAAAAACGAAGGGCGATTTGGGTACTTCAGGTTGATTTTTGAGCCCCTCACAGCCGAGTGTAGGACCAGTTTTAATCAAAATGCTAACAATTTCGTAAGTAAATCACTTTAGGGAGCTGCAATTCCAAGTGGAATAAGTGCCTGTAACCGCCTCTTTCGAACAAAAAGACACGGGGTCAGGAATGTTTGAAGCCCATTTTTTAGGCAGCATTGACCGGACAAAACGAAACTCCGGCGTGACAGTTTCGCCCGCCGGAGCCGGAATGCAGATAACCGGATCAGGACTGAACCGGTAGGTCTTCTTTCTTCCAGTTTTCCAATCCCCCTTCGATCACGGTGGCGTTGTATCCCATCTGTCCAAGACAGTCTGCCGCCAGTGTGGCCCGCGCGCCGGAAGCGCAGAGCACATGAACCCTGCTATCCGCTCCGCGCTGGTTTAGCAGGCGATCATTACCTTTTCCGGTATCAGGATCAGCGTTCGCTTCAAGCAGACCGCGCGGGATATGCAGCGCGCCTTCGATGCTGCCGTCGCTGTCCAGTTCCGAGGCTTCCCGCACATCAAGGATCAGGTCGCCGCTGGCGGTGCTGGCCTGTAGGGCAGTTCCCGGGCTAACGGTGTCCACGCGGCCCTTGGCGTCCGCGACGAAGTCTTTCATGGATTTAGGCATAACAGGTCTCCTTTAGAATTTGTTTACAGGTAGTTTGAGGTAGTGATGACCGTCGGATTCCGCCTCAGGCAGTTTTCCGGCCCGCAGGTTCAGTTGTAATGCGGCCAGCATCCTGTCGGGCAGGTCCAAGGTTTTGTCCTTCTTGTCACGAAGGCGGATATATTCCTCTTTCGTGGTGCCGTCCTTGAGATGGATATTCTCGGTCTTATGGGTGGCGACTGTTGCTTCCCATTCCGGTGTGTCCCGCTCGTCGGTGCCGTAATCATGGCCGATGAACAGGCGGGTGTTGTCGGGCAGGTCAAGGATTGCCTGAAGCGAGTTCCACAGTTCTTCGGTGCTGCCCCCGGGGAAATCGGCCCGCGCGGTGCCGCTGTCGGGTTGCATGAATGTGTCGTGCACAAAGGCGGCATCGCCGCAGATGTAGGTGACCGATCCCATCGTGTGGCCGGTGGTCAGCATCACCCGCATATCCAGATTGCCGATTTTGAATCTGTCCCCGTCCTTGAACAGATCGTCAAAATCCCGTTCGGGGTTAAAGGCGTCAGGCATGTTGTAATACCCCCGCCAGAGCTCTGCGATGTCCTTAACTTTCCCGCCAATGCCATTGCGTGCACCTGTCAACTCTTTCAGACGAGCCGACGCCATAACGTGATCCGCATGGGGGTGGGTATCCAGAACGCGATCAACGGTCAATCCCTGCTCTTTTGCAAAATCCAGCAGGTGATCCATACTCTCTGTCGACAGCTTGAAACTCTTGGGATCAAAGTCCTGTACGACGTCAATAACTGCCGCTTTTTTGGTCTCCGGATCCGCGCAAAGATACTGGATGGATCCTGTGTCCGGTTCGTAAATACCCCAGACATCAGGGCTGCCTTCGCCGGAGGAGGCGGAGTGCCGTGTTATGCGTTTGTCAAAATCCGATTGTCCGGTCATGTCACAGCTCCCTTTTTTGACTGTTCAGGTTGTCATGTTCCATGACGGCTCAACGCAGTCGGGTAAGAAAGGTTCATTGACGCCAAAAAACTTGAAAAAGGGCGTTTTGGCACTAAACGGTATGTGATTCGTGCAAGCTCTTAAAACATAAGGTAATTTCGCAAGTCGATTAAAATTATCAGTATTTATCAAGCCTCTAGCCACGGGAAGGTTCGCAGCATTTTTATTGATGCGTTCACATTCCTGTGACAACCTACCGTGCAGCTATTCTGGGATGATTCCGTAAGACGACGGGGACGTCAGTGAATTGGCGCATCAAAACGTCTCGTAGGGGGAATTATCGTGACGACTGAAACAATCAAGTTCGAGTCTGTAGACCAAAGCATGTGGAGCACCGGCGACGCATCGAAGCTGGAATGGCACAAGTATTTTCCAATCATTGGCGGCGAACGGGCCAACTGGAAAATCGAGAATGAAACACTCACGTCCGGAATGGGCAGTATCAGCGCGGATGGCGACCGGATCAGCTATGACTCCCGCGGGCGGTATGATGACCTGGCGGTGGGGACCACCAAGAAAATCGTTGTGGCCTACGATCTGACGGCACCCGGTCTTGAGACGATTTCACGGACTGCAACGATCGAGGTGAAGGGGACTGTCGACGGGCCAAGCTTTACGGTGCCCGATGCGTGGGACGTGAAAGGCGACAAGTTTTCCTTTGCGGCGGTGACGGCGAAGGACATCATGGTAAACCCCCATGAATTCTTTTCCATTACACCGGTAGATATCAACTGGGATCTGATCGGTGAACTGCGCGCGTTTCTGAAAGAGCATGAATCCACCTTTGAAGAAAAGGCGGCACACAAGAATTCGATGTTACATGCAGCCGAGGTTCAACTGAACCACCTGCATGACGAAATCGTTCATCTTAAAAATGCGGCTGTTCTGGCCGGTAAGCTGTTGCTGACGGAAGGCGCCATAGAGGTTGCCGAGACGGCAGAGGAAAAGCTGAAATATCTTCAGGACCATCTGGAACAGCTCAAGCTGGACCAGAAGGCTGCGGATCTGGCGGTAGTGGCGGCGCGCGAGGTGAAAGACGCCGCGCATGTTGCATTTGAGGCGGCTGATGACGGATTGTCCGTTGCGGATAGTGCCCTGTCCGCCGCCCAGAGTGCGCTAAGCGCAGTGGGCGGTTTCTTCAAAAGTTTCTGGGGAAAAATTTCCGGAGAGGAAGAAAAAGAACAGGTGGAGATAAAGTTCGGACTTTTGAACGACGCCAAAACCGCGCTGTCCCATGCACGTAACGAACTTCATGCTGCGGAGCGGAGTTTCGATGCGGCTGTGGATCATGCGGCAGCACTTACCGCGCAGGTTGCGAAGCTGACACTCGAAGTGGAAAAAGCGCTGGAGCATGAAGGCGAAGAACAGCTTGAAGCCCTGACAGCCCAACTGCATGCCTATGAAACCGCAATTCTGACAGAACTCGAGTCAATTCAGGAAGAATTTGTCGGAAACCAGATTGTCAATTTGCAAACCGAACTGGACGCGCTGGTCGAAGAACACAAACATCTTGAAGACCAACTGGCAGATGACGGGTATCACCATTTCAATTTCTGGACCATGAGCTTTGGTGAAGCGGAGACCCGCAACAAACTGCTTGCGAATGAATACCGCCAATCCCATCTGAAAGAGAAAATCGCAGGTCTGCAAGCGCAAGTGGATTCCGGCGAGTACACATTTCTGCCGTCTCTGGACGACATCCAAGGCTTCATTTCCGATCTTGAAACAGACATCGGCACCGCGACAGTTAACAAAAACGCGCTACAGATCATGGCTGATGAAGTGGGTTACGCCAAGGATCGCGCGATCGAGATTATCAGTTCCGGTCTGGAAGGAAGCGATCTTAAGGTTACCGGCAAAGTTGACGTTGAAGCCCATGCGCAGGCCGGCTTGCAGATTGATTTTGTCCTGAGCGGCGGCGAGGTCAGCAGTGAAATCGACTACGCCCTCACAACCGAACAGATCCACCGCGACAAAAGCGATTCCATAGATCTGAAACTTTTGCTGTCCAATGAGACCACCGGCGATGCCGTGGCCTTCCAGACCCAGAGCCCCTATCTGAAGTTTTATGCAGGTATCGTCTATGAGGTCGGTGCAAGCATCAAAACCACGTTCGACATGCTTGCAAAAATTGCGGGTGTTACCCTGCTCGACGTTCCGGGGGACGAGCCGATCCTCTGGGAAAAAGATATCGGTATGTCCGGCTGGATCGACATTGTCAGTTTCGACAGCACCGAAGACCCCTTGGATTTTGAAGTTCCGGTGCCAGGCTTCCTTGGAGACATTCTTTCCATCGAGCTGGCGTTTCCCAATATTGCAACCAAAGGGTATGAGGCGAAAGTTGAGGAAGCGATCTTCAAGGATCCGGATGCTTTCTCTCTGGACAAGCTTGCAGACCAGCTTTTGGGATTGTTGGAATTCGACCCGCATATCAGCAAGGAATTCAAGGCCTTCATGGCCGATCATGAGGGTAAGATCGACGCTACCGAGGGTGACTTCATTGAAACCCTGAAGGTCATTCTGGGGTCTGCCTTCGATCTGCTGACAAAAGCAGGCGATCCCAAGTACGATCTGAACGAAGACGGGGTAATCCCGATCTTCATGTTAACCAAAGAAGGTGACGATGACGCGCTGAGCGATCCGGTTATCCATATCAATACCTTCGAGGACGTTATCGACGACGAAGGGTTTGATCTTTCGAAGGTGGGCAAACTCGGTTTCTACATGAGCACCGGAAAATCCGAACCGGTTGTGCATGTGAACGTTGATATTGACCAGCTCATCGCCACGGCGGTTGCCGCAATTGCGGAAGGCGGCGTTCCGCTGGAGGTTATCAATCCGCTGGATCTGAGTTTCGATCTGAACGACATCATCGGTGACCACAAGGATAAGAAAGACACCACGAAAACAGATACAACGGGTGAAACCGATGACACGCCGGACGGAGAAGAAGAGCCGGAAGTGGAGGATGAGGACGCTCCGCTGACAGTTGATCTGGGTTTCGAGATGGCAGATTTCGACATTTATGCCGATCTCGGAATTGAGCAGAAATTCGCCCTTTCGATTGACGACATGCAGTTCAACGTGAAGCTTGAAGGCAACAAGACAGCATTGGCGTTCAAGGCGAGCGAGAATAAACTCAGCGTACACGGATCGGATTTCAAGGACGCAAATGGTGATGGTAAAATTGACTATCAAATCACCATTACACCGGATGCGCGCCTGTTCAACGACACCGAACTGGCACTGAAACTTGGTTATGTGATCGACTTTATCAAGGCGCATGCGAAGCTGGGGCTGGATCTGCCTCTGGATAAAATTCCGGGACTGTCCCTGCTGGGGATCGACCCGAGCTTTGATCTGGAGCTTCAGCTTGGTCCGATCGTCCGTATGGAAGGCAATATTGATGCCCTGACAGCCGATCTGTTCGAGGATATTTTCGAATACCATGCGGGCACAGCCATGACGGAAGGCTCTTTCGATGTCTTCGGCATTACCCTTGGGGGCAAGAAGAAAGACGATGTCCATGTCGGGCATGTCCACGAAGATGTGCTGAAAGGTGGCGGCGGACACGACAAGCTGGTTGGCAAGGCCGGTGATGACAAGCTGGTTGGTGGGAGCGGCAACGACAAGTTGATCGGCGGCAGCGGGGACGACAATCTCTCCGGTGGTGGCGGTGACGATCTGCTGAAAGGCGGCGGCGGCAATGACAAGCTCGTCGGGGATGCCGGCAATGATACCCTGAAAGGCGGCGGTGGTGCCGACCGGATGGACGGTGGCATTAACAACGACAAGCTGATCGGCGGTGGTGGCAAGGACATCATCGAAGGCGGCTTGGGTGACGACGTCATGAAAGGCGGCGGCGGACAGGATGTCTTTATCTTCGATCTCAGAGAAGGCGGCAAAACCGGCAGCGACAAGATCAAGGGCTTTGACGCCGAGGCTGATACGCTGAAGTTCTTCGGTATCACCGAGGTAAGCATTTCCAACTCACGCGCAGGCACCAAGATCGATTTTGAGGGTGGTGACATCCTTCTTCAAAAAAAGAGTTTTGCCGAAGACGAACTTTCAATCGAATTCGTCTGATGAAAACGGGTCCGGCGCAGGTTTGCTGCGCCGGACCTTCATTTCCAAGCGGACAGGCGTATCACTGGCGCGGTAGGGTCTGCCCCTTGCGGACAGCCTGTGCCAGCACCAGCCCGAGACGGCGTTGCTCGATCCCGTCAGAGCGGGAATTCAGCAGTACCGGCACGGATGCGCCCAGAACGATGCTGGCGGTGCGGGCCGCTCCGTGCAGCTTCCATGCTTTTACTGTCGCGTTACCGGACTCGATCGTGGGAAACAGGATCAGATCCGCCCGTCCCGCAACCGCAGAGTCCTGCAAGCCCTTGCGATGCGCAGCCGCAGGTGACAGGGCAACATCATAGCCGAACGGGCCGTCAACGCGGATGTCGCCAAGCTCCCCGGCACGGGATTCAGCCGCAAGCTGCGCGGCATCTGTCGTTGCGGGCTGGCGGGAGGTCACTTTTTCCGACGCGGCAATGGCAGCCACGCGGGGGCAGGGGATGCCAAGCCCTGCGAACAGGGGCAGGGCGTTTTGCAGGATGGCCCGCTTCTGGGCCAGCGTCGGGGCCGGAATGATCCCGTTGTCGGTTGCGCCAACCAGACGGTCGAGCGAAGGCATCTCTGCCAGTGTCAGGTTCGACAAAACCTCCGAGCGGCGCAGGCCGCTTGTCCTGTCCACAACAGCACGCAGATAATCGGCGCTGTTCACACTCCCCTTGACCAGCACATCGCCTGCGCCGTTCTGAATGGCTGCGACGGCTGTTGCGGCGCAACTGCCAGCCTGTGGGGCGTCGATGATTTGTGCAATCGCGCCGAGGGCCGGTGGAATTTGTCGCCCTATTTCCTCTGCCGCGCCTACCAGAATGGCAGTGCTGATCTGGCCGGTTTCGGCGGCGGCTTTCATGGCCTGAAGGACAACCCCGTCATCTGCGCCCGCAACGACTACGCGCAGGGGGGGAAGGCGGGACAACTCTGTTTCCAGCGTATCAAAACTGCGGATCATGCCGCACATCCGCGCGTGTCCGGTCCAACGGGCCAGTGCATGGCTGTTTCCTGCCCCGCCAGAACACGCGCAGCCCCTGCGGCCAGTGCTTCGCTTTCGTGGCTGCCTGCGTAAATACGGACCGGAGCAATGGCATCGCATCCGCGGCTCAGATATCCGGTGATCCGGTTTGAATGGGCCATGCCGCCGGTCAGGATAATGCCGTCCGGTGCGAAATCCAGAACGGCCGCCATTGCGCCTATGGCTTTGCGGATCTGGTAGAGCATCGCCTCGAACACCAGCGCGGCCTGTCTGTCACCGCTTTCGATCATGGCCTCCACCTGACGCATGTCCTTGGTGCCGAGATAGGCAAAAACGCCGCCGTTGCCGTAGAGTTTGCGCTTCAGTTCGCTCTGGCTGTATTTGCCGGAATAGCACAGGTCGATCAGGGGCATCACCGGCAGGCCACCTGCGCGCTCCGGCGAAAACGGGGCGTTTTCCATTCGGTTCGTGCTCTCTGTGATCCGCCCCTGCTTCAGGGCGGCAACGGAAATACCCGCCCCCATATGGGCCACAATGGCATTCAGACGTTTGAAGGGTTTATCCAGTTCCGCCGCGAACCTGCGTCCGCAGGCACGAATGTTCAGCGCGTGTACAAAAGAAAAGCGCGGGATGTCCGGAAAGCCGGAGATCCGGGCCACCTCGGGCAGTTGGTCCACGGAGACCGGATCGACAATAAAGGCGCGCACCCCGTGCTCCGCCGCGATTGCGTTGGCCAGCGGCGCCCCGAGATTGGAGGCATGGGCGTAAAGCGGGCGATGCAGTGCAAAATCAACCAGCGCCTCGTTCACTTCGATCACGCCGGCAGGAACGGGGCTGAGCATACCGCCGCGCCCTACAACGGCTGCCAGACGAAGATCATCAAGCCGGTCGCGCAGGAAATCTGCGATCGCGCGGGCGCGGAACTCCAGTTGGTCCGAAACCGTGGCAAATCCGGCCATGCGGGTTTCGTCGTGTTCGATGGTGGCGTCCTGCACCGGAAAAACCGCCCCGCCTTCAGGGCGGTAAAGCCCCAGCCGTGTGGTTGTTGTGCCCGGATTGATGGTGAGGATCAGGTGATTGTTTGACATGAAGCATTCCTGTCACAGGAAGGTTGCGTGCGCGCCGGACAGTGCGGCGCGCATTGGTTTTGTGCATTCAGGCGAAGGCTTGCAGGCCGGTGATCGCCCGCCCGAGGATCAGCGCGTGCACATCATGGGTGCCTTCATAAGTGTTAACCGTTTCAAGGTTCACCATATGGCGCATGATCTGGAACTCTTCCGAAATCCCGTTGCCGCCGTGCATGTCCCGTGCCACCCGTGCAATCTCCAGCGCCTTGCCGCAGTTGTTGCGTTTGATGACAGAGATCATTTCAGGGGCCGCATCGGCCGAGTCGAGCAACCGGCCGACCCGCAGGCTGGCTTGCAGGCCAAGGCTGATATCGGTCAGCATATTGGCCAGTTTCAACTGGTGCAGCTGGGTTTGGGCCAGCGGTTTGCCGAACTGTTTGCGGTCAAGTCCGTACTGGCGGGCCGCTTCCATGCAGAATTCCGCCGCGCCGAGCGCGCCCCAGCTGATGCCGTAGCGGGCGCGGTTGAGACAGCCGAACGGGCCTTTCAAACCTTCCACATTCGGCAGCAGGGCGTCTTCACCAACCGCAACATTGTCCATCACAATTTCGCCGGTGATGCTGGCCCGCAGGGACAGTTTGCCGCCGATTTTCGGGGCAGACAGACCTTTCATGCCTTTTTCAAGAACAAAGCCGCGTATCTTGCCGCCATGGGCTTCGGATTTGGCCCAGACAACAAAAACATCCGCAATCGGGCTGTTGGAAATCCACATCTTGCTGCCGGAAATGACATAGCCGTCGGCTGTCTTTTTCGCCGTGGTTTTCATGCCGCCCGGATCGGAACCCGCATCCGGTTCTGTCAGCCCGAAACACCCGATGAATTCACCGCTGGCGAGTTTGGGCAGGTATTTCTTGCGCTGTTCTTCGGACCCGTAGGCATAGATCGGATACATCACCAGCGAAGACTGCACCGACATCATCGAACGATAGCCCGAATCCACCCGTTCTACTTCGCGCGCGACAAGACCGTAGGCCACATAGGACGCACCAAGCCCGCCGTATTCTTCCGGAATTGTCACGCCCAGAAGCCCCATGTCCCCCATTTCGCGGAAAATGGACGGGTCTGTTTGCTCGTCGCGGAAGGCGGCAATGACACGGGGTTGCAGTTTGTCCTGCGCATAGGCTTTGGCCGCGTCGCGCAGCATCCGTTCTTCTTCGCTCAACTGGGTTTCCAGTGCGAAAGGGTCTTCCCAGTTGAAACGGTTCAAATCGGGGGCGTCTTTGGCTTTCAGGGTCATGAAGGTGTTCCTTTTGTTTGCGTCTGACTAGCAAAGCCGGCCAAAGTTTAATAACGATAGAAAATCCACAGTTGATGAGTTTTTGTAATATTATGGTGCTGCGTCCTAACTATACCCCCAGTATACCGGAGCTGCGTGCCTTGGTGTTTTGTGGCGATCTCGGGTCTGTTTCCCGTGCGGCGGATGCGTTGAACCTGACGCAAAGTGCAGTCAGCCGTTCCATCCGATCGCTGGAGGAACGGCTTGGCGTGCAATTGTTCCACAGGGTGCGCAAGCGTCTGCATCTGTCAGATGCTGGACGGGCCATGGTGCATGAATCCCGCGAAATACTGGCGGCGCTGGACCGTTCGGCGCGTATGACAATGGCCTTTGGCAAAGGGGGGGATGTGTTGCGGCTGGCGGTGTTGCCGACGCTGGCTTCCACTTGGCTCATCCCGCGGCTGCCGGAGTTTCTCAAAGCCTGTCCCGATGTCTCCATCGATCTGACTTCTGCCCTGCATCCGGTGGATTTTGACGAAAGCCCGTTTGACGCTGCGATACAAAGGGCCGTTCTGGCGCGCAAGGGTACGGATGTGCGGCATCTTTTGAATGAAACCCTGATAACAGTGGCCGCGCCGGAGCTGCTGGACGGGGCGGCAGAGCTGTCACCCGAACAACTGGCTGCCTTTCCGTTGATCCAGCTTGCCACACGTCCGGAGCTTTGGAATGACTGGTTTTTTCAACTTGGCGTGCGGCCACAGGAGCGGCTTCAGGGCCCGCGTGTGCAGCATTTCGATATGGTGATTTCCGCAGCACAGGCGGGGCTGGGGATTGCGCTTTTGCCCGATATCTTCGTGCAATCCGCGCTGGCGGCGGGGTCCCTGCGGCAGGTTCATCCGCAGGGGCTGGACGGGGCAACACCTTATGCGCTGATCCGTCCCGCCGCCCGCATTGACAGTCCGACGATAGACAGTTTTGCAGACTGGTTGCACCGCACCGCGGCTGCCGGTTAGGGCCTGCCAGAGATGTTGATCCAGGTGGTCTTCAGTTCGACATATTTGTCAAGCGCATGCAATGACTTGTCCCGCCCGATACCGGATTCCTTGAAGCCGCCGAAGGGTGTCGTCATGTCATCGCAATCATAACAGTTCACATAGACCAGACCGGCGCGGATGCTTTTGGAAACCTGATGGGCCGTTGCCAGATCATCGGTCCAGACCGCCGATGCCAGACCGTAACAACTGTCATTCGCTGCCGTGATCGCCTCTTCCAGGGTATCTACGGGGATCACGGTTAACATCGGGCCGAAGATTTCTTCCTGCGCGATCCGCATGTCATTTGTGGCGTTGTTGAAGATTGTCGGTTCGATATAGCTGCCGCCGGTTTCTTCCAGCGCCCGTTTTCCCCCTGTGATGACCTCTGCGCCATCGGATCTGGCGTGGTCGGCGAACTCCAGCACGCGGGCCGCGTGGCCTGCGTCCACCATCGCCCCCATACGGGTCGCCGGATCCAGCGGATCAGCGGGCAGATATTCGCGGCTGACATTCAATAGGGTTTCGACGACCTCGTCCTGAATGGAGCGTTCAACGATCAGGCGGCTGGGACAGGTACACATTTCGCCTTGGTTGAAGAAAGCCGAATGGGCCGAGGTGCTGGCCGCATGTCCGGTATCGCGATAGCTCGACAGGATGATGTTGGGGCTTTTTCCACCCAGTTCCAGCCCGAGCCGTTTCAGATTGGATTGTGCGGAATACTCCATAAAATACTTTCCAACCTGCGTGGAGCCGGTTAAGAACAGGCCGTCCACATCCATATGCAGCCCCAAGGCGCGGCCCACCTCCGGCCCGTTGCCGGTGACGACATTGAAGACACCTTCGGGAATACCGGCTTCCAGTGCCAGTTCGGCCAGACGGATTGCGGACAGGGGCGATTGTTCGGCAGGTTTCAGAATAACCGAGTTGCCCGTGGCAAGCGCGGGCGCGACCTTCCAAGCGGCCATCAGCATCGGGAAATTCCATGGCACGACAGCAGCCACCACACCCAGCGGTTCTTTCGTCACCATCGCGACGGCACTGGCCG
Source organism: Paracoccaceae bacterium (assembly GCA_018223125.1). GTDB lineage: Bacteria > Pseudomonadota > Alphaproteobacteria > Rhodobacterales > Rhodobacteraceae > Amylibacter. The sequence continues at coordinate 7,739 of JAAEZA010000023.1, read as the reverse complement.
CAGTGGGGGCGATTTCGTCATAGATTTTGTCGATAGCCTCACCGTACCAGTCAAAACAGTTGGAGACCGCGCGCACATCAATAGAGGTGCTGTCCGAGATGGGTTTACCCATGTCGAGCGTTTCCAGAAGCGCAAGTTCGTCGCGGTGGGCGCGGATGAGATCGGCAAACCGTCGCAGCACCAGTTTACGTTCTGCGGGAGGACGGGCCGCCCAGCGCCCGTCTTCAAATGCACGGCGGGCGGCCGAAACCGCGCGGTTCACATCCTCTGATCCGCCACAGGCAACCTGCGCCAGCGTGCGGCCGTCAATCGGGCTGATCGAGAGGAAGGTTTCGCCGGATGCGGCATCCACTGTTTCGCCATCAATCACCATCTTGTCACTGATTCGAATGGCCTCTGCTTTTGCCTGCCAGGTCTGTTTTGAGTGTCGGGTCATATTGTATCGCCTCTATTGTGATGCCGTTATCTACAATGGTATCACAAAATTGCGTTTGTGAACAAGATTGGCGAAATCGATTCGACGCACCGAGGGCAAATACAGGCTCTGGTGGCAGGGCTGGTCACGGGGGTGAAGGCAGGCGCTCAGCCTCTGCCGTCGGTCAGCACCCGCCTGCCGCTGCGGCTGATGCCTTCGCGGATGTCGCTTTCGGTGGCGATCATCAGGGCAGCGACGTCACGCGCTTTAAGGGCGCTCAGGATTTCTTTGTGCCGGTCGACCTTGTAGAATTCCTTTACCCGTTTGACCACCTGCCGCTGGAACGGTCCAAGTTGCAGCCACACGCTTTCAATTGCCGGCATGGAGACCTGATGTGGATTTACGCAGTAAAGCATACGGTGAAATCTCTGGTTCAGCACCGTAAGTTTGTCGAGGTTCTCGTCGCGGAGCGCCTCATCCATGCGATCATCCAGAGATTGCAATTTTTCGATAACAATATCAGATATATAGGGCAGGGCGCGTTCGGCTGCGTGCACTTCCAGTGTCACCCTCAGCGCCACAAGCTCCTCAAACCGTCCCAAGGTCATTTCCGGAATTGCCATACGGCGGTTGGGCAGGATTTCAATGGCGTTTTCGGAATTGAGACGCCTGACAGCTTCGCGCACGGGGGTCGGGCTTAGCCCCATTGCATCCGCAAGACCGCGCATTGTCAGATTCGTTCCCGGTTCGATTGTGCCGATCATGATGGCATGGCGTAGCCGTGCATATACCGATTCCTGGCCTGTCGTATCTTCGTCAGCGGGGAGTTCTGGGATGTTCACTATTGTTTTTCCGGTCATTTCGGCACGTCCCCAACGGGACAGTCTCTGCGCCTACACTACGGAAATCCTGATCCCAAGTAAAAAAGAAAATAGCAAGTTCACAAATGGTATCACATATGTTAGATCGCTATCACAAAGGAGGCGCTATGCTGGCTCAAGATGTAAAGAACTGGTTTGAAGACCACCCCGAAGTTGAAACGGTTTTCGCCTGCGTGTGCGATCTGAACGGGACGCTGCGTGGTAAACGCATCCCCGTAGAACAGGCTGAGAAAGCCATTGTCGGCGGAATAAGGATGCCGCTCTCCGCGGTGAGCGTGGATATCTGGGGGGAGGATATCGAGAACAGCGCCCTTGTTTTTGAAACCGGCGATTCCGACGGTGTCTGCGAATTTACCGGACGTGATCTTCTGCCGATAAACTGGACAGCGCGCCCGTCTGCGATGGCGATGTTGTGGATGCACAAGGAAGACGGCACGCCCTTCGTGGCGGATCCGCGTCGTGCGCTGGACGCTGTTGTGCAACGCTACGCCGCACTGGGCCTGACACCTGTGGTGGCGACCGAACTGGAGTTCTATCTGGTTGATCCGTCAGGCGATCAGCCCCGCGCGCCCCATTCGCCGGTTTCCGGCAAGAGGCTGGATTCCGACGGGGTTCTTTCGTTGGACGAGTTGCAGCATTTCGATGCGTTTCTGAATGACGTGTACGCCGCCTGCGCCGAGCAGGATATTCCGGCGGATGCCGCGATTTCCGAAAACGGGGCGGGACAGTTTGAAATCAACCTTCTGCATGTAAACGATCCGCTGAAAGCGGCAGACGATGCGGTTTTGTTCAAGCGGCTGGTGCGCGGTGTGGCTCGTAAGCACGGATTCGCGGCGACCTTTATGGCAAAGCCCTTCGGTGCGCGGGCCGGCAGCGGTTTCCATGTCCATTTCTCTTTGCTGGACGGAAACGGTGACAATGTTTTTGACAATGGTGGCGAGGAAGGGTCGGACACCATGTTAAGCGCGGTGGCTGGCCTGCTGGCGACCATGCAACAGAACAGCCTGACCTTTGCACCCCACGAAAACTCCTACCGCCGTTTGATGCCCGGCGCCCATGCGCCGACAGGTGTGGCGTGGGGCTATGAAAACCGCACGGCCGCAATCCGTATTCCGGGGGGCAACCACAAGGCGCGGCGTATCGAACACCGTGTCGCCGGTGCGGACGCCAACCCCTATCTGGTGCTGACCAGTATTCTCGGGGGGGCCTTGCACGGCATTGAAAACAAGATGCAACCGCCCGCGCCGATTACGGGGGACGCCTATCGCCAGAAGCTGACGCATCTGCCGCTCGACTGGGCCAGCGCGATTGAAGCTTTCGCAGAAGGTACGCATGTGCCCGAGATTTTCTCGGAACAACTGCAAACCCTTCTGGTGGAATGCAAGGCGCAGGAGCTCAAGCGTTTTTCGCGCCATGTCACTGATTTTGAATACCATTCCTATCTGGAGATCGTTTGATGGGGACCAAGCCGAAACACTATGCCGGTGATGGCAGCCACACCAAGAGCTACTACGCCGCTTCCGCCAACCCTTCACCGGAACGCCCGCCACTGGTTGGTGCGCAAGAGGTGGATGTCTGTGTCGTCGGGGCCGGTTATTCCGGTCTGTCCACGGGCCTGCACCTTGTCGAAAAAGGCTATAACGTTGCGATCGTCGAAGGCGCGCGGGTTGGCTGGGGCGCATCCGGGCGCAATGGCGGGCAGATTGTCAACGGTCTGAATGCCAGCCTGCAGACAATCAAGAAACGCTACGGGCAGGACACGGCAACCTTTGTGGCCGGTCTGGTGCAGGAAGGCGGCGAGATCATCCGCGAGCGGATCAAGACCTATAACATCCAGTGCGATCTGAAGGACAAGAACATTTTCACAGGGCTGACCAAGGCCCATATGAAAGAGCTGGAGGAGCGCAAGGCGCTTTGGGAAAGCTACGGCATCAAAAATCAGGAGATGCTGGATAAGGCGCAACTGCGCGAACATATCAATTCCGACCTTTATGAAGGCGGGCTGATCGATCACTCCGGCGGCCATATGCATCCGCTCAACCTCGCGCTGGGGGAAGCGGCCGCGTTCGAGATGCTGGGCGGTACGATCTACGAAATGTCGATGGTGACAGCGGTGGATACGGATGCGGTGCGTCCTGTTGTGACCACTACACAAGGCAAACTGACCTGCAAGACGCTGGTGCTGTGCGGCAATGCCTATCTGGGGCATGTGGTGCCGACACTGACATCCCGCGTGATGCCTGTGTCCACGCAGGTTATGGCGACAGAGCCGCTGGGCGAGGAACTGGCCCATTCGCTGCTGCCCCAGGATGCCTGTGTCGAGGATATCCGGTACATTCTGGATTATTACCGTCTGTCCGGCGACAAGCGCATGCTGTTTGGCGGTGGCACGGTTTACGGTGGCGCCGATCCGCGCGACATCGAAGCAAAGCTGCGGGGCAACATGGAAAAAGTGTTCCCGCAACTAAAGAAGGTAAAGGTGGATTACGCGTGGAGCGGTAATTTCGCGCTGTCCTTCAGCCGGGTGCCCCAGATGGGCCGCATCGGTAAAAACACCTATTTTGCACATGGTTACTCCGGTCATGGCGTCACCGGTTCGCACACGTTCGGGCGCATTCTGTCCGAAGCTATCGACGGGGACGTGTCCCGCTTTGACGTGTTCGAAAACGTGCCTTGGTATCCATTTCCGGGCGGTCGTCTGTTCCGTGTGCCTTACTCGGTCGCCGGATCGTGGTGGTACGGGCTGCGGGACCGGCTCGGAATTTAAACAAAACCTTCAATCAATTCAGGGAGAATGAAATGAAGACAGTATTAACCACATGCGCCGCTCTGGCGCTGGGCGCGGGGGGCGCACTGGCCGAGGGGGAACTGAACGTTTACAACTGGTCGGATTACATTGCCGAAGACACCATCGCAAATTTTGAAGCCGAGACCGGCATCAAGGTGAATTACGATGTGTTTGACAGCAACGAGGTTCTGGAAGCCAAGATGCTGACAGGCTCCAGCGGGTATGACGTTGTGGTGCCTTCTATCGAGTTTATGGCCCGTCAGGCGCAGGCCGGTGTCTTTGCAAAGATCGACAAGGAAGCCCTGTCAAACTATGGCAACCTTGATCCGAAGATCCTTGAAATCCTGTCGGTGAACGATCCGGACAATACATACGGCGTTCCCTATATGATGTTCACCACCGGACTGGGCTATAACGTCAAAGCCGTATCCGCGCGGATCGACGCGGGGAAGATCGGCAGTTGGGATATGGTGTTCGATCCTGAAACTGCCGCGAAACTGGCGGATTGCGGGATTGCGGTGCTGGACAGCCCGTCCGAAATCATGGCGCCTGCGTTGAACTATCTCGGGCTGGACCCGTATTCCGAAGACAAGGCCGACCTTGAGAAGGCTACAGACCTGCTGCTGTCCGTGCGCCCGCACGTCCGCTATTTCCATTCGTCCCAGTACATCAACGATCTGGCCAATGGTGATATCTGTGTTGCTGTCGGGTATTCCGGTGATGTCCTGCAGGCCCGTGACCGCGCTGCAGAGGCAAGTCAGGGTGTCAAAGTGGCCTATGCGATTCCGAATGAGGGCGGACAGGTCGGTTTTGACATGCTTGCTATCCCTGACGATGCGCCAAACGCTGCAAATGCGCTGAAGTTCATCGACTATATTCTTCGGCCGGAAGTGGCAGCAGCAGTGACCAACTACGTCTATTATGCCAACCCGAACACGGCTGCGACCGAATTCGTGGACGATGAAGTGCGCAATGATCCGGGTATCTATCCGTCCAAGGATGTTCAGGCCAATCTGTTCTCCCTGCGGCCCCACACGCCCCGTTATGACCGGTCCCTCACACGCGCGTGGACCACAATCAAGACAGGCCAGTAAGATTTTGGCCGGGCGTCATCCTGTCGGTCCGACGCCCGGCCTGACCATTTGAGGGACAGTTCAATGACCACCAGTCAACCATCGACCGCTGTGAAACCGTGGGACACGCCGGATGCGGTACCGTTCATGCAGATCAAGAATGTCACCAAGAAATTCGGGTCTGTTGTGGCTGTTGAGAATGTGTCTCTGGATGTCTACAAGGGCGAGATTTTCTGCCTGCTGGGCGGGTCCGGTTGTGGCAAATCCACCCTGTTGCGGATGCTTTCGGGGTTTGAGGTTCCCACCTCGGGCCAGATCATCATCGACGGAGAGGATCAGGCCGGCGTTGCCCCCTATGACCGCCAGACCAACATGATGTTCCAGTCCTATGCGCTGTTCCCGCATATGACCGTGGAAAAGAATATTGCCTACGGGCTGAAACGGGACGGTTTGCCGAGGAAGGAAATTGCAACCCGTGTGAGCGATATGCTGTCGCTGGTGCAGATGGACGGTTTTGCGAACCGCAAGCCCCACCAGCTTTCAGGCGGGCAACGCCAGCGGGTTGCGCTGGCCCGTTCGCTGGTGAAAAAGCCCAAACTTCTGATGCTGGACGAACCTCTGGGCGCGCTTGACAAGAAGCTGCGCGAGGAAACCCAGTTCGAGCTGATAAAAATTCAGGAAAGCCTTGGCGTGACCTTTGTTGTGGTCACGCATGATCAGGAAGAGGCGATGACCCTGTCCAGCCGGATCGGGGTGATGAACAAGGGCGAGATCGTACAGGTCGGCACCCCCCATGAAATCTATGAATTTCCCCGCAACCGTTTCGTGGCGGATTTCATCGGCTCGGTAAACCTGTTTGAAGGACGTATCAAAGAAGACGGTAAAAACCATGTGGTGATCGCTTCGCCGGAAGCGGGCACCGACATTTATGTGCCCTATGCCATCAGCGGCGTCGAAGGTCAGCAGATCGCCATCGCCGTGCGCCCCGAAAAGATGGAGATCAGCAAGGCCGATCTGGGCGACATGCGCAACCGGACCAGCGGCACGGTGGATGAAATCGCCTATATGGGAAATGTGTCCGTCTATCATGTGCTGCTGGACAGCGGAAAACGTGTCCGTATCAGCCAGTCGAACCGCAGCCGCTTTAACGATGATGCGCCAACCTATGGCGACAGGGTCAATCTGGGCTGGGCGGGCCGCGCCGGTGTTGTGGTGACGGCATGAGCCAGCGGGAAACCCTGAACGGAAAACTGCCCGGTGGCGCCTTTCTGGGCCGTGCGTTACACCGGATCGGGCTGCGCGGCCGCGGGCTGGTGATTGCCATTCCGGTCCTGTGGCTGTTTTTGTTCTTTCTTCTGCCGTTTCTGGTGGTCGCGAAGATTTCCCTGTCCGAAGCCGCCATTGCCCGTCCCCCCTATCTGCCGCTGTGGAACTGGGATGACGGATATCTGAACATCACGCTGAACTTTGGCAACTACCTGTTCCTGTTTGACGATCCGCTGTACCTGTCCGCTTATATAGAGTCGGTGAAGATTGCGGCCGTGTCGACGGTGATCACCCTGCTGGTCGGCTACCCGATGGCCTATCTGATCGCCCGCTCTGCGCCGGACACCCGAAACATCCTTCTGATGCTGGTGATCCTGCCGTTCTGGACCTCTTTCCTGCTGCGCGTTTATGCGTGGATCGGCTTTCTGAAGGGCAACGGGATTATCAACAACATCCTGATGAAGATCGGTCTGATCAACGAGCCTCTGGTCATGCTGCAAACCGATTTTGCGGTCTATATCGGTATCGTTTACACCTACCTGCCGTTCATGATCCTGCCGCTGTTTGCCAATCTGGTCAAACTGGACCAATCCTATCTGGAAGCCTCTGCCGATCTGGGGGCGCGTCCGGTGACGACATTCTTCACCGTGACCCTGCCCCTGTCTGCAAGCGGGATCATTGCCGGATGTATGCTGGTGTTTATTCCTGCCGTCGGAGAATTCGTTATTCCGGCCCTTCTGGGCGGACCGGATACGCTGATGATCGGTCGGGTTTTGTGGAACGAGTTCTTTTCCAACCGTGACTGGCCGATTGCCTCGGCTGTGGCGATTGTCATGCTGGTGGTGCTGGTTATTCCGATCATGTTGCTGCGCAGGGCGCAGGCTGCCGAAGCAGAGGTGCAGTGATGGGCCGACAGTCCGGATTTCTGAAGATCGTCGCATTATTCGGCTTTTTCTTCCTTTATGCGCCTATCGTGTCGTTGGTGATCTTCAGCTTCAACGAAAGCAAGCTGGTGACGGTTTGGGGCGGGTTTTCAACCAGATGGTATGCAGAACTGTTCCGCGATCCCCAAATCCTTGAAGCAGCATGGGTCAGCATCAAGATTGCGCTGATCAGTGCGACTCTGGCCATTATTATCGGGACGATCGGCTCCTTTGTGCTGATCCGCTTCAAAAAGTTCCGCTCCAAAGGCTTGCTGAGCATGATGATCACCGCGCCGCTGGTGATGCCCGAAGTGATCATCGGCCTGTCACTGCTGCTGCTGTTTGTAGCGATGCAGGGCTTGGTCGGCTGGCCGGGGGGGCGCGGGATGCTGA
>JAAEZA010000001.1:252298-258737 GCA_018223125.1 Paracoccaceae bacterium | reverse complement strand
CTCCATGATCGGGCCGAGTTCGCTGTCATCAATCCGGCTGTGATCGACGCCAGCCGCACTTAGAAATTGCCGTGCCAGAGCAGCATCACTGCCGGACACAAGGCCGGCAGCGGCATCAGGCACAACAACCGGCGCAGGATCGGGGGGTGGCGCTGGTTGCGGTTCGACCTGTGCCTTAGGTTCGGGCCTCGCCACAGGCGGCGCATCCGGTGCAGGTTCCGGCGCAGGCTCCAGCGGACCGCCGAGCAATTCGTCTATCGGGTCCGGTCCACCGGAAGGTTCCACGGTTTCCGGTTCACCGGCACCGGCCTTCGGGTCCGGTATGCTGAACGGTTCCGATGAAAAGGTGGTTTCCGGTATCAACCCGCCCCCTGCGGGAGCGGGGCTTGACGGCGCGCTGGCATTTGGCGGCCCGCCCATAGGTTCGGGTTTCGCCCCTAACAGATCGTCTTCCCAGTTGTCAGGAATTGCGGGCGCGGTGCTGTTGGACTGAAAGAAATCATGTCCGGGCCCTGAGTGATCCGGAACACTCGCGCCACCTTCGCGGTCAGGGTTGGGGGCCACGTCAAGAAAATCGTCAATGGTGTTATCGGGATCATCTGACAGTTCCGGCGTTTTCATATTCATTGCATTGGGCGGTGCTTCCCCCAGAAGATCATCGAGAAAATCCCCGCCGTCATTATCCAGACTGCCGACCTCCGCCAACGTATCGAGCGTCGGGGCCGTATCCTCGACAATCGGTTCCTCCCCCAGCGGCGGTGGCAGACCGGCAAAGGGATCAGCTGCGGCCGCGGCCTTGGCAATCACGACCTGCATTTCATAAGATCCGATCCGCAAAACATCGCCGTCATTCAAGGGCGTCGGAAAATCCCCGAGCGGTTCGGTTTCGCCATTCAGGAATGTACCATTGGTCGAGGTATCGACGATTACATAATCCCCTGCCCTTTCCTGCACCACCGCATGAGAAGACGAAATCTCGCGGGTGGGATCGGGCAGAACCACGTTGTTGGTTTCGGACCGCCCGATGGTTAACGCACCGCCGATCAAGGGAAAGGCGGTTTCGCGGCCCGGTTGGGCGCCACTGGACAGGATTTGTAACGTGAGCGTCATCAGAATTTCCCGGGCTCCGTCACGTAATCAGAACAGTCGGACAGCCCGGCGCGGTGATAACACCACCGTGCGCGGTGGAATCCGTCAGGCGGGCGGCAGGCCTGCCGCCGATCAGGCAAGAGGTGGAGCCCTTGACGATCACGTCAGGTGGCCCGACACAGGTGCACATCGTCCCTACATTCGCGGCTGGCAGGTTGCCGATCAGCACATTCGGCTGGCCCGGTGGCAGAACGGGCCCGCCGACATGCGGCACGACACCCGTCACCATAGGGCAGACGTGAAGATCGGTTACTCGGGCAGCAGGCAGGCTCATCGGGCTGGCTCCTCACTTTTGCTGATCACTATAAGTATTTCCATGATTTTCTCCATCTTTATAGCGCTGTCACGAATGTTTTTCCCCTGTGCCACCGGAGGCTATATCGACGGAGAGGGCGACCAGATCCTGCCAGTTCGCTTCTGCCTGATCCATGTCCTCCTCCCGTAGCGCAGCGCTCAGCAACACTGCGAACACCAGTGTCGGAGTGGCCGTTGGAGGGCTTTTCACTTCGTCTTCCAGCCCCTTGACGATGCCGTGAAACGCCGCATCTGCCGCCATAAGTGTTGGGTCTTCCTGATCGGCCTCTTCGATAGCCTGCAGTACGGCAGCACGGGTTTTTGTGTCTGGTTTATAGACCCAAGCCCGCGCAGTTTGCAGTGTCTTTGGCGGTTCTGCTCCTTCAGGCACCATTCGTTCTGCTGCATGGCAAGCGAGCCAGACAGACTCCCGCACCGGAAGCCCGTGCGCCATCACGTGGAGGAATGACGGAACCGCCCGTGCATCGTATAGGGCAGCCAGCCCATCCTTTAACGGTTTCTCAGGAGCAATTCCCAAATCGGGGTCGATCTTGATTTTGTGTTCGCGGCAGAACGGCCCGAAAGCAACGTCGGGAATTTTTTTCAAACCGCTGAAATCTACAGCACTGCTTGACGCTTTGTCCATTACATCGCCCCCTAATTGATTTTAACCAATGCACCTGCCAGCTTGATCATACTCCCCGCGACATCAACCATGCTCCCAGCTACCTTAACCTGACTACCTTGGATCTTGATCTGTGAGGAGGTCAGCTTGATTGCGCTTGGCGTTAGTTCAATGGTCGATCCGCCGCAAACCAGCTTGATCGAGGAATCCGCTTTCAGAGTAATCGAGCTTGACGCGGTCAGCGTAGCTGAAGACGAGGTGGTCATATCAATATTACCATCCACCGTCAGTGTATCGTCGGATGTAATGGTTGTCGTGCGCCCTCCGGTTTCCACAGCCAACGTATAATCCCCGTCACTGACTGTTTTGCTGAAATTGGTCTGAACAGTTTCGGTTAAATTGCCCGCGCCACTTTCGACACCGTATGCCCGTGTGGTATCGCGCCAGACCGACTGGGTATAATCCCCGTCCGGTTTATCCGCGCAACCGATCTTTACATCCGCATTGTTCTTGATGATCTGGGTGTAATCCCGTTCGGACTGCATACGTATGTATTCTTCGTCCTTTTTCTCTTCCATGACAAATTCGTGCTTGGCGTTGGTATCCTCGTTCTGGTGGGTATCACTAACAAGACCGATCTGGGTTTTGTTGTCAGGCAGAGAAAACGGCGTGGTTTGCTGATCGTTATACACACTGCCCACGATTAAAGGCCGATCCGGATCACCTTCAAGAAACTGGACGACCACCTCTTGTCCAATGCGCGGAATATGGATCATCCCCCAGCCTTTTCCGGCAATTGGCGTAGCAACCCTGATAAAACAGGAGGATTTTTCGTCGGCTTTTCCCCCGCGATCCCAGAAAAACTGAACTTTCACGCGTCCGTGCTCGTCAGTGTGAATTTCGTCCCCGCTTGGACCAACCACTACAGCCGTCTGGACGCCGTGAATGACAGGCCAGGGAATTGTAGACGCCGGTACATACGCGATTTTTGCATCCTGCGCGGTTAGCTCGATGGTTTGGGATTCAATCAGCGCCAGCGGGTCGTGTTTACCACTGCGGGACATTTCACGTTTTTCGTCTGTCCGTTCAATGCGCAGCTTCTGCTCCAGCGTCAGAACCAGATATTCCTTGTTTTGGGCGCGGGCGGGATGCTCTCTCAAAGTAAACTTTGCCGCCGGTGTCATGGTTTTGACAATTCCCTGCCCCCATACGCGATTCTTGCCCGCGATGATCGCTTCCATCCGTCGACGGGCCCGTTTGGTACCATCTGCACCGACGTTGAACCGGCCCGGATAATCGAACACTTCAAGTTTCTCGGCTTCGTGTTTGCGGGTCCCCGTCAATTTGGTTTTCGATTTGGTAAAATCGTAATCATCCAGCGTGACCTTATCCGTATCGACGCGGTAGCCATCCTTCCAGTTGTCGATGTAATCAATCTCGGAGCGTTGGCCCGCTTCCTTGTCGATCATTTCGATCTCCGGATCCCCGTCAATCGGTGACAGAGCGGCACTGTCATCCCTTATTGTCAGCTGGTCCTTGCCGGAACTGTAATCAAAATAGAAGAACCTACCCTCTTCCTCCAAAAGGCGGCGGATGAAGTTCCAGTCACTTTCGCGGTATTGCACACAGTATTCCCGCACCGGCGCTGTTTCACTGACAACCCAGCGGTGATCACTGAAACCGGCATCGCGCAGCACTGCCTTGATAATTTCATCAGCGGTCAACTCCTGAAAAATCCGGCAGTTCGCATTGCGGGTCAGCAACCAGGGCCAGGCCCGCAGGCGCACCTTGTAATGGGCATAGGTTCCAAACCCCATACCCGCAGACAAGCCAAGAAACGTACACTCGACACAGGTGCCCAACCACTTGCGCACACCGGATTCCAAATCCATTTCGATGGTGAAGGACTTCGCCAGAAAATCCCTGCTTTCAAGATCGGGTTTCTCTGCAAGAAACTCTACCGTGAAATCGCTCAGCCGGTCGATGCCCTCGCTGATGTCAGCTGAAAGCATGTAAAGATCGCAGGGCTGGCCTTCGCATTTTACCCGTTGCGAACGGCCTTCAAGCGGCAGTGGGTCGGCCATTTCAATCTCCTTTCCGGCAGAGGCATTCAGGTGCCCGCCGGTGCATTTTCAATCAGAGATCCGCCAGCAAGGCTGCCAGATCTTCATCCATTTCATCGTCATCACCATCATCAGCGCTATCATCATCATCGTCGTCAAAGCCCGACAGCAGGTCATCAAGATCTCCGTCATCCCCGAGATCCAGATCAAGGGCGTCATCATCATCGTCGCCGTCCAGATCAATTCCGAGGTCGAAATCGTCATCGTCACCTCCAAGATCCAAATCGTCGTCGCCCCCGAAGCCGAAATCATCATCGTCGCCAAGGCCGAAATCGTCGTCCGCACCTGCGCCATCATCTTCTTGGACACCGTCTTCGCCCGCATCTGCTGCCGGGGCTTTGGCCAGACCTGCGCCCAATGCGACACCGGTTCGGGGCTGAATTTTCCCCGATTGCAGCAGTTTTGCTTCCTCACCGGACCACAGGCCCAGCAATTCGCCCCCGCCCAGCCCGTTAAAAGAACCAAGCCGAACTACGTTCTGCCCCTGAATGGAAAGCACCGGAAGATAGCCGCGCTGAACGGTTTCCGTGGCCATGCGCACATTTATCAGGCGTTCGGTTGACGGCAGCGCCACCTGATCGCCGTACTGGTCCTGCATGAAGTGGAACGGCATATCGTCCAATGTCATGACAGAGCCAAGCGACATCTCTGCCCCCTGTTGCGCCAGTGTCTGCGCCAACAGGATCGCCACCAGCGTCGCCGGATTGCCCATCAGCAGGGACCGCATACCTTCGCGCGTGTTGAATTCCTCATAGTCGAATGGCTCTACCGGCTCGGTCTTTTTGCCGTAGGGCATCCGCAACAGGAACCGTGGCGTGGCCAGTGCGATGTATTTCGCTTCGGGTGTTTCGCGCAGGGCCGCCCATGTTTTTGCAATAAGCGGGTGCAGGTCTTCGGCCTTGGTTTGCAGATACCCCGCCCCCATCGCCGCGATGAATGGCGCGTCCATCTGCGCGCTGATCTTTGACATCCGCGCCAGCAGTTCTGCATGAGGGGGCGTTTCTTCAAAGGTATAAAGCCCCAGTACAGCGGCAAGCGGCCCCTGATCCTCGCTCAGACGGGGGCGCTCTACCAGCATATCGTACAGCGCGCTTTCGCCCAGATCTTCATGGGCGGCGAGATCGGCGGCAAATTCCTCTACTGCCACGTCATAAAGTACCAGTTCCAGATGGCTGCCTGTTTCGATCCGTCGCGCCAGCATGTCCAGCGTACGCCAGTTGGCCTCTACCGCCTGAAAGTCGGGGTGGTGCAGGATAGAGGACATCGCCGCGCCCAGCGCCTGATCAACAGCGGCCAAAAGGGAGTCCTGTCCGGCATCGGGTGCCGCCACCACAAAAGGTGCAACGATCCGCTGGATCATGTCGTCTATTGCGGTTGCTTCGGGTTTCGCCGCGGCTTCGGCCCCGATCAGCGCGGCAAATTCGCTGACCTGCAGGGACGCATTTGCTGCTGCCCCTTTCGCCCGCCCTTTGCGCGCCAGTTTGAAATCACCGAATTCCACGCCCCATTCGCGTAGTTTCGCAGCCAGCGCTTCCAGATTGCTGCCCCGTTTGATCTGGCTGCGCAATCCCGAGAGTTCGGCAAACAGCTCTACATTGTCGTAGAGTTCGTCGGGATGCAGATCGTCGATCTCTCCCAGTTCCACCTCGATAGCGGATCCGTCGCGGCCCACAGGCAGCGTTAGAGTTGTCGCAAAGCGAGCGATAACGGCCTCGACCGTATCGATGTCAAACTTGATCGCCTTTCGAGAGGCGAGATCAGCGCCCCCCTGCAACTCGCCCTTGTTGGCACGCCCCGAGAAATCCCCGAGGATGGCAACCCGCATCTTGCGCCGGTCTCCCGGCTTGATTTCCGGTTTTGGGGCGGTCATCTTGCCAAACGCCGGATTGTAAGGTGCCTTCGCGGCTGTCACCTCTGCCTCCATGTCGCTTGCCTCCCCATCCGTTTCCAATTCCCCGCCATCATCCGCCAACAGATCATCAAGGTCGGTACTGTCGTCTTCTCCCGCCAACAGATCATCGAGGTCAGTATCGCTCTCATCTTCCGCCAGCAGATCATCGAGGTCAGTATCGCCTTCATCTTCCGCCAGCAGATCATCGAGGTCAGTGTCGCTCCCATCTTCCGCCAGCAGATCATCGAGGTCAGTATCGCCTTCATCTTCCGCCAGCAGATCATCGAGGTCAGTATCGCCCTCATCTTCCGCCAGCAGATCATCGAGGTCAGTATCGCCTTCATCTTCCGCCAGCAG
>JAAEZA010000001.1:179016-252288 GCA_018223125.1 Paracoccaceae bacterium | reverse complement strand
CATCTTCCGCCAGCAGATCATCGAGGTCAGTATCGCCTTCATCTTCCGCCAGCAGATCATCGAGGTCAGTATCGCCTTCATCTTCCGCCAGCAGATCATTGAGGGCGGTATCGCCTTCATCTTCCGCCAGCAGGTCGTCAAGGTCGGTTTCATCCTCATCATCGCCGACATCACCACCCAGATCAGTGTCTTGGGTCACACCTGCCAGAAATTCTTCAACATCGTCTGCCTCTTCCTCGTCGGGCAATTCTTCCGCCATATCCGACAACAGGCTATCGACAGAGGTATCCTCGCCCTCCCCGTCGGGGGCATCTGCCGCCAGATCGTTCAGCAGGCCATCCGTGCTGTCGTCAGTCCCGTTTTCCTCCGGCGCATTTGCTGCCAGATCTGACAGGAGGCTGTCCGTATTATCAGGCGCTTCTTCTTCCTGCGGCGCAGACGCGGCCAGACCGGCGAGCACGTCCGAGGTTTGATCTTCCTCCGGCACGTCCTCTGGAACAGCCCCTGCAAGACCGGACAGAACCTCTGCCGTATTATCCTCTTCCAGCCTATCTTCTGGCGCACTGGCGGCCATCGCGGCGAGAATGTCGGAACTGGTATCGAGCGTTTCTTCATCCTGTGGGGCGGTGGCTGCCAGTCCGGCAAGGACCGCATCAGTCCGGTCTGCGCTGTCTTCCGGCGGCGTGGCGGCCGCCTTCATCGCGGACAGGATTCCATCCACTTCCGCAGAGCCGTTTTCCACGGCCTCGCCAGCCAGCAGCGCGCGAAAGGCCGTCGGGTTTTGCAGCAGGGACAGGATCATATCCTCCGCACCTGTCTTGCCGTCCATATAGGTCATAAGGTTGGAAAGCTGCGTGCGCGCGTCCAGCAGCTTCTTCAGTGGCGCAATCTTGCTGGCAATGGCAGCGGGCGAGAAATCCTCCATCCGCTCGAACGTCAGATCAACGGGCAGATTGCCCTCGCCTGTAAGCGTATTGGGGACGGAAAACACCGCGCGGGGCTTCATCGCCTTCATGCGGCTGTCAAAATTGTCTACGTCCACTTCAAGGAACTTGCGGTCTTCAACGCTACCCTGCGAAACCTCAGAGGCACCAGAAAGATCCGCCATGACCCCCATCACAAAGGGCAACTGCACTTTTTTCTCGGCGCCGTAAACTTCCACGTCGTATTCGATCTGGACGCGGGGGGCACGATTGCGGGCAATGAACTTCTGACTATCCGCCATTTTTATCCTCCGCCTGCGCCTTCAGCGCGGCCAGTTGTTGCTGGATTTCCACAAGTTGTTCCTGAACGCGGGCGTTGCCTTCGGACACCACCCCCATGATCCGCTCCATTTCCGCATCCTGTTCTTCTTCCACGGCAGCCTGCATCGTGTTGACCAGCAAACCGATAAACAGGTTCAAAACGGCGAATGCGGTACAGATGATGAAAGGAACAAAGAAAGCCCAAGCATAAGGGTGTGCCGCCATGACAGGGCGCACGATCCCCATGGACCAGCTTTCCAGTGTCATGATCTGGAACAGCGAATAAAGCGACGCCCCGACCGAGCCGAACCACTGGGGAAAAGTCTCGCCATAGAGCATCGTCGCCATAACCGCGAAGATGTAAAACACGATGGACAGCAGGATTACCACGGCACCCATACCCGGCATGGCATCCAGCAGCGCCTTGATCACATCACGCATCTGGGGCACCGCTGACAGCACCCGCATGGCGCGGATCACCCGTAAGCCGCGCAAAACCCGCAGGCTGTCAGACGCCGGCACCAGTGAAATCGTCACAATGGCCAGATCAAATATATTCCACGCCGACAGGAAAAAGCGCCAGCCATAAGCGTAGAGCTTCAACAGCATCTCTATCACGAAGATCACAATCACCACATCGTCAAACAATGCCAGCAACCCGCCGGTCGCCGCTACAATCCGCTCGGACGTGGCAAGGCCAAGGGTGATGGCATTCAGGATGATGATCACAAGAATAAACTTGGTGACGGCGGGCTGTTCAAGCCAGACAACCAGCTTTTGGCGGTGGCTGGGACTGTTCGTGTCTGTTGAGGTATACAGCATGCGTCGTTTCAATCTTGTCAGTCTATTCAGTGTGGCGGCACCGCTGTGGCGCCGCCACAGGGCCGCTTAGCCCAGTTTCTTCAAAACACCGTTCAGCTTTTTGGTCAGATCAAACAGCGTCTTGCCGCCGGTAGCAACGGATTGCGCGAATTCCTGATGGTCGCCTGCGAATTTTAACACGCCGGTGACTTTATCGCTGGAAAATTCGCCGGTTTTATCCAACCGCAAAAGTTGCGCTTTCACTTCGGTTTTGAGCTTGGCAAAAGCCTTCAGCTTTTCGTCAAACTTTTCAGCGGTTCTTGCGGTCCGGCCTGCCATTTCCTTGGCTTTCAATGCCTCGGCTGAAACCGCCTTGTTCGGATGGGACGACATCTTGTCCCAATGTTCCTGGGCTTCGGCCGCCGCCGCGATTGCTTTGAGGTTTTCCTTGCGCATCAGGATGAAGCGGGCCTCGGCGGCGTCCAGATGTTTGTTCAGGGACTTCACATGCGCTTTGGTGCCCCCCATCAGCAGCTTGACCTTCTCCTTGGGGCCAAGCTTGCGATATTCGGCGGCTTTTTTCTTTTTGATTTCGTAGTCGATAGCCTTTTCGATGGCGTCGACATCTTTCTTGATCTTGTCCAGAAACCCCTGATAGGCGTTGTATTCCTTATAGATAATCTGGCCGCTTTTGACCAAAGCCGACACCCCTGTGGCAATCATACCGATCACCACCCCCGCGGTGATGCCTGCTGCCAATGGGGCGGCCAGTCCGGCGGTTGCGATGGAAATGGCAGCCGCGGCCACGACAATCAGAACCAGCACAACAATTTTCAGAACAACCTTGGCCTTCTTGCGGTTCAGCTTTTTCTTCAGCTTCTTTTCCATATAGGCGTAGACGTTCTCGATACATTCTTCCGCCAGTTTGGGAACCTCTACTTTGCGCCAGACATCCACCCCCTGCTGGATCATCTGGTTGGCCACCTTTACGGCTGCATCCATGTCTTTGGGGGGCTTCTTCTTCCAGTCCTTTTCGGTGGCTTCCATGGCCGATTTTATGGCTTTTTCCCGCGCTGCCGCCAGTTTGGCAAAGCCTTTGGTGAACAGCTTCTTGAAAGCCTCCACAAGCAATTTTGTCTCGGTCGGTGTTTCCCCTTCGGGCAGGACGTGATTCAATTCGTATTCACATTTCGGCTTCTGAAACAAAGACCCCTTATATCCGATTTTCAGACTGCCTTTGGATGTTAACGTCGCCATTGTCTTTTCTCCCTGTGATCAAGAAATTCAAAAAATAAACTTGCTACCCAAATTCGTATGTAAACGCGTCCCCGTCTGTGCTGACGCTCACTGTTTTGACCTCTTCTCCCGCCATCATCTTGCGCAGGAATTCCCCTGACACGGCGGGAAGCAGGCTGTTGGTCAGGATCGCATCAATCATCCGCCCGCCGCTTTCCACTTCCTGACAGCGGGACACGATCAGATCGACCACCTTGTCGTCATAGGTGAAGGGCACGCCGTGGGTGTCCCTGATCCGCTTGACCACACGGTTCAGTTGCAACTTTGTAATCTCGCCGATCATCGCAGGGCTAAGCGGGAAGTAGGGAATCGTGACGATCCGCCCGAGCAATGCCGCCGGAAACACCTTCAACAAGGGGTCGCGCAGCGCCTTGGCGATGCCTTCGGGTTCAGGCATCAGATCGGGGTCCTTGCACATATCCATAATCAGATCGCTGCCCGCATTAGAGGTCAGCAGGATCAGCGTGTTCTTGAAGTCGATCATCCGGCCCTCGCCGTCTTCCATCACGCCCTTGTCAAACACCTGAAAGAAGATCTCGTGCACGTCAGAGTGGGCCTTCTCCACTTCGTCCAGCAGCACCACGGAATAGGGTTTGCGCCGCACCGCTTCGGTCAGGATGCCGCCCTCGCCATAGCCCACATAACCCGGAGGCGCGCCTTTCAGTGTGCTGACCGTATGGCTCTCCTGAAATTCGGACATGTTGATGGTGATCATATTCGCCTCACCGCCATAAAGCGTTTCGGCTATGGCAATGGCGGTTTCTGTTTTGCCGACACCGCTGGTGCCTGCCAGCATGAACACCCCGATAGGCTTGCTCGGATTGTCCAGCCCGGCCCGCGCGGTTTGCACCCGTTTGGCGATCATCTCCATCGCGTGATCCTGTCCGATCACCCGTTTTTTCAGCGCATCCGCAAGGTTCAGAACGGTGTTGATCTCGTCCTTGACCACGCGCCCTACCGGAATACCCGTCCAGTCCCCGACCACACTTGCCACTGCCTGTTCGTCAACGATGGGCAGGATCAACGGGCTTTCGCCCTGAAGCTCGCGCAGCTCCGCGTCCTTGGCTTTCAGATCGGCCAGCAAGACGGAGCGTTCTTCCTCGCTCATCCCGCTGCCTTCCGGCACCTCTGCGGCCGCCTCGCCCTCTACCGCGCCGCCGTCCCCGCGCAGGGTGGCCCGCAGGTAGAGGATGTCGTCCACGATTTTCTTCTCCGCCTGCCAACGCTCTGTCAGCCCCTCGAGCCTTTCGGTTTCAGCCCCCAGCTTCTCTTGCGCCTCGCTCTCTCGATCACCGACATCATATCCGGCGGATTTTTCCCGACCGATGATGCCCAGTTCGGTTTCAAGGGCGGCGATCCGCTTTTGGGAGTCCTCCACCTCTGCCGGTGTGGCATGTTGCGAAATCCCGACACGTGCGCAGGCAGTGTCTATCAGGCTGACGGATTTATCCGGCAACTGGCGTGCCGGAATATAACGCGCCGAAAGCTGCACCGCCGCCTCGATCCCCTCATCAAGCACCTGAACACGGTGGTGTTTTTCCAGCATCCCAACGATACCCCGCATCATCAGGATTGCCTTTTCCACGCTCGGTTCATCCACTTTCACCACCTGAAAGCGCCGTGTCAGGGCGGGGTCTTTTTCGATGTGTTTCTTGTATTCCGCCCAAGTGGTGGCCCCGATGGTGCGCAACTCTCCGCGCGCAAGGGCAGGTTTCAGCAGGTTCGCCGCATCCCCTGTGCCCGCTGCCCCACCTGCCCCGACAAGCGTGTGGGTTTCGTCGATGAACATGATGATCGGCGTGGTCGAAGACTGGACCTCTTCGATCACCTGCTTGAGACGGTTTTCAAATTCCCCTTTCATGCTGGCCCCCGCCTGCAGCGCGGCCACGTCCAGTTCCAGCAAACGCGCGCCCTGCAACATCGGCGGCACGTCGCCTTTGGCAATGCGCAGGGCAAAACCTTCGACGACTGCGGTTTTGCCCACACCGGCCTCGCCCGTAAGGATCGGGTTGTTCTGGCGGCGGCGCATCAGGATGTCGATCAACTGGCGGATTTCCTCGTCCCGCCCGACGATCCGGTCGATCTCCCCGCTGGCGGCAAGTTCCGTTAAATCCTTGCAATACTGCTGCAAGGCTTCCTCCTTGCCCATCGCCGCCGGAGCCATCGCACCCGAAGCTTCACCGGGTTGCGCCCCGGCCCCCGCCCCGATACCCGTACCATCCTGCGGCGGCAGCCCGTCTTCGGGCGATCCGGAGGTTATGTCCTGGAAATTGTCCAGCAAATCATCCGGCTTGACCTTCCTGAACTCTCCGCTCATGCCGTTCAGGACACTGCGCAAGGATGACGTTTTAACCATCCCAAGGATCAGATGCCCCGTGCGCACCTGCGGGCTTTTAAGGGCGAGTGAGGCATAGACCCATGCCCGTTCCACCGCGTTTTCAAGGTGTTCGGAAAGATCGGAAATGGACGAAGCACCGCGGGGCAAAGCATCAAGCGCAGCCGTCATATCCTTTGCCACCTTGGCCGGTTCCAGATCATAATGCTGGATAATCCGGTGCAGATCGCTGTCCTGACCCTGCAAAATCTGGTGCATCCAGTGGACCAGCTCCACATAAGGATTGCCGCGCATTTTACAGAAAACCGAGGCGCTCTCGATTGCCTGATACCCGAGCTTGTTCAACTTGCCGAAAAGGGCAACGCGGCTGATCTCTGACATAATCCAATTCCTTCCCTGATGCGGGTCTTGTTCGCCCGCGTATGTTCTATCTTCTTGAAACAGTTACATATAAATCATCCAATGGCCGGTCCTGCGGCGGGGTGCCGGCCCAAGTGGTCCAGCCCAGTTCGCCCTGCTGGCCCAGTTTCACCTGTGGCGCTTGTCCTGCCTCCAGCACAAGATTCACGTCCCAGTCGAGCATTTCGCCAATGTAATTGCGCACCACTGCGGCCAGCCGGTAGAGGCTGATCCCGCCGGGTAACAGGCGTTTGTATTCCTCAAGGTCGAGCGGGCCGATACGAATGCGAAACTTGGCCTGACGGGACCAAACCCGATTGCCAAGCGAAGTGCCCTGCCCCAATCCGCCCGCTGGCGTTTCGACCCCCAATTGCCACTGGTCATCCGGTTCCAGTTCCAGCCAGCTACCGACAAAGCTTTCGATCGTGACCGGCACGCGGAAAAAGATCGAGATCATGGCCAGCAGGCCTTCCTCGTTCTTGGCCCCGTTGGACAGGCGCCCCGCAAAGCGCAGTTTAGCCAGATCGGGCATGGCATCGCGGTTGGCAAAAGCCTCGCCCATCATTCCCGACAGTGCGGAAATACGATTGGCGAAGGGATCGTCCTCGGGGCGGTCAAAACTCGCCGCCGGTTCCGCACTGGCCCATGCGCGGTAGAACAGGCTGATCAGGCGGTGGTGGAACATATCCGCAAAACCCGCAAGGGTGTGATCCCGCGCATTGTGTTCCCGCTCGCGCACATATTCGGTGATATGCAGCGGCAAAGGACCATTCGGCCCGAATACGCCGAAGAGATAGCTTGACAGTTCCGCAGGCCCGCCTCCCTTTCCCGTGGTGCGGAAACTTTCCACGGTGGAGGGCGCAAAGGCCATATCCACCTTCTGCTTCAACCGCACCTTATCCTGACGGGGGCGTTTGGAATTACCCAGACGCGGCGCGCTGCGATAGCTCGCCTCTATCAGGCGCAGGGCCTGAAAGAAGTTGAATTTTCTGGGATCGTCGGACAGGGCCGCAAGGCGGCTCAGATCATCCGACGCCTCCCGCTCTTGGCGCTCCATCGGGCGATCTCTCCTCTTTCCGTGCCGCTGATCACCGTTTCGGTGAAACTGTTCAGCGATACATAGCTTGCAAAAAACTGTTCCAGCACCGCCCCCAGCAGATAGACGCCGGTGCCTTCAAAATAACTCTCGTCAAAGGTGACTTTCACCTCCAGCCCGCGCACGGCTGTTGACAGAACCTCATCTGCCATGCGCCGCACGATGGGACGGGATTCCACGCCCGCAATCCCTTCAAGCTGTTTGGCGAGATTGCGGTCCCCTTTGGGCGTGTAAATCCCTAGAAGTTCCCGCAGACCTGCCGCAGCCGAACCACGATCCGCGTCATCCATAGACAGGTAGTTCAGGCTCAGGTGGCTGATCAGCCGCCATGCCGCACTGCCATCCACCGCCAGAGATGATTTTGGCGCCGAGATCGGAGACACCGCCCTGATCCCGTCCACAGGACCACCGTCCGTCATATCGAAATCCGACCCGCCGCCCCCTGTCTGCAACAGCATCGGCAGGTCGCGGTTGGTGCACAGGGCACGGATTGCCAGTTGTTCCAGCTTGCCGGAATACGGCGCTTCGCTGCGGTCAACCAGGCTCAGGAACACATCCGTCCCAAGATAGGACGTGCGCGTGCCTTTCAGCTTCTGGTTTTCGGACCGTTGCCGGAACCGTCTGCGCATGGCGTAATAGGCTTCGTGGTTCTCCCCCGCTGCGGTATAATCGTCCGCGCTGTAAAATGGTCTGAAATCAATATCATCGCTTTCGTCGCTGGTTATCCCGTCCACATCCAGAATGGTGTGAATCTCGAAATCCATCGGCGCTGTGCGATCCACAACGACAAAGTGATCCGCATCCTTGCGCTGGACATGGACACGGTCACAACGCAGTTCCAGAAGGTTGATCGCAGGCGTGCAATAGAGCGCGAAATTCTCCGGCGTCAGCGTCTGTTGCAGCGCAGGTCGAGTGTCTTTCAGCAGGATATAAAGATCGATCTCGTTCTCTTCGCAGTTCGCCATGATGTCTGACAGACCGGCAAGGCGGGAAAAGAAAAAGCGTTGGGGCAGCGAGAAATATTCCTGCAACAGACGGTAGCCGTCAAAGGACTGTCCGGGAAACGGCAGCAGGGACTCTTCGCGGGTGAACCCGATTGGTTCGATTTTGGCGCTGCGCGGTGCAATGCTCCAGTCGTCCCGCCGGTTAACCGACCGTCCCATGATCCCGAGACTGTCGCGCATCAGATGTTCGTACAATGCCCAAGGCGTGCGATCCTGTCCCGGAAGATGCAGGTCGAGATGTTCTACCCCCAACTCTTTCAGCTTGGTGCCCGAAGGTGCCTTCAATCGCAGCCGGATCGCCCCCCGTGCAGAATTGCCTTCGCCAAACCCCGCCGCGACAACCTCTCCGCGGCTGGCAAAATATTGCACCTCGGTGATTTTCAGCGGCCAGAGGTCCACATCATGGGCTGTGCGAAATTCACAGGCAGTCTGGTCCCCCTCCCGCAGCGGCGCACGCATCTTCGTGCCCCGTTTCATGGTGTATTTCTCACTCAGCCCCGCTTCGGGCTGGAATTGCGCAATAAACATCGCTGGCACGGGCGACAGATAGTGCGGATAGATGATTTCCAGCAGGTGCTGGGTAAACTGCGGGTAGCGCATATCCAGTTCCAGCTGGATACGGGAGGTCAGAAAGGCGAAGCTTTCGATCAGACGCTCCACATAGGGATCGTTGATCTCGATCCCGTCCATTCCCAGACGCCCGGCGATTTTGGGATAGGCCTGCGCAAATTCCGCCCCCATTTCGCGTACAAAGGCCAGTTCGGTTTCATAGTGTTTTAGAAGCCGTGTATCCATGCCGCTACATCACCTTGTCGATAACAAGATCACCGTCGGCCACATCCAGACGGGTGCGCAGATAAAGTTCCAGAGGAACCGGCGTGGCCCAAAGCTCCCCGCGGATGTCCATTGTGATCTGGCTGTCCGCCGCATCCGGCGTAGCCTTGGCCGCTGTGACTTCCAGCGTGCCGGGAATAATGCGGGGTTCCAGTGCGTAGATCGCCTCCTTGATGGAGGATTCCAACGTTTTGGCATCGGTCTGCAAAACCTTGCGTCCGGCAATATCGCTGATGCCGAAATTCAGCGTAGAGCGGGCCGCATGGGGATAGAGGGCGGGGTCAATGATCTCTTCATTATTGGCGGTGTTCAACAACCAGCCGAGATCCCGCAGGATGATTTCACGCAGGCGGCGCACGTCGATATACCGTTCGCCAGCGGTGTCTTTCGTGTCGGTCGGGGATTTGTCGGTCAACCTGTCCAGCAAGGAGGGTTGAAGCCGTTCGCGATCGGAAAGTTCAGTCCGCGCCATCACTGCCCCCGACTGCCGATAGGGAGATACTGCGCAGGTCCATCAGCGCCAGATCTTCGTTGTTAGTCGCAAACAGGCGCTGCCCGATGCCGAGATAGGTTTCATCCCCCGCATCAATCCAGTCGGTTTCCCGTGCCAGCATGATCCCTGCCCGCTTTGATTGGGCAGACCCCGGATAACGGGTCGGAATAAAGCCAACTACATCGCCACCATTGGCCCATGTGATTTCTACAGGGGTCCAGACCTTGTCGCGCAGATCGCTCGGATCATCAAAACTCATACGTTTGATGTTGGAAAACGGTGCCCAGTAATAGCGCCCGTTCATCACCAGTTCCAGCATCGGACCAAGGCGCATATCCGCGTCAGCGATCCACTCGAACGCTGTTCCATCGGCTTCGCCGCTCTGGCTCGGGGCTGCTTCGAAAGCCTCGTTACGCAAGCGCGTGGCCTGCGCTGTGTCGCCTTTGGCGAGCAGTCCCAGTGACTGGATCATCAAAGCCACCCATTGCGCCGGTTCTCCAAAGACCAGCGGTGCGGTTTCACCGGCAAAGACTTTCTCGCGCACCATTTCGCAGGCGATTGCCTCGCGGTAGGACTGGACCATCGGCATGGTTTCCGGTGCCATTTCACCGCACACTTTCAACTGGGTCAGCGCCCGATCCCATTCGCCGCGCACACAGAGCATCTGGAACAGGAAAACCCGAAGTTTGCTGTCGGCTGGGTCCTTGCGGATACTGGCTGTCAGGGCGTCATAGGCTGCATCCAGATTGCCCGCCTTCAAATGGTCGATCGCATCGCTCATGAAAAATCCCGGTTCTTATAAATTCAGGGAGTGGAAAGGCCACGAATGCCGCCTTTCCAAATGCTGTTCCGGTTCGCGAAAAATGCAAAGCCGGTGGCAAAAAGCTTACTTGCCGGGTTTGCCCATGACGGCTTCGTTTGTGGTCTGGTTCCATTCCACAGCACCACCGGCTTCCAGCTTGCCTGTCATGTCCTGCTTCATGTAGTCGATCTTGATACCGGCAAAGGCCACGACAACGTTGTCCACAAAGGCCTCGTCCCCGTCGGAGCCGGACCATTTCACGCTTTCGATCACCACGTTGATCATCTGGACGTGCACAAACTCGCCCCCGGAATCCGAGGCACCGCCGCCACCGCCCTTGCGCAAGGAAAGGTGCAGTTCGGGGATGTGATCGCCGGTACAGGCGGCCAGAACCATATCACAGGATGCTGTATCCATGTTTTTCGAAAATTCGAACCGGTCCAGTTGCACACGACCGGAGCCAAGACCACCAGAAGACGACCCGACATTCACCTGGTTTTCGACACCGAAAGAAAAGTCGATCAGGTCAAATCCGTTCTTTGCCTTAACGGTTTTGTCGTTTGTTTCACCCTTGATGGCCTTTTTGCCGCCAACAAACCATGCATATGCGTCAATCATATTGAATTCCTCCTCGGAATTAAAAGTTAAGTTTCGTTAATATTCTGGGTGGCAGCACAGGGCCCCGTGAATGATCCCTGTGCCACCGGTGGTTAATCAGCCCTTTTCAGAGGGCAGTTTGGAAACCAGACGCAAGGACACGGAAAGACCTTCCAGCTGGTAATGGGGCCGCAGGAAAAACTTGGAGGAATAATAGCCGGGATTGCCCTCGACCTCTTCCACCACCACTTGTGCTGCTGCCAACGGACGCTCGGCTTTGGTTGCTTCGGATGAAATTTCCGGAGTCATATCAACGTAATTGCTGATCCATTTCTGCAGCCAGGCCTCCATATCTCCGCGTTCCTTGAAGGAACCGACCTTATCGCGCACAATACACTTGAGATAATGCGCAAAGCGGCAGGTGGAGAAGAGATAGGGCAAACGCGCGCCAAGGTTTGCGTTGGCCGTTGCATCCGGATCGTCGTATTCCGCCGGTTTGTGCAGGGACTGGGCACCGATAAAGGCAGCCATATCACTGTTCTTGCGGTGGATCAGGGGCATAAGACCGTTCTTGGCCAGCTCTGATTCACGACGGTCCGAAATTGCGATTTCCGTCGGGCATTTCATATCAACACCGCCATCATCGGACGGGAAGGTATGGGTGGGCAGGTTTTCCACTGCACCGCCGGATTCAATACCACGGATGCGGGTGCACCAGCCGTAATGCTTGAACGAACGTGTGATATTGGTTGCCATACCATAGGCCGCGTTGACCCATGAATAATGGCCGCTGTCCGCGCCTTCCGTATCTTCCTCGAAGGCGAATTCTTCCACCGGATCGGTCTTTTCCCCGTATGGGTGCCGGCCAAGGAAACGAGGCATGGCAAGGGCAAGATACTGGCTGTCCTCGCTTTCGCGCAGGGACCGCCAAGCCGCATATTCCGGAGTTGAGAAAATCTTGGTCAGATCGCGGGGGTTGGCCAGTTCGCTCCAACTGTCCATCTGCATCAGCGACGGTTCGGCGCCGGTGATGAAGGGCGCATGGCTGGCCGCCGCAATCTTGGCCATTTCCGAGAGCAACTGCACATCCGGCGGGGAATGGTCAAAGTGATAATCCCCGACAAGGCAGCCGTAAGGCTCCCCGCCGAACTGTCCGTATTCCTCTTCGTAGAGCTTCTTGAAAATCGGGGACTGGTCCCATGCCGCGCCCTTGAACTTCTTCAGCGTCTTGCCGAGATCCTTCTTGGACACGTTCAGCACACGGATTTTCAGCATCTCGTCGGTTTCGGTGTTATTCACCAGATAGTGCAACCCGCGCCAGCTGCTTTCCAGCTTTTGAAATTCCTCGTTGTGCAGGATTTCGTTAACTTGCGCCGTCAGGGTTTTATCAAGTTCGGCAATAATCGCCTCAATGGAGCGTAAGGCGTCGTCCGACACCAGATCCGTATTAACAAGCGCCTGTTCTGCAAGGGTTTTGACCGCTTCTTCCACCGCTGTTTTGGCCGTGTCGGATTTGGGTCGGAACTCTTTTTGCAGCAGGGATGCAAATTCGTCATTGGCAAAGACCGTACTGCCGGCCTGGCCTTCGACTTGTGCTTCAGCTTCAGCCATCGTTATTCCTCCCCTGCGTCATCTTTTTGTTTGGGTGCAGCACTCAGCGCTTTCATCAGCGCCGGATCCTGAATGATCTTGGCCATCAGATCCTCGGCGCCGGTTTTCCCGTCCATATAGGTCATCAGGTTGGAAAGCTGGGTGCGCGCGTCGAGCAGCTTTTTCAGCGGCTCGACCTTGCTGGCAATCGCTGCCGGACTGAAATCATCCATGCTTTCAAAAGTGATATCCACCGCCATATTGCCTTCGCCAGTCAGCGTGTTGGGCACGGTAAAGGCGGCGCGGGGCTTCATGGATTTCATCCGGTCGTCGAAATTGTCCACATCCACTTCAAGAAACTTGCGGTCGGCCACAGCGGGCAATGGCTCTTCCGATTTACCGGACAGATCGGCCATGACACCCATCACGAACGGCAATTGCACCTTCTTTTCAGCGCCGTAGACTTCGACATCATATTCGATCTGAACGCGGGGGGCCCGGTTACGGGCGATAAATTTCTGGCTGTCAGCCATAAGAGCCGTCTCCTCTGTTATTAACTTTCCGGTGCCGTTTGAACCGGCATCTGATTGCACTTGGGGTCTTAAAAAATTTAGTCGTATTCTTATTCGTATTCTTCAGAGGAGAGGCCCCCGATGGTGGCCACCTCTGCTATACCGCTCGACGCCATATCTTTCATAATCGTGATAAAATCCGCGGAAACCAATCGCTTGGCCCGTCTAAGAAAGATCGGAACCGGACTGGATGGTTCGTTGCGCGCGTAATATTCAAGCATCAGATCAATCGCGCGCAGGACATCGTTCGTGGAATTGATACCGCTGACACCGGCTGCCGCGGGTGCACCGCCTGCCTGCGGCGCCTGATCGCCTTCGATCCCGTCAGCCACGCCCTCGTCAACTTGCGGTGCAGCCTCCCCCAGACATTCGGCAATGATCGCCTGCCCTGTTTTCAGCAACACCTGCAAAGGCGCGAAATCCGGCCCCTGTCCGGGCACATGTTCCGCAAGGATCGCATCAATGGCTGCCGTATGCACCAGCGCATCAGCAATCCCTTCGCGGATCGCCGCCATTTCCTCTTCCGGCGTGTCCTTCAATGCCGCACCGACCGCTGCCATGTCGGGCGGATTGTCCATATCCGCCGGCGCAACGATCTCTCCTTTGGCGACAGAAACATGGCGCAGGGAAAACCGCCCCATCATCTTGCTCTCGCTCAACGGAGCGCGGCGCAACTGGCGCAAGACTGTGGCATCGTCCACCAGTCCGACCAGCGCGTTCACCCGCTCTGTGGGGTCGTTGTCGTCATCTGCATCAAGCTGCGGATGAACTGTGTCCCAATACTCCGCCAGCGCGCGCCGTATGTAATCAAGAACCTGCGCGAAATAGGGGTATCCCTTGCGGGCCAGACCGGCCTCGGCCAGATAGACCGCGATCCGCAAATCCATTGTCTGTTCCAGCAGAGACTCGCCCAGTTTCAGGACTTCGGCGTAATCCGCTTCTTCGGCATCAATGACCTTGTCACCGACCTGCTGTTCGCCTTTTGCAGTGGCAGCGATCGCAAGATCAGAGAAGGCAGCGTCGTATTCCAGATCAGGGCCCGAGGGCTCTTCCCCGCCAAATCCCGCCAACAGTGTGTCCAAATTCAAACTCACGTTATCAACCTTCAAAAATAAAGAAAGCCACGTTTAGAGAGCCGCATTAAATGGCAAATACTAAAGAAAACTTGGCTTATTAGGTACTTATTGGATACTTAGTAAATTAACAAAAAGCGTAGTTGCCTTTGGGGAACCACGCAAGAATTAATCGCCAAAACAGTGATTTTCGCGACACTTTCTTTTACTTTTCAATTGAAAGGCAGTTTACCAACTTGACAACTTGGCAAGTAAATCACGCGGCCTTATAAATGAACCAGATGGGGATTACCCTGACAGGGATTAAGCCGGCTTACGGCGCTAGGATCATTAGATGAAATGGGCGATATTAATTACGCTGCTGGTTCTTGCCGTGCTGACTGCACCGGTGGGCTGGTACTTTGCCCAGACACATTCACGCACGGATGACGCGCTAAAGATTGCCGTGCTTGAAGAACAGCTTGCCGTGCAGGCGCAGAAGGCCAAGGATCTCACTATAGACCTGAACGCGCTTGCCTCTCGTGTGACACTGCTGGAAGAAACCGGTGTATCGGAACCCGTCATCCAGTCCTTTGCCGATCCCGCAGAAGAACGGACAGATTCCCTTGCCGACAGTTTCGCCCAAGTGGTGCTGATTGCCGACCGGCGCGAGGTGAATAAGGGGCTCTCGAATTCCGGGTCATCCTACCTTAAAAACCTTTTCGGCCTGCCCCGCCCCGACCTGAGCGAGGCCTGCCAGCCGATGACCAATCCACTGCTGAAGGATCTGGTCAAAACCGAAAGCGTCGGACCGATCCGTGTCACAATGATTGAACCGGCAATCCTGTCCCTGCGACAGGTGTTTCGCAACGTGAAGATATTCGAACCGGAACTTTACGAGCGGATTAACACGGCCGGCTCGCTTTGTGTCCGTCACATCCGTGGTCGTCCGGGATCCGTGTCCACACACGCATACGGGTTGTCGGTGGATCTGAACATCGACGGCAAGCTTGATACGCTCGGGGATGGCAAAACCCAGCTTGGCCTTATCCTGCTAGCGGATTTCTTCAACAAGGAGGGCTGGTATTGGGGGGCGAGTTTCGGCCGCGAGGACTCCATGCATTTTCAAGTGTCCAAAGAGAAAATCAATCAATGGCTCCGTCAGGGGTTGATCCGTACCAAATAGTCGTGAAAGGTTAACTGGTTCGTCGGCATTCAATGCCTTCAATTATTACTGTACGCGTCGTTGCTGACAAACTTTGAAGACCAAAATTAATTTAGTGGAAGTTGCCAGATGTTTCTGTGTCGGAAATCTATTACTGCCCTGTGTCTGCTGCTGGCCAGCGGGTCCGGAGCTGTTGCCCAAGGAACATCCGCGCCCGCATCCGGCCTCAGCTCTACCGAGTTCAATACCATAGAAGAAGCGATCGGCGCACTTGGCACAGACACCTACAAGACCATTCGCGCCAGCTACACTGAAACCGCTGGCGCGACCTTCACGTTTACGGCCCCAAGCGAAACGCTGACTCTCCGCTATCTGAAAGATAAAACCGGCGTTGCCCTGCGCGATGATACCGGCGCGTTGATCTCACGGTTTAACGGGGGCACCCGAAGCGAAAGCGAGGCGCTGCTGGCAGCTTTCCTCAGAGAACGTTATGCCACTGACCCCGATGCCCTGAAACTGACAGTCGCCAATACGCCCGAAGATCCGGTGGCAGGCAATCCGGCCTCGCTGATGGCAAGGATGGCGGATGCGACGTTTACATCGGGCACCGATGTCGGCCCCTCACCGCTGACAGGGGGCAGCCGTGCAAGGGGTACGGCAAGCTACAACCACTTGGGAATTTCCCTGCAAACCGGACGGTATTCCGGTCCGGGATTCTCGGCCAATGTCACGTCCCTGCCGCTTAGTTTTGCGATGCCGCTTGATGATCCGCGCTGGGCCATCAAGATCAACGCACCACTCGGCTTTTCTACAATCAACGGACAGGACTATGTTTCCGGTTCGGTTGGCGTCGGCTTGCGTATGCCTGTGACGGACAACTGGACCCTGACACCGGAACTGCGGGTCGGGGCATTGCGCGACAGCAGCCGCGGACTGACCACGCGGCTGGGCAGTGCTTCGATCACATCGAACTACCGCCTGGACCTACGCAACGGCTACGGGCTGGTGTTCGGCAATGGGCTGACCTATTCCAAAACACTTGGCTCGGGCAACAGGGGCTATGATCTGGCCAATACGATCAACAAGAACGGGGTAGAGTTTTCCGGCCCCTTCCAGCGCAGCCTTTACGGCCTGCCAACCAGTTGGCAACTTTCCCTTGTTCACACCAAAGTTGCCGGCAGCCCGACCTATATCGACGAATGGACCGATGTGTCCCTGTCCCTTGGAACGATCGGCTCCAAGAACGGGGTAACATGGGACAGTGTGCGCATCGGGCTGACCTATACCCATGCCAATCGGGGTGTGCGCGGGTTGAACATCAACTTCGGCTACGAGTTTTAGGAGATACGCATGACCGCTCGTACAGTCAGAAATTCCCTGCCGGCCTTTCCGCTTGTGGTCCTGCTCCTTGCGATGGCACTGCTCATTGCCGGTCCGGTATTTGCCAAGGAACGTGTTGCCCTGTTGATCGGCAACAGCCGGTACGACAATTCGGCCCTGTCCTTAAAAAATCCGGCCAACGATGTGGCTGCCATGGCACAAAAGCTTGCCGCTCTCGGGTTTGTCGTGATCTCGGCGCAGGATGCGTCCCGTACCGATATGGACCGCGCACTGGGCGCCTTTGAACGGCAGTTGAAGGGCGCAGAGCTCGGACTGTTCTTTTATGCCGGTCACGGCAGTCAGGCGGGGGGCGAAAACTTCCTATTGGCAACCGATTTTCAGGGGACAACCTCTGCCGCCGTCAAGCAATATTCCCTGACACTCGGTCGGGTGCGCGACGCCTTCGCCAAGACCAAACCCGATGCGGGAATTGTGATCCTCGACGCCTGTCGCGACAATCCGCTGGCCATCACTCTGGATCAGGCGGGCAAGCCGGTCGGACTGGCGCGGGCGAAATCCGCGACCGGACTGCTGGTGGCCTATGCGACAGATCCGGGCAACGTGGCGTTTGAGGGCACGGGCGATAACTCCATCTTCACTACGGCCCTGCTGAAACACATCAACGAGCCCGGACTGGACGTGCGCCTGATGTTCGGGCGGGTGCGTCAGGATGTGGTGCTGCGTACACGCGGGGCACAAGTGCCTTGGGTAGAGGAAAGCCTGATTGGCGAGTATTCCATGAACCCGTCAATGGCGTCGGGCGGGCGTGAGGCGATGATCGCGCGGGACATCGAAATGTGGCGCAGCGTCAGTGGCGAAACAACACCGCAAGCCTATCAGGCCTATCTGGATGCCTTTCCCACCGGCATGTTCAGGGATTTCGCATCCCAGCGCATCGCACGGCTCAGCTATTCGGCCAATCTGGCGCAAGAAGATAAACCTTTGAAGGTGGCGGAACTGGATGTGACCAGCGACACCAGCAAGGTTGCTGCCGCACTAGGCATTCTCGGGTTCGCCCCGCAAAGCCGCAGCGCACCGGATATCGAAGAACTGGAACTGGCCGCTGCCGCCTATCGTGCCTCGCTCGGAAAAGATGCAGCACTGACACAGGACAATCTCTTTGCCGATGCCTCGCGACTGCTGCTGTATCTTGGAGGCAATGTAGGCAAGCAGATACAGGTGGATATCGCCGCCCTGTCCAGCATCGACCAGACGCTGATCGTTGCGCGGGATGCCTATGAAGAACTGGAGCAGGTTGCCGCCGGAGACGAGAGCGCAAAGCCCATACTTGAACAGGCCCGCGCAGATATCGCCGCGATAGAGCGCGCCCAGACCGAAGTGCTGGCCCAACTGGATCAGGAACGGGCCTATTACGAAGAACTGATGGAGCAGGCCAATGCGAATTTCCCCGATTATATGGTGGAACGCACCATCGGGATCGCGGTAACGCGCTCCGCCCCTGTGGACGATGAAAAGCTCGCCAGCCGCGCCAAACTGTTCCTCAAACATGTTAATCAGGCAGCTGATGCCGAAACCCAAGGATCCTATCAATGGCTTTCCGATTTCCTGCCTCAAAGCTGATCGCAGGCGCTCTGACCCCGCTGCTGTTTCTGGGGCTGTCCGCCTGCGCGGTTGCGCCCAACGATCCGATGGGCGGGCAGCGGGCCTTTAGCTGGCAGCCTGAAACCGCCGAGGAAAAAGCCCTGCGCCACAAGGCCGAAGCCCTGCAAGCCACCGTTGGCGAAGGCGGTATGGCAGGGTTTGCCGTTGGCGCCTTGCTGGGCGGGTTGACCGGCGGGATGCAGGGCGCCTTTGCGGGGGCGCGTCTGGGCCGGTTTATCGGGGCGGCCTCCGGTGTTTATGTGCGGGGCCTACAGGAAGATTTCGCAAACCGAGAGGCACAGCTGAACCAGCTTGCCGCCGATCTGGAAGCCAACAACCGCGATCTGGAAAGCGCCATTGCCACCATGCGGGCCGTTCTGCTCCAGCAGCGGGCAAGACTGGCCGCAGCGCGGGCGACAGGCAACGGTATTGCCATACGTCAGGCACAGGAACAGGCTTCCGGCAATCTGGCCGTCATGAACAAGGCGATTGAAGCAGCCGTGCAGCGACAGAACGTCTTTGGCGAGGCCCGCTCCCTTCTGGCTGTGGACAGTGCGCCAAGCGCCGCCACTGCCCCGGCCGCAGAACGCTACTCCGCGCTTGCGGACCGCATCTCGGCCATGCGCTCCATCGCAACAACGCTGGTTTCGGAGATCTGATATGCCCCACCCCGCCCGACGCCAACGCCCATTATTGAGACACAGCCTGACGCTTTGCGCGGCCTTGTTGCTGACCAGCGCCTGCGCCCAGCGGGGCAATCTGGATGATCCGGCCTACGGCGGCTTTTTCAACGGGATCGAGAATATATCGGATGGCACCTATGACGCGCGGATCGCAACCCGCGAAGAACGGGTTGCTGCCCTGCAACAGCGCCAGCAACGCCTGCTGGCAGAGCGCAACTCCCTGTCCCGACAGGTCTCTGCCCACGAGAATGCATTGGCCCGTTTGCAGCAGGACATTATCGTGTCCAAAATCCGAATTGGTGAACAGAACATCGCGCCCCAAACCCAAGCCCGCATTTCCGCCGCACTCGCCCCGCCACCGTCGGGACAGACCGACGCAGAGCGGCTGGCCAACCTGCAAAAGACCATCGCGGACACCCGCAAACTGGCCGAAACACTGGCACAACTTGCAGGATGACGGAATGCTGCGCTACTCTTTATCCGATAGACACGGTGTTTCCCGTGTCGCCCCCATGAAAAGGACCACCCCTTGAGCGATCCTTCCGAAACCGGCATCCTGTCCACGGGCGATGTGCTGAACAACACCTATGTGATCGCGCAACTTGTGGCCTCGGGGGGCACCGGAGAGGTCTACCGTGCCACGAACAGGGTTTCGGGGCGGGAAATCGCTGTTAAAATCCTGAAAGCGGAATTTGCGCAGGATGAACAGTTCATTAACCTGATGAAGCGGGAAGCATCTGTCCTGCATGAAGTCATCGACCCGTCCGTGGTGCGTTACTATGACCTGCTGGAAAGTGACAGCCACGGCGGCTTTCTGTTCATCGTCATGGAGTTCATCGAGGGCCAGTCCCTTGCGGACGAGATGAAAGACAAGGGTCCGCTTGACGAAACCACACTGCTTGAGGTGGCAGAACGGGTGCTTTGCGGTTTGAAGGCGGCCCACGAAAAGAACGCCTTCCATCGTGATCTTTCGCCGGACAATATCCTGTTGCGCGGCGGCGATCCGAAACAGGCCACGCTGATCGACTTTGGTATCGCCAAGGATGTAAACGAAGGCGCAAAAACTGTTGTCGGCGGGGGATTTGCGGGCAAGTATCAATATGCCTCTCCGGAACAGATGGAAGGGCGCAGTGATGCGCGCTCGGACCTCTATTCCCTTGGCATGACCCTGATGGGCGCCTATCGCGGGCAATCGCCCAATGCCGGATCTTCCCTGATGCAGATTATCAGCGCCAAAGCGGTGAAACCGGATATTTCGGATATGACAGGCCCCTTGGCTGCACTGGTGTCGCGACTGGTTGAACCGGATCCTGCCGACCGCCTGCAAACCGCACAGGAAGCATTGGAATTCCTGCATCTTCTGAATGGAGACGACGAGAAAACGGTAATCCTGCCCGCTGGCGGCCCACCGCCACGCACAACAGCCGCGGAGGCGTCACCCCAAACCGCCGCTACGGGCACCCACGGCGGCCCTGCTGCTGGGGTTGAAACATCGCCCCCCGTAAAATCCTCACGCACCGGATTATACGCCGGCACCGCTGTTGCCGTGGTTCTCGCTCTGGGAGCTGCTGGCTGGTTCAGCGGACAGTTCGGCCCTGCCCCGACCGAACCTGTACCTGCCCCTGTGTCTGCCAGTGTGGTTCCGGAAACGGGCGACAGCGCGCCGACGACCACCTCCGCCACGGTCACACCTGAACCGGAGACCGAAAATCTTGCACAGACCGCGCCCGAACCGGAGCCGCTTCCCCTTGCCGACCCGTTTGTGCTGACCATCGAGCGCAGTTCACCCGATGATCCCCTGCGCCTGATCGGCAACCTGCCGTCAGAAGATGCCGTTCCCGCAGTCACGACCCAACTTGAACAGAAGCTGAACGCCTTTGCGGTTCTTTCGGATGTCACCCCCGCACGGGGAGAACCTTTTGCGGGATGGAGCGAGCGTGTCATCAAAATCGCCCTCTTGTTTGAAACACTCGAAAGCTGGACGGTTTCTGCCAGCGGTATGGACGTGATCCTGATCGCAAAGGCACAGAACGAGCTGGAGAAAACCGCCCTCCTCAACGGGGCAAGAGCCGCGATTGAGGGAACCGAACTGGCGCTGGTGGACAGGATCGAAGTTGAAATACCGCCCGTTGCGCTCGACGAACTGGAGTTCGGCCTACAGGATATGGCCAGTTGCGGACCGCTGACCCTTACGGGAGGCCGGAATGGCGCGCTCGGGCCGGACGATGCTCTGGACGTTTCAGGCAACCTAGCAGTAGCAGCGGATATGTCACGCGTTCAGGCCTACCTGTCCCAGATGGCACCGGGAAGAGACATCTCGTCTGATCTGAAAATCCTTAACCCCAGTGTCTGTTCCGTTCTGCGCCTGCTGCCCAAAGATCTTTCAGACACTTTGGAAATCGACTACAGCTATGGCACAAAATCCGAAACGGTAGAGGGGGACATCTTCCGTATCGGGGAAAATCCGGTGATCGATATCCGCCTTCCCAAAGATCGCAGCGGCTTTCTCAATGTGGTGTTTGTAGATCTGGCGGAACAGGTGTTCCACCTTCTGCCCCATCAGGCGCGCACCCAAAACACGCTTCAGGATATAGGCACCGTTGACGGGGACATCCGCAGCGTACGGGTGGCTTTTCCGGTGGCCGAAGCTTCCATCGAAAAACTGGGCTTCAAAGTTGTCGAACCAGTGGGTGCGAATATCCTGCTGGCGGTTGTCAGCGATACGCCCCTGTTTGATGAAATCCGCCCCCGCGCCGAAAGCAGCGGCGCTTTCATTGAGGCGTTGAACGACAGGCTTGAGGATTTGCCCGACGAAGGTGCCCTTGTAAACTACCGCTTCATGATGACCTTGGAATAACCGCAGGCCATTCCGCCAAAGAGTGACTTTTTCAACATTGTGTTTTCCCAAAAGCTGTTAGATCAGCTAAAATAGTGGAAACACCCCTTTAATTTATTCTCCATTCACCCCCTTTGCAGGAGCTGTGTAATGACTTTTCTTAGAACAACCGCCACCGGATTGACCCTTTTTGCGCTTCTGGCCCCTTCTGTGCAGGCCGAAGAAATGACGGCGGAGGATATTCTTCAAAGACTGCAGGCCCAACGCAGCCGTACGCTGGGTTTTGTCGAAGCCTCCAAGCCGGAAGGTGGCTCTACCGAGGAAACGGCCGTGACGATGGCGCCGGTTGATGCAGGCGAAGGCAGTTCGGCACCTTCAGTAAATTCGACCGGCCTCACCTTGCAGGCCAGCGATCAGGGCAGCGGCAATTCCGGCCTGCAACTTAGCGCGACGCAAGATCAAACCGGCACACAAGCCGCCCCTTCTGTTGTGTCGGGCAATGGTGCTGAAGCCATGCCAACACTGGCAACCGCATCTGCAACGCCACCTGAAAAAGAGGCGATGACCATTGATCTGACGATTTATTTCGACTTTGACAGCGCCCTGTTGCAACCGAAGTCCAAAACACAACTGACCGCGCTTTGTGCCGCGATCAAGGCGGACACGGGCGATGGCACCTACCAGATCATCGGCCATACGGACGCCAAGGGCAAAGCCAGCTATAACAAACGCCTGTCGCAAGCCCGCGCGGATGAGGTGGTCCGCTACATGACCGCAAGTTGCGGCATCGAAAAATCCCGCCTGCAAGCGGTTGGCGCCGGTGAGGAACGTCTCAAGACACCTGAAGACCCCCGCGCACCGGAAAACCGCCGTGTCGAGGTTCAGGTGCTGAGCTGACAGACCGTTATGGCAGAACCGCCGGCAGCCGCATCACCCTGATGGGGCTGTCTTTGCATCCGGAACACACACTGCCAATTTAATAAACCCGCAACCGAAGCGCAGCTTGCCTTGCAGACAAGAGCGGTTATGACTGCGAGTGCCCCGTTGACGGGCAGAAAACAGACGGACCAGATCGAAATGAGCAAGCTAGTCACCGTGTTGAACGGCCCGAACCTGAACCTTCTGGGGCAACGCCAGCCGGAAATCTACGGTTCTGACACGCTTGCCGATGTCGAAAAAGGCTGTGCAGAAGTGGCGGCGCAATACGGTCTGCGCTCCGAACTGCTGCAATCCAACCATGAAGGTGTTCTGGTGGATATGATCCACACCTGCCGCGAGACTTCGGCGGGCATCATCATCAATCCGGCCGCCTATTCCCACACATCCGTGGCGATTCTCGACGCGCTGAATACATTCGACGGTCCGGTGCTGGAGGTGCATATCTCCAACATCCACCACCGCGAAGCCTTCCGGCATCATTCCTACGTGACCCAACGCGCCGATTCCGCGATTATCGGCATGGGGGTTGAAGGATACTACCTGTGTATGCACCGGATGGGGAGTTTGTTGGGGGGGTAAGTTGTGCAGCCATGGGTTCAATCATGAACAGTGACGGGTTTCACCAAAAGATCAATGCTGACCGCATTGGCAAAAGACTTAAATTATTGCGTGTTGCGCTTGGTTTGAAACCCTCTGAAATTTCGGCTGTGCTGGGAATCGAGCGGACCTATTGGTCGAGATTTGAAAATGGCCGTAGGCCTGTCTCAATGGATATCGCAGTATTACTAGTAGATCGGTTCGGAGTTACTTTGGATTTCATTTACCTAGGAAAATGGGAGGGAATACCGTTTTCAACGGCCATGAAAATAAAAGAATCCCAGAAATTCCTAGAACCAGAATAGTTTACTAAAAACCAAACTGCTAGGTTGTGGGGACAAATGTGGGTCTGAGACATCAGCTAACACATAAGCCACTATTTTCTATCGTGTTTTTGCAGATATTTGGTGCGGCCGAGAAGACTCGAACTTCCACTCCGGTTAAGGAACAGCGACCTCAACGCTGCGCGTCTACCAATTCCGCCACGGCCGCACGCGAGGTAGGCAGCGTATAGCCAAGGCAAAACCTGATGTGAAGTGCAAAATGCCCGATCTTGGAATTTATTCTGCATCCGGCGGAATATCCGGTGCAACCTGTTGCTGTCACGGCAATTTCAGGGGCCGCAATATGGGTTTGACAGCTTCGCAAAGTTACGGCACTTCCCCTTTATGGTAGACTGGATCACATCACAGGGGTTTGTCCCCTACCCCGATGCCGTTGCGCAGATGGAAACCCATGTGGAGTCCATGATCCGCAGAGGCGCGGACGAGCGTATCTGGCTGCTGGAACACCCCCCCCTTTATACGGCGGGCACTTCGGCGGATATTAACGATCTGACCGATCCCGACAGATTTCCGGTCTATACCTCGAAACGGGGTGGACAATATACCTATCACGGTCCGGGGCAGCGGGTGGCTTACGCCATGCTTGATCTGAACAAACGGGGCCGCGATGTGCGCAGGTTTGTCTGGAACCTTGAAGAATGGGTGATCGCGACACTGGCAGAGTTCAACGTCAAGGGAGAGCGGCGCGAAGGCCGTGTCGGCGTGTGGGTTGTGCGCAATGACAAACCGCTGACCGCCCTTGGCACGCCGCCCGAAGACAAGATCGCAGCCATCGGGGTGCGGTTGCGCAAATGGACCAGCTTTCACGGAATCTGCATCAACGTAGAGCCGGACCTGTCCCATTATGACGGCATTGTCCCCTGCGGCATAGCCGAACACGGGGTGACATCCCTAGTGGATCTGGGATTGCCGGTCACGCTTGAAGATCTGGATCTGGCCTTGCAGCAGAGTTTTTCACAAGTATTTCAGGATTGATCCGGCGCTTTTCCAAGAATTTGCCTGTTATTTGTGCTATAAAGCCGCAAGACATCCGAAATCTGCGATACCGGCCTCTCCTGCGACAGATGCTCCCGCCTGTAACCTGCGACTTTTAATCGGCTTGAGGCACCCTATGGGCTGGGGTATGTAGGCGGCGGGTATCTGCGGACCTTGGAGGCAAGGATTCGCGGCAACAAAAGACGTGTCAGGAGAAACAAGCATGGCAGACGCAGCCACCCATGGTCACGACGACCACGCAAAGCCCGGGTTCTTTACCCGTTGGTTTATGTCAACCAACCACAAAGATATCGGTGTGCTGTACCTGTTTACAGCCGGCCTACTGGGGTTCATCTCCGTATGTTTTACCGTTTTCATGCGGTTGGAACTTATGGAACCCGGTGTTCAGCACATGTGCATGGAGGGTG
This sequence comes from Paracoccaceae bacterium, assembly GCA_018223125.1. GTDB lineage: Bacteria > Pseudomonadota > Alphaproteobacteria > Rhodobacterales > Rhodobacteraceae > Amylibacter. Next base: position 227,224 of record JAAEZA010000001.1, on the reverse strand, counting down.
CGTCCCTTATGGCTGCTGCTGTTGAAAACTGTACACCGAACGGCCACCTCTGGAACGTGTTGATCACGGGCCACGGCATCCTGATGATGTTCTTTGTGGTTATTCCCGCCCTGTTCGGCGGTTTTGGTAACTACTTCATGCCACTGATGATCGGTGCGCCGGATATGGCGTTCCCGCGGATGAACAACCTGTCCTACTGGATGTATGTTGCCGGTTCGTCTCTGGCGGTACTGTCGCTGCTGTCTCCGGGCGGTAACGGCCAGCTTGGCTCCGGTGTGGGTTGGGTGCTGTATGCGCCGCTGTCCACCAAAGAGGCCGGTTATTCCATGGACTTCGCAATTTTTGCGGTTCACGTTTCCGGTGCCTCTTCGATCCTTGGTGCGATCAACATGATCACCACCTTCCTGAACATGCGTGCGCCGGGCATGACCCTGCACAAAACACCGCTGTTCGCGTGGTCGATTTTTGTCACAGCCTTCCTGATCCTTCTGTCCCTGCCTGTTCTGGCCGGCGCGATCACCATGCTGCTGACCGACCGTAACTTCGGCACAACCTTCTTTGATCCGTCAGGCGGCGGCGACCCGATCCTGTACCAGCACCTGCTGTGGTTCTTCGGCCACCCCGAAGTGTACATGATCATCGTTCCGGGCTTTGGGATCATTTCCCACGTCATCGCAACCTTCTCGCGCAAGCCGATTTTCGGCTACCTGCCGATGGTTTACGCGATGGTTGGCATTGGCGCGCTCGGCTTTGTTGTCTGGGCACACCACATGTACACTGTGGGCATGTCCCTGACACAGCAGTCCTACTTCATGCTGGCGACTATGGTGATCGCGGTGCCGACAGGCATCAAGATCTTCTCCTGGATCGCAACCATGTGGGGCGGTTCTATCGAGATGAAAACACCGATGTACTGGGCCTTCGGCTTCCTGTTCCTCTTCACCGTTGGCGGTGTGACAGGGATCGTATTGTCGCAAGCCGGTGTGGACCGTGCCTATCACGATACATACTATGTGGTTGCACACTTCCACTATGTTATGTCTCTGGGTGCTGTGTTCTGTATCTTTGCAGGCATCTACTACTGGATCGGCAAAATGTCCGGTCGCCAGTACCCTGAATGGGCCGGTAAACTGCACTTCTGGATGATGTTCATCGGTGCCAACATCACCTTCTTCCCACAACACTTCCTGGGTCGCCAAGGGATGCCACGCCGTTACATCGACTACCCCGAACAGTTTTCGCTCTGGAACGAAGTTTCCACTTACGGTGCCTTCCTGTCCTTTGCTTCCTTCGTGTTCTTCATCGGCGTGATCTTCTACACCCTGATGTGGGGTAAGAAAGTCACCGAGGATAACTACTGGGGTGAAGGCGCGGATACGCTGGAATGGACCATTCCGACACCTCCGCCAGAGCACACATTCGAAACTCTGCCGACACCTGACATGTGGGACCACCAGAAACACTGAATGTGTTGACCGACAGACAGAAAAGGCCGGAGCAAACGCTCCGGCCTTTTTCGTTCAGGCTTGCCGCCAAGCAAAATTCGCTGTTGGCATTCCTGTTGATTTATCCCACCAATAGACCAAGCAATCTTCAGGCCCTGTTATGATCCTGCGTGAACCGCCTTCTTCGTTCAAACTGTTCTTCGTCATTCAGGGATCCGTGGTGCCTGCGATCATCGGCAAAATCACAGCCATCGCCCTGATCGCACTGCTGGTGGTTGTCCTTGATCATTTCTTCGTCCCCCTGCCCCATATCTCCATCGCAGCAATGGGCATCTTCGGCGTCGCGCTCTCGCTGTTTCTGGGGTTTCGAAACAATGCCGCCTATGACCGCTGGTGGGAGGCACGCAAGCTCTGGGGGGCGATGATAGCGGATATCCGCAACCTTTGCCGCCAGAGCAGCCTGTTCATCAGGGACGATGCCGCGCGGGAGGATATCCTGAACCACGCGGTCGCCTTTGCCCACCTGCATCGCGGGTTTCTGAGAGACACCGACGTCAGTGCGCAGGTTGTCCCCCTGACCGGAGCCGAGCAGGCCCGTCGCCTGCTTGCTTTCCGCAACCCTGCCGATGCCGCCCTTCGGGAAATTAACGAGCGGCTCGTCACTCTGTCCGATCAAAACCGGTTGGACGGGTTCGCAAGGATGACCCTGTCAAACACGCTGTCCTCTCTTGCGACAGCACAGGCGAGTTGCGAGCGCATCCAGACAACGCCGCTGCCTTACGTCTATTCCCTGCTGGTCCGGCGGACGACCTATCTTTATTGCGGCCTGCTGCCCTTCGCCCTGCTGGAGGCAACAGGATGGTTTGCCCCGCTCTTTGCCGCAGTGGTGGCCTATGTGTTCTTCGGGCTGCAAACCGTAACGAACGAACTGGAGCGCCCGTTCCATAACCTGCAAAACGGTTTGCCGCTGGACGCCATGTGCCGGATCATCGAAACCTCGGTGGCGGAGGCATTGGGAAAACCCGCCCCCGAGCCGGTGGCCGTTGTAAACCACGTGCTGAGCTGACTGCCAGCGGCAAACATGCCGCATGCCCTGCCCCTTTGTGCCGCTTGAACCTTCCTGCTTTCTAGGACAGATTCCAACCATGAAAAGCCCCGATGACCCTGATGCCTACAGTGCTGCAACGAACCGCAGCGACGCCCCTCTGTTCGAGCGCCACCTGAAGGCGCACAGGTCGCTAACCAATCGGGGTTTTGTAATAACAATTGCTTTTACCGCCGCAGCACTGGCCCTGCCCTTGCTGGCCTTCCTCGGGACCTTCGCGCTCTGGACACTGCTGCCCTATCTCGGCGCAGCCCTTACTGCGCTGTGGTATTTTATCCGGCGCAACGACCATGACGGCACGCTTGGCGAACACATCCGCATCTGGCCGGACCTGATTGCAGTGCACCGGAAAAATCCGCGCAGTGCTGACCAGTACTGGATGGCAAATCCCTATTGGGTCACAACGCGGCGGCGCAATACAAAAACGGTTGAGAACTACCTGACGCTGAAGGGACAAGGGCGTGAAATCGAACTGGGTGCGTTTCTGTCCAGCGACGAACGGATCGCGCTGGACGAAGCAATCACGGCACAGCTTAACGCCTGCCGCCAGCCCTGACGGGAATCGCCTTCGCGCGAACGCAAAAGGCACGGACCAAGCCGTGCCTTCTGATACGAATCATTTTCTAACCTGTGATTGCAAGGCTCGCAGCGCATACACCCGCGACGGCCCCGCAATTCGGGCGAGACCTCAGCAGCCGAGCATCTCTTTCACAGTGCCGCCTGCTTTCCCGAAATCCATCTGTCCGGTGTAGTTGGTCTTGAGCACACCCATCACGCGGCCCATGTCACGGATGCTTTCCGCGCCGGTCTCTGAAATCGCCTTCTTCACCGCGTCCTTCAATTCCTGATCCGAAAGCTGTTTCGGCAGGAACTGCTCTATAACGCTGATTTCACTGATTTCTTTTTCCGCCAGTTCCAGCCGCCCACCTTCTTCATAGGCCTTCGCACTTTCACGGCGCTGCTTGATCATACGGGCCAGAACCTTCAGGATCTCTTCGTCTGAAACCCCGTCGTGATTGCCTTCGGCACGCGCAGCGATGTCACGGTCCTTGATCGCAGCATTGATCAGGCGCAAGGTTCCCAGCTGTTCGCTGTCCTTATCGCGCATGGCCTGCTTGACCTTGGCATTAATTCGTTCTCTCATTGCATCCAACTCCCGGCAGTTGCAAAAATCCAAGCCCCGTGTTTACCCCGAAACCGCTTTGGAAACAACTGGGATCACATTTTTTAAAACGCTGATCTTAATGGATATTTCATTTTAGTACGGCTCTTGACCTTACAGAACCTTGGGCGTAGTTTCGCGCAAATTTGGCCAAAGGAAGCTGTCATGTCCATGCCCAAAACCGCATCAGACCAACCCGATTTTCCCACTGCCTGCATTGTGCTTGCAGATGGAACCACGTTCTATGGAAACGGCTTCGGCGCCCCGGGCCGTATTCAGGCCGAGCTGTGTTTCAACACGGCGATGACCGGCTATCAGGAGATCATGACCGATCCTTCCTATGCCGGACAGGCGATCACCTTCACCTTTCCCCATATCGGCAACACCGGTGTGAACCTGGAAGACGATGAAACCGCCGATCCTGTCGCCCGCGCCATGATCGTGAAATGGGACCCGACCGAGCCATCCAACTGGCGTTCGGAACAAACCCTGTCCGAATGGCTGTCCAAACGGGGCCGGATTGGCGTTGGCGGTATCGACACCCGCCGCCTGACCCGTGCGATCCGTCAGCAGGGGGCGCCCCATGTGGCGATCGAATACCGCCCCGACGGCAAGTTCGACATGCCATCCCTGCTGGAACATGCCCGCGCCTTCGAAGGGCTTGAGGGGCTTGATCTGGCCAAGGATGTAACCTGCGGACAGTCTTACAAATGGGACGAACAACGCTGGGCATGGCCGGATGGCTACAGCCGCCGTGAAGGGGCAGGTAAACGGGTTGTTGCCATTGATTACGGTGCCAAGCGCAACATCCTGCGCTGTCTGGCCTCGGCAGGCTGCGACGTTACCGTTCTGCCTGCGACAGCCACAGCCGAAGAGGTTCTGGCCCACGATCCGCAAGGCGTGTTCCTGTCCAACGGTCCGGGCGATCCTGCAGCAACAGGCGAATACGCCGTGCCGATGATCCAAACGCTGCTGGAAAAGAAAGACCTGCCAATCTTTGGGATTTGTCTTGGCCACCAGATGCTTGCGCTTGCGCTTGGCGCAAAGACCATGAAGATGAGCCACGGCCATCACGGCGCCAACCATCCGGTTAAGGACTACACCACCGGCAAGGTCGAGATTACCTCGATGAACCATGGTTTCGCAGTGGACGGGCAAAGCCTGCCCGACGGCGTGGAAGAAACCCATGTCTCGCTGTTTGACGGGTCCAACTGCGGAATCCGCATTTCCGACCGCCCCGTCTTTTCGGTCCAGCACCACCCCGAGGCCAGCCCCGGCCCGCAGGACAGCTACTACCTGTTCGAGCGGTTTGCCGAATCCATGGCACCAGCCTGAAACCTCTGAAATTAACGAAAAACCCGCCCTGCAAATCTGCACGGGCGGGTTTTTTCGTTCTGTTAAGTCATTATTAACAGCCCTTTAACCTTCGCAGGGCACTCTGGAGACCTGATTTTTCAAAGGTCTTTAAAATGTCTGTGTCACTCCCAAGGAAAACGTTTAACGGTTTGGGTCGGCCTGCGCAGCCGAAGGGGCCGGACCGCCGGTTTCGGGATATTCTGTTACGCGAAGGGGCCGGTGGCACACCGGAGGAGATGCTCAAAGCGCTGGTGTTGCGGCGTCATCAGGGCTTGCCGCCGCCCGGCCTGTTGCGCGGCCTCGGCTTTCTGGATGAAACCACCCTGCTGAACGCCACCTCGCAGGAATCCCTGCTTCCGGTGGTCAGCCTTTACAACGATCCGCCCTGCCCAACGTTACGGGGGCTGACAGACCCTGCAGTGGGCATCAAACACCGTTTTGTGTGTTGGAGGCGCACAGGGGATACACTGGTAATTGCGCTGTCTGATCCGGACCGGATCGACGCAATCAAAGACCTTCTCGGTGCCACTGCTCCGGAATACCGGTTTGTTCTGGCCCGAAACAGCGCCATCCTGCGGCACTACGCCAGACATCACCGCGCGGAACTGTCCAGGGCTGCCAACTGCCGCACGCCCTATCGCTCCAGCGCACGCAGCTGGACGGGCCTGCGTCCGCGGCTGATCGGGGCCGTTTTGCTTGGCGCGTTCACTGCCCTTGCCCTGCTCGCCCCTCAGACATTACTGATTGCCATGGCCTTTTGGATCTTCGGCGCCCTGATTGCCAACGGCCTGTTGAAAGGCGTTATGATGATGACAGCAATGCCCCGTCAGCCGCCCCCCACGGCACCGCTGCGCAACCGGTTGCCGAAAATCTCGATACTGCTGCCCCTGTTGCGGGAGGAAGACATCGTGGACCGCCTGATCGACCGAATGTCAGCGCTGGTTTATCCCAAAGAATTGCTGGAAATCTGTCTGGTTTTTGAAGAGAACGACACCGCAACGAAAAACCATCTCGCCGCCTGCCGTCTGCCTTACTGGATGCGCAAGATCGAGGTACCGATTGACACGCTTCAAACCAAACCGCGGGCGATGAATTACGCGCTGGATTTTTGCAACGGCGACGTGATCGGCATTTACGATGCCGAGGACGCGCCGGAACCCGACCAGTTGCACAAAGTCGCCCGCCTGCTGGATCAGGCGGATGAAACGGTCGCCTGCGTGCAGTGCCAGCTTGATTATTACAATTGCACAACAAACTGGATTTCCCGTTGTTTTACAATAGAATACGCCATCTTGTTTCGCGTCATGCTGCCCGGTCTCCAACGCTGGAACCTGCCTGTACCGCTGGGGGGAACTTCGGTGTTTTTCAGGCGGGAAATTCTGGAAAAGCTTGGACGCTGGGATGCGCATAACGTGACCGAGGATGCCGATCTGGGCATCCGGCTGTACCGCTCAGGCTATCGCTGTCTCTGGTCCGACGCCACCACCTATGAAGAAGCAAACTTCCGCATCCTGCCTTGGGTGCGGCAACGGTCGCGCTGGCTCAAGGGGTTTTTGCAAACATGGATCACCCATATGCGCCATCCGGTAGACCTGTTGCGCCGGACGGGGCTGGCCGGATTTCTGGTGTTCCAGATCCAGATGATCGGCACATTTACTTCCTTCGTCGCTGTGCCGCTGGTACTGCCGATGTGGCTGTACACTTTTGGTGTGCCTCTGCCAGTATATGACGCTGTACCCAGAGGGCTTTTCCTGTCCCTTGTGGCGGCTTTCATTGCAACCGAATTTCTGTTGTTGTGCCTTGGCGCACTCGCAGTCCGACGGCGCAACAGCCCGCACCTTTACTGGCGGCTGCCAACCATGCTGCTCTACTGGCCGCTTGGCGCTTTTGCTGCCTACAAGGCCCTGTGGGAATTATTCGTGCATCCGAACTATTGGGATAAAACCAGCCACGGCATCAACGATGTCGAATATCAGGAGGAAATTAACAGGTTAACATCACAGCCAGCCAGTGCCATGACCTAGGTTTCCCCCGAGCCGATCTCTCCTGCGTCGGCTTTCAGTCGCGTTTCGAATGCAAAAGACAAATGGTCCTTCAAACGTTTTTCGGCCGATGCGGCATCGCCCTTTTCAATCGCCTGCACGATGGCCAGATGTTCGGCCAGAGCCATTTCCCCGCGCCCGTCAGCCGCAAGAGAAGTCTCCGCCAGAAGAGCCATGGATCTGTGAACCATTTCAAGCTGTTGCACCAGATACCTGTTGCGGCTGGCCAGATGAATCTGCCGGTGAAACCTTCTGTTCGCTATGGACAGCTCGCGGGGCTGGTTCAGGTATTTCCGGTCCTCTTCGATCATGCTGTGCAGCACTTTGATTTCTTCTACAGAAGCGTGTTTGGCTGCCAGCCGCGCCGCCAGACCTTCCAGTTCGGCGCGCACCTCGTAGAGTTCTGCCATCTGGTTGTGATCCAGCGATGACACAATCAGGGAACGCCCGTCCCGTGTCAGCATGGTTTGGGTCTCCAGCCTTTGCAGGGCTTCGCGGACCGGCGTGCGCGAGACGCCGAAACGCTCCGCAAGTTCGCTTTCGACCAGACGATCCCCCGGACGATAAATGCCGATGTCTATGGCATTCAGGATCAGTTCATAGGCGTCTTTCGGTTCGTTCGGGCGTGTCATTATGCTGGTCCTGCCGCTGGTTTACGTTTGCGAAACAGATCATCTACCCCGACAAATTCGATTAAATCATACCCGTGATCCCGCATCAGTTCGGGGATCTGGGAATCCTGCGTGTTGTTCTCGATGGTCCAAAGCTCCACATCAAATGAGTCAAAATCGAAATTGCGCAGGATATCCAGTTCTCCACCTTCCACATCGAGCGAAACGAAGTCGATTTTCTGCAAGTCCTGTTCCCGCAGGATGTCATTCAGCGGTCTGGCATCCAGCTTGTGCACAACTTCGCTGTGGCGTGCATCGCCACGAACCCGCGCCAGCAGATCACGGTCATAGCTGTCGAGAAACCCGCTCATCTGGGTGTAGCCGCCAGTCACTTCCATGAAGTCGAGCGTCCCGGCCTGCCCCGCGACAGCGTAGCCGAGACAGGGACAGCGCCGCACGGTCCGGGCCTTTCGTAACTGCGTCGGAGCAGGTTCAACAAGTATTCCGGTCCAGTCCCGAAAAACTTCAAAAAACAGTGTGTTGGAACCGGTCACACCGTCATAACCGCCTACATCAACAAAGACGCCGCCAGTTTTCTGATTGAGGATATTATCCACAATCCGATCCTGTCCGGCCTGCGAAAAGTAATGGTCGCTCTCGCCGGTCATACGGCCCAGCATATGCAACTCCCGTAGCATTCCGCCCCGCGCACGGCTTCGGTTCTTCTGCAACAGTTCGGTCAGTTCCTGTCCCGCTTCATGCAGCAGTTTTCGTGCCTGAACTATCTTCTCGCTCGGTGTCATGATCCGCTCGCTCCCCGTCCGGTCCCGTGTAACAGGACTGTGTTGGCAAGTGATAACCCCTTTGCCCCTCTAGGGAAAGTTTTTCGCAGTCCCGTCGCGTTTTTGCCGGTCTGACGGTTTCCCTATCCGGCGTTCCGCCCTATTCATAGCGCCATGAAACAGCATTTCTCTCACGTTAACTGTTGGGTTTTCGACCTCGACAATACGCTTTACCCGCCGGAATGCCGCCTGTTCGACCAGATCGAGGTGCGCATGACAAGCTATGTGATGAACGCGCTGGGGGTAGACCAGCCCAAGGCAGACCACCTGCGCACCCATTACTGGAAAACCTATGGGACTACGCTGGCAGGGCTGATGCGCGAACATGATCTCGATCCCCTGCCCTATCTGGCGGATGTGCATGAAATATCGCTGGATCATGTGCCGCAGGATGCCGCCCTTTGCGCCCATATTTCTGACCTGCCTGGACGCAAGATTGTCTATACAAACGGGTCTGAAAACCATGCGGTCCGCGTGTTGGCAGCCCGCGGGTTGAGCGGTGTTTTTGATGCGATTTACGGGATTGAACATTCGGATTTCCTGCCAAAACCCAGCGCCGAAGCTTACGGTGCGATCCTGCAGCGGGACGGATTTGACCCGAACACGGCGACAATGTTCGAAGACGATCCGCGCAATCTGGAGATCCCCCACGCATTGGGTATGCGCACGGTCCTTGTCGGGCCGAAGGTTGAACGCCCCTACATCCACCACCAGACAGAGGATTTGACGGGTTTTCTGTCGCAGATCGTCGCCTGACACTTTCCTTTAAGGCCCGCCCGCTCTAATTCATTGGCATGGAACGGGAAAACTTTGATATTTTTGTCAGTGGCGGCGGTCTTTCAGGGCTGGTCGCGGCCTGTGCCTTCGGGCGTCTGGGCCTGTCGGTGCTTTGCGTTGATCCCCAGCCCCCCGTTACCACACAGGGTGATCCCAAGGCCGACCGACGCAGCACGGCGTTTCTGCAACCCGCCAAAGCAACATTGGAACGCGCTGGTGTGTGGCCACGGTTCGCCCCTTATGCGGCACCGCTTCAGATCATGCGGCTGGCGGATGCCGGTGGGGAAGCGGGCGAAATCCGCTATCTGGCAGACTTCGACGCGGGTGAGCTGTCCGACCAGCCCTTCGGGTGGAACCTTCCGAACTGGTTGTTGCGGCGCGAACTTCTGGCGCAGATCGCACAGACCGACAATATCACGCTGCGCATGGGGGTTAAAACCGGCCGGATCACCGCCCGCGCCGCCCATGCGCTGGTGTCCCTGTCTGACGGAACACAGGTTGAAACCCCGCTTGTCGTGGCAGCAGACGGGCGCAACTCCCCGATCCGCGAGATGCTGGATATTGGCGTAAAAACATGGCGATACGGGCAGAAGGCAATCGTCTTTACGGTCTCCCACCCGCGCCCGCACAACAATATTTCAACGGAAATCCACCGCAGCGGCGGCCCCTTTACACTGGTGCCGCTTCCTGATGTGAAGGGCGTGCCCCAGTCGGCCGTTGTCTGGATGGAAACCGGACCGAAGGCAGCGGCGCTTATGGCGCTGGATGATGCCGGTTTTACAGCCAAAGCGAACCTGCGCGCCTGCGATATTCTCGGCCCCCTGACGGTGAACAGCCCGCGCAACATCTGGCCGATCATATCGCAAAAGGCGGATCGTCTTACCGGCCCCCATACGGCATTGATCGCGGAGGCTGCCCATGTGGTGCCGCCAATCGGGGCGCAGGGCCTGAATATGAGCCTCGGGGATGTGCAGGTGCTGGTGGATTTGCTGGAGAGCGGCCATAGTGCCGGCAGCCCCGAGATGCTGGCCGCCTACGAACGCGCACGGATGCCCGACATTACCGCCCGTGTGTCCGGTGTCGATATGCTGAACCGCGCCGCACTGGCGCAAAGCCCTGATCTGAAAGCCTTGCGCCTGAAGGGATTGCAACTGTTGAACGAAACCACCCCGCTGCGCCGCGCGGCGATGCGCGCGGGGCTTGGGGCTTAGGCTTCCGGCTTATTCTGCTGCGGCAGAATGTGTCGTGCCGCCTGCGCGGATCATTGCAAGCAACTCCTCGCGCCGCTTGGCAACAGTTGTCACGTTCTGCTGTTTCACCGGACCAAAGCCACGGATCTGCATCGGCAATTCCGCAAGCGCCTTGATCAGATCATGGGTCGCAGGCGTATCCAGAGGCAGAACCTCTTTCATGTCCCTCTCATATTCTGCGATCAGGGCGCGCTCCATCTTGCGTTCGGCAGAATACCCGAAGGGATCAAACGGTGTCCCGCGCAGAACCTTGCCTTTTTTCAATAGGTTGAAGGCAGGCAACATCCATGCGCCGAACTTGCGCTTTTTCGGACGCCCGTCTGCTGTTTTTCCCGGAAAGACCGGCGGAGCAAGGTGGAATTCCAGCGATTTGACGTTGTCAAAGCTTTCGGCAACCATAGTTTCAACATGATCCGCATGCAGCCGCGCCACTTCGTATTCATCCTTATACGCCAGCAGCTTGTAATAGGATTGCGCGACAGCTTCGCGCAGGTCGGCACTGTCAACTCCGGCAAGGAAATCGCGGTACTTCTGCGCCAGTGTCTCATTCTGATAGGCTTTCAGAAGATCGGCGCGATAGCTGATCTTCTCATCCAGCGATTTGGGCAGTTCGACCACCTTGCTGACCAGCGAATTTGCCGCCTCCACAGGGTGGCTGACCGCCCAGCGGCCCACAGCGAAGGCCCTTTTGTTACCCTCTACACCGGCGCCGTTCAACTCTATCGCTTTTATGATTGAGGCTTCTGACAGCGGGATCAGCCCGTTCTGCCACGCAGCACCCACCATCAGCATATTGGCATAGATGCTGTCGCCCAGATGCACACGCGCCAGTTCGGTGGCGTCAAAGAAGCTGACCGCCTCTTCCCCCAGACGCCCCGTCAGGGACAGTTGCAGACGATCACTTGGCAGGGAGAATTCCGCGTTGCGGGTAAAATCGCCCGTGACGATCTCATGGCTGTTGCAGACGACCTTGGTGCGGCCGCGCCCCATCAGACCCAGTGTTTTTGCACCGGCCGTAACCACCAGATCGCCGCCGATCACCCCGTGGGCTTCGCCAATTGCAACCCGCACGGCGCTGATGTCAGACGGTTTTTCGGCCAGACGGCAATGGATGTGCACAGCACCACCTTTTTGCGCCAGTCCGGCCATTTCCATCATGCCCGCGCCCTTGCCTTCCACATGGGCCGCCATTGCCAGAACCGCCCCCACAGTCACAACACCCGTGCCGCCCACACCTGTAATCACAAGGTTATGGGTGCCGTTGATGGTTGGCAGCACCGGATCGGCCAGTTGCGGCAATTCCATACCACTGGCCGCCTGTTTCTTCGGCGTGCCCCCTTTGACGGTCACAAAGCTGGGGCAGAAGCCGTTAACACATGAAAAATCCTTATTGCAGCTTGACTGGTCGATGGCCCGCTTCCGGCCCAGTTCGGTTTCCAGCGGCACAACCGAAACACAGTTGGATTGCACACCGCAGTCGCCACAGCCTTCACAGACCGCAGGGTTGATAAATACCCGCTGGTCGGGATCCGGAAACAACCCGCGCTTGCGGCGGCGGCGTTTTTCCGCAGCACAGGTCTGCACATAAACAATGGCAGATACGCCTTTGATCCTGGTGCATTTTTCCTGAACAGTCGCAAGGTCCGCACGCTCGAATTTCTCGATGTTGGCGGGAAATTCCGAAAAGTCGATTTCTTCCTTTTCGTCGTAGACAAGGAAGATGTTCTTCAGCCCCATCGCCTGAATTTCCGCGCAGATTTTGGCGGCTGACAAATCCCCTTCGTTGTCCTGACCGCCGGTCATTGCGACAGCATCGTTGAACAGGATTTTATAGGTGATGTTGGTATTGGCCGCCAAAGCCGCACGGATCGCCTGCACACCGGAGTGGTTGTAGGTGCCATCGCCAAGGTTCTGGAACACATGATCCCGCGTGGAAAACAGCGACTCGCCAATCCAGTTCGCGCCTTCCGCCCCCATATGGGTGAACCCCATCGTGTCGCGGTCCATCCATTTGGCCATATAATGACAGCCAATCCCCGCATAGGCGCGTGATCCGTCCGGCACTTTGGTGGACGAATTATGCGGACAGCCCGAACAGAACCACGGCGTGCGGGCGGCGATTTCTTCGGCGTTGTCCCCTGCGGTTGCTTCGTCCAGACGCATCAACGCCTGTTTGATCCCGTCGGTAGAGCGGCCTTCTTCACCCAGCAACATCCCGATCTTGCGGGCCACGGTGATAGGTTCCAGCGCACCTTTGACGGTGAAGATGACCTCATCCTTGCGGATGTCGTGCTTCCAACCGATCACGCGGCGGGCGTTGCGGTCGTCAAAAATGGCTTCCTTGATCTGCACTTCGATCAGTTTGCGCTTTTCCTCGACCACGATAATCATGTCGAGCCCTTCGGCCCATTCATGAAAGCTGGTCATATCCAGCGGCCAGACCATCGCAACCTTATAGGTGGTGATGCCAAGGCGCTCCATTTCCGCTTCGTCCAGTCCCAGAAGGTCCAGCGCGTGTTGTGTATCCAGCCAGTTCTTACCGCTGGAAACGATTCCGATCTTCGCACCCGGCTTGCCCGCCATCCGCTTGTCCAGATTGTTGGCACGGGCAAAGGCCTCGGCTGCGAACCGTTTGTAATCGTGCAGACGGGCTTCCTGTGCGACGGGGCTGTCATCAGCGCGAATGTTAATTCCGTCTGCGGGCATGGCAAAATCGGTCGGGATATTAACGGACACGCGGGACGGGTCGCCATCCACAACGGCGGTTGCCTCAATCGTGTCCTTCACGCATTTCAACCCGACCCAGCACCCCGAATAGCGGCTGAGCGCATAGCCGTAGGCGCCGTAATCCAGCACCTCCTGCACCCCTGCCGGAGACAGGATCGGCATCATTGCGTCCACCAGCGCAAATTCGGACTGGTGCAGAACAGTAGAACTTTCGCCGGTGTGGTCATCCCCCATACAGACCAGAACCCCGCCGTTTTCAGAGGTGCCGGCCATGTTGGCATGACGGAACACATCGCCCGAACGGTCCACACCCGGCCCCTTGCCGTACCACAGCCCGTAAACCCCGTCGAATTTGCCCTCCCCGAACATTTCTGCCTGTTGCACACCCCAAAGCGCAGTCGCCGCAAGGTCTTCGTTCAAACCGGCCTGAAACACCACATCGCTGGCTGCCAGATGCTTGGACGCACGTTCCATCTGCAAATCCACAGCACCAAGGGGCGACCCGCGATAGCCGGTTACATATCCGGCAGTGTTCAGCCCTGCCGTGCGATCCCGCTCCTTTTGGGCCAGCATCAGGCGCACCAACGCCTGTGTCCCGTTCAGCAGAACAGTCTTTTTTGTTAGGTCGAAACGATCGGTAAGTGAAATTTCCTGTTTGGTCATCGGGCATCCTCCACAGTGCTTGCGGCGATAATAGGTCATAAAATATGACCTATCAAGGGATATTCACCCGACGTCTTTTCATTGCTTTTGAGCCACCGGACACCTACATACTTGCCAACGAAAAAAAAATTGGGAGGAGCAGTCTATGGATTGGGATAAACTGCGCATTTTTCATGCCGTTGCAGATGCAGGCAGCCTGACACACGCCGGGGATGCGCTTCACCTGTCGCAATCGGCAGTCAGCCGCCAGATCCGCGCCTTGGAAGAAACCCTTGGCGTGACCCTGTTCCACCGCCACGCCCGCGGCCTGATTCTGACCGAACAGGGCGAACTGATGTTTGACGCCACTTCCGCCATGAGCAAGAAGCTCGAATCCACCGAGGCCCGCCTGCGGGATTCCGAAGACGAAGTTTTCGGTGAACTGAAAGTCACCACTTCCGTCGGTTTCGGTTCCCTGTGGCTGTCCCCGCGTATGGGCCGCCTGTACGACCGCTATCCTGATCTGAAGATTGACCTGATGCTGGAAGAACGGGTTCTGGACCTGCCCATGCGCGAAGCCGATGTAGCGATCCGGATGAAAGAACCCAGCCAGGCCGATCTGGTCCGCCGCCGCCTGATGGATGTGAACATGCGGTTTTACGCAACCCAACCGTATCTCGACAAATTCGGCACACCCGAAACCTTTGAGGAATTGCGCGGCCACCGGATTGTCAGCCAGAACCTGACATCGCAACAAGTGACAGCAAGTCTGAACTGGATTCGCCCCATCCTTGCGGGCGAACATCTGTCCCACCTGACCGTGAACAATTACTTCGGCGTCCTGCAGGCTGTGCTGTACGGAGTGGGGATCGGCCTGCTGCCCAGCTACGTCACAGTAGACTTCCCACAACTGATCCGGATTCTTCCCGAGGACCAAAGCCATCAGGTTCCGGTCTATCTGGCCTATCCGGAGGAGCTCAGACATTCAAAAAAGGTAGCAATCTTCAGGGATTTTGTTCTGGAAGAGATCAAGGCTGACAAGAAATTGTCACAAATTTAGGTCGCGCATTCAATCAGCTAGGGAAAAAACGCCCTGTTTCGGGCACAGCCATGCGCAGAACGCATGACGGATATGCAACGTATGTGACCTTTTTACACTTGTCGTTAACACCTTCGGTTTATATCTTATCCATGAAGGCGGACGGTTGAGCAAACGCTCTCGTTCTTCTTCACCTCCCTGTTGGACTAAAGGCCGAGCATTTGCTCGGCCTCTTTTTTTGCGCCACGCCTTTTTTCATCCAGAAACGCCACCGCACTGCGATTGTCGCAAAGTTCTATCGCACGATCATAAGATTGCACCGCCTCGGGATAGTGTTTTGCGCGATGATAGAATGCGGCCTGCGCCGCGTGATAGGGCTGATACCCTGCCAGTTCTCCATCTAATTCCCGACTGGCCCGAAGCGCCGCCTCTGGCCCGTCCACATAGGACAGCGCCACACAACGGTTCAGCTTTACGATGGCTGTTCCGTCAAATTGGACCAACAGATCGTAAAGCCCCAGTATTTCGCTCCAGCGGGTCGCGTCAAAATTCTGCGCTTCGCAATGAACTGCCTGAATCGCCGCCTGAAGCTGATACGGCCCGAGCGGTGCGCGTTTCAGGGCCGTTTCGACCAGCTTGATCCCCTGCGCAATCAAAGGCCGGTCCCAGCTTTCGCGGTCCTGCATTTCGATCGGTATCATCGCGCCACTTGTCGTGCTGCGGGCCCGCCTTCGGGCATGGATCATTAACATGAGAGCGAGTAGCCCCTCTACTTCGGGCTGTTCCGGTCGCAACCGGTTCATCAGACGGGCCAGAAAAATTGCTTCCTCGCAAAGATCCACACGGATCTGTCGATCCCCGCGCAAGGCGGCGTAGCCCTCGTTGAAGATCAGATAGATCACACTTAGAACCGAGTTCAGACGCTCGTCCCAATCCTGTGCATCCGGTATGCGGAACGGGACGCCCGATTTTACAATCTTGTGGCGTGCCCGCACCAGACGCTGCGCCATTGCGGGTTCTTTGTCCAGAAATGCGCGGGCAATTTCTGCCGTGGTCAACCCGCCAAGTGTGCGCAGGGTTAAAGCGATACGTGTTTTCGGATCAAGTGCGGGATGACAGCAGGTAAATATCAACCGCAAGCGTTCGTCCGGGATATCATGTCGGGATTCTTCTTTTGCATCCGCCTGGTCCAGCTTCAACATCAAGGAATACTGCGCTGATTTTGAATCGAAATTTTGCGACCTGCGCAATCGGTCAATCGCCTTGCGCCGTGCAGTTTTCAACAACCAGCCGGACGGGTTCGCCGGAATGCCGGAGCGCCGCCAATGCACCAAAGCAGAGGCCAGCGCATCCTGCATACTGTCCTCTGCCAGCTGGAAATCCCGTAAATTGGCAATTAGCGCGGCAAGCAAGCGGCCACGGCCGCCCTGAACAATCTCGTTCAGGGCAGCTGCAACCGGATCTGCGACCGCGGCCAGTGGACTATCCCAGTTCCATGATCGGGCGCACCTCGACCGTGCCATAGCGGGCCGCAGGGATCATGGCGGCGTATTTGATCGCCTCGTCCAGATCGGCACAATCCAGCAGGTAATACCCGCCCAATTGCTCTTTGGTTTCGGCAAATGGTCCGTCCATCGTTTCCTGCTTCCCGTCGCGGATACGGATGGATGTGGCCGTTGCGACGTCCTGCAAGGCATCGCCCGCCACCATGACACCCGCATCAATGTAGGTCTGGTTCACCTTGTTCCACTCTTCCATAGAGGCGGCAAATTCCGGTGTGCCAAAATCGGGGTTGGAACCGGATGCGGAATAGATAAGTGCGAGATACTTCATAATATTTCCTTTCGGGTTGGGTGAGTTTGGTCAAACTCCGGGTGAAAAATCAATAAATTGCTTTGCCGGCTTATCCTGCAAAACGCGCGGTCAGGATCAGGGCCACAGAAATCAGGATCGACAGATGCGTCCCTGCCCCGCCAATGATCCGCAAGGGTTTGGTCGCAATTTCAGGATGCATCCCGAAAGGCTGGGCGATACGCGCAACAACCAGCAGGACTCCGGCGATATGAAGGGCCATACTGTTTGCGCCACCGAACTCGGCCAGCGCCATAACAATCAGCGCCATCGGAACGAATTCGATGAAATTGCCGTGCTGCCTGATCCGCGTGGCCAGTGCCATATCCTCTCCGTGCAGGATGGAAATGCCGGAACGGGCGCGTCCCAAGATTACGTAGTAGGTCAGCACGATCAGCATCAGCGCCAGAATTGCAGCATAAAGTGAGGTAATGGGTAAGGGCACAAGAGCCTCCGTTAATTGGGATTAATACTGAAATGACGAACGGCGCCGGCCGGAATCGACATGCAGGCGAAAATAAATGCCGAAATTTTCAATCTGCGGCAGTTTCGGCTCTTTCACCGAAGGCTGCCTTCCAGTAATACACCCGCAAATCCACGCGCATTGGGACAGCACATCATGACCGATCCGGCAATCACCGAAAAACTTATCAAAGATCACGGGCTCAATGCGGAAGAATACCAGCGCATTCTGGACCTGATCGGACGTGAGCCGACCTTCACCGAACTCGGCATCTTTTCGGCCATGTGGAACGAACATTGTTCCTACAAGTCTTCGAAAAAATGGCTGCGCACCCTGCCGACGGAAGGCCCGCAGGTGATCTGTGGTCCGGGTGAAAACGCCGGTATCGTCGATATTGGCGACGGGCAATGTGTGGTGTTCAAGATGGAAAGCCACAACCACCCGTCCTACATCGAACCCTATCAGGGGGCAGCCACAGGCGTCGGCGGCATTCTGCGCGATGTTTTCACCATGGGTGCCCGCCCGATTGCGGCGATGAATTCCCTGTCCTTCGGGGAGATCAGCCATCCGAAGACCAGATCGCTGGTGTCCGGTGTGGTCGAAGGTGTGGGCGGATATGGCAACTGTTTCGGCGTCCCAACCGTCGGGGGCGAGTTGCGCTTTCACAAAGCCTATAACGGTAACTGTCTGGTAAACGCTTTTGCCGCCGGTCTGGCTGAAACGGACGGGATTTTCTACTCGGCAGCTTCCGGTGTCGGGATGCCTGTTGTGTATCTGGGCGCAAAGACGGGACGTGACGGTGTCGGCGGCGCAACTATGGCCAGTGCGGAATTTGACGACACGATTGAGGAAAAACGCCCCACTGTTCAGGTTGGCGACCCGTTCACCGAAAAACGCCTGATGGAAGCAACGCTGGAGCTGATGCAAACCGGCGCTGTGATCTCTATTCAGGATATGGGCGCTGCGGGCCTGACCTGTTCTGCCGTTGAAATGGGCGACAAGGGTAATCTGGGCGTGCGTCTGAACCTTGAAGACGTGCCGATCCGCGAAGACAACATGACCGCCTATGAAATGATGCTGTCAGAGTCTCAGGAACGGATGCTGATGGTTCTGAAACCCGAACTGGAAGCCGAGGCCAAAGCCGTTTTCGACAAATGGGATCTGGATTTTGCTATTGTGGGCGAAACCATCGCGGAAGACCGCTTTTTGATCATGCACAACGGTGAAGTCAAAGCCGACCTGCCGCTGAAGGCCCTGTCCGGCACGGCACCGGAATATGATCGCCCCTGGGTGGAAACACCCGCGGCCGCGGCTGTTGGCGATGTGCCTGCGGTCAATCCGGCAGAAGCCCTGATGACGCTGGTTTCCTCGCCCAATTACGCCTCGCGGGCATGGGTTTACGAACAGTATGATACGATGGTGATGGCCGACACGGTGAAACGCCCGGGATCGGACGCCGGTGTCATTCGTGTGCACGGAACAGCAAAGGCGCTGGCCTTTACCTCTGACGTAACCCCGCGCTATTGCAAGGCGAACCCTTTCGAGGGTGGCAAACAGGCCGTAGCCGAAGCCTATCGCAATCTCTGCGCTACCGGCGCCAAACCTCTGGCAACAACTGATAACATGAACTTCGGCAACCCTGAAAAGCCGGAAATCATGGGCCAGTTTGTCGGCTGTATCAAAGGCATCGGCGAAGCTTGTAGCGCGCTTGATATGCCCATCGTTTCGGGCAACGTCAGCCTGTACAATGAAACCGATGGTGTTGGCATCCTGCCAACCCCCACCATTGGTGCTGTCGGGCTGCTGTCGTCTCTGGACGAACTGATCGGCACGCAGGCGCAGGACGGCGATGCGCTGGTTCTGATCGGGGAAACCAACGGCCACCTTGGCCAGTCCGCCCTTATAAAAGAGCTGTTCGACCGCGAAGACGGCGATGCACCCCATGTGGATCTGGAAAAAGAACGCGCCGCAGGTGAGTTCATCCGCTCACTGCAATCCAAAGGTCTTATCACCGCAGCACATGACCTGTCTGATGGCGGTCTGGCGCTGGCCGTGGCGGATATGGCCTTTGCCTCCAACTGCGGTGTCACTGTGAAAGACGGGGATGCCGGATGGTTCTTCGGCGAAGATCAGGCCCGCTATCTGGTGGCAACCGCCAATGCGCAAGCCGTCCTTGAAGCGGCCCGTGATGCCGGTGTACCTGCCGAAACCATCGGCAGCTTCGGGGGCAATGACATCACGCTAGGCGCAGAGTCCCTGCCCCTGTCCACCGCACGGGCCGGATTTGCCGAGTGCTTGCCAAAGGTGTTCGGCTGATCCACAAAGACGCCAAGCACCGTTAAACGGTACAACGACACAAAAGGAATACGCTATGCCTATGTCCGCCCCAGAAATCGAAAGCCTGCTTCGCGAAGCCTTTCCGACCGCCGACATCACCGTTCAGGGCGATGACGGCGTGCATATGGCCGCCCAGGTGGTGGCCGAAGAATTTGCCGGCAAGAACCGCGTTGCCCAACAGCGGATGGTTTATGCCGCGCTGAAAGGCAAGATGGACGGCCCCTCCGGCGAATTGCATGCGCTGGCCCTGACCACCAAAGTCAAGGAATAAGCGCGAATGCGCCGTAACGTGGCGCAGATGTGAACCGCCCGTGCCATTGTAATTCGCCAGTCCGCTGATATATGATCTGGCAAACGCGGCATTCCGCAACAAGGATACCAATATGACCGACACAAACGCACAAATTCAGGAAACCGTGGACAACAACGACGTTGTTTTGTTCATGAAAGGCACGGCCTCCATGCCACAATGCGGGTTTTCCTCGCGCGTGGCCGGAGTGTTGAATTACATGGGGGTGAATTTCACCGATGTAAACGTGCTGGCCGATGACGCAATCCGTCAGGGCATCAAGGATTTTTCCGACTGGCCGACAATCCCGCAGCTCTACGTCAAGGGAGAGTTCGTAGGCGGCTGTGACATCATCACAGAGATGACCCTCTCCGGCGAGTTGGACACGCTGTTTGATGAAAACGGCGTGACCTATGACAAAGACGCAGCGGCCAAGATCCGCGAAGCAAACGGCTGATCCGGTCGGCCGTTGCGCCGGTTTCAGGAACGCCCAAAAAGAAAAACGCCGGAAGAGAACATCTTCCGGCGTTTTTTATTCAAATCTTAAGCTTGTAGAGAGCGTCAGTCCTGTTTTTGCAAACGCTGCGCGGCTTCTTCCATCCGCTCTACCATTGAACGCATTACCGCTACGGCTGAATCTTTGGCAGCGCGGGCTTCTTCAATTTTGGCTTCGACTTCATCCGCTTTGGTCTGGGCCT
The DNA here is from genome assembly GCA_018223125.1 of Paracoccaceae bacterium. Lineage (GTDB taxonomy): Bacteria > Pseudomonadota > Alphaproteobacteria > Rhodobacterales > Rhodobacteraceae > Amylibacter. Next base: position 206,588 of record JAAEZA010000001.1, on the reverse strand, counting down.
CTTCCAGTTTTGACTCAGCCGCTTTCGCGCGGTCCTCGGCGGCATCGCGCGCTGCTTTAAGATCCGCAAGCACCGCTTCCGCCGCTTCCCGTTCGGCTTTGGCGTTTTCAGCTTCAGAGTCCGCGCTATGTGATCTGGATTGCAGTTCTGCCAGTTCGGCACGCAGTTCCGCCAGTTCGGCCTGCGCCGCGCCCAGTTGGGCTTCGGTCTTGCGGGCGCGCTTTATCACGGCCTCGTCCTCGGCGGACAGCGCGATCTGGGGGGGCGGTGCCTGTTTCAACTGGTCTTCCAGACTCGCGGTTTTATCCGCAAGCATCAACCCCGACATCAGCAGCATCCGCGTTTCGGGCATCCGTCCAAGCGCCTCGTTCAGCGCGCTGGCTTCATTGTCCAGCAGCAGGGCGGCAGATTGCAGGAAATGCTCCTCCCCGTCACGGCAGGCAACTTCAAATTCCCGTCCGCCGATGGATACTCTTACTTCAGCCATATTAATTGCCCTCCACGAGAGGCGTCATTCTGGCAAGGATGCCATTTACTTCTTCAAGATCCACATCGCGCTGTTCCTTGATCTGGTTCAGCTCTGCCTCCAGCGAAGCATTGATAAGGTCGGCATCGCCTACATGCTCTTCATTCTGCTTGCGCAGACCGCTGTTCAGCTTTTTGAGGTGTTTGTTGTACTGGCGTGCCTTGGCGAGGTTTTTCTCGCTTGTATCACGCGCTTTGTCGAGCGTGTCGATCTGTTTGACCAATGCCACGCGCTGGCTTTCGGCCTTGTCCTCGGCGGCCTTGCGCTCTGCTTCTACTTCGTCGATCCGCGCCTTCGCTTCGTCGAGCGCGTCTTGCGCCGTGCTCAGTTCTTCCTGAAGCCGTTCGATTCTGGCAGCCTGTTCTTCAAGCTTCCCTGCATCTGCGCCGGTGTCTGCGGCATCTTCGAAAACCGCCAGCGCCGCATCAAAACGCGCTTGAATCTTAGGAAATTGTGTCATCATTTCACCTACTGCTCGTGTCTGACAGCCTGTCAACTGCTCGCGAATCATTTTTATGAGGCCATTATGACCATTTTCCTGGTGGAAAAACAATTCGCTGCGAAAGAAAGCTGATGTAAACGCCTTTCAATCGCTTGACCAACCTTGCTGAGTTGCTATCACAGGGCATCCAATCCCCAGCGCATCCCCCCGAAGAAAGGGCCTTTCGTGGACATTTCAGAGCTTAAGACCAACCATCCCGACCATTGGAAAAAAGCCGCAGCCTTGCGCATTCTGGCAGCAGATGCAGTCCATGCAGCCGCCTCCGGACATCAGGGCATGCCAATTGGTATGGCCGATGCAGCGACTGTGCTTTTCGAGAAGCACCTGAAGTTTGATGCGGCCAATCCGGACTGGCCGGATCGGGACCGTTTTGTGCTTTCCGCCGGACACGGTTCCATGCTGCTTTACGGTCTGTTGCACCTGACAGGTTATAAAGACATGACAATGGATGAAATCCGCAACTTCCGCCAGTGGGGCGCGAAAACCGCAGGGCATCCGGAATACGGCCACGCCAAAGGGATTGAAACCACCACAGGGCCGCTGGGTCAGGGCATCGCCACGGCTGTCGGCATGGCCATGGCCGAACAATCCATGGCGGCGCGGTTCAACAAATCCGTGGTTGACCATTACACCTATGTTATCGCAGGCGACGGCTGCCTGATGGAAGGCGTCAGCCACGAAGCCATCGGCCTTGCGGGCAAACAGAAGCTTGGCAAACTGATCGTGCTGTGGGACGACAATAACATCTCCATCGACGGCAAGATCGAGCTCTCCGACCTGACCGACCAGAAAAAACGGTTCAAGGCAGCCGGGTGGTCCGTGTATGAATGCGACGGGCACAACCCCGATGAAATCGACGCCGCCCTGACCGCTGCGAAGAAATCCAACACGCCGTCCATGATCGCCTGCAAAACCACAATCGCTGTTGGTGTTGAAGGTGTGCAGGACACGAACAAGGGCCACGGCTATGCCATCAAGGATGCGCAACTGGAACAGATGCGCGAATTCTATGACTGGCCCTACCCCGCCTTTGAAATTCCTGCCGACATCAAATCCGCATGGGAAGCCATCGGTTCGCGCGGGAATGAAGACTTCAACGCCTGGAACGAGCGTCTGGCGCAACTGTCTGACAACCGGCAGGCCGAATTCAACCGCGTCATCAGTGGCACACCGCACAAGCGCCTGTCTGCTGTGATCAAGCAGCTCAAGCGCAAGGTCTCTGAAGAGCAGCCGAAAAAGGCGACACGGGCCTCCAGCCAGATGGCGCTGGAAGTGATCAACCCGATCATGAAAGAAACCATCGGTGGCTCTGCCGACCTGACAGGATCCAACAATACCCTGACAGACGGGCTCGGCTGGTTCGAGCCGGGCAACCGCAAGGGCCGCCACGTGGCCTATGGCATTCGCGAACACGGCATGGCCGCTGCGATGAACGGCATGGCGCTGCACGGCGGTGTGCGCCCCTATGGCGGCACCTTCATGTGTTTCACCGATTACGCTCGCCCAGCCATGCGTCTGGCAGCCCTGATGGGTGTGCCTTCGGTCTTTGTCATGACCCATGACAGCATCGGCCTTGGCGAGGACGGCCCGACCCACCAGCCGATCGAGCATCTGGCGATTTCCCGTGCGACGCCGAACACATGGGTGTTCCGCCCTGCTGATACTGTGGAAACCGCGGAAGCATGGGAACTGGCGATGTCGTCTGAATCCACGCCTTCCGTCATGTCCCTGACCCGTCAGGGTGTGCGCACGGTGCGCACGAAACATACAAACAAGAACATGACGGCCATGGGCGCCTATGTGCTGGCCGAGGCCGAGGGAAAACGTCAGGCGATCCTTCTGGCCACAGGTTCCGAAGTGGAAATCGCACTGGATGCCCGCGACAAGCTGCAAGCGGTCGGGATCGGCACCCGCGTTGTCTCCATGCCATGCTGGGAGTTGTTCGAGGCGCAGGACGAAGCCTACCGCCGCAAGGTTCTGCCCGCAGGCCCTGTCCGCGTCGGGATCGAGGCCGCCGCCCGCTTTGGCTGGGACAAATGGCTGACCGGCGAACGGGGCAAGGCCAACAAAGCGGATTTTGTGGGAATGGAAGGCTTTGGCGCCTCTGCCCCAGCAGAAGAGCTTTACGCCAACTTCGGCATTACAGCCGATGCCCTGGCCGAGAAAGTGAAGAACCTGCTTTAACGTTAACATCGGACTTTAACGTTAACATTGCCCCTAAACGAGACGCCCGAAGGTTCCCTTTCGGGCGTCTTGCGTTTACGCGGTTCGTAATCAGTGGTGGGCCATCCCGCACACCGCATCTGTTTCGGACTTTAGGAGAATACCATGGCTGTCAAAGTTGCCATTAACGGATTTGGCCGGATCGGTCGTTGCACATTGGCCCATATCATCGAAAGCGGCCGCGATGATATCGAAGTGGTTGCGGTGAATGCCACAGGCCCGTTGGAAACCACAGCCCACCTTCTGAAATACGACAGCATCCACGGGCGCTTTCCCGGTGACATCACAATCGGTGACGGCACCATGAATGTGGGCCGGAACGATATGCGCATGTTCTCTACCTACAACCCCGAAGAACTCGACTGGTCCGGTGTTGATGTGGTTCTGGAATGTACTGGCAAGTTTAACGACAAAGGCGCCTCCGAAGTCCACCTGAGACAGGGCGCAAAGCGGGTTCTGAACTCTGCTCCGGCGAAAATGGCCGATAAGACAATCGTTTACGGGGTGAACCACGACGATCTGACAGCCGAAGATCTGATCGTATCAAACGCATCCTGTACCACCAACTGTCTGGCCCCTATTGCCAAGGTTCTGAACGATGCAATCGGCATCGACAAAGGCTTTATGACCACGATCCACAGCTACACAGGCGACCAGCCGACACTGGACCGTCGCCACAAGGATCTCTACCGCGCCCGTGCAGCGGCCATGTCCCTGATTCCGACCACAACAGGCGCTGCCAAAGCGGTGGGTCTGGTACTGCCGGAACTGGAAGGCAAGCTGGACGGCTCTGCCATCCGTGTGCCGACACCCAATGTTTCTGCTGTGGACCTGAAATTCATCCCCAAGCGCGACACAACTGTGAAAGAAGTCAACGCCGCGATGAAGGCCGCAGCCGAAGGTCCGATGAAGGGCATTCTGGAATATGGCGACGAACCCACTGTTTCCATTGACTATAACCACAACACCCATTCCTCCAACTTTGCCTCCCTGCAAACCACTGTGATGGGCGGGAACCTTGTGCGTGTGCTGTCTTGGTACGATAACGAGTGGGGTTTCTCTTGCCGTATGGCCGACACGGCTGTAGCAATGGGCAAACTTATTTGACGGGCCGCGCTGCCCGTTTTCCCAACGGGCGGCCGCGACCATGAATAATACTGTAGCGATGATTTTGGGCCTGTGCCTTGTGGCACTGGTGGTGATAGATATCCAGTTCAACGAAGCAGAATACCTCATCCTTTGGGGGCGGGAACTGCTGCGGCTGATCGACTGGATAGCTTTTTGGCGATAGGAACCCATATGACCTGGAAAACGCTCGACGCATTTGACCTTGCCGGAAAACGCGTGCTGACCCGTGTAGACATCAACGTACCAATGGCAGACGGACAAGTGACCGATGCCACGCGGATCGAACGGATCGTTCCAACGGTCAAAGAGATCGTGGAAAAAGGCGGGCGTGTGGTTCTGCTGGCACATGTCGGACGACCCAAGGGCCAATCGGTGCCAGAGTTGTCTCTGGTGCATCTGCTCCCTGCCCTATCAGAGCATTTCGGCCAGCCCGTCCAGTTCACCCACGATGACACTTACGAAACCGTTGTGGCCCAGACCAAAGCGCTGAAAGACGGTGAAATCCTGCTGGTGGAGAACACCCGTTTCTATCCGGGTGAAACCGCAAATGATCCCGAGTTTTCGGAAAAAATGGCCGCTTTCGGAGACATCTACTGTAACGATGCCTTCTCTGCCGCCCACCGTGCCCATGCCTCTACCGCAGGGGTTGTGGCCCATCTGCCCGCCTGTGCCGGTCGTCTGATGCAGGCGGAACTGGAAGCACTGGAAAACGCGCTTTCCACCCCGACCCATCCGGTTGTGGCTGTGGTCGGCGGTGCCAAGGTTTCTACCAAACTGGACCTGCTGGGCAATCTGATCCCGAAAGTGGACCAGATCGTTATCGGCGGCGGCATGGCGAATACGTTTCTGGCAGCCCAAGGCGTGAATGTGGGCAAATCCCTGTGCGAACACGATCTGCTGGACACGGCGCGCAAGATCATGGCCAAAGCGGATGAGGGCAACTGTGAACTGGTTCTGCCCGTTGACGTTGTCACCGCTTCCGAATTCAAAGCCGGTGCCGAGGCCCACACCTGTGATGCAGATGCCTGCCCTGCGGATCAGATGATCCTTGATGCCGGCCCCAAATCCGTTGCGCGGGTCAAATCCGTGCTGGATGCGGCCAAAACACTGGTCTGGAACGGACCGCTTGGCGCCTTTGAAATCCCGCCCTTCAACGCCGCAACCGACGCCGCAGCCCTACACGCTGCAAGCCTGTCCAAAGCCGGACGGCTTGTCTCTGTTGCAGGGGGTGGCGATACGGTTGCCGCACTGAACACCAGTGGTGCAGCAGATGATTTCAGCTATATTTCCACCGCCGGTGGCGCTTTCCTTGAATGGCTGGAAGGCAAAACCCTGCCCGGCGTTGCGGCCCTTGAAGCTGCAGGCAATTGATATAAAACACCAAAATGACCAACAGAACGGACCCAGACATGCCAAACTCTGCAATGACCGAAAAAATGCAATCCGGCGCGGGCTTTATCGCAGCCCTTGATCAAAGCGGCGGTTCCACCCCCAAAGCGCTGGGGCTTTATGGTGTGTCAGAGGACGCCTATTCCAATGACGACGAAATGTTCGACCTGATCCATGGCATGCGCGCACGCATCGCCCAAGCCCCTGCCTTTACCGGCGACAAGGTGATCGGCGCGATCCTGTTTGAAATGACCATGGACCGCGAAATTGCAGGCAAACCGACCGCGACCTATCTGTGGGAAGAACGGGGCGTTGTGCCGTTCCTGAAGATCGACAAAGGTCTGGAAGACGAAGCCGACGGCGTGAAACTGATGAAACCGATTGGCGGTCTGGATGCGACTTTGTCCCGTGCAGTGGATGCGGGGATTTTCGGCACCAAAATGCGCTCGGTCATTGATGCGGCGTCCGAAAGCGGCATTGAAGCGATTGTCGCACAGCAGTTCGAGGTTGCCGCGCAGGTTTACAAACACGGGTTAATGCCGATCATCGAACCTGAAGTGACCATTTCCATCAGCGACAAGGCGCAGGCCGAAGACCTGCTGCTGGCTTCGATTATCCGTCATCTGGAAAACCTGCCCGAAGGCCAGCAGGTTATGTTGAAACTGACGCTGCCGGAAACCGCCAACCACTACCAGCCACTGGTGGACCACCCTGCTGTCATGCGCGTTGTGGCTTTGTCGGGCGGCTATTCGCGGGATGAGGCAAACGCCCGCCTGTCCAAAAACAACGGTATGATCGCCAGCTTTTCCCGCGCGCTGACCGAAGGGCTCTCTGCGGATCAGTCCGACGAAGCGTTCAACAAAACCATCGCTGCGACAATCGACAGCATCTGCGAGGCATCCAACGCCTGCTAGGCTGATAAACAGGGCTGCGGTCCAAGGCCGGCAGCCCTGTTTCCGCCGTGCCGTTGAAAAAACTTTGCCAAGTGATTCGTTTTGGGATTCACATCCCGATCCGCTTGGCCTATAGTCGTCTCATAACCCGTCACAAGAACGGGTAACGAGGTGGTTCGGTTTTGATACAGCAAGGTAAAACAGGGGCGGCGATTGGCACGGTGATGCTTTTCATCACGGCATTCCTCTTGTCTGCTTATTTCGTCTTTGCTGCTGTGCAAGGTGATTACGGCCACTTCCGCCGGGTGCAGATCGAAGCGGATGAGGCCGCTTTGAAACAGCAGCTGGCACAACTCCATGCAGAACGCGAGATCCTACAGAACAAGACCCGTCGCCTGTCAGACAGTTACCTCGATTTGGATCTGCTGGACGAACGGGCCCGCAAGGTTCTCGGCATGGCAAGAGGGGATGAAATAATCATCCAGTAACACCCGACATTTCCCCAAGGTGCAAAACGAATTGACCGCTGTTCCCAAGACGGCGGTCTTTTTTTTATGTCACAGGACAACAGGCGGAAGCGTAAATCCGCACCCTGTCTGTCAGGCGAAAATAACAGGTGTAATTCCACAGCAGTTCCAGTATAATATAGTTTAATATTAAACCATTTCGGAGACACCTCATGGCTGCAGCCAAGAAATCATCCAAATCCAATGTCTCGGCAGAAGAGCTTATGAGCCACTACCGTGAAATGTTGATGATACGAAGATTTGAGGAAAAGGCAGGGCAACTCTACGGCATGGGCCTTATTGGCGGGTTCTGCCACCTTTATATCGGTCAGGAAGCGGTTGTTGTCGGGCTGGAGGCTGCGGCCAAGGAAGGCGACCAGCGGGTGACGTCCTACCGCGATCACGGGCACATGCTGGCCTGCGGGATGGACCCCAAAGGCGTGATGGCCGAACTTACCGGGCGCGAAGGCGGCTATTCCAAAGGTAAGGGCGGCTCCATGCACATGTTCTCGGCCGAGAAACGGTTTTATGGCGGGCATGGTATCGTTGCGGCACAGGTTCCTATCGGGGCCGGTCTGGCCTTTGCCAACAAATACATGGGCACCGATGATGTGTCCTTTGCCTATTTCGGCGATGGCGCTGCAAACCAGGGGCAGGTTTATGAAACCTTCAACATGGCGAGCCTTTGGAAACTGCCCTGTATTTTTGTAATTGAAAACAACCAGTACGCGATGGGCACCTCCTTGCAGCGGGGTTCCTCGACACCCGAACTTTACACCCGTGGAGAGGCCTTCGGCATTCCGGGTGAAGCCGTGGACGGAATGGATGTGCTGGCGGTGAAAGAGGCTGGCGAACGCGCGCTGGCCCATTGCCGCGCGGGCAACGGGCCATACATCCTTGAAATGAAAACCTACCGCTATCGCGGGCATTCCATGTCCGATCCGGCGAAATACCGCACGCGGGAGGAAGTGCAGAAGATCAAATCGGAAAAAGACCCGATTGATCACGTGCGCGACCTTCTCGTGACCGGCAAACACGCGACGGAAGACGAACTTAAAGCCATCGACAAAGAGGTTAAAAAGATCGTGTCCGAAGCCGCCGATTTCGCCACAGAGAGCCCTGAACCCGCGCTCGACGAACTCTATACAGACATCTACGCTTAAGGAATCCAATCATGGCAACCAAAATACTCATGCCCGCCCTTTCGCCAACGATGGAAGAAGGTACTCTGGCCAAATGGCTGGTCAAGGAAGGCGATACCGTCGCCTCCGGCGATATCATGGCGGAGATCGAAACAGACAAGGCCACGATGGAATTCGAAGCTGTAGACGAAGGGGTGATCGGCAAGATCCTGATCGAAGAAGGCACCGAAGGCGTAAAGGTAAACACGCCGATTGCCGTGCTTCTGGAAGACGGTGAAGATGCCTCTGCAGCAGAAGATGCCGCAAGCGGCTCACAGGATGCACCGGCAGACGACAGCGAAAGCAGCGACGAAGACGACTCTGCAGATGTCAGCACCAAACCTGCCGCACAAGCCGCAGGGGACATGCCTGAAATACCGATGGAAAATATTCCGGAAGGCACCAAGTTCAAAAAACAGACCGTGCGCGAAGCCCTGCGGGACGCGATGGCCGAGGAAATGCGCCGCGCTGATGAAGTCTTCCTGATGGGCGAGGAAGTGGGCGAGTATCAGGGCGCTTACAAGATCAGTCAGGGCCTGCTGGAAGAATTCGGCGCGCGCCGTGTTATCGACACGCCGATCACCGAACACGGGTTTGCCGGTATCGCAGTTGGTGCAGCCTTTGCCGGTTTGCGCCCGATCGTAGAATTCATGACCTTCAACTTTGCCATGCAGGCGATTGACCAGATCATCAACTCTGCGGCCAAGACGCTTTATATGTCCGGCGGACAGATGGGCGCACCGATGGTGTTCCGTGGCCCGAACGGCGCTGCCGCCCGCGTCGGGGCGCAACACAGTCAGGATTACGCTGCCTGGTATTCCCATATTCCGGGGCTGAAGGTTATCATGCCCTACACGGCTGCGGATTATAAAGGGCTGATGAAATCAGCGATCCGCGATCCCAATCCGGTGATCTTTCTCGAAAACGAAATCCTGTACGGTCAATCCTTTGACGTGCCGGAGCTGGACGATTTCACTGTCCCCATCGGCAAGGCAAAAATTGCCCGTGAAGGGGATGACGTGACCATCGTTTCCTTTGGCATCGGCATGAAATACGCGCTGGAGGCTGCCGATGCACTGGCCGAAGAAGGCATCAATGCAGAAGTGCTCGACCTGCGGTCCCTGCGGCCGATGGATACGGATGCGATCATCAAATCCGTCAAGAAAACAAACCGTTGTGTTACCGTCGAGGAAGGCTTCCCTGTCGCCTCTATCGGCAACTACATCAGTGCGGTTCTGATGCAGCAGGCATTTGATTACCTCGATGCGCCCGTCATCAACTGCACCGGCAAGGATGTTCCCATGCCCTATGCCGCAAATCTGGAAAAACACGCCCTGATCACCACACCCGAGGTGATCGAGGCCGTGAAATCCGTAACCTACCGCTAAGGAGACAGACACATGGCTATAGAAATCCTCATGCCCGCTTTGTCCCCCACGATGGAGGAAGGCACGCTGGCCAAATGGCTGGTGAAAGAAGGCGACACCGTAGAAAGCGGCGATCTGCTGGCGGAAATCGAAACCGATAAGGCCACCATGGAATTTGAAGCGGTGGACGAAGGTGTCATCGGCAAGATCCTGATTGAAGAAGGCACAGAGGGTGTGAAAGTGAACACCCCGATTGCAACCCTGCTGGAAGATGGCGAAGACGCGGATGCCACCCCTGCCCCGAAAGCAGAAGAAGCAGAAGAAAAGGCAAAGCCTGAAGCAGAGACATCCGACACGGCAGAAACGGCGAAACCGCAGGACGCGCCGGATAGCGGGTCTTCCGCAGCGGCAGCGCCCCCTGCCCCGAAAAAAGACGGCGAACGCATTTTCGCCTCACCTCTGGCGCGGCGGATTGCAGCGAACAAGGGGCTGGACCTGACAACGATCAAGGGCTCCGGCCCGCGTGGTCGCATTGTAAAGGCAGATGTGGACGGTGCCAGCGCATCGGATGCACCGGCCAGCGCCAAAGCCGCTGATACGCCAGCAGCAGCCGCTGCACCTGCCGCACCTGTGGACAGCGAAACCGTCAAGAAAATGTACGCAGAGCGGGAGTATGAAGAAGTCACGCTCAACGGGATGCGCAAGACCATTGCCGCCCGTCTGACCGAGGCCAAGCAGACCATTCCCCACTTCTACCTGCGCCGGTCCATCAATCTGGACGCGCTGCTGAAAACCCGCAGCGAGATCAACGCAGGGCTGGCTGACAGCGGTGTGAAACTGTCTGTTAACGACTTCATCATCAAGGCCAGCGCCAAAGCGCTGCAAGATGTACCGGACTGTAACGCAGTCTGGGCCGGTGATCGCATCCTCAAGATGAAAGCCAGCGATGTTGCGGTGGCGGTGGCGATTGAAGGCGGTCTGTTTACCCCCGTCATTCAGGATGCAGAGGCAAAGGCGCTTGGTGTGATTTCAGAGCAGATGAAAGACCTTGCGACCCGTGCCAAGGAGCGCAAGCTCGCCCCCCATGAATATCAGGGCGGCAGCTTTGCCATTTCCAATTTGGGCATGTTCGGGATCGAAAACTTCGATGCGGTGATCAACCCGCCCCACGGCTCTATCCTTGCGGTTGGTGCGGGGCAGAAGATGCCGATCGTTGGTGCTGACGGAGAACTGACAGTGGCGACCATGATGTCGGTAACATTGTCTGTGGATCACCGGGTGATCGACGGAGCCCTTGGCGCGCAGTTCCTTGCAGCCTTTGCCGGATATATCGAAAAGCCGATGTCGATGCTGGTCTGACGGCAACGCGGCATAAAAAGTTCAAAACAAAAAAGGGCGCCGGTTGTTCCGGCGCCCTTTTTAATTGGTGGCAGGACCGGCTCGCGACCGGCCCTGCCCGTTTTATCAATCGTCCAGTGAAAGCGCCACGAAGCGGGGTTCGCCTTCGCGGTGCACCAGCAGCAGGATAGACTTGCGACCGGCGTCATTGGCCGCTTTCAGCGCGTCTGTCACATCCTTGGGGGTGGTGACAGGCTTCTGCCCGACTTCGGAAATCAGATCCCCTGCCCGCAGGCCCTTGGTGAAAGCGTCCGACGATTCATCTACCGAAATGACTGCAACGCCCTTGGCAGAGTCATCCAGACCCAACTGGCTGCGCAGTTCACCCGTAAGTGCGGTAAAGCGCATTCCCATGGCTTCCCGCTCGCTCGGCCCTGCGTCCCCTTCGTCAACAACTGGAACAACCGGATCGCGCTCTGCGTCCTCACGACGGCCAAGGGTCACTTTCAGGGTCATGGTCTTTCCTTCACGAAAAACCACAACGCGCACGGCCTTGCCCACTTCGGCATTGCCAACAGCGCGTACCAGCCCGCGGGTGTCAGAGACATCCTTCCCGTCAAAGTTCAGGATGATGTCGCCGGCCAGAATACCGGCTTCCTTGGCCGGTCCTTCGGGCACATTGCTGACCAGCGCGCCTTTGACAGAATCCAGACCGACCGCTTCGGCAATATCTTCATCAACATCCTGAATCTGCACGCCAAGCCAGCCGCGACGGGTTTCGCCGTATTCCTTCAGTTGTGCTACAACCTTGGTCACCACATTGGATGACATGGCAAAGCCCAAGCCGATAGAGCCACCTGTAGGCGAAATAATGGCGGTGTTTACCCCGATAACATTCCCGTCCATATCAAACAGCGGGCCACCGGAGTTGCCTTTGTTGATCGCCGCGTCTGTCTGGATGTAATCGTCATAGGTGCCGCGCAGTGAACGGTTGCGCGCTGAAATAATACCGGCAGAGACGGAAAACCCCTGCCCGAGCGGGTTGCCGATGGCCAGCACCCAGTCGCCCACGCGGGACACGTTGCTATCCCCGAAAGCTACAAATGGCAGCGGTGCTTCTGCTTCGACTTTCAAAAGCGCGATGTCGGTTTTCTCGTCCGTACCAATCAGTTTGGCGTCAAGCAAAGGGCCGCCGTCAAACAATTCGATCTGGATTTCATCCGCACCGTCAATCACATGATTGTTGGTCACAATATAACCGTCAGCGGAAATGATAAAACCCGACCCAAGGGCAGAGGCGCGGCGCTGGCGTTCTTCGCCGTTTCCTTGCGGACCGAACAGATCCGGAAACAGTTCCTCAAGGGGCGAGCCACGGGGCGCCCGCGGCATGGCGGGCAGATTGCGCCCTGCAACCATTGTGCTGGTGGTAATATTCACCACAGCAGGGCTGAGACGTTGGGCCAGGTCAGCAAAGCTGTCCGGCGCGCCGCGGGCTGCAGCGCCAAGTGTCTGGACGATCAGGAAGGCCAGCGTTACCAAGGCTCCGGCGGCGTAAGCCATCATGGAGTTTCGGGTCCGCGCAGGCTGTGCTGCTATTGCTTTCATTATGTTCTCCTCAATTCACGAAGCGCTCGGAACGACTGCTCGAAGACCGGCGTTACCTGTTTCAGTGTCCCCGCGTTGGCGCAACAATGCAACGGATGGAACTGCAACAAAAGGTGAAACTTCCGTGAGCCGTTTCTGCTCCATTTAGTGCCGATCGGTGAAATTTCATCCTGTCGGCGGGGATTAAAACCGGTTTTATATTTAATTCACTGTGACCGGATTTCATTGGCGTCAGACGGAGAATTCCCTTTTCCAATACGCAGCCCTAAAACTGGCGGGCCAGCCAGACCAGCGCAACCCCGAAGGCCAGAACGAACAGCCCGATCGCCCGCTTCTGGTTCTGCGACATGGAAGCCAGCATTCTGACCAGCTTTTCCAAACGCAAAGGGGCCAGTGCAAGCACCAGCCCCTCGATAGCGGCCATCAGGCCAAGCGCCATAAGCAGATCGCGCATTACTGCCCGACTGCCGGTGTCCGGCTTTCTGTTCCGGCATCGTTTTTCAGATAGTCGAAAAACTCGCTGCTGGGCGACATCACCATTGAGGTGTTGTTGCCGGTAAGGGATTTCTCGTATGCGGACAGCGACCGGTAGAAGGCAAAGAACTCTTCGTCGCGCCCGAAAGCTTCGGCAAAGATCGCGTTGCGTGTTGCGTCCGCTTCACCACGGATGATGTCCGAGTTCTTCTGCGCTTCGGACACGGTTTCAACAACCGTACGGTCAGCTTGCGCCCGAACCCGTTGTGCGGCTTCGTTACCACGGGCGATTTCATCTGCGGCTTCCCGTTCCCGTTCTGCGCGCATCCGCTCGAATGTGGCTTCAAGGTTTTGCGTCGGCAGGTCCGCCCGTTTGATCCGCACGTCAACGATCTGCACACCAAGGGAGGCCGCTTCGCTGCGGGACTGGTCGCGGATCCGGTTCATCAGGGAAACGCGGTCGGCTGAGAGTACTGCACCGGAGGTTACACTACCAAGCACTTCGCGCAGTTCTGCGTTCAAAATACGCTCCAGTCGCGGACGCGCGCTTTCAACACCACCAACGCCTACTGCACGGCGGAAGGTTTTGGCATCGCTGATCCGCCAGCGTGCGAAAGCATCGACAACCAGACGACGGTCATCCAGAGGTGTCACCTCCAGAGGTTGCGTGTCCATTGCAAGGATACGGTCATCATATTTGATGATCTCGTGGAACATCGGAATCTTGAAGTAGAGTCCGGGATCGGTGATCTCGGCGGTAACTTCACCGAACCACAGGCGCAGGGCCTTTTCCCGTTCGTCCACGATATAAACCGCGCTCGACAGGATGATCAGGATAACCGCAAGGACCGGTGCAAGAAATTGCAAACGCTTCATTGATCTGCTCCCCCGCGCGTTTTGTTAAGTTCGTTGAGCGGCAGGTAAGGTACAACGCCCTGTCCACCGGCTGCACTGTCATCAAGGATCACTTTGTCCACATCCCCCAAGACCCGTTCCATCGTCTCAAGATAAAGACGCTTGCGGGTCACTTCAGGTGCTTTGGCGTATTCGTCGTAGACAGCAACAAAGCGTGCCGCCTCACCTTCAGCCTGATTGACCTGCTGCGCACGGTAGCCTTCGGCTTGTTCCAGCAATTGTGCCGCTTTACCACGAGCCTCGGCCACAACGCGGTTTGCGTAGGCGTCTGCCTGTTTTTCCAGCGTATCGCGGGTTTGTTCGGCTGCCTGTACTTCGCGGAATGCATCGATCACTTCCTGCGGAGGGTCGGCTTTATCGAAGTTGATCCGCACAATGTTCATACCACTTTCATAGCTGTCGAGCGTTGCCTGAATCAGTTCCTGCAATTCCTGCGCAATCGCACCACGGTCACGGTTCAGGATCGGTGCAAGGTTCGAACGGGCGATAATCTCGCGCATGGCGGATTCAGATACAGCACGAATGGTATTTTCAGGATCGCCGAGGTTGAACAGATACTGGCGCAGATCGCTGATGTTCCAGACCACCTGAAAATCAATATCCACGATGTTTTCATCGCCGGTCAGCATCAGGCCGCTGTCACCACGAGTGCCCCGCCCGACGCCGATGTCTTCGGTGTTTTCACGGGTAACGGCGCGGATTTCCTTGGTCACGAACGGCCAGGGGGCAAAGTTCAGACCCTCTTCGCCCGTTTCAACATATTTGCCAAACAGCAGTTCGACAGATTGTTCCGATGTATCCACGCGGTAAAAACTGGCGAAAGTCCAAAGCACGAGCCCCACAAGCAGAGCGATCCCGATCGTTCCGCGGCCGATGCCGCCGCCGGGCAATCCACCGCCGGAGTTACGGCCCGAACCGCCACCACTGCCGGATTTCCCCCCCATCAGGACGCGGAGCTGTTCCTGCCCCTTGCGCACGATCTCGTCGATTTCGGGCATTTGCGGCTGGTTACCGCCGGCGGGCCTGCGGCCTTTGTCGCCACCGCGATCCGGCCCCTTGTTATCATCTCCGCCGCCGCGATTTCCGCCGCCGCCCCAGGGACCCCCTGAATTGTTTCCTGCCATGTTACCTAGCGTCCTTTCGTCAGGTGTTCAGCTACCAGCCCTCTAAGTGGCTATTAATCTCAAAATATCAACCGTCTCCCCAACGCTTATCGCGTTGGTACAGACATGGTGACAAGCTCCTCCGCCGCCGTTGGGTGGACAGCAACCGTCCGGTCGAAATCTTCTTTGGTTGCGCCCATTTTCACGGCGATTCCTGCCAATTGTATCATTTCTCCGGCACCATGGCCCACAATATGACAGCCCAGCACCTTGCGGGACGCCTTAGAAACGATCAGCTTCATCAGCATCCGTTCTTCGCGGCCCGCCAGAACATGCATCATCGGGCGGAACGCGGCGCTGTAGATGTCGACCTCGCCTTCTTCGCGGGCTTCCTCTTCGGTCTGGCCGACTGTGCCGATTTCCGGCTGGGTAAATACGGCTGTCGGGATCATCCCGTGATCGGGGCTTGTGGGGTTGTTCTTGAACACGGTTTCCACAAAGGCCATGCCCTCGCGGATCGCCACCGGCGTCAGCGCCACACGGTCTGTCACATCGCCCACCGCATAGATCGACGGAACAGACGTACAGGAATAGGCGTCAACGACGATCTCTCCCTTGCGGCCGAGTTCAACGCCCACGTCCTCCAGCCCCATATTGGCAGAATGGGGGTTGCGTCCGGTGGCATAAAGCACCTGATCCACCGTGTACGTCTGATCGTTGTCCGTGCTGACAACAATACCGTCGCCGGTTTGTTCCATCTTTGCGACGTCTGCGCCAACAACCACATTCACCCCTTTGTTGCGCATTTCTTCCGCAACAAAATCCCGCACTTCATTGTCAAAGCCCCGCAGGATCTGTTCACCGCGATAAAGCAGTGTCACATCAGTGCCCATTCCGTTGAGAATACAGGCAAATTCACAGGCGATATAGCCGCCGCCCACCACGACAACGCGCTTTGGCTGGTCTTTCAGGTCGAAAATCTCGTTGGAGGTAATGGCAAGTTCCCTGCCCTCTACGTCCGGCACGAAAGGTGTTCCGCCTGTGGCAACCAGAATGGTTTTGGCGGTAATCACTTCATCGCTGGACAAAGTCACCTCGTGCGGGCCGGTCACAATGGCGCGGCTGTCATAAAGATTTACACCGGCTGCCTTCAGGTTCTTGCTGTAGATGCCTTCCAGCCGGTCGATTTCCTTATCCTTGGCCGCGATAAACGTGCCCCAGTCAAAAGAGGTATCCCCCACCGTCCAGCCAAACCCTTTGGCATCTTCAAAGGCTTCGGAAAACTGCGAGGCATAGACCATCAGTTTTTTCGGCACACAGCCACGGATCACGCAGGTTCCGCCATAGCGGAATTCTTCGGCCAATCCGACCGTTGCCCCTGTCTGTGCTGCAACGCGTGCCGCACGCACCCCGCCCGAGCCGCCACCAATGACGAACAGGTCATAATCAAAAGACATAGTAACTTCCTTAATCCTCGATGTCGGCGAACAGGTTCTCGTTCAGGAGAATGTCAATCTGTTCGTTCTCGACCGTTCCGTTGTTAATATCACGGACTTCGACGCGGCCATCCCCATGGCCGATCACGATGGCGTCAGCAATATCAAGGAACAGGCCGTTTTCCACAACGCCGGGCACCTGATTCAGGATCAGCGACAATTCCCGTGCGTTTTCGATCCGCTTGAGGTGCAGGTCCAGAATATAGTGGCCCTCGTCCGTCAGCATCGGCGCATCGTTCTGCAGGCGCAAGGAAACAGCGCTGCCCAAGACGTTCACATTGGAAAGACATTCCTCGATCAGTTCCTTAGTGGTCTGCCAGCCGAATTTCACCACTTCTACGGGTAGCGGGAAGGCCCCCAATGTTTCAACAGACTTACTGGCATCCGAAATCACAACCATCTGGTCGCTGGCAGTGGCCACGATTTTTTCCTGCAACAGCGCCCCGCCACCGCCTTTGATCAGGTTGAGATGGGGATCAAACTCATCCGCGCCGTCAATGGTCAGGTCCAGCCATTTCACCTCGTCCAGCGTGAAAACATCAATTCCCACGTCCCGCGCCAGTTGGGCGGTGCGGTTGGATGTGGGCACAGCCTTGATTTTCAGTCCTTCGTCACGCACCAGTTCACCCAGCATCTTGACCATCCACGCGGCGGTAGATCCGGTCCCCAACCCGACGCGCATCCCGTCATCCACGTAATCCACCGCACGTTTGGCAGCTACGAATTTCGCTTTATCAATGGGAGAGAACTCACTGCTCATAACAGGCCCTTTGGTTGTTGTGTCTGGCAATTGTATAGGTCTTTATGGAGCCTGCTGCGAGTGGGAATTGGTCGCATTTCACAGTTTTTCTGACCGTTTTTACCGGCATCCGGTTGTTTGCGGGGTCAGAACGTCGGATATGGTGCAGCAAGCGGTGCTGGCGCGGGCCAGATAGGCCAAAACAGGTAACGGGACGGAATAATATGTTTCTGAGCATCTTTGAAATCTTCAAGGTCGGGGTTGGTCCGTCATCCTCCCATACGATGGGACCGATGACAGCAGCGGGGCTGTTTCTGGACAAGCTGGTCGCCGAAGGGATAAAAGCCAGCAGCCTTGGCGCTTCGCTGCACGGCTCGCTTGCCTTCACGGGCAAGGGCCACCGGAGCGATCAGGCTGTGGTCCTCGGGCTTGACGGGTTTATCCCTGATGACTTTGACCCTGATGCGGCAAAAATGGCGGAACAACGGATTGCCTTGCACAAGACGGTGAAACCAGCCGGCCATCCGGAATATAAATTCGATCCCGAAGAAGACCTTGTTTTCGATTATGAAACCGTGCTGACAGGCCATGCGAACGGGATGAAGTTCTGGGCCAAGGATGAACACGGCGCAATTCTGGTAGAGCAGATTTATTATTCCATCGGCGGTGGATTTGTCGCTTCGGCAGAAGAAATGGAACAGGTAGAGGCCGAACTCGGCGCGGTGCCCCAAGAAGTGCCCTACCCCTTCCGCAATGCCGACCACATGCTGGCACTGGCCAAGGAAAGCGGCAAGTCTGTCGCCCAGATGAAATGGGAAAACGAACTGATCCGCTCCGGCCCTGAAAACCTGCACGAACGGGTGATGCGGATCTGGGAGGTTATGGAGCGCTGCATTGACAAGGGGCTCGACACCGGCGGCATCCTGCCGGGAGGTTTGAACGTCAAGCGCCGCGCCATGGGCATTCACAGCCAGTTGCAGGCCGAACAGGGCAAGAACCTGACGCCACCCCATGTGATCAATGACTGGATCGCAGCCTATGCAATGGCCGTAAACGAGGAAAACGCCGCTGGCGGGCAGGTGGTGACAGCCCCCACCAACGGCGCCGCCGGTGTGGTGCCAGCCACCATCCGCTACTATCTGGATCACGTGCCAACAGCCAAGCGGGAAGACGTTGTGGATTTCCTGCTGACGGCCGCGGCCATTGGCGGAATTATCAAGAACAATGCGTCGATTTCGGGCGCTGAAGTGGGCTGTCAGGGAGAGGTCGGCTCGGCCTCTGCCATGGCGGCGGCAGGGCTTTGCGCCGTTCTTGGCGGCACACCGCAGCAGGTTGAAAACGCAGCAGAAATTGCGCTTGAACATCACCTCGGGATGACCTGCGATCCGATCAAGGGGCTGGTGCAGGCCCCCTGTATCGAGCGCAACGGACTGGGCGCGATCAAGGCGGTCAGCGCCGCCTCCCTGTCCTTGCGCGGCGACGGATTGCATCTGGTTTCACTGGATGCCTGCGTGGAAACAATGCGCCAGACCGGACAGGACATGTCGGACAAATACAAGGAAACATCTCTGGGCGGTCTGGCCGTGAACCTGCCAGCCTGCTGACACCAAATCAGACTAAAGCGTTTCCAACCCACCGATGACCGCGCCCAGAAACGGGCGCGGCAACATCACAAGCAAATGCCCGTTCGTGGTTTCAAGCCGCATCTCCCCGCCGGTCGCCGCGTTCGAACTGCCAATCCGGCCGTCAGGTTGAAAGTCCAGCCCCTCGACCGGCCAGCGCAATCCTTTGCTTCGGGCTTGCGACCCCGTCAGCGGATGCAGCGAAACACGGGTGCCTGCGGGCAGATCGACACGGAACAGGGGCGGTGCGCGGAACACGATATCTTCTTCCCCGATCAGCACGATTGTACGGTCGGCATGTTTGCAAAGACCGTTCAGAACGGCAAGCTGATGGTCCAGACGCTTGCCCAAAAAGCCCACGCCGATCACCAAAGGGGCCCGAACCACCGAAAGACACTTCTCAAAATCGGTCGTATTCTGATCTGTCAGTTCCAGCACCGGAACACCGGCGAAAACTGCGTCGTTTCCCCAGCGTAAACCATCCGGAAAACTGTCCATATCCCCAATGATTCCGGCCGGTCTGATCCCCCATTCCACCGCATAGTTCGCCCCCCCGTCCGCACAGACGAGAAGTGGTGCAAAATCAAGGGATTCTCTGAGATCTGATTCCCGTGCTGCACCACCCCCGAGCAGGGACACGGCGGGCGCTGTGTGAACAATGCGGCTGAAGTCTTCCAAATTGGTTCCTAATCGGGTTCAATCCGGCACGTTACCCGGCGATTCACGAAGCTTTTAGACTTTTTTTCTAGGGTGAGCCATCGCAAGGTAGTAAATTAACCGTAGTATCAGAGTAGTAACGAGTAGTAGGGTTTTATCATGGAATCGCATCCAAAAATAATGACAGTGTCCTACGGCACTTTCTCCTGCACGCTGGAAGGCTTTGACGATCCTTTCACCACGATGCAGCTGGTCGCCGAATATTTCCGTAAGCTTGCCCAGAAGGACCGCTACTTCGGGGGCGAGCCGCTGAAGCCGGATCACGACGCCCTACACCAGATTGCCAAGGATGCGAACCCTTACAAAGTCGATGCTGAAGTGACGGATACCGGCATCACCCTGCGCAAGGCCGATGTGCTTGACAGCGACGAAGCTGCGCAACCCGTCCCGCAACACAAACCGGCCGAACCCAACCCTGCACCGTTCCAAACCGATCCTGCCGTTGAAACACCGGCTGGGGAAGGCTCTGATCAAACTCCGTTGTTCGCCTCTACCCGTTCCATTTCTGCCAAACGTCAGGAACAGGCAGCCAAAGCACCGGCCAAACCGGCCCCGCGGACCAAGGAAGATTCGCCCTTCGTTGAAGCCGCCGTGTTCTCTTCCCGTCGCGGGGCGCTGGCGCCTGCGAAATCCGAACCCGCCCTGCCAGCCTCTGCGCTGATTGATGCGGAGGAAGAAAATGAAGAAGATACATTCGCATTTGACGATACAGAGCTGAACACCTTCGAGGATGAAGCTGAAAACACAGCATCAGCCGAAGCCGAACAGGACCAGCTTGCCGCAGAATTGCAGGCTCTGGCCGAAGAAGAAGCACTGGCCGCTGAAGAAGAGGAAGCTGCACGCTACCGCGAAGATGCAGAAGCCGCTGCCCAAGCCGTTACCAGCATTCTTGCGGTTGAGAATGCAGATGAAATCGCCCGCGATGCCATCAAGCGGGAAGAAGAAGCACTGGAACGGCTGCTGGAGACGACAAATTCCAAGCTGGAAACACCCGCCCATTCGCGTAAGTCCAATGCAATGAAACGGTTGAAAGCCGCTGTCGCCGCGACAGAGGCAGAACGCCGTCTGCGCACACCTCCGGCCCAAACACGCACCGAACGTCCGACAGTTCAGGATCTCAAAGTAGATCCGGGCGAGTTCAAAAACCGGATGAGCAAGGCACAACAAGACCACGAAGAGGCCGTACAACTGACCCGCCCTGTCGCCAAATCCGGCACGCCCCGTGGCCGCAACCCGATCGCAACGCTCATTCTGGGCAAAGACCAGCGAGTCGCCTCGGACGATGCTGCGGAGGCAGCCGATCGCGTAAAAAAGTCCGCGGCTGACGGCCAGAGCCAGGCCGTTGAGTTCCTGCCCCGCGCAAGCCGCTCCGAAACATGGGCGGATCCGAAACCCGATCTGAAAATCGTCCGCCCGAGCACGTCAGAAGCTGCGGAGGAAACAGTTGAAGCACCGGCAGACCCGCAACCGGAAGACGGTTTCGAAGCCTTTGCCCGCAAGATCGGGGCAAATACCCTTCACGAACTTCTGGAAGCCTCGGCCGCTTACCTCAGCATCGTTGAAAACGAACCCCGCTTCAGCCAGGAACGGATCATCAAAACCATCGGTGGCTATATGGAAGAGAACAACATCTCCGAAGATGCGGCCAACCGTTCGTTGAACCGTTTGATGCGCGACGGTCGAATTCTGCGGGTCAAACAGGACAGTTACACGATTTCGAAATCTGCCCGTCACGGTTTCAAGGACCGGCTCGCTGGCTGAACCCCACAGCAGAATATATTCCCCGAAACCGCCGGTTCGCGCTGGCGGTTTGGTGTGTCTTGATGTTCAAATCTGCATCAAGAGGGGATGCAAGTAATGGACAGTTTTGACTACATCATCGTGGGCGCCGGATCGGCGGGGTGCGTACTGGCCAACAAACTGGGGGCGGACACGTCCAAATCCGTTCTGGTGCTAGAAGCAGGCCCACCGGACCGCGATATCATGATCCATATTCCGGCCGGTGTTTACAGGGCGTGGCGCGATCCGAAAATCAACTGGAACTATCAGGCAGAAGCGGACAATGGGCTAGACAACCGCAGCATCGCCTGCCCGCGCGGAAAAGTCGTCGGCGGGTCTTCCTCCATAAACTCGATGGTTTACATGCGGGGTCATCCGCTGGACTATGACAATTGGGCCGGGAATTACGGGCTGGCCGATTGGTCTTATGCCCATTGCCTGCCCTATTTCAAAGCGGGAGAAACTTCAGATCGCGGGGCTGATGCGTGGCGCGGTGGATCGGGGCCCTTGGGGGTTACCAAAGGCAGCTATGACAATCCGCTCTATGATGCTTTTCTGGATGCAGGGGAACAGGCCGGACAGGGAAGCTCTGACGATCTGAACGGTTATAATCCCGAAGGGGTGGCCCGCTTCGATGCGACACGGTGGAACGGGCGGCGGTGTTCTGCTGCGGTGGCCCACCTGCGCCCCGCCCTTGCCCGCGGGAATCTATCGCTGATCACGCGGGCGCAGGTGCGGAGCATCACGTTTGAGGGGAACCGTGCAACAGGCGTAACCTACAGCAGACGCGGGGAAAATCACACCGTCAAAGCGGGCGAGGTGATCCTGTCCGCAGGGGCGATCAATTCCGCGCAGATGCTGCTGCTGGCAGGTATCGGGCCTGCGGAGGATCTGCGAAAAATCGGGATCGGCTGTCGGGTGAACCTTCGGGGCGTGGGGCGCAACCTCATGGACCACCCGACGTTTATCATGCAGTTTGAAAGCCTGAAACGCTATCCAATCCACCGCATCAACCATCCTTTGCGCAAAGGCTTGGCCGGGGCGTGGTGGCTTTTTACCCGCAAGGGGGCGGCTGCCAGCAATATCTGGGAAGCGGGCGGGCTTGTGCGCTCCAACCGCGATACGCCCTATCCAAACCTGCAATATCATTTCGGCCCAATGGGCTTTGAATATAACGGCGACGAAATCACGGTTAATCAGGCCTTTTCCTTCCATGTAGACCTTCTGCGCCCCCGCTCCCGCGGTGCTGTCACATTGGCCAGCGCAAATCCGGCGGATAGGCCGCTGATCAAGTTCAACTACTTACAGGACAGCGCAGACCTTTCGGAACTGGCGGAAGGTGTTGGAATGGTGCGGGATCTTGTATCGCAAAAAGCCTTTCAAGGACTGGCTGGCGCGGAGCTGTTCGACAGTGGCGCTGCCCGCGATCCCGACCGGATTTCTGCCTGGGTCAGGCAAAATACGGAAACCGATTTCCACCCTTGCGGCACCTGCAAGATGGGCGACGGGCCTGATGCGGTGACCGACGATGAAGGCCGCGTGCACGGAACCGAAGGATTGCGGGTGGTGGATGCCTCTTTGATGCCGATGATCCCGAGCGGCAATCTGAATGCGCCAACCCAGATGATCGCTGCCAAGATTGCCGATCGCATTACCGGCACCGAACCGCTCGCCCCGTTTCACGCCAGTTTTGCGTTTCAGTCATGATTACTTTTACTTTTGCCGTGCTGCTGTTGCTGATCACTCCGGGACCGGGGGTTCTGTCGACGGCAGGACTTGGCGCGGCCTACGGATTTCGCGCCGGATGGCCTTATGTGGCGGGGCTGTTTGTCGGATCAAACCTTGTCTCGCTTGCGGTGGTTTCGGGCCTCGCCGCAATTGCTTTCCAGATCAACGGGTTGCGGCTTGCGTTGCTGACACTTTCCACGCTCTATCTGTTGTATCTGGCGGCCCGCATCGCGCTGGCGGGTACAAAAATCGCCTTTATCGAAGCACGCAAACAACCGGGTTTCTGGGCGGCTGTCACGCTTCAGGCGATCAACCCCAAGGCATATGTGGTTGGAACCACGCTGTTTTCCGGTTTCGTTCTCTGGCCCGATGCGCTGCTGGCCGAAGTCCTGATCAAGTTTACGATCATCAACCTGATCTGGGTTCCGGTGCATTTCGGCTGGCTCTGGTCGGGCGCGTCCCTGAAACGGCTGAACCTGCCGCCCGCCAAACAGCGAATGATCAATGTTGCGATGGCTATCTCTATGATTGCAGTGGTCGGGCTTGCCGCCCTGTCAGCCTGACAGGGCGTAGTGCAATCAGCCTTCGCCTTGTGCGTCCGCGCGGGACATGCCTGCCACATCCTGCGCCAGAACCGCCTCCATAAACGGGGTCAGATCCCCGTCCAGAACACCCTTGGTGTCAGAGGTTTCATAATTCGTACGCAGATCCTTAACCATCTGATATGGCTGCAGAACGTAGGATCGGATCTGGTTGCCCCACCCTGCATCGCCCTTGTTTTCATGGGCTTCGTTGATACTGGCAGAGCGGCGGTCCAGCTCCATCTGGTAAAGACGCGATTTCAGCGCCTTCATGGCGATGTCGCGGTTCTGGTGCTGGGATTTCTCCGAACTTGTCACAACGATGCCGGTCGGGTGGTGGGTGATCCGGACCGCCGAATCCGTGGTGTTCACGTGCTGACCACCCGCACCGGAGGAGCGATAGGTATCAATGCGGATGTCCGCCGGATTCACCTCGATTTCAATATTGTCGTCCACCACAGGATAGACCCAGACCGACGTAAACGACGTGTGCCGTTTCGCAGCGGAATCAAACGGAGAAATCCGCACCAGACGGTGCACACCGCTTTCGGATTTCAGCCAGCCATAGGCATTATGGCCTGAAATCTTGTAAGAAACGGATTTGATCCCCGCCTCGTCGCCGGGTTGTTCGGATTGGACCTCAACCTTATAGCCCTGTTTTTCGGCCCAACGCACATACATCCGCGCCAGCATGGAGGCCCAGTCACAGCTTTCCGTACCCCCTGCCCCTGCGTTGATTTCAAGGAAGGTGTCATTGGCGTCGGCCTCGCCGTCCAGAAGGGCTTCGAGTTCCTTTTGCGCTGCAACCTTGGCCAGTTTGCGGATCGCTTCTTCTGCTTCGGCAACGACATCGGCGTCGTCTTCCATCTCGCCCAATTCAATCAGGTCCAGATTATCCGTTAGTTCCTGCTTCAGGGATGTATAAGTCCCCATCGCATCCACCAGCGCCTGACGTTCGCGCATCAGTTTTTGGGCCTTGTCAGGATCATTCCAAAGATCGGGATCTTCGGACATGGCGTTGAATTCTTCCAGCCGGTGCTCGGCGGTTTCCCAATCCATGCGCTGCTTCAGCAATTCCAGCGAATTGCCGATATTGGCCGCGATATTTTCGATTTCTGCACGCATAACTCGGATGTCCTTGATCTGTCAGGCCGCTAGATACATCTGCACAGGCCATTGGTAAAGTCTGCTATTTGCCCCGTTTCGCCATAAAGGCGGCAAGACGGTCCAGCCCTTCACGTATATCCGCAGCAGAACGCGCATAGGAAAACCGGATCGTCTGATGCCCGCGTTTCGGATCAAAATCCAGCCCCGGTGTTACGGAAACACCGGCGTCCCGCAGGATTTCGACGCAAAACGCGGCGCTGTCATCGCTCCAGCGGGTGATGTCGGCATAAACATAGAACGCCCCGTCCGGCGGTGCGATCCGGTCGAACCCCATCTTGGGCAGTTCTTCCAGCATCAAGCGGCGGTTTTCGGCGTAAACGGCAAAGTTTTCGGTCAGTTCTGCTTCGGCGTCCATCGCCCCGAGCGCGGCAATCTGGGCGGCATGGGGGGCGCAGATAAACATATTCTGCGCCAGACGTTCCACCGCGCGAACATGGGTTTCCGGCACCACCATCCAGCCGATCCGCCACCCAGTCATGGAGAAATATTTCGAGAAAGAGTTGATCACGAACACATCCTCACTGATTTCCAGCGCGGAAACGGCGCGGCCTTCATACTGGATACCGTGGTAAATCTCGTCAGAGATAAAGGCGATATCCTGCGCGGCGCAGTGGTCCATCAACTCTTTCAATGCCGGTTTGTCCAGCATGGTGCCCGACGGGTTGGCCGGACTGGCCACCAGCAATCCCGCAAGATCAGGCACGGCTTTCACGTCCGCAAGGCTCGGCTGGTAGCGGTTTTCCGCTTGGGTCTGGATGCCCACAGGCTCCAGCGACAGGGCTTTCAGGATGTTGCGGTAGCTTGGATAGCCCGGCTCCCCGATGGCCACCCGTTCGTTTGCATCAAACAGCGTGGTAAAAGCCAGCGTGAAGGCAGCGGATGATCCGGCAGTGACGATAATGCGGTCCGGCGACAGGGTCACGCCGTACCAGTCCTTGTAAAGCTGTGCGATACGGGCGCGCAGATCAGGACGCCCCAAGGCCACAGTGTATCCCATCGGGTCTTTCGCCATTTCCGCGCTCAGCAGATCCCGCGCAGCCTGCGGCGCAGCGGTTCCGGGCTGGCCCACTTCCATGTGAATGATCGAACGGCCCTTTGCCTCTTCTTTCTGAGCGGCCTCCATCACGTCCATCACAATAAAGGGATCAACCGCGCCCCGACTTGAAATCCGCATCCTGTCGCTCCTACACTGCATCTTGTTGCGCGCAGTTTGTTTCAGGCGGCGGGTGTGCCGTCAATAGGGCCAATAGCAGCCCGCTTTCCGGCTTTGACGGCGGGCTTAAGTGGAATCGAACTTTCACCGCCCCCCGATTTATGGCAAACGGGCGCTAACGTATCAGGGTGACGCGCGAAAACCGTGCATTGAACCGCCCAAAGCCAAATTAAAACGGACCAGGAATGATCGGACCTTCCATGAAATCTTTGAAAATCGCCGCCCTGATCAGTGCCCTTGCGGTTCCCGCCGTGGCCAGTGATCTGGACAATCTGACATCCCAAGAGCGGGCCAGCTTTCGGGAAGAGGTCCGCGCCTATCTTCTGGACAATCCCGAAGTCCTTCTGGAAGCCATGCAGGTTCTGCGCGACCGTGAACAACAAGCCGAATCGCAGGCAGATGCGCAAATTCTTTCGCAGAATTCGGATGAAATCTTCAACGACGGTATTTCATATGTGGGGGGCAACCCCGACGGCGACATCACCATCGTAGAGTTTCTGGACTACCGCTGCGGCTATTGTCGCAAGGCCCATTCCGATATGGCCGAACTGCTGAAGGCCGATGGCAACATCCGCTGGGTCGTGAAGGAACTGCCCATTCTGGGGGCGGACAGTGATGCGTCTTCCCGTCTGGCCATTGCCACGCTGCGCCATTACGGCGACGAAGCATACCACGCCCTGCATGATGTGCTGATGACATTTCAGGGGCCGGTGAACCAACAGACTATGCCGATGCTGACCGAAGAAGCCGGTATTGATTTTGCCCCCCTGAAACCGCTGCTCGACAGCGCCGAAGTGACAGACCATATCGCCCGTGTGCGCAGCCTCAGCCAGAAGCTGCAAGTCACCGGCACACCCTCTTTTGTGATTGAAGATACCATCCTGCGCGGTTATCTGCCCTTGCGGGAGATGCAATCCATTGTCGCAGAGGTGCGCGGCTAGTCTCTGTAGCACCGCCAAAAACCCATCACCACTCTGTGCTTTTATCGCGCAGAGAAACCCCCTATATAGACGGATACGTCTGCATTCAGACAGACGCCCACAGGTTAAGGACCCCTTGATGTCAAAAAAACACCAGGACGCCGACGTCGCCTTTATCGAAGCACTTTCTGATCTTGTCAGTGCCAAAGACCTAGCTGAAATTCAGGTCAAACGGGACTATGACGACAATTCGAGCTTGAACGTGCGCGTCACACGCTACGCGGCGACAACGACAGTGTCGGCCCCGCAACAAGCTTTTGCAGCGCCGGCAGCCCCTGCTGCACCGGCAGCAGCAGCCCCCGCCACGGCCCCTGCCGCACCGGCAGCAGCCCCGGCATCCAACGATCCGGCAGATGATCCGGGCGCAGTGACCTCTCCGATGGTTGGCACGGTTTACCTG
>JAAEZA010000001.1:87328-179006 GCA_018223125.1 Paracoccaceae bacterium | reverse complement strand
TGCTGCACCGGCAGCAACCGCTGCCTCTAACGATCCGGCAGAAGATCCGGGCGCAGTGGCCTCCCCGATGGTTGGCACAGTTTACCTGCAACCCGAACCGGGTGCGCAGCCCTTCGTTTCCGTTGGTGCACAGGTCAGCGAAGGCCAGACCCTGATGATCGTGGAAGCCATGAAAACCATGAACCAGATCCCTGCGCCACGCGCCGGCACGGTCAAACGCATCCTTGTCGAAGATGGAAGTGCTGTCGAATTCGGTTCGCCGCTTGTCATCCTCGAATAATCAAAGGTCGTCGCTTATGTTCTCTAAAGTCCTCATCGCCAATCGGGGTGAAATCGCGCTGCGCGTCATTCGCGCCTGTCAAGAACTTGGTATCCAGACGGTTGCCGTGCATTCCACTGCCGACAGCGATGCGATGCATGTGCGCATGGCAGACGAGAGCATCTGCATCGGCCCGCCTTCCGGTGCGCTCTCTTACCTGAACATTCCGGCGATTATTTCCGCCTGTGAAATCACCGGCGCCGAAGCGGTGCATCCGGGGTACGGTTTCCTGTCGGAAAACGCACAGTTTGTTCAGGTTCTGGAAGATCACGGGATCAAGTTCATCGGCCCGACTGCGGAACACATCCGCATTATGGGGGACAAGATCACCGCCAAGGAAACCATGCGCAAGCTGGGTGTGCCTTGTGTACCGGGATCGGACGGCGGTGTGGATACGCTGGAAGAGGCCTATAAGGTTTCGGACGACATGGGCTTTCCCGTCATTGTCAAAGCCACCGCCGGTGGCGGCGGGCGCGGCATGAAACTGGCCAAGACACGGGACGATCTGGAAGCCGCCTTCCACAATGCCCGCTCAGAAGCCAAGGCCGCCTTTGGCAATGACGAAGTCTATATCGAAAAATACCTCACCCTGCCGCGCCATATCGAGGTGCAGGTCTTTGGGGACGGCAAGGGGCGCGCTGTCCATCTGGGAGAGCGGGACTGTTCCCTGCAACGCCGCCACCAGAAGGTTTTCGAAGAAGCCCCTGGCCCCTGCATCACCCCTGAAATGCGCGCGCAAATCGGGGAAACCTGTGCCAAGGCGGTTGCCGATATCAACTATGCCGGCGCGGGAACGATCGAATTCCTTTACGAAAACGACGAGTTCTACTTCATCGAGATGAACACCCGCTTGCAGGTAGAACATCCCGTGACCGAGGCGATTTTCGGTGTCGATCTGGTGAAACAGCAGATCCGCGTTGCCGCCGGTGAGGAAATGACCTTTGTCCAGGACGAGCTCAGCATCAAGGGCCATGCTATCGAGGTGCGGATCAATGCCGAGAAACTGCCGAATTTCAGCCCCTGCCCCGGAACAATCACCCATTTCCACGCACCAGGCGGTTTGGGGGTACGGATGGATAGCGCGCTTTATGCAGGCTATAAAATCCCGCCCTATTACGACAGTCTGATTGCCAAGCTGATCGTTACCGGCACCACCCGCGAAGCGACGCTTGCCCGTCTGAACCGCGCCTTGGGGGAACTGATCGTTGACGGTGTGGATACCACGATCCCGCTGTTCCACGATCTGTTGCAGGAGCCTGACATCCAGACCGGCGACTATGACATCCACTGGCTGGAAAAATGGCTGGAAGAAAAGAACCCCGCCTGATCCCGTGTCGGATGTAACACCGGAGCTGTTGGTGCGTGCCTATGCCAGCGGGGTTTTCCCGATGGCAGACACCGCCGCCAGCACCGAAATCTACTGGGTGGACCCGACCGATCGGGGCATTGTGCCTCTGGACGGGTTCCACATTTCCCGTTCGCTGGCCAAGGCGATCCGCAAGCAGGACTACAGCGTGCGGATCAACAGCAATTTCAACCTGACACTGGAACACTGTGCCGATCGTCCGGAAACATGGATCAATCAGGAAATTTTCAGCCTGTACTGCACCCTGCACGACATGGGTCTTGCCCATTCGCTGGAAATCTGGCGAGGCGACTCGATGATCGGGGGCGTCTACGGCGTTACGCTGGGCGGGGCGTTTTTCGGGGAAAGCATGTTCTCAAAGGCCACCAACGGATCCAAAATCGCCCTAAGCTATCTGGTACACCGCCTGCGGGCCGGCGGGTTCAGCCTGTTTGACACCCAGTTCATCACCAGCCATCTGGAAAGCCTTGGTGCTATTGAAATTCCGCGGGAGGACTATCACCAGCTGCTGCAGGAGGCTTTGCAAAAGCCAGCGGACTTCATGGCACCGGACACACCGGATGCCGCGCAATTGCTGGCTGATCTGAAACCGTAACACGACAGCGAAAGCAGCTTAGTCGCTTCCCTGCTCTGTGGTGCCTGCAATCTTGCAGCGGACAACCCAGACATCATAACGCGGATGCTCCAGCGCAGATAACGCAGGGCTGGAAGCGATCATCCAACCATCAAAGGCAGGATCATTTTCGCGCACATCGCGGATCACAAGATAGGCAAAGGCATCTGCCGAAATGTTACCGGCCGGATAACGGCAATCCTTGGCCGCGATCATAAGACGTTCGTAAACGGTGGTGTCACCAACCGGCAGATCAATATCCTGCACCTCGCCGGTGATGGTATCAAGCGCACGCAACTGTACGATGTCACCGTTCTTGGTTTTCACCGAACTTTGGGCCAGCGCAACAGCCGGCACCATCACAGCAGCACAAAGGAGCGACAGCAGCTTCATTCAGAGGAGCCGCTCACGAATTTCAGCAGAAGGGAAATCAGGCTGACAGCACCCTGCGTGTCCAGCAGCTCGCCGCCGTCTTCAAGATTGAACTCGGAACCGCCCGGAACGATTTCTACGAAATTCCCGCCCAGCAGGCCTTCGGAGGCGATCACCACCGAAGAATCGTCGGGCAGGACAATATCCTTATCCACCGCCAGTGCGGTTTCGGCGCGGAAGGTCTGCGGGTTCAGATCCAGCCCTGTAACAGTCCCGATTTTGACACCGGCCAGCCGCACATCCGTGCCAAGGGAAATACCCTCGACCGAGCGGAAGGACGCATTCACGGTGTAGCTGTCACCGGAGCCGGAAACACCAACTGCATTTGCGGCGTAGTATAAAAAGCCGGTCGCTGCGACCAGAACCACTGCACCGATTGCTGTTTCTGCTGCACTGTTTGCCATGATGGCCCCCTGTTCCGGCGGATGCCGACTGTCAAAACCTGAAGTAAACCGGACGGTTTTATTCGGGCTGCCAAGCCTCGTAATCCGCGCGGTGTGGCGGAGTCGGAGACCGCAGGCTGCCACTTGGGACATAGGCCAAAGGCGTGCCCGTCAAGTTCTCCAGATGCTCTTTTTCCCACTTTTTGCGGGGCAACGGGGCTTCCGTCGGTGGCGTCTGATAAGTCTGGTGGAGCCAGCCGTGCCATTCGGGGGAAATCCGGCTTGCTTCGGCCTCGCCGTTGTAGATCACCCAGCGCCGTGTCCCATCCTTGTTTTCAAAGAACTGGTTGCCCTCGTCGTCCGAACCGACCTTGACGCCATTGCGCCATGTCCA
Source organism: Paracoccaceae bacterium (assembly GCA_018223125.1). Classification (GTDB taxonomy): domain Bacteria; phylum Pseudomonadota; class Alphaproteobacteria; order Rhodobacterales; family Rhodobacteraceae; genus Amylibacter. The sequence continues at coordinate 175,499 of JAAEZA010000001.1, read as the reverse complement.
GAACTGGGTGTTCAGGGTCTGGCCGTTCCACCATGTAAACAATCGCAGGATAGAATTCATCACGTTACTCTTTTGCTCCTACCGCGTCAGTCGGGGCGGGCTGCCCTTCCGTCTGCAAGCTTTGTCATCTGCTTTTAAGTCCGAACTACCACGGTTTACCGGATTTGGCTGGGTGGCACCTTACACTTGTCTAGCTGGGCCTTATATGGCCTATTCCACGCCACGCGTCCAGCCTTGGAGGCGTGTTTTCAGCCGCAAAGGAAACGCAATGGCGCTTCTTTCGATCTTTCGTCGCGTGTTGGCAGTTTTTCTGTCTGTTTACCTTGGGACTGTGGTTTTCATCACCGCCTTCGCCGCGCTGCAACCCATGTGGGAACCAGCCACGCCCGAGGCAGATCTGATCGTCGTTTTGGGGGGCGGCATGTCTGCGGATGGTCGCCTGCATCGCTCGACCACTGTGCGGGTGGATCGGGGCGTAGCGCTTCATCAGGCGGGGGCTGCGCCGAAAATTCTGTTCACAGGCGGCGCACTGGTTGAAGGGGCACCGGCAGCAGGCCACCAGATGGCAAAGCGGGCCATGGATATGGGGATCGACGCAGCGTCGATCGTGATCGAAACACGTGCACATTCTACCTTGCAAAATGCCCTGTTCAGCCGTGCGGACTGGCAGCAAGCAGCCCATATTGTTCTGGTCACGGAAGGGTTCCACCTGCCGCGCAGCTGGGCCAGCTTCAAGGCCTTTGGCGCCAAAAAGATCACCCTGATCCACGCCCGCAAATTCAGGGGCGATAGCATTACAGGCGGCGTGAAAATGGTGCTGCGGGAATCGCTGGCCTATTGGTTCAATGCCACACGATATCTGATCTGGCAGGTGGCGGGCCTGTCAGCGATGGACGACCAGAGGCGCGACAAGCTTTTGCACTAGGGAAGCGGGCCTACCCGGCCGGTGCGCTGATCACATCATCCAGTCCGGCAGTGAACTGCAAACGGGCCAGACGGGCATAAAGCCCCCCTTGTGCCACCAGCGCGTCATGGGTGCCTTGCGCCACCACCTTGCCACCGTCCAGCACGATAATCCGGTCCGCCCGTTTCACCGTGGCCAAACGGTGTGCGACGATCAGCGTTGTGCGATCTGCTGACAGACGATCCACTGCCTTTTGCACGGCCTGTTCGCTTTCCGCATCCAGCGCCGATGTGGCCTCGTCCAGCAGCAGCACCGGCGCATCCCGCAGAATTGCGCGCGCAATGGCGATCCGTTGCTTTTGACCGCCCGATAACATGACCCCCCGTTCCCCGACGAAACTGTCATACCCCTCTGGCAGAGCGCGCAGGAACCCGTCCGCTGCGGCGGCTTTGGCGGCTTCGATAACTTCGGCATCGGTTGCATCAGGGCGGCCAAAGCGGATGTTTTCCATCGCAGAAGTCGCAAAGATCACCGGATCTTGGGGCACATAGGCCAGATACTGGCGGAAGGCATCGCGGCGCAGGTCTGCAATATCCATCCCGTCCAGCGTGATGCTGCCCGTATCAGGATCAAAGAAACGCAGCAGCAGTTGAAAAACGGTTGATTTCCCTGCACCGGAAGGACCGACCAGCGCCACCGTTTCACCCGCTTTTACATCAAGGCTGAACCCGTCGAGCGCGGGGGCCTTGGGGCGGGCCGGATAGCGGAAGGTGACACCATCAAAGGCTACCGCCCCCTTGATCGCTGCGGATATCTGCTTTGTATCCGGCTTGTCCTGAACCGGATCTTCAGCGTGAAGCAGCTCGACCAGCCGTTCGGTTGCCCCTGCTGCTCTTTGCAACTCGCTCCAGATTTCGGACAGGGCGGCCACAGAACCCGCGACAAGCACCGCATAAATCACGAATTGCACCAGCGCCCCGGTGCTCATCACATCGGCGCGGACATCCCGCGCGCCCAGCCAGAGCACACCGACAATGCCGGTGAAGATCAGGAAAATCACGATCACCGTGGTCAGCGCACGGGCACCGATGCGCTGCCGTGCAGCGTCAAAGGCCTCTTCCGTCAGCGTATCAAACCGCGCACGGCTGCGGGTTTCATGGGTGAAGGCCTGCACTGTCGTGGCTGCCAGCAGGGTTTCAGAGGCATTACCGGAGCTTTCGGCAATCTTGTTCTGATTTTCGCGGCTCAACCGGCGCACCCGCCGCCCGAGCACCAGAATCGGCACCAGAACGAATGGCACCAACAATAGAACCGCGCCTGTCAGCTTGGCGGAGGTGATCATCATAAGGATGAGGCCGCCAAAGAAAATCAGCACATTGCGCAGCGCCACCGATACGGAAGAACCGATCACGGATTGAATCAGTGTGGTATCCGTCGTGATCCGGCTCAGAACCTCTCCGGTCATTACCTTGTCAAAGAAGGCGGGGCTCATTCCGATCATTTTGGAATACACCGCCTTGCGGATGTCCGCGACGACCCGCTCGCCCAATCGGGTGACAAAATAATACCGGAACCCTGTCCCCACCGCCAAAAGACCTGCGATTGCAATCGCTGCACCGAAATACTGGTCCATCAACTGGGTGGAGCCTGAAGAAAATCCGTCAACCACCCGCCGCACAGCGAGCGGCAGCACCAGCGACAGCGCCGCAGTGATAACCAGTGATAACCCCGCGAGGGCAATCATCAGGCGATAGGGTTTTAAAAAAGGGGCAAGCCCGCGCAAGGGTCCGACAGTTCTGGATTTCTCACGGGATTGCGGGTCGGCTGACATGCTCTGATCCTGGGCCATGCATACTCCGGCGGTCCGCAGTTCGCCACCTTAACAGTGTATTAGGGTGGATCTGGAGCGGGTAGCGGGAATCGAACCCGCACCTTAAGCTTGGAAGGCTCTTATGATACCATTTCACCATACCCGCGCCGAGTTTCAGGTACTATTTCAAAGCCTGCGGATGGTCAAGAAACAGTTTGCAGAAAATCCGGAAATTCCTGCAAAAAGAAAAGGCTGCACCCACGCCAACAGATGCAACCTTTCCAACGGATAATGAAAATTTCTTTAAAAAACCGATTTTCAGTGCGTTACGGCACCTCCACCCATGCGGCATTCCGACCGGAGGAGCGGACGCAGGCGTCGATGAATTCGACTCCCTTCAAGCCGTCCTGAACTGTGGGGAATACCACCCCTTCGGGCAGTGCGTTCCCGTCCCGCTTGGCAAGAATCGCTTCGGCGGCTTCGTTATAAATGGTCGCGAATCCTTCGAGATAGCCTTCGGGATGGCCGGGCGGAATGCGCGAAACCCGTCCTGCGGCGGCACCCGATCCTGCCCCGCCCCGCGTGATCAGGCGCTTTGGCTCTCCAAGGGGGGTGAACCACAGATAGTTCGGGTCTTCCTGCGCAAATTCCAGACCGCCCTTGGTGCCGTAAACCCGCAACTTCAGCGCGTTTTCATTGCCAGGCGAGACTTGCGAACTCCACAACATGCCCCGTGCACCGCCCTTCCAGCGCAGCAAAACATGGGCGTTGTCATCCACACGGCGCCCTGCAACAAAACTCTGCATGTCCGCTGACAGGGATTCCAGTTCCAGCCCTGTCACAAAACAGGCAAGGTTATAGGCATGGACGCCAATATCCCCGATAGAGCCGCCCGCCCCGCTGCGCGCGGGATCGGTGCGCCAGTCAGCCTGCTTGTTATGCACTTCCTCGGTCATCCAGTCCTGCGGATATTCCACCTGCACCACTCGGATTTCACCCAGCTCGCCGGATGCAATCATTTCGCGCGCCTGCCTTACCATTGGAAAACCGGTGTAATTATGGGTCAGCACAAACAGCGCGTCAGATGCTTCGGCCGCTTTTACCAATTTGCGCGCATCAGGCAGAGTAGAGGTCAGCGGCTTGTCGCATATCACATGGATGCCCCGTTTGAGGAATTCCCGTGCGGCTGCGTAATGGACGTGGTTTGGCGTCACGATCGACACCGCCTCGATCCCGTTCTTCAGCCGCGCCTCCCGGATGGCCATCTGTTTGAAATCGTCATAGATCCGATCCGGCGCAAGGCCGAGTGCCGCGCCGCTGGCCTGTGCTTTTTCCGGCGTAGAGGACAGCGCCCCTGCCACCAGTTCGAACCTGTCGTCAATCCGCGCAGCAATGCGGTGCACCCCGCCGATAAAGGCGTCATTCCCGCCACCGACCATGCCCAGTCTGATACGATCCGCCATTAGTCTACCCCCAGCATCTTGCGGTTTGCGGCTTCATCCGCGCCCCCGTCTGCGAAATCGTCAAAGGCTTTTTCCGTGACGCGGATAATATGATCCTTAACGAATTGCGCCCCTTCCCGTGCGCCGTCTTCGGGGTGTTTCAGGCAGCATTCCCATTCCACCACGGCCCAACCGTCAAAATCATTTGCCGCCATTTTTGAAAAGATTGCTGCGAAATCCACCTGCCCGTCCCCGAGCGAGCGGAACCGCCCCGCGCGGTTCACCCAGGATTGATAGCCCGAATAGACCCCTTGCCGCCCCGTTGGATTAAACTCTGCATCCTTGACGTGGAACATCTTGATCCGGTCTTTGTAAATGTCGATATTGTCAATGTAATCAAGACATTGCAGCGCATAATGCGACGGATCATAGAGCATGTTGCAACGGGCGTGGTTGTCCACCCGCTCCAGAAACATCTCGAATGTAATACCGTCGTGCAGATCTTCGCCGGGGTGGATTTCATAGCAAATATCTACGCCATTTTCTTCGGCATGATCCAGAATAGGACGCCAGCGCGCCGCCAGTTCGTCAAAAGCGGTTTCGATCAACCCTTCGGGGCGTTGCGGCCATGGATAGACATAAGGCCACGCCAGCGCGCCCGAAAACGTGGCGTGCGCCGTGATCCCCATGTTGTGAGAGGCAGAAATCGCTTTCTTTACCTGATCCACAGCCCAAGCCTGCCGCGCCTTGGGATCGCCGTGCACAGAAGGATCTGCAAACCCGTCAAAAGCGGTATCATAGGCGGGATGCACCGCCACCAACTGGCCCTGCAGGTGGGTTGAAAGTTCCGTCACCTCCACCCCGTTTTCCTGCGCCTGCCCTTTAAAGGTATCACAGTAATCCTTTGACGTGGCCGCCTTCTCCAGATCAATCAGACGTGCATCCCAACTGGGAACCTGCACACCTTTGTATCCGCAATCCGCCGCCCATTTGGTGATCGCATCCCACGAATTAAACGGCGCTTCATCTCCTGCAAACTGGGCCAGAAACAAGCCCGGTCCTTTGATGGTTTTCATAAGTCTTCCTCCCTCGTTCTTCTCATTTCGCTATCTTCAACGTGCATTCAGGCCCGCCTTCTCCATACTGGCACAAATATGGGCGTAGCCTTCGCGGTAGACCTGTTCGGGGCTGTCGGCAAAATCACGCCAGACTTTGGTTGCGGCAGCCAGATCGGGCAGACCGCGCCCGAAGGCCTCTATCGTCAGCCAATCGTCATAACCGGTTTGCGCTATTGCCTCGAACGTCTCGGCCCAAGGGATGTTCCCCCGCCCGGGCACGCCACGATCGTTTTCGGAAATATGAATGTGACTGATCACATCCTGATTGCGCGTCAGCGCACCGATCGGGTCGGTTTCCTCTATATTGGCGTGGAATGTGTCATACATTGCGGTGATGCTCGGGTGATTGATTTCGCGCACATGCCCGCAGAGCGCATCCATTGTATTGACCAGATAGCATTCAAAGCGATTCAACGCTTCCAGCCCCACCACGACACCTTGATCGGCCGCCAGATCACCGATTTGCCTCTGGGTTTCATGGAAACGAGCGATTTCGGCCTCTGTCGGCCCTTCACCGCTGAACTGGCCGAGCGTGGAGTGTAGCGGCCCGCTGATCTGCGTTGCACCCAGCGCTGCCGTGCATTCAAGGGCCCACTCCATGAACTCAAGTCCGGCCTTGCGCGTGGCCGGCTCCGCAGAGATCAGGTTCATTGCCGGATCACCCATCGCCGAAACCGCCGTACGCTTCAACCCGATCCGGTCCAGCATCTTTGCGGTCTTTTGAAAATGCGCTGGTGCGCCTTCAAATACGGGAATCTCCACCCCGTCGAAGCCGGTTTCCTTAATCGCAGCCAGCAGAGGTTCGTGCTCCGGGCCGATATGGGTGGTCCACAAGAACATACACATCCCGATTTTCATCATCATCCCCTTGAACCCGTTATTCGGCGTGTGCGGGCGCACAAAGCCCGCAGACTCGGCTGCATTACAATCTGGTCATACCAAATAATAAGAGCAGGTCAAACCGAATTAATAAGCGAGTCGCTCCAGAATATCGCCATTTATCCCATTTTTTAAAGGTAATTTGGATCACTCGGCATATTCGAAAGCTAAAAAAACCTGAAAACCAACTCTTGACCAATTGGAAATTACGATGCTATCTGGTCCAACCAATTTAAGCACTCCCTTGGCGCAGAACGCAAAAGCGCAGGGGTAATACGGGTGTGAAACAGACCTTTGGGAGGACAGGAATGCATCTTTCGACACACAACTGGATGCGCGCGGAACCGCTGGAGACGACCGTGCGCCGGATCAAGCAATACGGCTATGAAAGTATCGAAATTTCGGGAGAGCCGGATCAGTACGATACCAAAGAAACCCGCGCACTGCTGAAAGACACGGGCATGCGCTGCTGGGGGGCAGTGACGCTTACACTCGGCGATCGCAACCTTGCAGCCAAGGACCAGGTCCAGCGGGAAAAGACGGTAGACTACGTCAAAGCCGTTCTGACGATGGTGTCCGAACTGGAAGGTGAGATCATCACGCTGGTGCCTGCCACGGTGGGTAAGGTTGTGCCGGACGGAACACCGGAAGAAGAATGGAAATGGGTGGTTGATGCAACACGGGAATGTTTCCACCACGCCCAGAAAGTCGGGGTGAAAATCGCCGTTGAGCCACTCAACCGGTTTGAAACCTATCTGTTCAACCGCTGTGCACAGGCGCTTGCGCTGGCAGATGCGGTCAGCCCGGAATGCGGCGTATGCCTTGATGCCTTCCACCTCAACATCGAGGAAGACGATATTTACGATGCAATCCGTCTGGCCGGTGACCGCCTGTTTGATTTCCACGTCGCGGATAACAACCGCTTCGCCGCAGGACTGGGCCACCTTGACTGGCCCAAAATCGTCGGCACGCTGAAGGAAATCGGCTATGACGGTGCGCTGACAAATGAATTCGTGGCGCCTGTAGATCGCACACCGGCTGCACCCTACCCCGATATGGTAGAGAAAAATCCGGTGGATATTTCGCCCGAGCAATTGAAATTCATTGAGGATCACGGGTCTTCGCTGCTGTCCGAAGATTTCTATGCACGGCAGATGGAAATCACCGCTGAAACCCTTCTTCCCCTGATGAAGTAACCGGGGCTTGCCCTGCAACAGCCGGGCGCGCGGTCTCCCAACGCGCCCGGCTCCAAGAAAATCCGAGGACACGTCATGCGCATTAAGTCGGCTCAGGCCTGGTGGGTGCAGATTCCCATTGAAACCGAACAACAGCATGTCAGCGATTTCGGTCGTCTGCGCACCTTTGATGCAGCAATCCTGAGGCTGGAAACCGATGATGGCGTTGTCGGTTGGGGCGAGGGCAAGAATGCAGCGGGCAGTGCGGGCAACTACGCCACGCTGGTTCACCTGCTGAACCATGAATTCGGGCCGCGCATCATCGGGCGCGATCCGGCGGATGTCTCTGTGATCTGGGAAGATCTTTATAACGGAGTGCGGGCGGAAAAATCGGCAGTCGCCGGACACTCCATGCCCGATTTCGCACGGCGCGGCATGTCCATCGCCGCCATCAGCGCCATTGATATTGCGCTTTGGGATATTCTCGGGAAATCCGATGATAAACCGGTCTGGCAACTGCTTGGTGGACGCAAGGCAGACAGGATGCCGGCCTATGCCTCCGGCGGTTGGGCCGATAAGGACAATATCGGTGAACAGTTACAATCCTATATCGACAAGGGCGGCTTCAAGGCTGTGAAAATGCGGGTCGGCGCGATGGACCCTTCCCCGAACGGCTCTGCCGAACGGGTGCTTGCGGCGCGCAGGGCGTTGGGGCCGGATGTGGATATTATGGTAGATGCCCATGGCACCTTTCCGGTAGCAGGCGCAAAACGTTTCGCCCATTTGTGCCGCGATGCGGATCTGGCGTGGTTCGAAGAACCTGTCACGGGGGATGACAAGCTGGGCATGGCCGAATTGCGTGCCAGCACGCATATTCCCATTGCCGCCGGTGAATCCGAGGCGACCCGTTTTGACTTCCGCGATCTGGCGACCTTGCGGTCAGCGGATATCTTCCAGCCGGACCCTGCCAACTGCGGCGGTATTTCCGAAGCGATGAAAATCGGCACACTCGCCAGCGCCTTTAACCTGCGGCTGGCCCCCCACCTGTGGGCAGGCGCCCCCTGTTTCTTTGCCGGACTGCAGGTCTGTGCGGCCTCTCCGGCGGCTTTCACGGTTGAATTCTCGCTCGGGGCCAATCCGATGATCCATGAATTGTCCACGGCGCCGGTTACGGTAAGCGATGGTATGATTGCAATTCCCGAAACTCCGGGTATAGGGTTAGATATGAACGAGGCCGCCGTCAGAGCCTACGCAATTCAGGGGTAAAATGCAGGAAAATCAGTTCCTTCCCACATTGGCCAGCCACCTTCTGAAAGTGGCAAAATCCAACTCGGGCAAAGCGCCGTCAGAGCGGGAACTGGCAGAGCATTTCGAGGTCAGTCGCGGCCAGATCCGCGAGGCACTGGCCATCCTTGAAGCGATGGAACTAATAGAACGCCGTGCCAAATCCGGTATCTACGTCAAAGAGAACCAGCACGGGATCGAGCAGATGGCGTTTTACGCCCGCGCCGGTATCCCGCTGGAACCGCTCCAGATTTACGAAGCGGTGGAAGTGCGGAAAATCCACGAAATCCAGGCCGCAGAACTGGCGGCCGAACGGGCGACAGAAGAGAATTTCGAGCGGCTGCGCGAGATCCTCAAAGCCTCGGAAGAGCGGATCGCGGATGGTCAGGGGCTTGCCCGTCTTGACCATGAGTTCCACCTTGAAATCGTGCGCGCGACGCAAAATTCCATTTTCCACAACATTTGCACTACCTTCTATGTGCTGAGCGAAACCCGCCTGCCCGTGTATTTCGAAAAAGAAGAGCGCAGCCGTAAATCCCATGCAGACCACATGCAGATTTTCGATGCTTTGGTGCATCGGGACGGCTCACTGGCCAAGGCGCTGATGAATTCCCACCTGCGCAACGCCCGCAGTTACTGGACGGAACTGCTGGAACCATCCGGCGAAAACACACCCGAATAACCGGAGCCACGCCATGCCCGAGACCCCTTTGATTTTCTCTACCCACAGCCTGCACCCCGATGTCAGCAAGGAACTCGCCAGACTCGGCACACTGAAAGTGGCGTCCGCCCCGACTCCTGAAGCGATCACAGCGGAATCTGTGGGCGCGAATATCATCGTGGTGCGTGCCCCCATTCCGGCGGAAATTGTGACGCGGGAACAAGGCCTTATGGCTGCGGTCCGCCACGGCGCGGGGCTTGATATGATCCCGATGGAAGACTGCACCAAAGCGGGCGTCATGGTTACAAACGTGCGCGGTGCCAATGCCGTAACAGTGGCAGAGCATGCCATCTGGTCCGCCATGTCCCTGCTGCGCAAGAACACGATGGTCACGCGGGACTTGCACGCAGGCGGCTGGGAGCATGGCCGCCGGCACTCCGCATCAGGGCGGGAAATTTCGTGCCGTACACTTGGCATTCTGGGCTTTGGCAATATTGGCACAGCCCTTGCGGGCATGGCCCGAAACGGCTTTGGCATGTCCGTGATTTCTTACACACGCAGCCCCGACAAACTGCCCGATACGGTGGAGGCTGTCTCTCTGCCCGATCTGTTGAAACGGGCGGATATTCTGGTGCTAAGCTGCCCGCTGACAGATGAAACACGGGGCCTGATCGACAAGGAGGCGATCGGCAGTATGAAGCAGGGCGCGATCCTTGTGAATGTCGCACGCGGGCCGGTGGTGGTGGAAAACGCCCTGATCGAGGCGCTGCAATCAGGGCATCTGGGCGGTGCGGCGATAGATGTCTTTGAACAGCAACCCCTGCCCATTGACCATCCGTTTATGGCGCTTGGCAATGTGGTTTTAACGCCCCATATGGCCGGAATCACAGAGGAAAGCATGTTGCGGCTGGGGCAGAAAGTCACCGAAATTACGGCGCAAATTCTGGCAGGCGAAACACCGGACAACCTGTGCAATCCGGAAGTACTGCCCGCCTATAAGGCGCGGTTTCCCGCGCCCTGAGCGTTTCAGGCATAGGCCAGATTAAGGCCGTTTTTCTGATCGAATAACAATACTTTATCTGCTTTCCACCCGAAGCGGACCGCATCGTCCAGCGCGACTTTCATCTGTGCAGAGACAGTGGCGTGCAAGCGGTTCGCACCGACGTCGATTGTCAGGATCTTGATAACGCCGTGATCTTCCACGTCAAACACACGCCCCTCGACCGGGGCACCGCTTTCCAGCACCAGATCTTCGGGCCGCACCCCGAATTTCAGCGGCTGTCCTGCGGCGGCACCACCCGCTGTCACTGGCAGGCTGAACCCTTCGCTGATACGGGCCTGTCCGCCCTCCAGCGTGCCGTTCATCAGGTTCATCGGCGGCGTCCCGACAGAACCGGCAACAAAGGTGTTCAGCGGATTGTTGTAGATTTCGGACGGCGTACCCACCTGCACCAGTTTGCCCTTGTTCAACACGCCGACCTTGTCGCCCATGGACATGGCCTCGATCTGGTCATGGGTCACAAACACAAAGGTCGCGCCCAACTCGTTGTGCAGCTTCTTCAGCTCCACCCGCAACACATCGCGCAGGTTGGCATCAAGGGCTGAAAGCGGCTCGTCCATCAGGAACACGCGGGGTTCGCGCACAATGGCCCGCCCGATCGAAACGCGCTGCATCTCGCCGCCGGACAGGCGTTCCACCTTGCGATCCAGCAAACGGGTGATTTGCAGGGTTTCCGCCGCTTTTTCCACCCGCTCCCTGATCTGTTCGGGGGTAAAATTCTGGGTCCGTGATTTCAGCGGAAATTCCAGATTGCCCCGCACGGTCAGGCGCGGATAAAGCGAGTACTGCTGCAACACCAGCGCCACATCCCGCTGCGCCGCATTCCAGTCGGTTGCATCCATCCCGTCGATCAGAACCTTGCCGGAATCCGGTTCCTCCAACCCTGCAATCACCCGCAGGGTTGTGGTTTTGCCCGCGCCCGTCTGGCCCAGAAGGACGAAAAACTCACCGTCCTTGATCTCCAGATCCAGATCGCGCAGCGCGCGATTGGGACCAAAGCTTTTGTTGATCCCCTGAAGTGTAATATCGGCCATCAGTTCGCCCCTCTTAAATTCAGCCCCGTCGCACCGTCAAAGAAATGGGCCTGTGCCGGATCAATATTCACAAACACCTGCTGGCCTTCCCGCGCGATATAACCGCTTTCGGTGCGGGCTCGCAGAACAGTTTCCCCGACAAGCACATCCACAATGTCATGGCTGCCAAGGGGTTCGATGTTGCTGGTTTGCGCAGGGAAATACCCCTCTTGCGGTTCATGGGACAGAAGCACCGCTTCGGGCCGCACCCCGAGCGACACCGCCTGCCCTGTATTGCGCACATGATTGATCAATTGTTCAGGGAAATGAAATCCGGTCCCGGCCCCGCCAATATGAACCGAGGAGTGGCCATTTACACCGGAAAACTGCGCTTCGTGGATGTTCATCACCGGACTGCCAACAAATTTAGCAACAAAAGCATTTGTCGGATGCAGGTAGACCTCTTCCGGCGCACCGACCTGTTGCAGCACCCCGTCATGCAGGATCACAATGCGATCCGCCAGCGACATGGCTTCGACCTGATCGTGGGTCACATAGACCGAGGTTGATCCCCGCGCGATGTGCAGGCGTTTGATTTCCGCACGCATCTGTTCCCGCAGTTTGGCATCAAGCACGCCCAGCGGTTCATCCATCAGCAGTGCCTTGGGACGGCGCACCAATGCACGGCCAATCGCCACCCGCTGCATATCCCCTCCGGAAAGCGCGGAAGGTTTGTTATCCAGATGCTCGGTGATTTGCAGCACTTCGGCCACCTCGTTCACCGCCTTTTCCCGATCCGCCGACCCCATTCGAACGGCGCGCAGCGGAAAGGAGATATTCTCGCGCACGGTCATATGCGGGTAGAGAGAGAAGGACTGGAACACAAAGGCAATATCGCGGTCGGCGGCCTTTTTGTCCTGCATCTCTACCCCGTCGATCAGGATCTGGCCGGAGGTGACAGTCTCCAATCCCGCAATCGCCCGCAGCGCCGTTGTCTTGCCACCACCGGACTGGCCGAGCATGACAACAAATTCGCCATCTTCAATAGTCAGATCCAGATCTTTAAGTACCTGATTAGCGCCAAAAAATTTCTGGACATTACGCATGTCTATCTGTGCCATCAGACGATCCCCCCGTCTTTGTAGGTTCCCTTCTCGCGCACATCGTCAGGCTCATCCCCGTGCAGTTCCAGCACATCGGCACTTTCCTCGACGAAATCACCCCGCACTGGAGCGTCAGGACTGATTTTCGATGTGACCAGAAAGGCGATCAGCCCGAACAGGGTCATGGTCAGCCCGTAACGGTGGAAAAACTCGCTCCACGGCTGGCAGAGTGCGATAATCCCGAGGATCATCAGCGTCTGCGCACCGGGCGCCAGAAAACGGTAGTTCAGTTCTCGAAAACTCATTTGCGGATTGCTCCAAAGGACATGCCACGCAGCAGGTGATTGCGCAGAAGGAAGGTGAAAATCGCCACGGGGATCAGGAACAGGAACGTCCCTGCCGCAATCACGGTCCAGTCCGGCAGACCGGAGCCGACCTGTGACGGAATATAGGGCGGCGCGGTCTGTGCGTTGCGGTTGGTCATGATCAACGCAAAGGCATATTCGTTCCATGCGGTGATGAAACAGAACACAGCCGTTGCTGCCATCCCTGTCAGGGCTTCGGGCAGCACAACCTTAAAGAAAGCCTGAATGCGGGTGTAGCCATCCACAAGCGCCGCTTCTTCGTATTCGCGGGGGATTTCATCGATAAATCCCTTCATGATCCAGACCGCAAAGGACAGGTTGAAGGCAGTATAAAGGATGATCAGCCCCATATGGGTGTCATTCAATCCGACCACGCGGTACATCAGAAACATAGGGATTGCGACGACGACGGGCGGCAGCATCCGTGTCGAAAGGATGAAGAACAGCCAGTCATCCTCTCCGGCGACCTTGAAGCGACTGAACCCGTAGGCCGTCAACGTCCCCATCCCCACCGCCAGAATGGTAGAGATTACGGACACGATAAGAGAGTTCTTGAACCGGTCGCCATAGCCGGAGGAGCGGACCTCTCCGGTTTTGCGGTTGCGCACGACTTTTTCGCCCCCGTCATAAACCATCTTCTCCCACCACGGGGCGGTGTCGTATTCTTCCTGCGTGGGTTGTTCACGCAACTGGCTGCGTTTGGTGAACAGCTTCACAAAAGGCGCAACGGTCGGCTCGTACACAACCGTCGGCGGGATTGTCGTCGCCAGATTACGGGGTTTGAACGCTGTCGCCGCGATCCAGTAGATCGGGGTCAGCATGATAATCAGGGCAACAAACACGGCGGCAATCGCTGTGCGGTTGGTCCATTTTTCTGCAGATGTCTGAACGCCGGCCATATTAACGCGCCTTCACTTTGTTGAGGTATTTCACATAGATATTGGTAATCGCCACCACCATGATCAGCACGATGTAGGCAAATGCCGATGACATGCCGGTCTGCCATTCCTGAAACGCCATCTTGTACAGACGGATCGCAATCAGTTCGGTCGTAGGCTGGGAAGACAGCACATAGGCCAGATCGAACGTCTTGAAGGCTTCCATGGTGCGGAAGATGATCGCAATCATCAGGATCGGTGCCACCAGCGGCAGGGTGATGCGGAAAAACGTGTAGATATTGCCTGCGCGATCAATCTCGGCGGCCTCGTACAGATGCTTTGGCACCGCCGACAGCCCCGCCAGCGACAGCAGCATCACGAATGGAGACCACATCCAGATATCCACAATGGCAATCGCCCAAAGCGCCATATCCGGATCGGCGAGCCATTCGAATTTTCCCAACCCCAAAAAGTAGTTGATGATCCCGAAGTTCGGATCATAGAGCAGTTTCCAGAACAGCCCCACAACGGCCATAGACAGCATCATCGGCAGCAACAAAAGCGTGGTAATCAGCCCCTTCGCCGGAATTGTGCGGTTGAGCAGCATGGCAAGGCCAAAGCCCACAACCACCTGCCCTGTCACGGAAATCAGCACATATTTCGCAGTGATCGAGAAGTTCTTCCAGATGAACGGATCATTCAGCAGGTCGCGGTAGTTTTGCAGACCGACAAATTTCGCCGGAGCATTGGTCGAGGCGCGGAAATCCGTAAAGGAATAGCCAAGCGAATACAGCAGCGGGAAGATATTAAATATAATCAGAAAGGCGATTGTCGGAATTATAAACAGGTTGCGGATCGACAGATCGCTAAGCCCTCTGGAGGCCGCCTGAGAGTTCGGGTCAAGCCGGGTCATATTATTCGTCGGCACGGGGCGTTCCTTCTTCGCTCGTTCTCATCAAATGGTTGGGGGTCTGGTGACAAGGGGCGCCGCAGCGCCCCCGTTCATCCTTTGACAGGGACGCGGATTTACTGGCCGCGACCGTATTTCTTGAAGGTGGCTTCCCAATCCGCCGCCAGCGCATCCAGTGTTTCTTTGGCTGTGCCTTCATCACCCACGATGAACGGATAAAGACGCTGGTTGGCAGAGGTCAGCAGTTCCGCAAATTCAGGAACCGCCCAGAAGTCCTTTACCTTGAACATGGTCTGGTAAAACGCCTCGTTATATGGGGTCGCCTTGCGGAACTCTTCGGATTCCAGAACCGCAGCACTGGCAGTGTAGCCGCCAAGTTCGGCCCAGCGTTTCTGGGTTTCGTCCTTGATGAACCATTCAAGGAAATCCATCGCCATGTCCTGATTTTCAGAGTATTTCACGACCGAAATGCCCTGACCGCCAAGGGCCGCAAACTGGTCGCCGTCCGGTCCGGCCGGATTGGCGAAAAAGCCGGTGTTGGCGGCATGGGGGTTTGTTGCCTCGTTCAGCAATGCTGGGAAAAAGGCGAAATAGTTCATCGACATGGCCACAAGGCCCTCGGTGATCGCCTGATTGTTTTCTACAAAGAATGTTTTGGCCCAACCCGGAGGTGTATAGCTGTACAACTTCTTGTAGTTCTCCAGCGCAGCAACCGCTTTGTCGCTGTTCACATAACCGTCAACCTCATAAGTTTCGAAGTTTCCCAGTTCCGCACCGTAAGAGAAGATCGCGTTTTCGACCCCCATAACCATCGCGTCATAGCTGTTGTCAGTATAGATCGCGATACCGTAGCGGTCCTCATCGGGGCGGTGGAAGAATTCGGCAATATCGGTCAGTTCAGCCCATGTTTTCGGCGGGGCAAGATCATAGCCGTATTTGGCTTTGAAGGCTTCCATTTCAGCCGGATCCTCGAACCAGTCCTTGCGGTAAGACCAGCCGACAGCATCGCCTTCGGCAGGAATGGCCCAGTATTTGCCAGAGTTTCCGGGATATTCGGCATAGTATTTCACCGTTGCCGGCGCCATCACTTCACCCAGATTATGCTCTTTGAAGAAATCCGTCAGATCGACGTAATGGCCGCCTTCGGAGGCCGCGCCCAGCCACTGACTGTCCCCCACGATCATGTCATAGGCACTGCCACGGGCGTTGAATTCGGTGAAAGCCTTGGTCTGAAAATCTGCCCATGGCGTCGTTTCCACGGTCACCGAAATGCCGGTTTCCTCTTCATACTCATTGACAAGTTCTTGCAGGAAGTTCGCAGGATCCCACTCGGCCCAGAAGATCACAAGATCTTCCGCTGCGGCAGATGTCGCCATCAAGGCCGAAAGCGCAGCCCCCGCCAACATTCCACTGATTTTATGTTTCATAAGTTTTCCTCCCAAATATGCAGTTTCGTCCGGCTTTTCTGCTGCCGGCCTTAATTCTCCATTCGCCCTGTTCCGCCGCACTCCCATGTACCGGCAACAAACAGAGGTATTCGTCTCCTGTGTTACTTTTGGTAATACCAGTTAAGGGATCAAGTCAAGAAATTGTTTTTGATCACCCCTGGCAGCAAATCCGGCTCGAAACACGGTAAAATACCTATATTTTATTTGAAAAATACAATATCAAACTGCTCCCATCACGGAGCTTCTCAAAAAATAGGGCTTTACGACTCGCTCCGATTTTGCCCATTCTGGCCGGACCAGATTGGATTCACAGGGAAGAAGACACGCGTAACGGGCGCGTGCCTTGCAAGAACTATTCACGGTTGAAACGGGAGGGTTTCAAGTGTCCAAACTTTATCTAGCCGGAACTTTCGACACGAAGTCCGAAGAACTCGATTATCTTGCCGTTCTGCTTAGGCGCGGTGTTCTGCCTGTTGTGACTGTGGATCTCTCCACCCGCCCCGAAACAGATAAGGCCGATGTCTCTGCCCGTGATGTGGCGGCCTGCCACCCGAAGGGCGCGGATTACGTTCTGGATGGCAGCGACCGTGGCCATGCGGTTCACGCCATGGGGGAAGCTTTCGCCCGATTCTGTTCGACACGACAGAAAGATATCAGCGCGATTATCGGGATCGGCGGCGGTGGTGGCAGTGCGATGGTCTGCGAAGGGCTGCGCGCCCTGCCCTACGGCCTTCCGAAAATTCTTGTCAGCACGCTGGCTTCCGGTGATATGGCCCCCTATATCGGCAGTTCCGACACGATCGTCATCCCCTCCGTCACCGATCTTGCCGGACTGAACCGGCTCAGCCGGAACATCCTGCACAATGCAGCACAAGCCCTGCTTGGAATGACGGCAAGCCCCTACCTGCGCCCGATTGTCGAAAAGCCGTCGCTCGGTCTTTCCATGTTTGGCGTCACCACCCCTTGCGTCACACAGATCACCGCGCAGATGAAGCAGGATTACGATTGCGTCGTTTTTCACGCCACCGGCACCGGCGGGCGGACATTAGAAAGCTTGCTCGACAGCGGCTATCTGTGCGGGGTGATGGATATGACCCTGACGGAAATAGCCGACGAACTCTTGGGCGGCGTTCTCCCTTCCGGTGCAGCGCGGCTTGACGCCGTGGCCCGCGCCCGAAAGCCTTGGGTCGGCGCACCCGGTGCGGTGGATATGGTGAACTTCTGGGCACCCGAAACCGTTCCGGAGCGTTTCGCAGACAGGCAGTTTTACAACCACAACGCAAATGTCACCCTGATGCGCACCACGCCGGACGAAAACGCGCAAATCGGCGCGTGGATCGCGGCCAAGCTCAACAAATGCCGCGGGCCGGTGACATTGCTGATCCCCGAAGGCGGAGTTTCCGCGCTCGACATCAAAGATGGACCGTTCCACCACCCCGAGGCCAGCGCCGCACTATTCGACACTCTGGAAGCCAAACTCAAACAAACCGCGCAGCGCAAGCTCATCCGCTTGCCCCACCATATCAATGATCCGGCATTCCCGGCCGCTGCCGTTGACGCTTTTCAATCCCTGCAACAGGACCACTAACCCATGCCCTATATTGACCGCACCAGTATTCTTGAAAATTTCAACAGGATGATCGCAGAAAACCGCCCCATCATCGGTGGCGGGGCCGGTACCGGCTTGTCGGCCAAATCCGAAGAAGCCGGCGGCATCGATCTGATTATCATCTATAATTCGGGCCGCTACCGCATGGCGGGGCGCGGTTCGGCGGCGGGATTGCTTGCTTATGGCAATGCCAATGAAATCGTGAAGGAAATGGCGGTCGAAGTGCTCCCCGTCGTTAAACAAACGCCGGTTCTGGCGGGCGTAAACGGAACCGATCCCTTCATATTGATGCCGCAGTTTCTGGCCGAACTGAAGGCCATGGGCTTTTCCGGGGTGCAGAACTTCCCCACCATCGGTCTGTTTGACGGCATGATGCGCCAGAGCTTTGAGGAAACCGGAATGGGCTACGGGCTGGAAGTGGATATGATCCGGCAGGCCCATGAGGCAGACCTGCTGACCACCCCTTATGTGTTCACCCCCGACGAAGCCATCGCCATGACCAAGGCCGGCGCAGACATCATCGTGGCCCATATGGGGGTAACAACGGGGGGCGCGATCGGGGCCACTTCAGCCAAATCAATGGATGACTGCGTGGCCGAAATAGATGCCATTGCCGCTGCAGCCCACTCTGTACGCGAGGATGCTATCATCCTGTGCCACGGCGGACCGATCAGCATGCCCGATGATGCCGCCTATGTGCTGAATCACTGCGACCGCTGCCACGGGTTCTACGGTGCCAGCAGCGCGGAACGCCTGCCAGCGGAAACCGCCATCCGCGACCAGATCAAAGATTTCAAATCCATCGACATTACACCAAAAGGATAACTCACATGAGCGAAACCGACAAATATTTCACCTATCCCGATGACGTGGACAACTTCGGGTTTGACTGGGGACGTCTGGCACTGACCACCGCACCGGAAGTGAACGGCGCGTCGCAATTCTCCGCTGGCGTTGTCTTTGTGCCACCCGGACAGGGCCATTCCCGCCACAACCACCCCGGCGCAGAAGAGATCATATTTGTGATCAGCGGCACCGGCGAACAGATGGTTGAAGACGAAAGCGGCCAGCCCGACACCCGCGAGGTCAACGCAGGTTGTACAATCTTCGTGCCCGACAGCCGCTTTCATTCCACGCTCAACACCGGCGACGTGCCAATGCAACTGTTTGTGGTCTATTCCCCCACCGGACCCGAAAAAATGCTGCGGGACGCGCCGGATTTCCGCATCATCCCGAAAGAAGAACTCAAGGCAGGCTGACATGACGAAACCCGATCTGGATTACAGTTTTTCCCATCTTGACGACCTGATGGATGATGCAGGGCTTGATGCACTGCTCATCACGTCAAAACACAATGTCCGCTACCTGCTCGGTGGGTATCAGTTCATCTTTTTCTCTGCCATGGATGCAATCGGCCACAGCCGCTATCTGCCGGTACTTGTTTACATCAAGGGCGCCGTCGACAAGACCGCCTATGTGGGCAACAGGATGGAAGGCGGCGAGAACGAGAACCACCCTTTCTGGCCCGAGCACATTTATACAATGTCATGGACCAGCGTGGATTCCACACAACAGGCGCTGGAGCATCTGGCGCGAATGGGCGTCAGCGCAGGGCGGATCGGTGTCGAACCTTCTTTTCTGCCAATGAACGCCGCCGCGCAAATCGCGCAGGACATGCCGCAGGCCACTCTGCATGACGCGACGGGCGTTCTGGAAGAACTGCGGGCGGTCAAAACAGAACGGGAGCTGAAGCTGCTGCGGCAGGCATCGGAGTCCATCACCGATGCGATGCAAGCCACCATTCGCGGTGCCAAAGCCGGAGACAGCAAGTTCGAGATTATCGAACGTCTGCGGCAGGAGGAAACGCGGCGCGGGCTGATGTTTGAATACTGCCTGCTGACCCTTGGCAGCAGCCACAATCGCGCGGCGTCGAACCAGACATGGGCAGAAGGCGAAGTACTGTCGATTGATTCCGGCGGCAACTTGCAGGGTTACATCGGAGACATCTGCCGTATGGGGGTGCTGGGCGATCCGGACAGCGAACTTCAGGATCTTCTGGCCGAGGTGGAAGAAACCCAACAGGCCGCCTTCGCCAAAATCCGCGCGGGCGCAACAGGGGCAGAGGTGATCGCCGCCGGAGAAGCCTGCCGCTGCACCCAAAAGAACGCCGCCCACACTGATTTCTTTGCACACGGCATGGGGCTAATCAGCCACGAAGCACCGTTCCTGATGACAAACCACCCTGTCGCCTATGAAAACCGTGACGCGGATAAACCATTGCGCAGCAATATGATCCTGTCGGTAGAGACCACCATGCTCCACCCCAGAAGAGGCTTTATTAAACTGGAAGACACGCTTTGCGTCAAAGACGACGGCTATGAATTATTCGGCACCAAAGGCCGCGACTGGACGATCGGGGACAGCTAAGCCCCAAACGCTCTTTTTGGGAAAAATATCCTCAGGGGGCGCGGGGGCAGAATGCCCCCGCCTTATCGGTCACAGCTCTGACTTACGCTGTTTGATCATATTGCGCGCGATTACAAGCTGCTGGATCTGGGTCGTGCCCTCATAGATCCGGAACAACCGCACATCGCGGTAGAACCGTTCAATGGCATATTCGGACATATAGCCGGCGCCACCGTGGATCTGAACTGCACGATCCGCAACCCGCCCGACCATTTCACTGGCATACATCTTGCAACAGGCCGCATCTGTGGTCACCACTTCCGCGCGGTCCTTGGCGCGGGCGGTTTCCAGCACCATACAACGGGCGGCAAACGCCTCTGCACGGCTGTCGGCCAGCATGGCCTGAACCAGCTGGAATTCGGCGATCGGCTGGCCGAACTGCTTGCGTTCCATCGCGTAATCCAAACTGTCCGCGATCAACCGCTCTGCCGCCCCGACGCAAACCGCTGAAATATGCAGCCGCCCGCGATCCAGCACCTTCATAGCGGTGCGAAACCCCTGCCCTGTTTTTTCACCCAGCACTGCAGAGGCAGGCACGCGGCAGTCCTCAAAGATTACATCACTGGTCAGCGATCCCTGCTGGCCCATCTTTTTATCCACAGGCCCGATACTCAGGCCCGGCGTGCCGGCTTCAACCAGAAAGGCGGTGATGCTGCCCTCGGGGTTATCCGGGTCTTGGGTGCGGGCAAAGACGGTGAACAATCCGGCATGGGGCGCATTGGTAATATACCGCTTGGTCCCATTCAGAATGAAATCATCCCCGTCCCGTCTGGCCGTGGTGCGCAGGGAGCGGGCATCCGAACCGGCCTCCGCTTCGGTCAGGGCGAAAGAGGCGATCATTTCGCCGCTGGCCAATTTGGGCAGATAGTGCTGCTTCTGTGCTTCCGTCCCGTCCATGATCAACCCCTGAGAGCCAATCCCGTTGTTGGTCCCGAGCAGCGAACGGAACGCGGGAGAGGTTTTACCCAACTCGAAGGCCAGATTGACCTCTTCTTCCATATCAAGGCCCAACCCGCCAAAGGCTTCGGGAATAGAAAGACCGAATAGCCCCAGTTCGCGCATCTCCGCGCGGATGTCTTCCGGGATCGTATTGGTCTCTGCGACCTCGTCTTCACGGGGCACCAGTCGTTCGCGAACAAAACGTTGCAGCGTGGATTTCAACAGGTCGAAAGTTTCTGGGTCTAGCGCCATAGGGTCCTCGGTTGGTCACAGTTCGCCGCAGCATCCGGCAGCACAGCGTGTGTAACATCCCCGCTTCCCGACTGGCCAGAAATTTGCGCCCGCTTTAAGACCCTGCCGCGAATAACGTTGCGCCACGGCAAAAGCCCGCAGCATTGCACTGCGGGCTTCGGGGAGGGTCCGGTCAAACGGCCGGAATATCAGCCGTCGTAATCAAGGTTGAATTTTTCAACACCGATGGAGGCGCCGATACCGGTTGTGCCGGAAAAGGCTGCCGGTTGTAGTGCAAAGGAACGGTCCAGACCACCGATCAGAACGTGGCCACCGCCACCAGCACCCAGAGTGGCATCGGCTGTTGCACCTACGAAGTTGCCTTCCAGACCACCTGCCTCAAGACCGGATGTCGGGGCAAAGACGTACCATACCATGGTTTCCACTTTTTCGGCAGTCAGATCGACGCCAACTTTGGTCGCTGTGCCTGTGTAATGTTCAACATTCCCTGTGTCAGCGGAAGTATAGGAACAATCAAACTTTGCTTTGGAGAAAACGATCAGGTTTTCGCGGTCTTCCTGCGCACAAGTCAGCTCTCCGACTTGAACTTTGTTATCCCAGTTCAACGGGGCTTGCAGTTCGGTCCTCGCGGACTCATCCGCTGTCCCTTCATTGGCAGAGGCTGCAAATGGCAGGGATGTTGCGATCAGGGCTGCGGTGGCGGCTTTAGCGAATGTGCGTGTCATTTCATTTCCTTCGTTGTTGCAATTTTTCTGCTACAGCGAGGTAACGTGCGCCCTGCTCAAAGGTTCCCGATTTTTTTTGCAATGGACTGCCGGCACCAAAACAACCGGCGGGAATCCTCCGACAAAAGGAGCTGCAGTTTATTCGCTTCCCTCGCGGGCAACTTTGTGGCATAAGCATCTTGTGAGCCGTCTTTCACACACGTTCCGTTCTTCTTCTTTGTTGCAGTCGCCGGTACCGATCTGAGACCCGTCTGCACCAAGCCACCACATTCTGTGGGTGGTACATATTTAGGAGAATTACGATGGCTAATGGCACCGTAAAATGGTTTAACGCAACTAAAGGTTTTGGCTTTATCGAGCCTGAAGCCGGTGGCGCAGATGTGTTTGTACACATTTCTGCCGTTGAGCGCGCAGGTCTGTCCGGCCTGAACGACAACGACAAAGTAACATATGAAATCGAACAAGGCCGCGATGGTAAATCCTCTGCTGGCCAACTGGCGATGCAAAACTGAATCGCTTGGGCGGCATGGACTGTCCTATTGGTTTCGAACGCCCGCAGGTCTGACTTGCGGGCGTTTTTTTATGCTGGGTCGTCTTTGCTCCGACTGAACCGCATCGGTATCAACCGTCAAATTCCACGCAAAGCGCTGTTCCACTGACACCGGCGGACTCTTGCAGCTTGCCACCCAATTGCGCAGCGGCGGCTGACATAAGCATTTCGCCAAGTCCCGTATCCCGTGTCTCGGTCGCTGTCGGATTTTTCCGGCCAACGCCATCATCACGACAAATCAGCTTTAAACGGCTGTCGTTTACACGTTCCAGAATGATATCGACCTGCCCCGAACGATTATCCGGAAAGGCATGTTTGATCGAATTCGCAAGAAACTCGCTGGCGATCATGCCAATAGCCGATGCTTTCCGGGAAACGAGCGGTGTTTCCACGCTTTGCACCTTCACGGCCACATGATCAGGCGCAACGTCCCTGAGCAACCTGCCCACCTTTTCAAGATAGCCCCGCGCCTCCAGACTGTTGCTGCCTTCGCGCCCCATCAGCTCGCTATGAAGGGATGCAACCGAACCGATCCTCCGCTCGATCAGGCGCAACACATCAAGGGAGTCAGGATCGGTAATCTTGCGGGACGCCACCCGCGTGATCGAGGCGATGGTCTGAAGCGAATTCTTGACGCGGTGGTCCATTTCGCTGCGCAAAGCCGCCTCTGTGCGCAGGCGCTTGCGTAGTTCCAACTGGGTCACAACCTGTTTCGAAAGGGTCTGCAACGCCTTTTTCTGAAACTCCGTCAGCTTGCGGGGCTTTGTATCCAGCACACAAAGCGTTCCGATCGGCATCCCGTTCGGCGCGACCAGATTGGCACCGGCATAAAAGTTCACCCTCGGATCTCTGACATGCAGGGGATTGTCCACCGTGCGCCCGTCAGCAGACATATCTTCGACTTCCAGAAAATCCTGCTCAAGAATGGCGTGCGCGCAGACCGACTGATCAAGAGGCGTTTCTTCCGGTGCAAAACCGACCCTGGCTTTGAACCACTGGCGGTTTTCATCCACAAGACTGATCAATGAAACCGGAACATCACAAATACTGGATGCCAGCTCGACGATATCATCGAAATCAACTTCTGCCTCTGTATCAAGCACCTCGTATTCCTGAAGTGTCTCCAGGCGCTGTTCTTCATCGGGATGTTTTTCAGGTGTAATCGAATTATTCCTTGATACAGAGTTGGATAGCGCGCGGGTAAAAGCTAATCTATGCCAACGACACAATTTTGCCACAGTTTTTTCACGTCGGACGGAAGGGCCCTTCCAGCCAAGGTTTCCGCGGGAAACGCACCATCTGAATACTTGAAAACCGAATTGCTGCGCGGATACACCGGCCCAACAGGTCCTGCATCAAATCAGAAACTCTGCAATCGCGGCGTCATTGGTGATGTCCCGCAAATCAAACCCTGCTGCATTGATACGCCGGTCCAGCGCGATGAAGTTTTCGGGATCGTCGGTTTCAATCCCGATCATCACCGTTCCGAAGTTGCGCGCGGATTTCTTGAGGTATTCAAAGCGGGCAATATCGTCCTTCGGGCCAAGCAGGCCGAGGAAATCCTTCAACGCTCCGGGCCGTTGGGGCAAGCGGAGGATGAAATACTTCTTCAGGCCAAGGAACTTCTGCGCCCGCTCCTTCACCTCTGGCAACCGTTCGAAATCAAAATTGCCACCGGAGGTCACACAGACCACCGTTTTGCCTTTGATCTGGTCGGCAATATCGGCCAGCACGTCAATGGATAACGCCCCCGCAGGCTCCAGAACGATCCCTTCGATGTTCAGCATCTCGATCATCGTTGTGCAAAGCCGGTCCTCTGACACGGGATAAACCTGATCCGGCGAAGAGTGTTTTAACGCCTCAAAGTTGCGATCGCCAATCCGTGCAACGGCGGCCCCGTCCACGAAATTGTTCACCTTTGGCAAGGTCACTTGCACCCCCTGCTGCAAAGCGGCCTTCAGGCTCGCCCCGCCAGCCGGTTCGGTGAAGATCAGTTCCGGCGCGTCCGGTTGTTCCCGGTAATAGCGGGTGATCCCCGCAGAAAGCCCCCCGCCCCCGACAGGCAGCACAACCAGATCGGGGCGCACGGTCATTTCCTCTTCGATTTCCACCGCAACAGACGCCTGACCTTCGATGACATCATCATCGTCAAACGGTGACAGGAAACGGGCGGATTTTTCCGCGCAATAGGCTTGGGCTTGGGCCAGTGTATCGTCGAAATAATCCCCGCTGAGAATGATTTCCACGTTGTCACCGCCGAAAATACGCGTCTTTTCAATCTTTTGCGCAGGTGTTGTGACGGGCATGAAGATCACGCCCTGCACATTGAAGTGGTTACAAACAAACGCCATGCCCTGCGCGTGGTTCCCCGCACTGGCACAGACAAAGGTCTTTTGATCGGGATTTAGCTCCAGCGCCTTGTTCAAAGCATTGAACGCACCGCGAATTTTATAGGATCGCACAGGTGAGAGATCTTCCCGCTTGAGATAAATCTCTGCCTCGAATTTTGCAGATAAATGCGCGTTATGCTGCAAGGGGGTCTGTGCAAACAGGCTACGCATCCCTGCGCAGGCCCGCTGTGCCGCGTCGCGAAAATCGCTCATGATAGCTGTCCTTTGTCCTGTTCGCGTCTTAGCGTAACAGGAAGTGCAGGGCCAGAGCGGTTCACCCGATCTTGAGCGAGGCCCCTATTGGTCGATCCGCGCCGCCATGATCGCGATGGCCTGCTGATAGACAGTTGCTGCATTCCACTGTTTGATCACAGCAAAATTGGGCTGGCCGGGCTGATACCCCTGCCCCGGCCGCCAGCCTTTCTGACGCAGGAAATTCGCGGTGGAGGCCAGCGCATCGGTCTGGTTATAAAAATCAACGCGCCCGTCGCCGTTGCCGTCCACACCATAGGTCAGCGCATTACCGGGCAAGAACTGGGTATGGCCCAACTCACCGTGTTTGGCCCCTTTGGTATTGGCCGTAATCGCACCGCGATCCACCAGCTTTAACGCACCGATGGCATGAGGCTTGAAAAACTCGGACCGGCGACAATCATAGGTCAGTGTGGTGATCGCAGATACCACATTTGATTTCCCCATAAACCCGCCGAAACCGGTTTCCATTCCATGGATGGCAATGATAACTCCGGCAGGCACGCCGTAAATCCGCTCCAGCGCGGAAAACACCTGCGGATTGGAGGCCTTCCGGCGGCGCCCCTGACTGACAATCGTATCAGCCCCGCGAATTTTCATGAACTTGTCCAGAGAGTAGCGAAAGGATTTCTGGTTCCGGTCCGCTGCGATTGTAGAACTGGCATATTGTGCAGACGCCAGCGCCTGCAAACCGCGCTGCTTTACACCGGCTTGCTGCGCTTCCCGCGCGAACTCGGCCTTCCACGCATTAAAGCCGGCACTGGTATTCCCACAAGAGGCAGCCATCGCCGGAGCGGCGGCACCAAAGGCCAGTCCGAAGATTGCAGAACGCAGGGACGTCTTGGTAAGGGTGCTAAAATCCATGAAAACATTTCCTTTCGGTCTATGTTTCCATAATAGCCCTTGCTTGGAAGCGGGCAAGTTTTTCGTAGATTCAAACGTCGATCCGCGCTGCGGTCAGTTAACCGAGATCGAGATAAATGGCATCCTCAAGCCGTTTCAGATCGGCGTCTGTGTCAACAAACACCCCCTTCAGAAGCAAAGAATCTGTGGCGTCATAGCTGATTTCCACACCGCTTGACGTTTCCCGAAGCTTGTAGGAATCCACTCCGGTAAGGTGAACTTCATCTTTCAGGACTTTGAAATCCTTAACAACATCCCGACCGCCGCCACCCGAGAACACGAAGCTGTCTGCCCCGCCGCCGCCTTTCAGAACGTCGTTGCCCGCGCCGCCTTCAAGCCTGTCAGCGCCCCTGCCGCCAAACAGCTTGTCGGCCCCGTTTCCACCAAACAGGATGTCGCCGCCCCCGCCGCCATTCAACAGGTCACCACCTTTGGCACCTTCAACAACATCACTGCCGGAGCCCGAGGCAATGATATCATCGCCTTGCCCCCCGTAGATTTCGTCGTTGCCCTTGTAGCCGTAGATCGTGTCGTCACCGCTCAGCCCGAAGACGATGTCATCGCCGCGGCTTACGGCTTCGCCCTGGGAATCTTCATAACCGCCATTTCCGATCAGATCATCGCTGGTCGTTCCCGAAATGATCCCGTCGGCAGGCTTTGCACCGATAAAATGCTCTGCAGAAAGCTGCGAGGTAGAAACATCCAGCAGCGTCAGTGACTTACGCCCCCCTAGCGAAATCTCTATATCATCGCGTCCACCGTCCCCGTCTGCATCGACTTTGGACAGGTTCGCGGAAATCCCGGCCCAGCCGGACAGAGCGCCCGCCAAATCAATCCGGTCTTCTGCCGAATTGAAGTCAGTGATGACATCCTGCCCTTTACCATCGGTGACAAAAACATCGTTCCCCGCCCCGCCGTGAAACTGGTCATAGCTGCGGCCGCCGATCAACCGGTCATTGCCGGAGCCGCCAAACATATGGTTCACCCCGTTAGAGGCCGTAAGAACATCATTTCCCTGCTGACCGAACAGAAAGTCGTCTCCGGCCTTACCGATCAGTGAATCATTCCCAAAACCGCCATAAAGGAAATCATTCGACAGTTTTGTGCCGATCAGTTTGTCATCCCCTTGATAACCGAAAGCAAGGCCGAGCAGTTCTTCCGTGTCAAAAGCGGCTTCCGCGTAATCGCTTTCGTAAGTTTCGTTGCGCAGGCGTCCTTCTATCAGGTTCGCGTTGATCCGGTCGTCTCCGGCCAGCGCCTTAACGGTTTCTCCTTGCGAGAACGCGTTCATCCCGTGAGCGTAAGAGTGCTGGTGCAAAAAGCGCAGCGATCCGTCCTGATCAATCACAACGAAATTGGACCCACCGGCTTCGGCGCCCGGAAACCAGCCGATGCCGATGTCGTTGCTGGCGAACCATTCGTACATGGTGACAAACAGATCGACCACATTGTTGCCGCCCGCAAAATCATCGACGACGCCGGTCGCATTTGTTTCGGTAATCAGCACGTCACTGCCTTCAAGCAGTGCAAAATGCTCCTCCAACATATCGGTCAGCTCTTCGGTGGAGGTTGCAGCGTTTGTGCCAACCCATCCGGGGTAGAGATGGGCAGACCAGATCAGCGCGTCACCGACCGATTTGGAGATATAATCCAGCGCTGTCAGACCGGTTTTGTCATTCACCACAGTCTTTGAAAGCGTGGAAAAGTCACCGGAGTAGCCCCACCCCCCAACCAGAACACGCGCATCGCTTCGCGCCTGTATCATATCGGACAGTTCGATCATATGATCCGCGTAAAGTTTTACGAAATCGGCATAGACATATCCGTCACCGCTGCCGTTTTCCTGAACACTGCGGCGATACCCTGCCGGCTCATTGGCCAGTTCCAACCCGTAAACCGCCTTTGCAATCTCGGGTTGCCCGTCCAGCCAGTCCAGCAGCGATGACCAGCCGGATTTCAAATCCTTGAAGTTTTCTTCCAACGTTTCGTAGGCTTGCGCATTGGTCAGGCTTTCGTGTCCCCAAGGCGAACCGCCGTTTCCGATGTTTTGCGCATCGCCACTGCCCAGAACGAAAGTGATCTCGAACCCCTGCTTCACCGCTTCGTCAAGGAAAGCTTCATATTCGGGATGCAGATCACCGTTCCGGTCAAAAGAGAACTCGTTAAACAACATCCGCAGGTTATTCACTTCCGGCAGGGATTCCCGCAGTTTTTGTGCAAACTGGCGGGGTGCACCGTCCATACCCATCGGGATCGTCTGGTATTCGCTCTGCCAGGTGTAATGTTTCGAATTTTGCGCGACATTCAGTTCGTAAACGGATTTTCCGGTAGCCTTGTCGATCGTCGCCCGGTCAATAGCGATCTGATCTGCAGCGATCACCTGCAAGTTGATCATGTTCACTTCGGAAGTCATCGCACTCAAATCCCTATACTACACTCACCTGCCGCAAACAGCGCCCGACAGTTAAACCGCTATGGACAACGGGCATAACAGACACCGGATCCACACGCAGGAAATGCCGGATAAAATGGGCGGAATTGCGGCCAAACAAAGTCGATAAAAAATGAAAACAGCCCAATTTTAACCAATATTTTGATATAAATCGTAAAAAACGGGATATTTTACGCAAACACGGTTCACTGCGCTTTTGCGGCTTACAATCGAATTTTGGGACGATTCATTTCGGGGGACAGGCGATGTATCGAATAATGCGGCTGGCTGTGGCGCTGGTTCTGGGGGTTTGGGGCAGCCAAGGCCTCGCACAACCCAAAGTTGGCCCCAGCCTTGCAGTCGCTGCCAATTTCAGTCAGGGCTGGCGACCGGACATTCTGGATGGCACCGCTGCAATCCCCGTTCTGGATTTTCGCGATACCGTCCACTGGAACGTGGTGGAAAAGGAAGGAGGCAGGTTCGATTTCCGCAGTTGGAGGGCCGCTTTCCCCGGAATCCTGCGCGCCCGCGATCTGGACATGAGCCTGTTCGTAAACGCCTTTCATCCTGCATATGACGGCGGTGATACGGCATATACAGAGGCAGCCGTAGCCGCATTCGGAACCTACGCCGCCCGAACCGTGGCGCAATATTCCAATATCCGCTCTGTTGAAGTAGGGAACGAATTTAACGGCAACGATTTTGTCAGTGGTCCCGTGCGCACGCCCGATCTTGAGGCCAGAGCGGGTTATTTCGTGGCCTTGCTGAAATCCGTGTACAGACAGGTTAAGGCGGTAAACCCTGACATCCGCATTGTTGGCGGCGGAGTACATTCCATTCCCGTGGGGTATCTGGCGATGACGTATGACAAGGGGGCAGCGGCCTATACAGATGCGCTCGCGCTTCACACCTACGACACCCCGCCGGAACATTTACTGCGCCAGATCAATGTATTACGCCGCCTTCCGGAAGCAAAATCAGTTCCCATCGAAGTTACCGAGTTCGGCACCCTTAACGCCGCCCGCGCACCCGGCTTCCTGCTGCGCAATTACTGCCAGATGGCGCTGTCGGGTGTTGATCGGGCCGTCTGGTATCCCATGCACCCACGGGGCGACGGGCTGGTTCCGGTCGTGGATGACGCGGGTGCCCCCACACAAACAGGACTTGCCTACAAATTCGCACAATTAGAATTTGCAGGACTGCCGGTAGAAGCTTTCAATCCGGACCCTTTCACCTATGGCTGCCTGTTTGACCGGCGCAAGCTGGTGATCTGGGGGGAACCTCGCACGCTTCGGGTTTCACCATCACTTTCAGCTTTTACCGCAACAGGGCTGGCCGTGGATCAGGACGAACTGGCCC
This sequence comes from Paracoccaceae bacterium, assembly GCA_018223125.1. Lineage (GTDB taxonomy): Bacteria > Pseudomonadota > Alphaproteobacteria > Rhodobacterales > Rhodobacteraceae > Amylibacter. The sequence continues at coordinate 145,573 of JAAEZA010000001.1, read as the reverse complement.
TTTCTGCAACTGAACCACTGATCTTTCTATCGGAACATCCGATCGACCCGACGCGCGACCTGTATTTCGCCCCGCAACCCCTGCGCGCGGACAGTTACCACCAGCTGGAGTTTCCTCTGTCCGGTTCTGCACCTGATCAGACAGACTGGCAGAATAGTATTCTGTTTGATAGAACCGAGCGCCCGTTGCAAACCATGCCGGGGCAGGAACGACAGGGCGTGCCTTGGGTGCCCTACCTCGGACACGCCGACTTTCCCGATCTGCGACTGACGGCGGAGTTCCTAGTGCCGACCCAGAAGGATGGAAAAGACGTGACTGTGGTTCAGAGCTACACCGCCCCCCAAAGCGGGCCGGTCGCAATTGATGCGCAATGGAAGGTCAGCGAGAGGAGCGAGGACGGTATACGGTTGACGATCTTTCACAACGAAACCCTTGTGATGGAACGGGAAATTACCGACAGTCTGCACATCAGAAACCAACACATCCTGCTGGACAGCGGTGACAGGCTACGGTTTGTTATCGGGCCGAACGGCAATCCTTGGGGCGATTATACAGAGCACCGGATCAGGCTTTCAGGTGAAATCCCCGACCAGTCCAGATTGTTGACCGCAGAATAGAAATATCACAGTCACGTTCCCGCAGCGGGAATGTCAAAATACCCTCTTAATTCCGCCTTTTTTGCCACCTAATCGGAATGAAATTTATTCGTATATACCAAAGGTAAACAGTTCATGAAGTGCACGCGGGTGGTTATCATTAATGACTTCAGCCTTGCTCGGGGCGGAGCGACAGCACTGGCCCTGCTGTCCGCGAAACTGTTCCGCGCACGGGACGTGCCTGTCACCCTGTTTTGCGGCGATGATGCCCGTCATACAGCGATTGCCGATCCGGGTGTCGAAATTGTCTCTGTAGGCGGCAAGCCATTGCTGGAGCAGGGAAAACTGCAGGCTATGTCAAGCGGTCTGTACAATACGCGGGCAAAATCCGCGCTGGAGCAATTGATCCGCGACAAAGATACCACGGGTACGATTTATCACGTACACGCTTGGTCCCTGATCCTTTCACCAAGTATTTTCAGCGCCTTGAAACCCGTCGCCCCTCGTGTGGTGATCCATTCCCACGACCAGTTTCTTGCCTGCCCGAACGGGGTGTTTTACGACTTCCAGAAACGAATTTCCTGTAATCGATCCCCGCTTGGTGCGTCCTGTCTGGCGACCCAATGTGACAAGCGGTCATTCCTTCACAAAGGCTGGCGTGTATTGCGACAGACCGGACTTCGCAGCATCCTGACGGACAAGCATGACTGGGGCGCCGTGGTGGCAATACACCCCAAAATGCAAGAGCGGTTATCCACTTTCGGATATGGTTCTATGACACTGAAAACAATACGAAATCCGGTTCACCCTTTCACCACACAGCGGGTTAAAGCCGAAGAAAACAGTGCGTTTTATTTCGTGGGCCGGATGGAGCCGGACAAGGGCATTATCGAACTGGCACATTCCGCCCGAGCGGCAGAAGTACCGCTGGTAACCGTTGGCGAAGGGCCGCTGTCCCAGATGTTGCAGACCGAGTTTCCGGAGGTCCGGCAGGAAGGCTGGTGCGATGCACCGCGGCTTGCCGTTTTGCTGCAGGAAGCCCGCGCTGTTGTAATGCCCAGTCTTTATGCAGAGCCCTTTGGCATGGTCGCAATCGAAGCGCAGCAAAGCGGCCTTCCTGTGATCCTGCCCCACACAGCATTTCTGGCGGAAGAAATCACCAGCCGCGGTTTGGGACTGGCTTGTGACGTGCTTGATCCCGACGATTTCACCCGTACTTTAACCAAAATGAAAAACATGCCGGCAGAAGATCTGCGCCGGATCAGTGAAACGGCCTATGCCAATGAGACCCCTTTCGCGATGACTCCGCAAGACTGGGGCGATAGCCTGTTGTCCATGTACGACTCCCTAATCTACAAAGCCGCCTGACACAGATGCAGATCGTCCCGAGCACCCTTCTCGCCCTGCTTCTGGTGGTGATGCTGATGAAACAGGGGCCGCAACGGGGCCTGCACTGGTTTTTCATCATGTCCCCCTTCGGCGCAGCGGCGGCCTTTAACATGCCGGCGGTCGGCGGGGCCTCTATCGGGATCATAGATCTGGGGGCTTTGGTGCTGTTTGCACTGGTGTTTTCAGGCCCGAACGGTCCGGCGCGGGTCGCGGGCACCATGCGTTTCGGACAACCCGGTTTCTACCTGCTGCTGCTGACGCTCTATTGTATCGGGGCAACCCTTATCTTCCCGCGGCTCTTCGCCTATCAGACGGAAGTTTTCGGCATTTCACGGGCGGACAACAAGACCGAGATCATTTCGGTTTTCCTGCGCCCCACGACCGGTAACATCACGCAATTGTTTCGTTTGATGCTGGATGTGCTGGCGTTTTTCGCGGTGGCGACACTGTTCCGTATCAAGCCGGATTTTAACAAGGTTCTCAAGGCGATGATCGCTGCAACGGTGGTGAACTTCGCGCTCGGCTGGCTGGATATCCTGACCTTTGCGATCGGAGCACCAGAATTACTCGATCCGGTCCGCACGGCGAATTATTCCATGCTGGTGGATCACAAGATGGCGGGGCTGAAGCGGATGATCGGCGGCTTTCCCGAAGCCTCCTCTTTCGGCTTTTATACGCTGGGTCTGTTCGGCTTCTGGCTGCGTTACTGGATCTCCGGCCCGCCCTCGCGCACCGCGCTCCTCTGTTTGATCGGAACGGGGATTGTTCTGCTCCGTTCGACCTCTTCTTCCACATATGTTGCTGTGGTGGCTCTGCTGGTTGTCATGGGCCTGTTTGCACTGGTGGACAGCCGCAAGGGGCGTGTGCGCAAACAGGCGATGGTTGTGACCATGATCCTATTGCTTGCGGTCTGGCTGTTCGCCATGACGGGCTTTGCAGCCTACCAATTCCTTGAACCTGTTAGCGATTTTCTGGATACGGTGCTGTTTGACAAGGCGGACAGCCAGTCCGGCGTGGAACGGATGAGCTGGAACGTTCAGGCCTGGCAGAATTTCCTTGATACAAACATGATGGGGGCCGGTCTTGGCAGTATCCGCGCGTCAAACTGGCTTCTGGCCTGTCTTGGGAGCATCGGCATCGTGGGAACTTCGCTTTACCTGCTGTTTCTGGGCGGAGTGTCACGGGCACACATCCGACAGGGTTCAGTGCAGGACACGGCCATATTACACAGTCTTAAAACCGCCTGTCTTGCGTTGGTGCTTTCGGCCCTGCTGACATTACCGACTCCGGATCTGGGGATCTTCTTTTTTGTTCTGGCAGGATTGATCACGGGACTCGCCCGCGGGGCTGCTTTAGAATCACTTAAAGAAGCGAAAGAGACCTCAGCTTCCATTGTTGAGCGAAACGGGACAATCGCACAGCGCATTATTCCTTAGGCCGGCTTGAGGCAACAATACCCCTTAAAAATAAGGGAAAGTTTGACACAACCCCTTTCAGGAGGCACACCATAGGCTGTGTTTCCGCGTAAGTAGTTTTGATTAGCGAGTAGGAGATTGTCATGTACAATCGCAAGCCCCCATTTGAGGACGGTTTCTTCCCGATGAAGCGGATCGGATCAGATGACAGGGATATGGTTGACCTGAAGCAGCTTGCCCGCATGATCTGGCGGCGACGCAATCTTATCATCCTGTCAACGCTGCTGTTTGGAGTTCTGGCCTATGTGCTCGTCTCCCAGATCACGCCTACGTACAGCGCCCAATCCAAAGTCATGCTCGACCCGCGCAAAAGTCAGGTGACGATTGGCGAGGATGTCATCTCCGAACTCGATATTAACGACCAGCTTGTGCTCTCCGAAGCGGCGGTGATCAAATCGAACCTGCTGATTGAAGAGGTTATCACAGAGATCGGGTTTGACGCTCTTGCTATCCTTGATCCCGCGAATGCTTCGCCCGGCCTGAAGGACCGCGTAAAAGCGGTGGCGCGGGGGATCGGGCTGATGAAAACACCCGAACCGCTGACGCCGGAACAGGCGTTGCGCGCCAGAATAGAAACACTGGTCTTTGTCATTCGCGAAAACCTCTCCGTGCGGCGGGAGGGAAAGTCTTTTGTCATCGGTATCACCGCGAAAACGCCAAGCCCGCAACTCTCGGCGCTGCTGGCCCAGACGATTGCAGAAAAATATATCGAACAGCAACTTGAGAACCGCCAGAATGTTGCCAAACAGGCCACTGCCTGGATTGAAGAGCGCCTGAAAATACTACGTGCCGAACTGGAAGCGGCACAGGCTGCAGGGGTAGAAAGCCGGATGAAAAACCTCGCGGCGGATGGTACCAGTCTGCAAGCGATCTCCCAGCAGTTGTTCGAGCTGACCACAAAACTGTCCGAAGCCCAAGGTGACCGCACCATAGCAGAGGCGAGCCTCAACCAGTTGGAAGTGATCGTGGCCGAACAGGGCATCCGCAAGGCGGGCACATTGCTGACCTCTCCCCAGTTGGAAGTACTGAATGCCGAACGGGTCAAACTGACCATCGAAGACGGTGTCTGGGCGCGCAATTATGATGCCGAACACCCGTCGCGCAAACGCTTGCGCAGCCAGATCGACGTGATCGAGGCGGAAATGATCGCCGAAGTGGAAAAAATCATCGAGCAGAAGAAGGGCGAGGTGCAACTGGCACAGGCCCGCGAGCGGTCCATCCAGTCCAATATGGAACAGATGCAGCAGCGGATGATTGCGATTTCCACAAACGAGCTGGATCAGGAAGAGTTGCAACGCAAGGTAAACTCGGCACGGCTGGCCTATGAACAACTGCTGAACCGCCTGACGGAAACCCGCAGTCAGGAACAGTTGCAAAAGGCAGATGCGCGGATCATCGAACAGGCCACTGTGCCGGGATCGCCTTCTGCCCCGAAACCCAAACTGATCGCGGTTCTGGGGGCGATGCTTGGCATGGCTGTCGGTCTTGGCACAACTTTCTATCTGGGGTTAGTGTCCAAAGCCTATCGCAGCGAAGATGACATCGAGGCGGACACCGGCCTGCCGGTTCTGGCCTCTTTGCAGGCGGGGGAATGGGACAATCCGGTCGACAGCTATCTGGACGTGATGTACGCGCCCAACAGCGAATACGCCGAACGTATCCGCCAGTTGCGCACCTCGGTTCTGATGCAATTGCCTGCGGGCAAAACGCAAAAGATTCTGGTGACATCCTCTACGCCGGATGAAGGCAAGACCACGACAACGCTGAACCTTGCAGCGATGATTGCAAAGACCGGAAAATCCGTAATCCTTGTGGATTGCGATTTGCGCCGCTCCGGTCTGGCGGCGCAATTCGGCTGGGATATGGAATTCGGCCTGTCCGATTATCTGGATCGGGCCTGTGATCTGGAGCAGGCGATTTATTCGGACACCCACATGCCCTTTGACATCCTGACCTCCAACGGCGCCCATGCGCAAACGGTAGATGCGCTGGGACAGGATATGCTGGCAGAAATCATGGACCTGCTGGAGCAAAGTTATGATGTGATTATCATCGACTCGCCGCCGGTTCTGGCGGTGGCTGACGGGCTGATGCTGGCGCGCGCGGTGGACAGTCTGGTATTTGTGGTGCGCTGGAATGAAACGCCCAAACAGGCGGTTAAAAAGGCGCTTGGAATGCTCGGGGATGCCCGTGCACGCCCCAGCGGTCTGGTGTTCAACATGGTGGACCCGAAGGAATATCTCACAGAATTTGTCGGGGGCTACGCCTATGAAGAATAACGCTTTTACACCGCTGCGCGAACAGTCGGACCTGTCACGCGGCACGGCATCAGCCCTGTCTGCACCGGCGCGATTGCACACTGTCGGGTCACAGCCCCGCGTGGCGATCATCCATTACTGGCTGGTGGGGATGCGGGGGGGCGAAAAAGTGCTGGAGTCCCTGTGCCGGATGTACCCGCAGGCGGATATTTTCACCCATGTTTACACGCCGGAAACCATCAGCGACCTGATCAACAGTCATACCGTCAAAACGACCTCTGTTTCCCGCCTGCCAATGGCGGCAAGGATGTATCAGAAATACCTGCCCTTCATGCCCCGCGCCTTGGAAGAGATCGACCTGACCGGATATGATCTGGTCATCTCAAGCGAGGCCGGCCCCGCCAAAGGCGTGATCGCGCCACCGGAGGCACCCCATTTGTGCTACTGCCATTCGCCTATGCGCTACCTTTGGGACCAGTATCACACCTATCGCAATGGCGCAGGAGCGATCACGCGGGCGCTGATGCCCCATCTGGCCCACGGACTGCGGTCCTGGGATGTGACGAGTGCGGCGCGTGTAGACGGGTTCGTGGCCAATTCCAATCACGTCGCCGCGCGTATCCACAAATACTGGCGGCGTGAGGCTGCTGTTGTGCATCCCCCTGTGGCTGTCGAGGATTTTATACCGGTTTCCACAAGCAAAAGAGGCGATTTTTACCTTTGGGCAGGCGAACTGGCCTCCTACAAACGCCCCGACATTGCGATAGAGGCCTTTCGACATCTGAAAAAGCCGCTGGTGGTGATCGGCGGACCGGACAAGACGTGGAGAAAGCTGGCCCGCACGGCACCAGACAATGTGACATTTCTGGGCAAGGTGCCCTTCCCCGTGCTGAAGGACCATATGGCCCGTTGCAAGGCGCTGGTCTTTCCGGGCGAAGAGGATTTCGGAATTATTCCGGTGGAAGTCATGGCCTCGGGCCGCCCCGTGATCGCCTATGGTCGCGGCGGGGCGCTTGATACCGTGGTGGACCGTCAGACAGGCCTTTTGTTCCAGAACTGTTCGGTGGAAGGACTTGTCGATGCGGTGGAGACGTTCGAGGCAGAGAAACTTGACGGACTGGACCCGCTGGCACTGACCCGCCATGCGGCACGCTTCGATGAAGCGGCATTTCAGGCAGGTATTGCGCGGAATATTAGCGATCTCGGCTTTGCCCCGCGTTAGGGGCGTTCAGGGCGTTGGCAGTGTAAACAATTCCACAAAACTTTCAGCCCCTGCACTGCTGTGCAGTGTGATTTGTGCCATCTGCGGAGCGCTTTCGCTGTAAGGATCCCCGCCGGTGTTCATGTTTCGCGCAAGACGCGGAAAGCTGCTGCCCGCAACATGCAGCCGCAACTTGTGACCGGTTTTAACGCGATAGGCGATATGGCGCAGGGAAACCTCTGCACGGTACACCTGATCCGGCTGCATAAGTTCGGGCGCATCAAAGCCGTTGCGGTAACGCAGGCGCAAGGCACCCTCTTGTATCAGGATCGAACGGCCATCCGGCCCCACATCCGTCAGCCGCACCACCAGATCCGTATCCGGAACATTGGTTGAAACATGTAATACAGCCTTGAGCGGTCCGGCTATATCAAGGGGATTTCCGAATGGTTCGCTGGTATAGATCAACAGATCTTCCCGCGCCTCCAGCGGGGATTGATCCAAAGGCCCCGCACGGGAGTCCGGATCGCCCGTACAACAGATCGCACCGCCAATGGTCGGCACCGGATCGGCAGGATCGGAGCGGAAGCTTCGATCATCTGGTGCCGCGTCTGGTGTGCTGCTTAATGCTTCGCCCCGCAGGTAAAGTTTCTGCGCGCGGGCGGCCCGTGGCGGCCAGACCTCTGTGGCGAGCCAGTCGTCGCGGTTTAGCATATACGGCTGAAAAGTTGGCAGGGACGGCTTCACCTGCCCTTTCAGATGCGCATCCATAAATGAAAGGTAAATCCCGTCCAGATCGGTTGTTCCCTGCGGAGACACCGCCACATCGCCCACCGCCCCGCTGTAAAGCGGCCCTGCCATATCGCAGTGGGTCGCGGGGGCGATCAGGAAACGGCTTTCAGGACTGTTCTTGCGGATCATGTCAAACAACTGGAAACTGAAGCCGATACCGTAATCATACCACGTATCCACCATCAAGGTTGGTATATCAAAACTGTCCCGATCCGAGATATATCCCCAAGTCTTGTGAATCTGAGGATCATCAAAGCCGCTTAACAACTCTTCAAAATCCGTGTCATCCGCGCGGTAACGGGCGACAGACTCTGATACCGGCAGGGTCTGCAACGCTTCCCTGTAGTCTACGGGCGGTGCGTGCATCAGATCGCCTGTCTTGCCGCCCTGCCCCTGAAACCAGCCGAAGCCCGAGGCAAGGTTCAGGATACCCCCTTCAAAAAACCCGAAAAAACCATAGGCACCTTGCGCAGTGCCGATTGCGCCGCCGGCCCCCATAGGGATCATCGCGCGGTGTGCAGGATGGCGTTCTGCGGCCAGCAACACCTGTGCTTCGCCCAGCGCAGAGCATCCTATTGTGCCCACACGGGGCAACGCCCAGTCTTGCGCGACAATCCAGTCAAGTGTGGCCGCGCCGTCGCCCCGTTCGTTCGGGTATGGCGCGAACACCCCGCCAGAGCCGTAGCGCCCGCGCATATCCTGCAGCACAACAGCGTAATCATGAGCAGTAAACAGACGCACCCAATGCAGTGCTTCGCCGTATACCCGCTTACCATAAGGAAGCCGTACCAGCACTACCGGCTTTTGCGCGGCGCCGCCTTCGGGCAGGTAGACATCCGTGGCGAGGGTCACACCATCGGGCATTACGACCTGATATTCCTGCACGCCAGTGCTGACAGGCAGGCCGGCGGCAAATGCGCGAAACGCCAGCATCTGCTTTACAGGCCGCAGAAAGGCACGGCCCTGTTCCGTCAGGACCAGAACAGCGGCAAGCAAGGACAACAAGAACGTCAGCCGGATCAGGACGGATTTTAACATAGGCCTGAACCTCTCGACCTGTGGAGGGAGTTATGCCAGTGTCGCCGGAACAGCAGAAGCGACAGGGCAATGCCGGTTTGAATGTGAATATTGATCTTTGGGTCTGGGATCTGGACGCGCGGCAGGATGTTGACCTGTCGGTGCTGTGCAACGAAGAAAAGCAGCGCGCCGGTAGATTTGTGCAGCCCTTGCACCAGAGCCGCTATGCCGTTGGCCGCGCAACGCTGAGGCATATTCTGGCGCGATACACGGGCATCGCCGCAGCCCGACTTGCGTTTGACTATGGGCCAAACGGAAAGCCGTCTCTTCCGGGGGAAGTGTTCTTCAACCTCAGCCATTCCGAGAACACCGCTGCGCTTGCCGTCACCAGAGGCCGCGATCTCGGGCTCGACATCCAGCATTACCGTCCCGTGGAAACCGACCTTGCGGAACGGTTCTTTTCCCTGTCCGAACGAAAGGAACTTGCAGCTATAGGGGCTGAGAGTTTTGCTGACGGGTTCTTCCGGTGCTGGACCCGCAAGGAAGCGGTGTTGAAAGCCCATGGTGAAGGACTCTCGGTGGACCTTGACAGTTTTGACGTTACCCTGACACCGGATGCGCCGCCAAAACTGCTGCGCTACGCACCCGATCCGTCTTGTGTAGAAAATCTGACTTTGCATCATCTTGATTTCGCACCAGAACTGGTGGGCGCGATTGCGGTATTCAGCCACGAACGCCCTGTTGCCATTTCACGCCGCTGAACACGGCCTTTAAAGCTGAGCTGCCATAGTCTAGCGGGCCACAAAGCTTTCGATTTTTTGTGCCAGCTCCCCTGTGCCGCTGATCTGCCCCTTGACGACAGAAACATCGTCAATTGATACAGTCCGCAGATTGTCCCCCGCAATCTTCTCCCATCCGATAGAGGGCAGGAAACCCTTGCCGGTCGGTGTGATCCGCGTCACGATGTGCAGGATCGGAAAGTCCAGCGGTGCGGGACGGTACACGTTCCGCGCCTGCGAGATATACTCGACGAAGCCTTCCTGTTCGGCTGTCATATCCGTTGCGCGCACACGGTCCAGCAACCCGAGCTTGGTGGCCAGTGTCAGCACACCGGATTTCCGCACGATCCGGTAACTGCCCAGCATCGCGGCCAGAGACATCCGCCCCTTGCGCACCTGCCGTATCCGGTTGCCCAGCGCGTAGAGGCGTTCGCGCCGCCGCTGTTTTTTGTCGGCACGGATCGACGCAGCATAACCCGGCTCCCAGCAATCCTTGATGACCACACCGGCGATTTCATGTCCCTTGGCTTGCAGGATACGCGCGGCCTCCAGCCCGATGTTGCCATGCACACAGGCCCCGAACAGCAGATACGGGCCTTGCGGCTGATGCGCCTCTATGACTTTGGCATATTCGGCGGCAATCTCAAGAAAACTGCGTTCGGACTGGTCTATACCCCGCTTGCCATCAAACAGACGCACACAGACCGAGGGACGGCTCCGGCTGAAATGCTCTGACGCATTCAGGATCAGGCTGATGTCGTTAATCGCAATGATCTGCTGTCCCTCTCCGTCTGTGCGGATCGGCTCTACCCGCCAGTCAGTTTCCACCAATTGGGCTTGCGGTGCGATCTGCGGTGCAAGACGGGCCACCAGTCCGGAAACCGTCGGAGTTTCGTACACAGCCGCCACGCCGAGACTGACGTTCCATTCCTTTCGAATGCGCGACACCATGCGCACCGCCAGCAGGGAATGCCCCCCCAACTCGAAGAAGCTGCGGTCTAAAGGGATGCTGCGCTGTTCCAGCAGATCCTGCCAGATGGCAATGACGCCCTGTTCCAGATCAACCTGCGGCTTCACTGCTTTGTCCGGCAGCGCAACCACCTGCGCCGGAACGGGCAGTTCTGACGGATCGTCGGGCAGTTCTGCCAGCACGCTGATACCGGCAAGGGCTGCGCCTTCGCCCGTGGCTGACAAATGCTGCATCAATATCTGCGGCAGGGTTTCCAGCGCCATCAGGGGTGATGGATTTGCCGTGACATAGCCCCACCGCCCGCGCGGCTGATCGGCCGTAACCGCTTGGGCCACGAAGGGATGGGATTGCAGCGTTTCTGCAATCGGATCTTCTGACAAGGGCGGACGTTCCTCTGCTTGTACATTACCTTGCACAAGCGGCAGGTTCCCCAATGTAAACGCGCCGGTTTCAAACACATGGGCAAAGCTTTGCTTGATCATTTCCAACAGGGCTTTGATCGTCTCCGCCTTATAGAGGTTTGGCGCATATTCGATATTCAAACGCCAGCCGGTGGGACGCCCTATGATCACAATGTCCAGATCACGCGAAGCCCCCGGCGTGAAGGTCGGCTTAGAGACCATCGCGAAATCGCCATAGGTTTCATCCTGCATGAACACATGCTGGAGATTGAAATTCATCGAAATCAGCGGCGCGCGGGAAGCATCGCGTACAGGGTTCACCAGTTCTACCAGTTTGGAGAACGGCAGGTTCTGATGCACCAGCGCACCTTCGACAACGGATTTCGTTTGCGCGACATGGTCTTCGAAAGACTCGGTCGCACGGGTGGGCAGGCGCAGCACCTGATTGTTGATGAACGGGCCGATCAATGGCTCCAGTTCCACCTCCTGGCGGCCTGCAATCGGGGTGCCAAACAGCACCTCTTCCGCCCCCGTCACACGGTGCAGCGCCGCCGATGCGACCGCCGCCCCGATTACAAAGGGCGAGGTTCCATTCGCCTTGGCCACCCGTTCCATCGCTTCGGCAAAATCATCCTGCAAGGCGGTATTCAGATAGGAAATCTCGGTGTTGCGGGCCTTGGGACGGGGGAAATCCGTCGGCAGTTCGAAGTAAGACGCATCTTTCATCTGGTCACGCCAGTAGGCTGTATCCTCCTCCAGCACACCGGAGGCAAGGTATTGTTGCTGCCAGAGGCTGAAATCACCGTATTGCAGCGGCAGATCCGGCAGATCCGGCGTCTTTCCGGCGGCAAAAGCAGCGGCGCTGATGCCAATTTCACGCCCCATGACGCCGATTGAATAGCCGTCATAGACGCTGTGATGGGCCACCGTCAGCAAACGGCCCCGATCAGGAGCCAGCATAACCAGCGTGGCGCGGATCAGTCCGGTGTTGGACAGGTCGAACGGATAACGGGCCACTTCTGCGGCGATCCCAGCCAGTCGATCCTCTTGCGCCTTGCCGCGGATGTCAGAGATATCCCGCACTTCGAGATCGAAATCCGCATGGGTCAGCACCTGTTGCACAGGCGTCCCGTCCTTTTCGACAAACCGTGTGCGCAGGATTTCATGGCGTGCAATCACATGACGATAGGCCCGCTCCAGATCAACGGGGGAGAACCGTCCCTGCACTTCCCAGCTTATGGCCACATTCAGCGCCGGATTTCCGGGATGCAACTGGTCAAGGAACCAGAACTGCTGCTGGGCGGTGGACAGCGGAAACTCCGCCACCACCTGTTCGGGTTCAAACTGCGAATTGATCACGTTCATTGGACAATCCCTACTCCGCGCCGCGCACCATTGCGGAAGTCTTTCAGTGACGGCGCTGCGGCGACTTTCGGCACATCTGCCCCGACCCGACTGTCTGCGAAAGCAGCAAGCTGGGTGATGCTCGGGTGATCCAGCAGGTGTTTGGCTTGCAGGTTCAGACCGGCCTCCGCCAGTCGGGCAGCGATGCGGAAAACCATCAGGGAGTCCACGCCAAGGTCAAACAATGTGTCCGTGGTCGAGATTTCCTTTTGTCCCAGCACATTTACCCAGATTTCGCGGATTTTCTCCTCTGTCGGGGTCTTTGCCAAAGAGCCGGAGGGCGCAGCGGCCTCCTCAAGGATTTGCGGCCCGTTGTCAGGCTCCGGCAGGGCTTTGCGATCCAGCTTGCCATTCGCCGTCTGTGGCAAGGCCTCCAGCATCACATAAGCCTGCGGCACCATGTAGTTCGGCAGAACCGCGCCAAGCGCGTGGCGCATCTCCGAAGCCTCCAGTGCGGCACCGTTTCCAGCCACGATATAGGCCACAAGCTGGCGGTCGCCGCTAGCACGGGTCTTCACGTCCACCGCTGCCTTGTGAACACCGTCAAGGGCACGCAGCCGGCTTTCGATTTCCCCCAGTTCGATACGGAATCCGCGCAGCTTTACCTGCGTATCTATCCGGCCCAGAACCTCAATCGTGCCATCGGCGTTCTGGCGGGCAAGATCGCCCGTCCGGTATAGCCTTTGCGGCGTACCCTTCACCGTTACCGTGCGAAACGCCTTACCTGTCAGATCGGGGCGATCCAGATACCCTTTGGCCAGCCCGTCACCGCCAATGTTCAACTCTCCGGTAACACCGACAGGAACCGGCATGTCGTTGGTATCAAGGATCAACAGATCGGTATTGGCGATGGCATGACCGATGGTTATCGGTTCATCTGCTGCCACCTTTGCAACAGCCGACCAGATCGTCGTTTCGGTCGGGCCGTACATGTTCCACAGCTCCGCCCCCTGTGCCATCAATCGCGCGGCCAGATCACGGGGCAATGGTTCACCGCCTGCCAGCAGCTTCATTCCGGCTTTGGGCGCAAAGCCTGCATCCAGCACCATATCCCACAGGGTTGGCGTGGCCTGCATCACCGTGATGTCGCCCTGCTCCAGCCGGTCCACCAGCGCAAAACCGTCCAGAACCTGTTCCTTGCTGGCGATGACACATTTCGCGCCCACGGCCAGCGGCAGGAAGAGTTCCAGCACTGCAATGTCAAACATCACGGTGGTGACGGACAGCAAAGTATCCTGCGCCGTCAGACCGGGCTTTTGCGCCATGGAGTTCAGAAAGTTTACCACCGCGCGGTGCGGGATCTCTACACCTTTCGGGGTTCCGGTCGTTCCCGACGTAAAGATGATATAGGCACTGTCTTCGGGATCATGGGCCACCGGTGCAGGGGTTGTGCCAGCACAGGCCTTGGACACATCCACCAGAACCGCGCCGGTCTGTTGCACATAGGACAGACGCGCGGGCGCGTCGGTGAGCACAGCGGCTGCACGGGCGGTTTCAAGGATCAGCTTCAGGCGGGCTTCGGGCTGGGTCGGGTCCAGTGGCAGATAGGTATGCCCTGCCTTCAGGATCGCCAGCAGTGCCACAACCATATTGACCGAGCGGTCCATCAACAGGCCGATCCGCTGGCCTGCCCCTGTCACCTGCGCCTGAATATGGGCCGCAAGTGCATCGCTTTCGTCTTGGAGGGCGCGATAGGTCAATTGCCGCCTGTCATCTTCCAGCGCGATTGCGTCAGGGGTTGATGCAACCGTGCGATCCACCAAGGTCTGGATCATGGCGCTGCGGTCGTAACCGGCATATTCCTGTTCGACAGAGCCGCTGTGACCTGTCGCGGTCAGATCCAGATCCTGCACTGCCCGGGTGGGGTCTGCTGCCAGACTGCGCAAGACCTGTTCCAGATGCCCGACCCAGCGATCAATTGTAGAGTCCCTGTAAACCTCGCTGTTGTAATCCACATCCACCCGCAGTCCGTCTCTGGATTCTACCACATTGAAGAACATGTCGAAATTCGACGCGGCTTTCCGGTTCGGGGCCAGCTTTACCGACACCGCCCCCATATCCAGATCTTCCGGCAGGGTTTCCAGGTTGAACTGGATTTCCGTCAGCGGCAGCCGGTTCAAGGCCCGTGGCACGTTCAGATCCTGTACCAGTGTTCCGAAAGTGTAGTCCTGATGCTCGAAAGCATCCATGACGGCGCCGCTCACCCGATTCAAATGGGCTGACACCGGCTCTGCCGGATCAAAGGCCGCCCGCACGGGCAGGAAATTCACGGCGTGGCCGATCATATGCGGGTTCGCAAGCTGTGCCTGTCCTCCGGTCGGGACACCGATCACCACGTCATTGCACCCCGACAAACGACCGAGCGTCACCTGCACGGCTGCAAATAAAGTGGAAAACAGCGTACAGCCCTGTTTCGCACCGGCCTTTCGCGCGGCAACCATCACATCCGCAGGGATGAACCGCGTCAGGGTCGCACCGCGGTAGCTGCGCCGCTGCGGGCGCGGATGGTCATGGGGCAGTTCCGGCAAGGCAGGAATATCCCGATATTGCGCGGCCCAGAAAGCGCGGGTTTCGGGGCGTGCCGTGCCCTGCTGTTCCCTGCGGGCGTGGGCGGCAAAGGAAACAGGTGTCGGCAGGTCACCGGCCTGTCCACCGGTTTCCGCGCGATAGAATGCAGCGAGTTCTTCGAAGATGATGTTATAAGACCAACCGTCGCAGATGATGTGATGGGCGTTCAGCACCAAACCGTGCCTGTCCTGCCCGTTGGTCACCAATCGCGCCCGAAGGGCGGGTTGTGTCGTCAGATCAAAGACATAGCGGGCTGCTTCATCGGCAATCCGGTCCAGAACCGTATCAAATGTACCATCAGGGGCCGTGATCTGCTCCACCTCCAGATGGTACGCGGGCTGCACGGTGAAATGGGAACCCGTTGCATCAAACACCGCGCGCAAGGCATCGTGGCGCGCAACAATGCGGTCCAGCGCACGGTTGAGCGCGGCCACATCAAGCGGCCCTGACAGTTTCACCACCGCGCCTTCGTTGAAACACAGGGAAGCCGCATCGCCAAGCTGGCTGGTCATCCAGATTTCCCGCTGGCCTTCGGTCAGGGGAAAGGTGCTTTCTGCGTCGTCCCGGGCGGATGGCGGTGTCGGTTGTTCGGTGATCTCGCCCTCGCCAAGCAGAATGCCCTGCTCCTGCAGGGTGCGCACGGCGCGCTCGAAACTCTCTGCCACGGCGTTCACCTCGGCATCGCCGTGTTCGGTGGTCAGGAACCCGCAGAACCCGTCCATCAGATGCACCCCGTCATAGCGCATCAGCGGGTAAAGCAGGCTTGCCCGCGCATCAAATCCGGTCACATTCGGCACGATCCAGCTGGAATGGCCTGTGACCAGTTCCGGCAAACCGCGGCTGACCAGAAAGGCGTTCATCCGCTTGCGCAACGCAATGGCGCGCGCGGCAGTATCCTTCCACAGCCGGTCACCGTGGTTTTCCATATGTTCCAGCGTCGCATCAATGGCCGCCAGAACCAGCGGATGGCGCACGAATGTGCCTGCCACATAGGTCGGCGCGACCTCGGGCTTGCTGTCATCGCCGTAAGTCCAGAACCCGCCGTCAAGCGCATCAAGGAAACGCCCATCGCCCGCCAGTACACCAACGGGCATACCGCCCCCGACAACCTTGCCGTAGGTGGCCATATCGCCCTGAATACCCCATTCCCCCTGCACGCCTTTGGCATGGGTGCGAAAGCCTGTGACCACTTCGTCAAACACCAAAGCGGCGTCGATGTCTTTGGTCAGTTTGCGCAGGGAGCGCACAAATTCAACGGGTTGCACCTCCGGGTGGCGGCTCTGGATCGGTTCGATAATGACCGCCGCAATCTCTTTGGCATTCTCCTTGATCCAATCAAGCGAGGTCTCTTCGCCGTAAGGCAGCACCACCATGTTGGACAGGCTGGTGCGCGGAATACCGGAAGCCAGCGGCAGGGCCGCAGGGGCACCGCCACGGGATTTGCCCTTGATCAGCACCTCGTCGAACTGGCCGTGATAATCATTGCCAAAAACCACAACCTTATCGCGTCCGGTCACGGAACGCGCCAGCCGCATGGCAGACATGACCGCTTCGGAACCGGTGTTGCAGAAGGTTACCCGTTCATGTTCCACCATACGGGCGAACCGTTCAGCCACCGCACCGGCAATTTCCGATTGCGGTCCGATGGGATAGCCCCGCTCCATCTGCGCCTGCACTGCACGGGTGACAAATTCCGGCGAATGACCGAAAGCGGTCTGGCCGAAACCGTTCACCAGATCAATGAATGTGTTTCCGTCAATATCCCACAAATGCGCCCCTTTAGCGCGATCGGCCACCACCGGAAAAGCCAGTTCCTTCCATTGGGGATGAAAGCCGGAGACGGTACGCGGGTCCGCATGGACATGGCGGTACTTCTGGGCGAGCGCTTTGGATTTCGGAAACTTCGCACTGTAGCGGCTGGCCAGATCACGGGCAAAAACCTGCTGTTCCGGTGTCAGTTCTGCCGCTGCAAGGTTCGGGCCACGGCCCACCTTAAAGGCGGCGGGTTTGGCTGCAACAGGGACATCGGCTGCTTCCGGTGCTGCCTGTGGCACAGGCGCATCCTGCGGCGCTGACGGGGTCTGCGTGACCGGTACGGGCGCCGGTGCTGCCGCCTGCTGCGGGGTTGAAGACCCACCCCCAAGTGCCTGCAATTGCTGCGCAAACACCGCCTGCATGGTCTGCATCTGCGCTTGCATCACGCCGGCAGCATCCCCAGCCAACGGGGACGCAGACACAGCCGTTACCGGCATCACATCCACCACCGGAGCGGGAGCAACAACAGCAGCGGGCGCTTCTTCCACTGCGGCAGGCTCTACCGGCTCCGGTGCATCGGCGGGCAAGATCTCGTCCAGTTTGCCCGCCAGTTCGGCAATTGTAGGGTATTCCGTCAGCAAGCTGCGGAAGGTCAGGGTCACATCATATTTCTGTAATAGCGCCTGTGACACCTGCCCCAGAAACAGGGAATCAAACCCGAGTTCCAGGTAGGTCACATCCACGTCGTCAGGGCCCAGATCCTCGCCCGAGAGGTCTGACAACAGGGTCAGAAGCTCACCGCAAAACCGTTCGGTGCGCGGAACTGAAGAAACATTTGCATTCATGGTCATGACCGGATCACTCTTTACTGTTTCACAAGGAAGGGCGGCAGGTTGGGCCGTTCGGGGTTGGGGGGCTGTTCGGGTTTGTGCCGGTTCGGGCGAAACCCAGTGGCGCTTGCGCTGGAAGGCGTAGCCCGGCAGGGACACCCGCCGGTTTCCCCGCGCACCCGCGCGCGCCCAGTCCACCGGCACCCCCGCGCCCCAGAGTTTTGAAAAGGCGGCAGCCATGGTAATCTCGTCGTCAGATGTTTGGGTGTGATCTGATAGCGACTGTATTATCCCACCATGGCTGCCGCGCTCCAAAGTCTGCGCGGCAAAGGCTGAAAGCGTGCGTCCAGCGCCCACCTCCAGCAATACGGCAGACTTATCTTGTGTGGCGGTGCGAATGCCCGCCTGAAAATTGACACAGGCCCGTGCCTGTGTGGCCCAATAGGACGGATCAACCGCCTGTTCAGGTGTAATCCACTCCCCCGTGACGCAGGACACATAAGGGATCTGCGGTTCGTTCAGGTTGAACGCCGCAAATTCCTGCGACAGAGCCTCTGAAACCGGCGCCATCATCGCGGAATGAAAAGCGTGGGAGGTATGCAACCGGCTGGACGCAAGCCCTGCCCCATCCAGCCGTTCCTTCAACGCATCAATCGCATTGTCCGGCCCCGCCACCACCTGCAATTTGGGTGCATTCTGCGCGGCAAGGTCGACGTCACCGTTCAGGAATGGCGTCAACTCGTCCAGCGCAGCACGTACCGACAGCATCGCGCCGGACGGCTGATCCTGCATCAACTGACCGCGCTTGGCGATCATCCTGAGACCGGTTTCAAAATCAAATACACCGGAGATTGCAGCAGCGGCAAATTCCCCGACCGAATGGCCAATCATCGCTGTGGGCTGCACACCTCGCGACTGCCACAAGCGCGCATTTGCATATTGGATCAGGAACAGCGCGGGTTGCGTCAGTCGCGTATCGCGCAGGGCCCGCGCCGCGACTTCGTCCGATACATCGCCAAGACAAAGAATTTCGTTAATATCCAGCCCCAGCAAGGGCTGCAAAATCTCGGCCCCCTGATTGATCCAGCGGGCAAACTCCGGTTCGGCCTCGTAAAGCCCCCGCCCCATGCCGGGATACTGCGAGCCCTGCCCTGCAAACATGAACAGCACCGCCGGTGCATCCGCAGGTGTGGGAGTTTTCACAGGTGCCAGCTTGCGCAACGCGGTTGCGGCCTCAGCCGCTGTGCGAGCCACCACAGCCGTACGGTAATCAAACCGGCTGCGTCCCTCCTGCAAGGTAAAGGCCGCATCGGCCAGTGCAGGCGCCCCCGCCTGTTCCAGCGCATCGGCCAGATTGCCCGCCATATCCGCCAGCGCCTCGGGTGTCTTGGCGGAAAGCGGCAGGATTTGCGGCGCGGTGACGTCGGGCTGCGCCAGCGCCTCGGGGGCTTCTTCCAGCACCAGATGGGCATTGGTGCCGCCGATCCCGAAAGAGCTGATCCCCGCGCGGCGCGGCCCCTCACAAGCCCAGTCCTGCAGTCCGGCGGGCACGAAGAACGGACTGCCTTCAAAATCAATATCGGGATTGGGGCTGGTGAAATGCGCCACCGGAAGGATTTTCTTGTGGTGCAGCATCAGCGCCGTCTTGATCACGCCGGCCACACCCGCGGCTGCATCCAGATGGCCGATGTTCCCCTTGACCGATCCCAATGCACAGCGGTCGGCCTCTTGCGGGCCAAACGCTGATGACAGACCACGGATTTCAATCGGATCACCCAGCGGGGTCGCTGTACCATGGCATTCCACATAAGAAACGCTGCCCGCATCAATTCCTGCATCGCGGTGGGCGCGCCGGATTGCTTCGGCCTGACCGTTCACCGAAGGTGCGGTATAGGCGATCTTGTCCGCCCCGTCGTTGTTAAGCCCGACACCGCGAATGGTGGCGTAAATCCGGTCCCCTGACGCCAGCGCGTCCGGCAGACGTTTCAACACGACCACCCCCGCCCCGTGGCCGAACACGGTGCCATTGGCAGCCGCATCAAACGGGCGGCAGGTGCCGTCTTCTGACGCCATGCCCCCTTCCTGACTGAAATAGCCGCGTTTCTGCGGGAATGTGATCGAAACACCCCCCGCCAGCGCCACATCCGATTGTCCGGCCCGCAGGGATCCGCAAGCCTGCGCAATCGCCGTCAGAGAGGTAGAACACGCCGTGCCCATAGAAATGGCCGGCCCTTTCAGATCCAGCTTGTAGGCCACCCGCGTGGCGAGGCTATCAGCAATATTACCCGTGAAAGCCGCATAATTGCCAAGCTGGAATTGCGAGGTGAAATCCGCCAGCGCCGCGCTGTCCGTCAGAATATTGGCGAGCATATAGGTGCTGTAACTGGCCCCCGCGAAAACGCCGATAGCCTCTTTCGCGCGCATCGGGTCCAGCCCTGCATCTTCCAGCGCATGAACGCAGATTTCCAGAAACACCCGTGCCTGCGGGTCCATCAGTGCGGCCTCTTTGGGCAGGATACCGAAATATCTGGCGTCAAACATATCCACATCATCGAGCACCGGACGGGCGGTGCGATAATTTGCCTTGCTCCGGTCCTGCGGCGATACCGCATCCTCCATTTCGGACGGATCAAAGCGGGAAATCAGATCGCGGCCCTGACACAGGCTCTCCCAGAACTCTGCAAGCGTGCGGGACTGTGGAAAGCGCCCTGACAGGCCGACAATCGCAATGTCGCGGTCTGAAACCTTTGGATGTACGTCCCGCGGCTTCACCGGTTGTGCCGCGGCAGGAACCGCCTTCTGTTCTGCAAGCTTTCGTGCCAGCGCCCCCAGTTGCGGGGTTTCGAACAGTTCGGTCATTGAAATCCGCCGGCCCAGCAGTTCCGCCATACGGGCACGGGCCTGAAACAACTGGACAGAGTCTCCGCCCGCATCAAAAAACGTGTCCTGATCCCGCAAGGGAGGACAGTTCAGAATATCCTGCCAGATCGCGGCAATCCGGTCGCGCAGGTTTATGGCTGGAGACTCTTGGTCCGTGTTGGGAACAGGGCCCTGCCCCGAAGGCGAATGACCGAAAATTACATCATCTGACATAGCGGTACTCTCAAATAGCATCTAAACGATGCAAACACTCAGCCGCCCTTGCGGCCTAAATACGCGGTGGTCCAACACGGACCGGAACTGTGGACAACTTAGCCGAAAGCTCCTTTTTCTCAAAGGAAATTCGAAAATCACCCGTTTCTAAAAAGACCCCAACCAATTAATTTTACATGATTTTTTACTTGAACTATGTGATATTCAGAAACAATAAACTCTCAACGCACCCGCCGCTCCGCCAAAGATGCCTCCCGCGATATAATACTTAATGAGTGGTTAAATGTTGAAAACACGAAGACATTTCCGGCTGTCCCGACAAGGAGCAGGCTAATGATTGTTAACAGATCAGGGACAATCGCTTGAAAGCAGTCTTAAAGGCCGCAAATGCCTGTTTTTCAGGACTTCCAGCTGAATTTCGCAAAACTCTGCACAACCGAAGGGAGAACGGCTGCGCACCTCTAGCAAGGGAAGAGCGTAACTGATTCTCGGCACTCTTCTACTTGCGGAACTCCAGCACTTTCTCAGGATCAAGCCTTCCCCGCGCAAGATCCATCACCCCCAGAAGGTTTCCATAGAGCCGCCCGCGACGATCGACCCAAGGCTCTGGCCGGAATGTTTTGACGATATTGGCCAGTAGATTGCGCGCAATGATCGAAAGCGCCCGCTTGGGGATCATGGTGCCCTTTTTCATCAGGTAAAGTGGATTGGAGATTTGGGAATATCCGAAGGTCTTACCGTTCGTGCGCCCGCCTTTGGTGCCCAGATGCACCCCCGCCAGCGCATCGGATCGCACCACCTGACCGTAACGGGCGATCTGGCGGGAAAAATCCACGTCTTCCAGCCATGCGTAAAGCGGCAGGCTTTCATCAAACCGCAGCCCGTGTTCCACCACCGGCCCTGTGTAAAACGCCATGTTACAGCCATAGCCGTTATACGTTGGCCGGAGCGGCTGTTCTATGTGGTCGTCTGCGTTCCGATCCAGAATTTCCAGCCCCTGCGCGTGGCTGTACCCCGGTCCGGAAATCCCGTCGGCCAGCACCTTGCCCGTTGCCATAACCACGTCGGGATGCCGGTTAAACAGGGCTTTTATCCGTTCCAGATAGGTGCTGGACATAAGAAAATCGTCGTCGGTGAAAACCACTACATCCTTTGGCTGGACCAGCTCAAGCACGCGGTTGCGCTGGTGGCAGGCGCCTTTTGATCCGATCCGCACCTTTACAGGACAACGCATTTTTTCCAAGACACTGCGATCAATATCGCTTTCGCCGGTGATCGACAGCACCAGCAGATCCGGTTGCAGCGTTTGAAGGGGCAGTTCGGCGAGTGTTTTGGTCAACACCTCCCGCCGCCCTGTCGTTGCAATCGCCATAATCACCCGCCCGACCCTGTCTGCCTGACCGGCAGGCATCACTGGCGTTGCGTTTTTTTCAATTTGCTGGATCTCTGTAACGTTATTATACATGAATTTACTCACTGATCACTTGAACGGGTGGAAACGGATTGAAGCATTGCGGCACGGAATGGGTCAGATGACATCGCAGGAACGGGTCTTGCAGATGTTTGCGCGGTTGGAGCGCCGGACACTCTGGTGGATCGTAATCCTGTTCTGCCTGTTGGTCTGGGGCGCTCTGGCCGCCCTGCTTCTGAAATAGGCAGGACGACAGAGCCTCCTCCTAACGGGCCCCCTGTCCGCCAAGCACCACAGAAACAGTCTTCAGAACAATGCCGAGATCCCCAAAGAACGAGTGACTTTTCACATAAGCCACATCCAGATCGACCCGCTCCTGATACGTTGTGTCTGACCGGCCGCTGATCTGCCACACGCCAGTCAAACCCGGACGGACCGATTTGTATTCGGCAAAAGCACTGCGATAGTGTTTGGCCTCGGCGGCCACAATCGGACGCGGCCCAACCATCGACATATCTCCCCGCAACACATTCCAGAGCTGGGGCAATTCATCGAGACTGGTTTTCCGCAGGATTTCACCGACCGCTGTCAGGCGTGGATCGTTTACCAGTTTCTGGTTCTTCTCCCACTCGGCGCGGGCGGCAGGATCGCTGGCCAGCACCTGTGCGAGCCTTGCATCCGCATCCAGACACATTGTACGGAATTTAAGGCATTTAAACGGCTTACCGTTCTTGCCGACCCTTGTATGTGCGAAGATGATCTGCTCCCGGTCTTTCAACCAGATCAAGGCAGCAATGAGCACCATAAATGGCGCAAAGAACGCCAGCAGGATCAAAGCACAAACGATGTCGAACAGCCGCTTCGACAGACGGCGCGAAACGGCCTCTCGGCCTTTCGTGATAGACTGCAACTCGTCGATGCGAACGCGCGTGCCTTCAAGTTCGCTCGACTTTACATGATAAACCATTCTGTTTCCACTTCGTACTCACACACTCGTAACAGTCACATCAGAATCACACCCTGCTACAAAAATACCTTTTTTCCGCAACATTTCGCCATGAAATATGGCATTCGCAGTTTTGGGGCCTTTTTCCTCAAACTCTAAATTATGCATCAAAAACAGATAGTTATTAATTTGTGACAAGTTTTTGTATGGTTCCAAATCAGAAACAATAGGTTTCCGCCACAACTCGAACATCTTTTTGCCCTTTTTCAAACCGATCACACGGGCCATACCCCGATCCTGAAATCCTATGGATACGGCAGGCCGCAATGCCGCCCCGAGACAACTGACAGGCCAGACCTCTTTTCATGACACGCCCCCCCGCATCCCCCCCCAATCGCCGCGCAGTATCCGACGGGATGTGGACCATGATGGAACGTGTGCTTTCCCAAGTCAGCCAGCTTGTCATATTCATCACAGCTGCACGGATTCTCAGCCCTGCGGAGTTCGGCGTCTTCGCCCTGACCTCTGCCTGTGCGATCCTCTTGTTGCGTTTCGCCGAAGTCGGATGGGCTCCATATATCATGTCGTGGTCCGGCACGGCGCGCGTGCCCCGCCAGATTCTGTACATCGCGATCCTGTTCGGTCTTGGTGCGGCCCTGATCGGCGGGCTGGCCGGATTGGCCTATCTGGCTATTGAACCGGAAAGCGACGTGGGCCTGTTAATCATTCTGTTTTCTTTCTGGGTGCTGCTGGCGACCACATCTTCGGCGCAAAAAGGCGTGCTGATCTGGCAGCACAAACTGCGGGCCTCCGCAATCTGTGAAATCACCGGAGAGCTGGCAGGGCTGGCCGTCGCGCTGGCTGCCCTGTTTTCAGGTTTCGGCGTCCTGTCGCTGGTGTTTGGCCGGATCGCCCTGCAAACAGTGCATCTGATACTCAGTTTTTTCTTCACACGCCTGCCTCCCAGACGGGGCATGTCAGCGGATCAGTTAAGGGACCTGCGGGATTATTCGATACCGTTGTTTTCAAGTCGTATGACATTCAATTTCAGGCTGTATGCCGCAACTTTCATCATTGGCGGCTTTCTTGGCGCAGCGGCTGTGGGGTATTACCGCGCTGCCGAACGGCTGGTCGGCGCTCTGACAGAAGTTGTCGCCGTGCCATCACAAGTCCTTGCGTGGAGCCTGTTCCGGCAGGCCCGTGACAGCGGCGGAGGCGGGCTGGCAGGTTTCCAGAAACAGGCAGATACCTACTTCCACATCCTGTTCCTCACCGCCCTGCCCATCTTCATCTGGACCTGCGTGTTTGCAGGAGAGTTGATCACGGGGCTGCTTGGCGCGGAGTGGGCCCCTGCCGTGCCGGTGGTGATTGTCCTTGCTCTGGCCCGTGCCCTGTCCCTGCCCACCTTTGCCTCGGAACCGATCCTGTCGCTGGCAGGAGAGATCCGCCGGATGCCAAAGGTTTCAATGCTGTTTCTGGGAATGACCATTGCGCTGAACCTGATCGCCAGTCCTTTCGGGATGATGGCTGTGGCTTGGGCGCAGGTTGGCGGGTCGGTCATTGTGACGGGGGTCATGCTCTGGCTGACGCGGAAATACGGGGCGGTGGCGTGGCAGGGGTTTGCCCGTCACAGCCGCTTCATTATCGCACCGCTGGTGCTGGCAACGGCGGTTCTGGTGGTGTTGCGTGATCTGGCGTGGTTTGACGGCCTTCCCGACATGCTGCGCGTGCTCGCCGCGTCCCTGCCAACTGTCGCAATCTATGCAGCCGCACTTTACCTGTTCGATCCGAACCTGCGACAGGCCGCAAAGGCCTATTTCAAGGGCCATGCACAGGATCAGGACAGCCCCTGATCCTGTAATTTTCAATCACAGGGGATTATTCACCTGCATTTTCTGGAAAGAAACAGGCGGCGGTATGGGGTGTTACGCCAAGTTCGGGACGTTCGGCCCGACAGCGATCCTGTGTTTTCCAGCAGCGCGGCGCAAAGGGGCAGCCGTCCGGCACAGCCAGCGGCGACGGCAATTCCCCTTTCAGCTTGATCTGGCGCTTTTTATTGGCCGGATCCGCCTGCGGCGTCGCCGAGAGCAGCGCGTTGGTATAAGGGTGCTTGGGCGCGCCGAAAAGGTCTTCCTTGCTGCCCTTTTCCACCGCACGGCCCAGATACATCACGATCACCTCATCCGCCACATGGCGCACGACGCTCAGGTCATGGCTGATGAACAGATAGGCCAGTTGCATCTTTTCCTGCAAATCTACCAGAAGATTCAGAACCGAGGACTGGATCGACAGGTCAAGCGCGGAAACCGGTTCATCCAGCACGAGAACCTTCGGGTCCAGCATCAAAGCCCTAGCAATCGCCACGCGCTGACGCTGCCCGCCAGAGAACATATGGGGATAGCGGTCATAGTGTTCGGGACGCAGCCCCACCAGCGCCAGGATTTTCCGCGCCTTGGTCTCCCGCTCCTCTTTGGAAATATCAGGGCGGTTGATGATCAGGGGTTCCTGTAAAATCTGCCCGATACGCTGGCGCGGGTTAAGCGATCCGTAAGGATCCTGAAACACGATCTGCACGGATTTGCGCAGACTGGCCCAATCCGATGGCACCACAGGTTTACCATCGAGCGTCAGGCTGCCCGAGGTAGGTTCCTCGATCATGGTGACAAGACGGGCGAGCGTTGACTTGCCGCAACCGCTCTCCCCCACCACCGCAAGGGTTTTACCGGGGTAAAGCGCGAAATCCACGCCGCCCACCGCCTTGAGTATGTTGGGTTTGCGCAGCAGTCCGCCGCTGACTTCATAGTGACGCTGAAGCGCCTCGGCCTTCATGACAGGTGCAGGGCTCATGATGCGATCCTCTCGTCCGTGTTAAGCGGGTAGAAACACCGCGCATGGCCAAGCTCCGGTCCTTGCGAGGCGGGTTGCTCGGCCTTGCATTTGGAATTGGCGTATTTGCAGCGGGGGGAAAACAGGCAACCGGCGGGGCGGTCGAACTGTCCGGGCACCATACCCGGAATGGTGGGCAGGTGTTTTTCCGTGGCGCGTTCGGGCAGCGCGTCCAGCAAAGCCGCCGTATAGGGGTGATGCGGGCTCTGGAACAGCGGCAGCACCGGCTGCTCTTCGATCTTCTGGCCGGCATATTGCACGCTGACCCGCTCGGCCGTTTCGGCCACAACGCCCATATCATGGGTGATCAGAACCAGCCCCATCCCGTTATCATCCCGCAGACTGGTCAGCAGGTCGAGGATCTGCGCCTGTATCGTCACATCAAGCGCGGTTGTCGGTTCATCCGCAATCAGCAGTTTGGGTTTGCAGGCAATCGCCATAGCGATCATCACCCGCTGGTTCATCCCCCCCGACATCTGGTGCGGGAAAGCCGACAGGCGGCGTTCGGGATCGGGGATGCCAACCTGTTCGAACAGTTCCACCGCGCGAGCATGGCAGGCCTTGCGGCCAAGCCCCAGATGCACGCGCAGGGTTTCCTTGATCTGCCAGCCCACCGTGAAACAGGGATTGAGCGAGGACATCGGCTCCTGAAAGATCATCGCCAGATCCTTGCCAACCACACGGCGGCGTTCCCGCTTGCCGATGGTCAACAGGTCATGGCCGTCAAAAGTCATCTCATCCGCTGTCACCGTGGCAGTCCAGGGCAGCAGCCCCATCATCGCCAGCATGGACACGGATTTACCCGAGCCGCTCTCCCCGACAATGGCAAGGATCTCTCCGGTGTTTACGTCCTGATCGACCCCGTCCACCGCACGGAACTTGCCCGATGCAGTGGCGAAATCAACGCTGAGGTTTCGGATGCGTAACAGGGACATGGCTCAGCTCCGTTTCAGTTTCGGGTCAAGGGCATCACGCAGCCCGTCGCCCAGCAGGTTGATCGCCAGAACGGTGATCAGGATTGCAAGGCCGGGGAAGGTTACAACCCACCATGCGCGCAGGATAAATTCGCGGGCCTCGGCCAGCATGGTGCCCCATTCCGGTGTCGGCGGCTGCGCCCCCATCCCCAGAAAGCCGAGCGCGGCCGCATCAAGGATCGCCGTGGAAAACGACAGGGCCGCCTGCACGATGATCGGGGACAGGCAGTTGGGCAGCACGGTGACGAACATCAGGCGCAACGTCCCCGCCCCCACGACGCGGGCCGAGGTGACATAGTCCTTCTGCCGCTCCGACATCACGCTGGCGCGGGTCAGGCGCACGTAATGGGGTTGCAGCACGATCGCGATGGCAATCATCGCGTTGATCAGGGACGGACCAAGGATCGCCACCAGCACAAGGGCCAGCAGCAGAGATGGAAAGGCCAGAATAATATCCATGATCCGCATGATGATCGTATCGACCCATTTGGGCGCGAAACCGGCCAGCAGGCCGATCAGGATACCGCCCGAAGCCGCAACGCTGACCACAACAATCCCCACAAAGAAGGAGAACCGTGCACCAACGATCAGGCGGGACAGCATATCGCGGCCCAGCGGATCGGTGCCCAGCAGGAACTCGGTGCTGCCGCCCTCTTGCCAGAACGGGGGTTGCAGCGCGTTGCTGCGGAATTGCTCTGTGGCGTCATGGGGCGCGATCCACGGCCCGAACAGGGCAAGGAAGGCAAAGACAGCGAAGATCCACAGGCCAATGACAGCGCCACGGTTTTCGCGGAAATAGAACCAGAATTCCTTCAGACGGGAGGGCCGTTCTTCACCGATGGCTTTGGCTGTCTGTGTTGAAGAAGCGTCAGTCATTACCGTTTCCTGATTTTCGGGTTAATCAGACCGTAGAGCATATCTACCGTCAGGTTTACGATCATCACCATCACGGCGATCAACAGCAGGCCACCCTGCACCACCGGATAGTCGCGGCGGAAGATACTATCCACCATCCACTTGCCAATACCGGGCCAGCTGAAGATGGTTTCCGTCAGGATTGCGCCCGCCAGCAAGGTGCCAACCGACAGGCCGATCACGGTGATCACCGGAATAAGCGCATTGCGCAGGGCATGGATCGAGTTGATCCGGCGGGGCGACATGCCCTTGGCCCGCGCAGTGCGCACGTAATCCTCGCCCAGCACTTCCAGCATGGCCGAGCGGGTCTGCCGTGCAATCACAGCCAGCGGAATGGTCCCGAGCACGATTGTCGGCAGGATCAGATGCCGGATCGCGGACCAGAACGCTCCCTTCTGTCCCGATGCCAGACTGTCTATCAACATAAAGCCGGTCGGATCGGGGAAGTAGTAAAGCAGATCAATCCTCCCTGACACCGGCGTCCAGCCCAGATTGCCGGAAAACACGATGATCAGCAGCAGCGCCCACCAGAAGATCGGCATGGAATACCCCACCAATGCCGTGGACATCAACGCACGGTCAAAGAACTTGCCACGGTTTACAGCCGCAATCACCCCTGCAGGCAGCCCCAGCAGCACCGCCAGAACCATCGCACATAGCGACAGTTCCAGCGTGGCGGGAAACAGCGCGAAAAACTCGTCCCAGACGGGTTTCTTGGTCACAAAACTGTTGCCAAGATCCCCCTGCAACACGCCGGTAAAGTAATCCCAGAACTGCAAATAAATTGGCCGGTCAAAGCCGAATTGCGTGGCAAGCTGGTCGTATCTTTCCTGACTGACGCCCCGTTCACCGGCCATGACAATGATCGGATCACCGGGCAGAACGCGGATGAAGGCAAAGGAAATCAGGGTCACGCCGAAAAAGGTCGGCACGAAAGTCAGTAGTCGGCTCAGGACATAGTTTAGCACGGAAGCACCATCAGTTCTTTGGGAAAGTGGGTCAGCAATTTGTAACCGTCCTGCGTGATCAGAACGTCATCTTCGATGCGCACACCAAAGTTGCCGAGCTGGTAAAGGCCGGGTTCATTGGTGTAAACGGTTCCCGCGGGTAAGGTCATGTGATTTCCCCGCATGATATAAGGGGCTTCATGCACACTGCGCCCCAAACCGTGTCCGGTCTTGGTGCGAATCCGGTCGCCGTAGGGCGAATTTTCAAGCACGCTGATAACAGCATCGTCTATTTCATGGGCCGTCACACCGGCACGGGTCACATCCAGACCGGCAAGGTTGGCTTTCAATACAGTGTCATAGACTTCCCTGCCCTCGTCGCTGACATGGCCCAGAAAAACCGTGCGCGTAATATCGGCGGCAAAGCCGTCCTTATAGGCACCAAAGTCGATCAGCAGCGCATCTCCGGCCTTAACCGCATAATCGTCACGGGCGTGCGCATGGGGCATGGCGGAATTATCTCCTGCCGCCACGATCGGCGCGAAGGACAGATCGTCTGCCCCTTCGGCAAACAGCATCTGGATCAGCGTTTGTTCGATGTCCTTCTCGCTCTGCCCGATCTTCACAGTATCCAGCGTGCGGTGCAGCGCCCGTTCGGAGATCCGGATCGCCAGTTGCAGGGCGGCCACGTCCTTTTCGGTCTTGATCATCCGGAGCGCGGAAATCTCGCGCTCGGCATCGACAATCCGCAGGTCGGGTTGCGCCTGTTTCAGCGCGTGGTGGACAAAAACCCGCATCACCTGCCCTTCCACACCAACAGAGGAAATCTTCAGGTGGTCCATCATGCCCGAAAAGGCGTCGGAGTATCCGGTCTGGTCGCGCCAGTCGAATACGGCGCCGTCAAACCCGACCTGTGCCCAGCTGCCAAGTTCAAGATTGGGCACCAGTGCCGCAGGGGCACCATCGGCGGGGATCACCAGTACAAACGGCCTCTCGTGGCTCATGAAACTGTGTTCTACCGCACGGGTAAAATTAGGTCCGGGCACAAGGGCCACGGCGTCAACGCCAAGTTCGGCCGCTACGGCGGCATAAGGGGCAAGGCGGTCTGTCAGGGTATCGGTCACGTGTCGGTCACTCGTCGACTGGAGGCGTTAAAAGGAGCGGGGGCGGCATCTTGATGCCGCCCCCTGTTGTCTTGGATTGTTACTCGGACAATCCGACTTCGTTAAAGATGTGGCTGCCAAGCGGGTGCACCACATAGCCTTCCACTTCGGGGCGCATTGGCATGTACACAACCGAATGCGCAATCGTGGCCCAAGGGGCCTGATCCTTGAAGATAACCTGTGCTTCTTCGTAAAGCTTGGCACGCTCTTCCTGGGAAGACTCGCTCTTGGCTTTCTGAATCAGGGCGTCGAACTCTTCGTTGCACCATTGTGCGCGGTTGGATTTGCCAACGCCGTCACAGCCCAGCAGAACCGCAAGGAAGTTGTCCGGATCGCCGTTGTCACCGGTCCAGCCCAGCAGGATCGCGCCATCGCGGTCCAGTTCCTTGGAACGGGACAGGTATTCACCCCACTCATAAGACACGATTTCCACGTCCACACCGATCTTGGAGAAGTCTTCCTGCATCAGTTCGGCCATGCGCCGTGCATTCGGGTTGTAGGGACGCTGTACCGGCATCGCCCAGATTTTCATGGACAGGTCGGTTACGCCTTCAGCTTCCAGCATAGCCTTGGCTGCTTCGGGATCATGCGCATCGTCCTGAATGTCGTTGTTGTAGGACCACATGGTCGGCGGGATCGGGTTCTTGGCGATCTGGCCGGAGCCCTGGAACACAACGTCGATGATGGATTGCTTGTCAATCGCCATGTTCAGCGCCTTGCGCACCTTCGGGTTGTCGTAAGGGGCCACACGGGTGTTATAGGCCAGATAGCCCACGTTCAGGCCTTCCTGTTCCATAACAACGATGCTTTCATCGCTTTTCATCGCTTCCACATCTGCAGGGTTCGGGTATGCCATCACATGACATTCGCCAGCCTGAACCTTTTGATACCGCACGGAAGCATCCGGAGTGATTGCGAAGATCAGGGATTCAACCTTGGCCTTGTTGCCCCAGTAATCATCGTTGCGCAGGTAACGGATCACCGCATCCTTCTGATAGGCCTGGAAAGAGAAAGGGCCGGTGCCGATTGGCGCCTGGTTTACCATTTCCGGTGTGCCGGCTTCCAGCATGGCGTCCGCGTATTCCTTGGACACAATGGATGCGAAATCCATCGCCATATTGGCAATGAACGGCGCTTCGGGGCGGGTCAGGTTGAAGACAACCGTGTAATCGTCAACCTTCTCGATGCTTTCGATAAGGTCCGGCATGGACATGCCGCCATAGTATTCCCAAGTGCCACCGGACACTTTGTTGTAGGGGTTGTCCGCGTTGCCCTGACGGTCAAACGTGAAAATCACATCGTCAGCGTTGAAATCCCGTGTCGGGGTAAACTGGGCGTTGGAGTGGAATTTCACACCCTTGCGCAGCTTGAAAGTCACCTTCTTGCCGTCCTCGGAAACTTCCCAGCTTTCCGCAAGGCCCGGAACAGTCTCGGTTGTGCCGGTCTTGAACTCTGCCAGTCGGTTGTAAAGGGGCTGGCTGGAGGCATCAAATGTCGTGCCGGCTGTGTAAAGTGCAGGGTCAAAGCCTTCCGGGGAACCTTCCGAACAGTAGACCAGTGATTGTGCAAAAGCGCCGCTTCCGAGCGATGCCAGCAACAGGCCCGAGGCCAAAGTGGTTTTAAGTGTCATTGTTTCAATATTCTCCGTTGGTTTGGTTCTTGAGTATTGGCAGCAGATATTTCTGTCTGCGGATTTGCCCCTTATGGGCGCATCGGGACAAGTTCGGAAACTTGTACACCGTGTTCTGTATCCGTTGGCGAAAGCTCTCCGGATTTCTGGTATTGCATCCGGCCAACCCACAGAATCCGCGCAGGTTTGTCCGAAGCATTGGCCCAGCCGTGGGGTTTTTCCCCCAGATAATGCAGGCTGTCCCCCGTGGTCATCGTATATTCGCGCCCGCCGACCCGTTGCACGATTTCGCCTTCCAGAATGTAGATGATTTCCTCTCCCACATGCTGGATCAGTTCGGATTCATATCCGGGAGGCACGTTCAACACGAAAGACGTCATCTCGTGACCGGGCAGGTTTACCCCGATCTGTTCGTATTCAACCGAGGAACCGGACACGGAAAACCGCGGGCGGCTGGTTCCACGGGTAAAGCTTTCCGCAACTGCGGGCGTGCGAATGAAGTAATCCGCTGTTTGTCCCAATGCCTCTGCAATCTGGGAAAGCGTCCCGAGTGTCGGTGTGGCGCGGTCCCGCTCAACCTGACTGAGGTATCCGACAGACACACCGCTTGCGGCGCTAAGTTGTTGTAGCGTCATGGAGCAACGCTGCCGCTGGCGCCGCATACGTGCGCCCAACCCGTTTCCGAGCCCGTTGCCCGGATCTTGTGCGTCATTTGTGCGGTCTGCTGACACAGAATCCTCCCGTTTACACCGGTCTTTGCCGATCTTGGCGCGTAGGGTGCGCAGAAATAATTTTTGCGTCAACAATAAAAATTTTACTCTTAAAATAATTAGTGAACACAACAGTTTAGGCAGGCCTGTCGGCCCGCCCAAACCTCGGATTACTGAAGATGTTTAGTAATCCCGCTCGAAAAACACACCAAGCGTGCTCTCGCCATCGCTGCTCACGCTGCCGCGCGCGGTGATGGAAGGGGTCAGATCAATATTCAGCGAGACCGAGCTTCCCGCCTGTCCGGCAGTGATATCGGTGTAAATATTATCAGAAAGATATTTGCCAACCCGTCCACTGGTGTTGCCTTCGTCATCCGTCACAATATCCAGATCATCCACCCCGAGGCCACGCCGCAATTTGGAAACAACGCCTTCGCCCCCTTTCCCCGCAAGGGTTCTGACCGCATTGACCAGTTGCAACGCCTGAAACGGTGAAAGCTGGGAAATATCCCGACCAAAGAAAATTTGTGCCAGAACTTCATCTTCCGGTGCCTCCGGATCGGATTCGAACGTCACTTCAGGATCAGAGGCTAGCCCCTGCACTACGATAGAAGCCGTGCCCGTCGTGGTCTCTGTGGTGGCAACAAACCGGATATAGGGATCAAGATCCCCCTGCATCTGGACATACCCCTCATCCAGATCAAACCGCTTGGTCAACAGATCAAGACGCCCGCGGATCAGCTCGAACCGGCCTGCCGAGATCACATTCGCCGTGGTCCCTGTCAAGCGAACCCGCCCGCCCAGCTCCGCATCAAGCCCCCGGCCCCGTACAAATATCTGCGAGGGCGCACGTACCCGAATGTCCAGTCCGAACGCAACAGAGGACGCCCCCCCTGCACCGTCATCACCGGAGCTGCCACTGCCGGTCAGTCCGGCTTTGGCACGGGTTCTACGCACGGCGGCACTTTCGCTGACGTGCACGATATCAGGAATAATAGAAAACCCGACCGCGCCGGCGGTTGGCACCTTGATCTGTGTTTCACCCAGATCTATGCCGCCGGAAATCAAGGCCCCGCCTGCAAGCGGTCCGCTGATCTTCAACGCGCCGTTCACCGTGGTACTGTAAAGTTCGGGATCGACAAGCACGATGGATTGCAGTGCGACGGACAGACCGGCCTGCAAATTACCAGTCAGATTAACGCCACCACTGACGGACAACTGCCCGCCAGAAGACACGCCCCCAGTGACAGAAACAGTAGCGCGCCCGCTGTTCAGGCCGATATCTGCGTCGATTCCGGTCAAAGACAATTGCAATTCAGGGGCCGCCAGCCGCGCGTTCTGCGCAGTGATCCGTCCCGAAACCGAAGACACATCTGCCGGCCCGCGCACAGTCAGATCAAAACTGGCTTGCCCGTTCAGGCTGCGCGGCGCAATAAACCGGTCCGCAATCGCGAGGGGCAACACACCGCTGCTGGCAAGGTCAAGTGTGCCATCGGTAGCCACATCGCCCTGAACGCGCGCGCGCATTCCTCCCGGCCCTGTCAGGCCCGTATCCACCTGCCAGACCTCACCCGTCTGGCGGGCCGTGCCGGTTGCTGTGACCGGCCCGCTGATCTTTGGCACGATCGGGCTGATGTCCGGCAGGCTTGCCGTGTAGGTCAGCATCGGTGTTTCGCCCGTTGCAAGCCCTGCCAGCGTGGCATCCAGCCCGTAAGGCCCGTCAATTTCCGTCTGGATGCGCCAGCCCTTATCCGACAGGGCTGCACGCCCTTCCACCTGCAAGGGTCCGCTATAGGCGGGCACAAGCGGGTTGATGTTAGGAACACTGAACAGGAAATCGACTGCGGCCTGCGGCCCTGTCACCAGCCCCGCAACTTCGGCTTTCGCGCCAATGGGACCGGCAGCTTTCAGATCAACAGTCCAACCCGCTGTATCCAGTTCGGCTGTCCCGTTCACTGTGGCTGGACCGGGTAATCGCGGATCGAACATCGCGGCATCTTCCAGCCGCAACGCATAGGTGAACTTTGCGTCGTCCGTTGCCAGACGCCCGTTGGCCGCCAGCGTCATCTGGTCGTTTTCCAGCTTGGCCTGACGCAACTCTGTGCCGGTCTCGTCCCGTTTCGCCTCCACCGTAAAGGTGGTTTTGCCGCGCAGCAGCTTATCCGCTTCAGCCTGGTTGATCTTCAGATCGTCCAGTTCTCCGGACAGATCAAGATCAAAGAACCCTCCAAGCGCAGCTGTGCCCTTCAGGTTTACCGCCGCCGACCCGCTTAGATCCTGACCGGCAAGGCCGGAAAACTTTGACAGGTCATCCGCCACAAGCCGCGCATCCAGCAGGGTTTCAAAAGCATCTTCCAGTGAGTTGACAGTGGCCTCCCCCGTCAGCGCAGCAGACTCCGTGCGCAGGTTCATCTGTGTCAGTTCAAGCGGGGCGCCTTCGGTGTAGTTCAGGCTCAGTTGCCCTTTGACAGCGGTCCCCACTGCTTGCGCCAGTGCCGGATCGTTAAAATCAAAGTCTCTGGCATCAAGGTTAAGATCGGCAGTGACCTGCCCAAGTGTACCAATGTCATCGCGCAGGATACCGCCTGCTTCAAGATCAAGCGTGCCGATGCGAATACCGTCCCGAACCAGTTCGCGGATACTGAAAACACCGCTCCAGTTACTGCCTGCCGCACGGTCGTACTTCAGGTTCAGCGCAACGCGGTCCACCCGAGTTTCAGCACCCGGCACAGGCAGCACGACAGAACGTTCGCCCGCCAGAACCGCATTCAGATCGAATTTGGTCGGCCAGTATTCAGGGTTCAGCGTGGTAGACCCCTCCAACGACAGCTCGTTTGTTTTAAGGTCCAACTCCGCCAGTTCAAGCGTGCCGTCAGGAAGTTGCTGTCCAGCCGCGCGAAGCCGCACAGAGTTGCCAAAAAAGTCATGATATTGCGGTGCAAACAGGGCCGTAATATCCCCGCTGATATCTGCTTCGAAACCGCGGGTAACTTCGGCTGTGGCATCTGCCTCTGCCCCCTCTGCAAATGGGGCCTGCTGGCTGGTCAGGCGGATTTCGCCGGTCAGCCGATCGACCCCGTCTGTGGCGATCCGAACGTCTGTTGTCAGGTCATCAAGTGTTCCCTGCCCTTGCACCGCCATTTCCACAGATGGCAGGCCGGGCAGGTCGAGAAGCCGCGCCGCGATACCGCCCTCACCTTCTTCTAGGGCAATATCCAGTGACAGGTCCTGCGTGGCGCCGGAATATCCGGCAATCACCCTGAAGGCCCCTGCCTGCCCGTCGATCCGTTGCGCCCGCAATGTCACATCCGCCACGTTATCTGCCAGTTGGGCGGAAGCTTCCAGCGTCAGGGCCATTTCCGTACCAAGCACCGCGTTGCCCAGAAAAATCTCCTGCGCCCGCAACTCGCCAATACTTACCGAAACCGGAAGTTCCGGCAGGGCAAATGGCTGGGCTTCGGCTTCCGGCAAACCGTTATCCGGAGTAACCGGCAAACGGTCCAACCGGATGACATCAGCGGCCAGCAGCTCGATATCCACACTCCCGCGCAACAGGGCGCTGCGGTTCCACTGCATCGTCAGCCCTTCCATCGTCAGCCAGATGCCGGAGTTATCGGCAATGGTGATGGACTCCATCGTCGCCGTACTGCTGAGCGCGCCGCGAAAGCCGGTAATCGAGACAACACGCCCTTCGCCGCCCAGTGAATCCTGCAACAGTTCGGTCAGAAACCCTTTGTCGGACTCCTCCTGTTCGGTCTCTTCCGCAGGTGCTGCGTCATTCTGCGCCAGAACGGGCACGGCAAGAAGGGTTAACAGGCAGATGAGGAATGTGCGAATGGGGCGCAAGCTCAAAACGATTGTCCTATTCCGATGTAAATTTCAACGCCGCTGTTGTCCCCCGGTCCGCTGACCGGAACAGCCAGATCCAGCCGCAACGGGCCAAGCCCTGTGTTATACCGCAAGCCGATCCCCGCACCCGCGTGCCAGTTCCCCGAGGTTCCGTCAGGAAAGCTTTCCCGTCCGATGTAGCCTGCATCATAAAAGCCGACCGCAGCGATTGTGTCGGTGATCTTGTAGCGGGTTTCCGCCGAAATCCCCAAGAACGAGCGGCCGCCCACGGTAACTCCGCCCCCCAGATCCACACCGAGAGACTGGTAGTTTTGACCGCGCACCGTGCCGCCGCCACCCGAGTAAAAGAGGAAATCGCTTGGCGCGCGGGCCAGATTTGGTCCGCTCAGCGAGCCGAGTTGCCCCCGCAGGGCGAAGGTCAGCCGTTCTGCTGCGCCAACGGTTTTATAGGCGCGCATGTCAAGGGTGCCGAGCAGACCGCTATCCGTGCCGCGCAGCGCATAAAACGGGGTCAGTTCGGCCTTGGCATAATACCCGTCCTTGGCATTCAGCGGGTCGTCCCGATAATCAAACGTGGCCGAGGCCGGTGCCATCAACAAGGCGTAGCGTCTCGGGCCGAAAGCATCCGTTACATCTGCAAATCGGTAGCCCAATCCGAAGGAGTACTCCCGCTTTTCGGAGGCATACCGCGTAATACCCGCGCCCAGTTCGAAGGACTTGGTCGTATAGCTTTCCTCGTTCAGACGCTCTGCTTCGCTTTCGATATAAAAGTCCGTGTCCTCGTTAAAGGTCGCCGGCCGGTCAAATCGCAACGAAACAGTGTAATCCGTACCACCTGTTTCACCGCCAATGCCCGAAATTTCACCATCAATGCGCAGACGTTCCGCACCGCCAAGCAAATTACGGTGTAGCCAGTACCCCGACAGGCCAAGACCGTCGACAGAAGAAACCTCCGCCCCGAAACCGAACCGGCGCGGCGGGGATTCCACCAGTTGGGCGGTCACATCAAGGGTGTTGTCAGGTCCGATGTTTTCAGCCTCGTTCAGGGCGACAACCCGGAATGCCCCTGTTCGCCGGAGCCGCGTGGAAACCAGTTTGAGTTTCTCAGGGGAAAACACATGACCGGAAGGGAAACCGGCAATATCGTGAATACGTTCCGTGCGAACGGCTTCATTTCCGCTGACCAGTAGGCGACCGAATTTCAGTTGCGGTCCCGGAGCAAGCCGGATTCCGGCATCAATTTGCTGCTGTGCATGCCGCGCCGTTACACTTTGGCCGCCAAGCTCCGCTTTGGCATGGCCAACCGCACGCCAGCCGGTGATGCCCGCATCGACCGTGTCCTGCAAAATACCCACACGGGCCGGTTCGCCGGTCGCGAACTCCTCCGGCAGCTCGCTGCCGGGGGCAACAGGGGCAATATCGGCGCGACCGAACCTGAACAACGGGCCGTATCTGACGCGTATTTCCACATTTTCTACGGACTTGGGGGAATAAAACGGCGACAGGCTGCTGGCTTCGCGCCCGTCGATCTTGATCTCCACCACCGGCGCGTAACGGGCTTCGCCGTAGAGGGCAGTGACGATACGTTCATAATCGGCGCGAGCGGAGGCGATAATATCCTGTACCGCCACGTTTTCTCGGGACTGAAGTTCAACCAGCAGAGAAGCATTTTGCAGCGTTTCGGCAAGGTCTTCATTCTCTTGACCGACAACAATCCGCAGATCAAAGGCTTTTGCCGAGGCGGCCCCCCCTGCCCCCAAACCAAGCGCAAAGGCGCAGGCCCATGTGGTCGCCTTAACAAATTTACCCAAGATTTGCCCCGTCACTTCAGTACTGCCCCTATCTGATCTGGTTTCATCGGACGATCCGTCAAGCGGACCTCCGCCGTGCAAAAGGCACATTGGTGCGAATCTTACAGGACCGATCCGGATTGTTACACCTTATGTTTGGATTTCGAACCATCACCTTGATGTTATCCGGTTGTGGCGAAACGCAATGTTTCACGCACAACGGTATTCTTATCAACGCTCACGTTACCCGTAAAAATCCGGCCGGTTCACAACCCCGTCCGGTCCCAAAGCCGGTAAGCCATGACCGAGGGCGCCAGAAACCACGGATTTCCGGTGTAAAAGGGACGCGTCGGGAACGGGATCCTGTTAAAGGCTGTCATACCGCGCGGATCGTCCACCGCCTGCTGTCCGATGCGCATCCCCATATAGCTCGACATGCCGACACCGGACCCGCAATACCCCATGGCATAAAACAGCCCGTCATCCTGTCCCGCGTGCATCAGCGTATCAAAGGTGTACCCCACCTTGCCGGTCCAGCTGTGGCTGATTTTTACATCGGCAAGCTCGGGGAACAGATGCACCATTTCGCGGTGCAGGCGCGGGCCGCTGACCTTCGGGTCGGCTTCCTGCAGGGACACCCGCCCGCCAAACAGGATGCGTTTGCGATCGGGGGAGCGGCGATAGTAATAGACCAGCTTGCGGCTGTCGCAGATATTGCGGTCTGTAGGCATCAAACGGTCGATCAGCGGCTCGGGCAGTTCTTCGGTGGCAATAATGTAAGAACCGATGGGGATGACACGGCGCTGTTGCCACGGGGTAATGCCCCCTGTGTACCCGTTGGTGGCAAGGATCACCCGCGCGGCCTGCAGCGGCCCCTTCACAGTGTCGAGCAAAAATCCGCCGTTTTGCCGCTTTAGCCCGGTGACCGCGCAATGGGAGTGAACCTCGGCCCCTGCTGCGCGGGCCACGCCCAGAAGCCCCTTGTGATACAAGGCCGGATGCAGGTTGGCATGGCGCGGAAACACCATGCCGCCGTAATAGGCCTTGGTGCCCAGTTCGGCAGGCATATCCGCTTCGGACACCATGTAAGCGCCGGAATTCTGATAGCGGCCTGCCACCACGTTCTGTGCCATCTTTTTGAAATGTCGCGGGCTGTGGGCACCGTCGAAGCGACCTGCCACGTTGAAATGACAGGCGATGCCTTCGTCCCGAATGAACTGTTCCACGTAATCGCGTGAAGCTTGCCCCTCTGCCACGATGCCCTCGGCAATCTCTTGCCCGTAGCGTTTTGTCAGTTCTGCCAGTCCGAACTTTACCGAAGTGGAAATCTGTCCGCCGTTGCGCGTGCTCGCCCCGTAGCCGAGCGCCTCGGCCTCCAGCACCACGGTGGAACGCCCTGCCCGCGCGCATTGCACAGCCGCTTGCAAGCCCGTGTAACCGGAACCGATAATCGCAACATCGACCTTCTGACCGGGCAAATCGCCTTGGGTGCGCTCTGCTATCGGGGCGGCCTCCCACCAGTAGGGTGTCTCTTTGAAATCATCGGTGAACATGGTTCTACTGCCTTTATGTATGGTCCTGCA
The DNA here is from genome assembly GCA_018223125.1 of Paracoccaceae bacterium. Taxonomy (GTDB): domain Bacteria; phylum Pseudomonadota; class Alphaproteobacteria; order Rhodobacterales; family Rhodobacteraceae; genus Amylibacter. The sequence continues at coordinate 106,241 of JAAEZA010000001.1, read as the reverse complement.
AAATCAGGTCCGCACCCTTTTCCCCCACCATAATTGCAGGTGCATTGGTATTGCCTGACGTCACCGTCGGGAAAATCGAGGCATCCACAACACGCAGCCCGTCGATCCCGTGCAGTTTCAGTCGCGCATCTACAACGTCGGTTTTCACATCCGGCCCCATCTTGCAGGTGCCGACAGGATGAAACACCGTGCCAACCTTTTCGCGGATGTACTCGATAAAGGCGGCATCGTCCTGCGCATCTGCACCGGGCGCGATTTCGGATTCGATGATTTCCTGAAAAGCGGGCGCAGCAGCCAGCTTGCGCATGAAATACATGCCTTCCAGCATTTCCTGCATGTCGAGTTCGGTAGACAGATAGTTCGGGTGGATTTCAGGGGGTTGCGCCGGATTGGCAGAGCGGATTGCCAGATAGCCGCGGCTGGTCGGGTGCATCGGCTGGGTGCCCAGCAGGAAACCTGCAAAAGGATCGGGATTCATCAATGGCCGCTTGCCCGGAGGCGCCTTGGTATAGCTGACAGGCGAGAAAAACACCTGCATGTTGGGACGGTCCAGCCCCGGACGGGACCGGATGAACCCGCCCCCCTGATTCACCCCGAGCGATAGCGGACCACCGCGCGTCAGGACATAGCGCATACCTTGCAACAATTTGCCGTGCCATGAATGAAGCTGGTTGTTCAGCGTCGGCACTTTGGAACGGTAAAGGAAATCAATACCCAGATGATCCTGAAGGTTCTGACCGACTCCGGCCACGTCCCTGACCACTTCTATCCCTTTGGATTTCAGCAGTTCCGCAGGCCCGACACCGGACAGTTGCAGCAGTTGGGGCGAATTGATCGCGCCTGCCGAAAGGATCACTTCCCGTGCGGCGAAGGCTTGTTTGACCTTTCCGTTCTGGCTGTATTCCACGCCGGCAGCACGGCCGTTCTCAAACAACACCCGCTGCGCCAGCGCACGTTTTTCCACCCGAAGGTTGCGCCGCTTGCGGGCGGGGCGGATGTAGGCCCGAGCCGTTGACATCCGCATCCCGCCGCGCGCAGTGTTCTGATAGGTGCCCAGCCCTTCCTGACTGGCGCCGTTGAAATCGGCGTTACGCGGTATCTGTATCTGTTCGCCGGCTGTGATGTAGTTCTGGCAGATCGGATGCAGGAACCGGTCCATGGTCCCCACATGCAACGGACCGGAATCGCCGCGAAACTCGCAACCGCCGCGATCATTGGTTTCGGCCTTCCTGAAATAGGGCAGCACATCGTCCCAGCCCCAGCCCGGATTGCCCATATCCTTCCAGCCGTCGAAATCCTGCGCCTGCCCGCGAATATAGACCATCGCGTTGATGGAACTGGAGCCGCCCATCACCTTGCCCCGCGGCCAGTAGGACACGCGGTTGTTCAGCTCCGGATTGGGCTCTGTTTCATACATCCAGTTGACGCTGCGCTTGTAAAAGGTCTTACCATAACCGATGGGCAGCCAGATCCAGAAATTCAGATCACTGCCGCCCGCTTCCAGCAGCAGCACCTTGAATTTTCCGTTCTCGCTCAGCCGGTTGGCCAGCACGCAGCCCGCAGACCCTGCGCCCACGATGATAAAATCCACCTGTTCCATCTCAGACTTCCCTAACTTCAGGACTTGGGGTCGCGCTGGATCACGACGCTGATCAATGCCAGCAAACCGGACCCGACGATCAGGAAGAATGACACAGCATTCAAAACAGGGGTAGAGCCTACTTTGGCCATCCGGTCATACATCGTAATTGTCAGCGGCGATTCCGATCCAACCAGGAACAGTGTGGTGTTGAAATTTTCAAACGATACCAGAAAAGCGACAATCCCTGCCGCTATCATCGCAGGGCGCAGGAAAGGCAGAGTCACTGTGCGCAACACCTGTGCACGGCTCGCCCCGAGGTTCAAAGCGGCTTCTTCCAGCGATGTATCGAATTTCTTCAGCCGCGCGGTGATCACCAGCGAGGTGATGGTGGTCACAAAACTGAACTGCCCAAACACCACCAGCAGGATTCCGGGCCGCAGGAATTCCAGTTCCAGATTGAACCGGTCCTCCACCCCGTTGGCGATATTGCTGGCCATGACCAGAATGGAAATCCCAAGGATCACGCCCGGAATAACCAGCGGCAGGATCATCAGGATGTAGAAAAAATTCTTGGCCGGAAAATTGCCCCGCACAAACAGGAATGCGTTGGTGGTGCCAACAAAAACCGACAAGAGCGCAACCATGCCGCCGATGATACCGGAATAATACAGCCCCCGCAAAAGGCGGCGGTCGTGAAACATGCCAAGCTTCGGTTCGCTATCGTTGAAGAACCAGTCGAGCGTGACCCCCTGCCACGGCAGCGCCGGAAACAGCGAGTCGTTAAAGGCAAAGCTGCCCGCCGCAACCAGAGGCGCGGCCAGAAAGATGAAAAACGCCGCCATATAAGCGCGGTAGCCCAACAGGAAGGCCTGATTTTTGGTTGATGATGCCATGCCCGGTCCCCCCCTTCAGCTTTTTGCAACAGTGTTGGCCAGCGTCTGCCCTGTCAGGCGCAAACCGATCCACACAACGATCGAGGTGAAGGCCAGCAGCAAAAAGCCGAAAGCCGCGCCGCTTTCCCAGTTGAAGCGGGTGATGAACTGGTCATAAATCTGTTCGGTAAACCAGCTTGAATTCTTGCCGCCCAGAAGGATCGGCGTCAGATAGCTGCCTGCCGTCATCATGAACACCACGATACAGCCCGACACGATACCGGGCATGGCATAGGGAACGATGATACGGCGCAGCACGGTGAACCCGTTGCCGCCCAAATTATACCCCGCCTCGATCATGGCGTTGTCCATCCCGTCAAGGGTTGAGACAAGGGGCACGATCATGAACAGGATCACGGTGTAAACCAACCCGATGACGACCGTGATGTCGTTGTAAAGGAACTCTATCGGCTGGTCGATCAGGCCGATGTCTGTCAGGAAACTGGAAATCACGCCGGTTTCCCGCAGCAGCAAAATCCAGCCGAAAGCGCGGATCAGATCGCTGACCCACAAAGGGATCAGGCACAAAAGAAACAGCGCCCCACGGGACCGTTTGCCTGCGATTTTGGCGATGTAATAGGCGATGGGAAAGCCGATCAGCAGCGCCAGAAACGTTACCAGAATAGACATGGAACCGGTGCGCAGCAGCGTGTTCCAGTAGATCGGTTCGTTAATGAAATCGATGTAGTTGCCAAAACCAAACTCATAGACCCGCGGCGCTACTTTTTCGCGCAAGGACAGCACAACCATCCCCATATGGGGCAGGATAATCAACAGGGCAATCCACAGCGCAAAGGGTGCAAACAGCAGGATCAGCGAAAGGCGTTTGATGTCAGACTGCATACCGCCCCCTATGCCGCAAAACACATGGTTTGCGCGGCGGACCATTCCAGCGTCACCGCGTCACCGGCGCGCAGATCCTCTGCCCCGCCGGTCACAACCACATCCGCCTCGATCAATTCACCGGCAGGATCGCGCACCAATACGCGGCTGTTGGCCCCGTTGAACAGAACGGAATCCACGCGGCCTTGCAGTTCGTTTTCTGCCGTACCGCTTTGTGCAGAGCTTGCCTTGCGGGCGGTAATAAATTCGGGGCGGACAAAAATGCTGACCGCCGCGCCGGTGCTGATCCCCTGCCCCACGGCCCGCGCGCTGGTCATCACCAGTCCGGCTTCGGTCTCAACCCGGTATTCCCCGCCTTCCACAGCCGTAACACGTCCGGACCAGCGGTTTGAATCCCCGACGAACCCCGCAACGAATGATGTTTGCGGATTGTGATAAAGGTCTTCGGGGCGGCCGATCTGTTCAAACCGGCCTTCATTCATAATGGCCACATGATCCGACATGACCAGTGCTTCGGACTGATCGTGAGTGATATAGATAAAGGTGGTGTTGAACTGGTGTTGCAGCAGCTTCAGTTCGATCTTCATCGCCTCGCGCAGCTTCAGGTCAAGCGCGCCAAGCGGTTCGTCCAGCAACAGCACGTCAGGGTCCATCACCATGCAACGCGCAATCGCGATCCGCTGTTTCTGGCCGCCCGAAAGCTGGTGAATCTCGCGGTCGGCCACATCCGGCAGCGCGATCCGTTCTAAAACGTCCTTAACCTTGCGGTCGATTTCGGCCTTGTCAGTGCCGATACAGCGCAACCCGTAGGCAATGTTTTCATAGACATTCATCATCGGGAACAGCGCAAGATGCTGGAACACCATCTTCACGTTCCGCTTGTTGGGCGGCGTGTTCAGCACCGATTTCCCCTTGATCTGGATATCGCCGGAAGTGGGGTCCTCAAAACCTGCAATCATCCGCATCAGGGTTGTCTTGCCACAGCCCGACGGCCCGAGGATCGAAAAGAAAGACCCCTTCGGGATTTTAAAGGATACATCATCCACAGCCTGGACCGAGCCGAAACGCTTGTGGATATTGCTGCATTCCAGATCGAATGCAGGTTCAAGGGCCGGATCGGTCAGTGTGGCAGTGTTCATTCGGAAATCCGTTTTGTCAGTGTCGTAGGAAGGATGCCAGTTGGCAGATGGAAAAAGGGCGGCGTCATGTTGAACGCCGCCCCATCTGATGGACTCGTTTAGCCGCCAGTGGCCGCTTTGATCTTCTCAAGTGTCTTGCCTTCCATATCCTCGACACCGGCGGGGATGTTGGCAAAGAACTTCAGGTTGGCAATGTCGGCGTCGGTAAAGGCCGCTGTCACTGCTTCACGCTTGTCTTCGGGCAGCAGGTCCAGCCCGCCTTTGACAGCGGCAATCGCGCCGGTGCTGCCGGACATGATTGTCACGTTTTCAGGTTCCAGCACAAAGTTGATCCACTTGTAGGCCGCATCATCCGCCTTGCCCTTGCGGGGCAGCGCAAATGTATCGATCCAGGCCAGCGCACCTGTTTCCGGTGGCACAAACACGATGTCCTTGTTCTGACCATAAAGCTTGTAGGCGGTGGAATCCCATGTTTCGGAGGCCACGATCTCACCCGAAAGCATCATGGCAGACAGATCGTCGCCACCCTTCCAATAGGCTTTGATGTTGGATTTGCACTCGATCAGTTTTTCGGCCACCTCATCCAGAATCTGCTGGTATTTATCCAGATCGGAATAGGCGGCAAACGGATCGTGCCCCATAGAAAACGCTGTGCCAAGCAGAATGGTCCGCTTCAGACGCATGGAGGTCTTGCCTTCATATTGCGGATCACACAAATCCCCCCAGCCTTTGAAGTCCGGTGCTACGGATTTGTTGGCCATCAGGCCCGATGTGCCCCACTGGTGCGGCACCGCGTAAACTTCTCCGTCAATCGTGGTGTTGGCCTTCACACCCTCCAGATGGGAAGTTTCCATAACGGAGGTATCAATCTTGGACAGATCCAGCGGTTTGTAGATGTCATATTCCATCTGCGCTGCATGGATGCGGTCATGGCTTGGCTGGGCAAGATCAAAGCCCGCCCCGCCGGTGGCCCGCAGCTTTGCGATCATTTCCTCGTTGTTCGAAAAGGTCACTTCCACGTCAATGTCGGGATAGCGTTCCTCGAATTTTTGCACCAGTTCCTCGGGCGCATAAGACCCCCACGTCAGCAGACGCAGTGTTTCGGCCTGTGCGAAAGAGGCCGTAGACAGCAGCAATGCCGCCATCAGACCCGTCATTTTTGTTCTGTGTTTCATAATGTACTCCCTGAAGTATCAACGCGGCTGCGTCGGGTTCTAGTCAGTCGCATTTGAACCTTAGAAAGGCATTGGACTGCGACTCATATCCATTGCGGAATTCTTATCAGACCAATTTGTAACAGGATTATATATCGAGCGCCGGCAATCCAGACAAAAGTTTCAGCCCGGCCTGAATATCGTCGGGCTTCGCACTGCCAAATCCAAGCACAAGGGCATTCTGCTCAACAGGGGCGAGACAATAGCGCGACAGCGGGGCTGTAATGACGTTGCGTTCACCGGCCTGCGCGACCAGACTTGCGGCATCCACGCGGCAGTCAAGATAGGCCGTTGTGTGAAATCCGCTGCGGGTGGGTTGGACCTTTATCGAAGGCGGCAGCACCTCTGCGGCCTCCATCAGAACATCATAGCGGGCTTTATACAGCCTTCGCATCATGCGGATGTGGGTGGCAAACTGGCCTTCGTCCATGAAATCCGAAACGATGGCCTGCGTCGCCGTAGAAGGCCCGCTGATCCAGCTTTTGAACACCTGATCGAACACCGGCACCAGACTGTCGGGTGACAGGATAAAGCCCAGCCGGATCGAGGGGAACAGGGTTTTGGAGAACGTCCCGACATAGATCACACGTTCCTGCGTATCAATGCTTTTCAGCGCGGGTTGCACCCGTTCCGAGAAATGGAACTCGCCGTCATAATCGTCCTCAACAATCATCGCATTGGCGGCCTGCGCCGCATCCAGCAGCGCCAGACGCCGTTGAAGGGACATGACATGCCCAAGGGGCTGCTGGTGGGAGGGTGTGACAAAAGCCAGCCGGAAATCCGGCGCAAGTTGTAGCCCCTGTTCCACGTCCAGCCCGTCGCCGTCCACCGGCACCGGCACCAGTTGCGCCCCGTTCGCCACCAGCGCATTGCCTGCACCGATGGCACCGGGGTTTTCGTACCAGACACGATCCCCGCTGTTCAGCAGGACACGCCCGAGGATCGAAAACGCCTGTTGCGCTCCGCCGGTGATAAAAATCTGCTCCGGTCTGCATTTGATGCCACGCGCTGCGTTAAGGTGGCTGGCGATAGAGTGGCGCAACCGGTCCAGTCCCTGCGGCGGACCATAGCCCATGATTTCGTCCCGATTGCCCCGCAGGTGGCGCGCCGATATCCGCGCCCAATGGGCCATTGGAAACGCCTCCAGCGCGGGGAGTGCGGTGATGAAAGCCTGACTTTTATGAGGAAGCCGCTGGCGTGGAGCAAAATTGTCCAGCGCCACGGAAAAGCGCTGTGATAGAATTGGTTCGGCCAAATCATCCTCAGGCCCATCCGGCCGATCCGCTCCGGTAAGCGGCTGGGCAAGCACGTCGCTCACATAGGTTCCTGCGCCCACGCGGGACACCAGCATCCCTTCGGACACCAGCCGGTCTATGGCGTCAATTACGGTTGTACGCGAGACACCGATTTCTTTGGCCAGCGTGCGACTGGCCGGAAGCCGCCGGCCCGCGCCAAGCCCCCCCGTCAGGATAATCTCGCGCAGGGCCATATAAAGCTGTACGCTGATCTTGCGATCCGATCCCCGTTCGATCCGGATCGACGACAGCAAGGCACCGGCCTGTTGCTTCACTGTGTTTCCCCCTATTGGACCGCTACTATTGTCGGAATGGACCTACTGTAAGGTCCAATTTCTTTTATGGTCAACGCCAAAGATTTCAGACCTGCCTACCCTACCGGAGCCCCCCTTATGAAGATCAAATCCATCGAAACCTTCAGCACGCAATTCGTTAGCTTTACCCGTGTGACCACTGACACCGGGGCGCAGGGCTGGGGACAGGTTGCGCCCTATTACGCCGATATTACCGCACAAGTGCTGCACCGGCAGGTCGCACCCTATGCGCTGGGCTGGGATGCCTATGACGTGGACGGCATTCTGGATTTCGTTCGGGACCGCGAACACAAATTTCCCGGTTCCTACCTGCGCCGCGCCATGGGCGGGCTGGATACAGCCCTGTGGGATTTGCGCGGCAAGGTGGAAGGCAAGCCGGTCTGCACCCTGTTGGGCGGCAGCCCCGGCCAGATCCGCGCCTACGGGTCCTCCATGAAACGGGACATCACGCCCGCGGATGAGGCCGCCCGTCTGGTCCGGCTGCGCGATGAAAAGGGTTTTGACGCCTTCAAGTTCCGCATCGGGGCCGAAGTGGGCCGCGACCGCGACGAATGGGAGGGCCGCACCGAAGAGATCGTCCCCACCATGCGCCGCGCCATGGGCGACAGCGTGGCCCTGCTGGTGGATGCCAACTCCTGTTATTCACCAAAGCGGGCGATAGAGGTGGGCAAGATGCTGATCGACAACGGCATTTCCCACTACGAGGAACCCTGCCCCTATTGGGAATTTGCCCAGACCAAGGAAGTGACAGACGCGCTGGATCTGGATGTCACAGGGGGGGAGCAGGATTGTATGATGGCCAACTGGCAGCAGATGATTGACGGGCGGATCGTGGATATTGTGCAGCCGGATGTTCTCTATCTCGGCGGTATGTCCCGCACCATGCGGGTGGCAAAAATGGCGGCGGATGCGGGTATTCCGGTCACTCCCCATGCCGCCAACCTGTCGCTGGTCACGCTGTTCACCATGCACCTGTTGCGGGCCATTCCCAATGCGGGCAAATATCTGGAATTTTCCATCGAGGGGCTGGATTACTACCCTTGGCAGGACCAGCTGTTCACCCGCGACCCCTATGAAATCCGCGATGGCAAGGCCACTGTAACGGATGCACCCGGCTGGGGGATAGAGGTTAATCCCGAATGGCTCTCCAAGGCGGCGTATCACATAACCGAACTGGACTCCTGAGGCCGGTCATTCCCACGGGGGCACGTAAAAGGACGTTTTGATCTGGTCCATCACCACGGTGGTTTTGAACCCTTTGATGTCAGGATTATCATACAGAAACGTGCGGGTGAAACCTTCGTATTCCTTGATGTCGCGGGCGCTGATGATCAGCACGAAATCACTGTCGCCCGTGACGTAATAGGCGCTCATCACGATGGGTTCGTTTCGCACGGCCTTTTTGAAGTGGTCGATAATGTCAGAGCGGTCCCGTTCAAGCTGGACAGAGACAATCATGGTTAACGTGCGCCCCACATCCGCTCCGGAAATGATCGAAATATCCCCCTTGATCACCTTGTCTTTGCGCAGCCGGTTCAACCGGCGCTGGGCAGAGGTCGGGGACAGGCCGATCCGCTCTGCCAGCTGAGTCGAGGTTAATTGGTTGTTCTGTTGAACCTCATGCAGAATTTTGCGGTCAAAATCATCCAATGCGGGGGATTTGGCAGCCATTTGATCAATCCTTGCAGTAATTAGGCACAAACCTAACAGATTTGCATCGTTTCGTCACGGCGTATTGCTATGCTGCGCGCAACACATACGAAAGGGCGTAGCTATGCTGAACACTGACCAACTGGCCGAATGGGACCGCGAGAATTTCTTCCATCCCTCCACACATCTGGCGCAACATGCGCGGGGGGAAACCCCGACGCGGGTCATCAGCAGCGGTGACGGCGTCCACATCACCGATCGCGACGGCCGCCGGATGCTGGATGCTTTTGCGGGGCTTTACTGCGTGAACGTCGGTTACGGGCGCACCGAAATTGCCGAGGCGATTGCCAAACAGGCCCATGAGCTGGCTTATTACCATTCCTATGTGGGCCATGGCACCGAAGCCTCGATCACACTGGCCAAGATGATTCTGGACCGCGCACCGGACAATATGTCCAAAGTCTATTTCGGGCAAAGCGGCTCTGATGCGAATGAGACCAACATCAAACTGGTCTGGTATTACAACAACATCCTTGGCCGCCCCGAAAAGAAAAAGATCATCTCGCGCTGGCGCGGTTATCACGGCTCTGGTCTGATGACAGGCTCGCTGACGGGTCTGGAACTGTTCCACAAAAAATTCGACCTGCCCCTGTCCCAAGTCATCCACACAGAGGCGCCCTATTATCTGCGTCGCAAGGATGCCGCGATGACACCGGCCGAATTTGCCGCTGACTGCGCTGCAAAACTGGAAGAACTGATCCTTGCCGAAGGCCCTGACACCGTTGCCGCCTTTATCGGTGAACCTGTGCTTGGCACCGGCGGCATTGTGCCCCCGCCCGAAGGCTACTGGGAAGCAATTCAGGCGGTTCTGAAGAAATACGACATTTTGCTGATCGCGGACGAGGTCGTCACCGGCTTCGGGCGTCTTGGCAGCATGTTCGGGTCAGGCCACTACGGGATTGAAGCCGACATTATCACCATCGCCAAAGGCCTGACCTCGGCCTATGCGCCATTGTCCGGTTCCATCGTGTCGGATAAGGTCTGGAAAGTGCTGGAAAACGGCACCGACGAAAACGGCCCTATCGGCCACGGCTGGACTTATTCGGCCCATCCGATCGGGGCCGCCGCAGGTGTTGCCAACCTGAACCTGATTGACGAAATGGGACTGGTTGACAACGCCGGAAAAACAGGACGCTATCTGAACACGGCGCTGAAAAACGCGCTGGCGGATCATCCCAATGTGGCCGAGGTGCGCGGCGAAGGCTTGATGTGCGCCGTCGAACTTGCCGACACAAAAGAACCGCTCGGCTTTTTTGATCCGTCCCGCAAAATCGGCCCATCGATTTCTGCCGCCATGGCGAGCCGCGATGTGATTGCACGCGCCATGCCACAGGGCGACATCATCGGCTTTGCCCCGCCGCTGTGCATCACCGAAGCCGAAGTCGATCATGTGGTGGATGTCACTGTAAAAGCCGTCAGCGAAGTTCTGGGTTAATCCGTCTTCCAATCGTTAGGGGCAAGGCGCAGCGGTTCATCCGCCTGCGCCTTTTCCGCTTACAGATACCCTGCAAAAAGGCGGTTCCGGCGCGAAAAGCAACATTCGCGCGCCCAATGAATCGACAAAATTGCAATGGCACTTTTGCAAAATTCGCCAGAGCACGATCCCGTAAACCCGCATAAACTCTTTCCTGTAGGGACGGATTAACTCGGTTTTATAGCCACTTTATGCAAGTGCACTGGTAAACAGTTGCATTCGTGTCGGATATCGCCTTACGACAGGAAAGCAACGACAGGTGACAGGGATATACGCGTGAAATTACTGGTTGGGAAACATGCAGGACGAAATTCGGTCTTCGCAGTGAATGATATAGCCGCAACCAACCTATCCTTATTATCCAGCGAAGTCGGCTCCGACCTGAGATCCCTGCTCACCAATCCGGAACTGCTGATCGACCTGTCCGGCCGCATCGCGGCATCTGACAAGATTGCAATCGGTGACATTATCCCGGCCCTGCCCATTGAACGGCCGGGCAAAACGATTTGTCTGGGGCTGAACTATGCCGGTCACGTGAAAGAGGGTGGCCATGACATGCCAACTTACCCTGCCCTTTTCATGCGCGGTCTGGAGTCGCTGATGCCCTCTGGCGCGCCGATGATACGGCCCAAAAGCTCCACCAAGCTTGACTATGAAGCAGAGTTGATGGTCATCATTGGTAAGGGCGGGCGACGTATCTCACCGGACAACGCGCTCGATCACGTATTCGGCTATACTGTGTTCAATGATGGTTCGCTACGGGATTACCAGCGAAAAACGCCACAATGGACGCCGGGCAAGAACTTTGACAACACCGGCGCCGTCGGCCCTTATGTGGTGACTGCTGACGATCTGCCCGCCGGAGCCAGCGGGTTGAAAATCCAGTCCCGCGTCGGCAGCGAAATCCTGCAAAGCGCAAATACAGCCGACATGATGTGGCCGGTGAACAAAACCATTGCAACGATTTCCGAATTTGCCACCCTCAACCCCGGTGACATGATCGCTATGGGCACACCGCCCGGTGTCGGCCATGCCCGCACGCCGCCCCGTTTCCTGAAACCGGGCGAGGTTATCGAGGTGGAAATAGAAGGTATCGGGATCTGCGCCAATACAGTCGTGGACGAAGAATAGCCGTCTGCCTGTCAACAAAACTTCGGAACCCTCCCGCGCGGGAATCTTGTTGTGATCCTATAATCACTTCAACGGAGGGAATAATGAAGGACACCAAACACCAAAGCGCCTATGGCCGTTTCTTTGCCATGGTTGGCACATCCACAGCGATCATGTTCGGACTGATGTATCTGAACACCTATGCGGCGGATCACGTGTTTTTCAGCGAAACACGGTTTTATATGACCATTATCATGGGCGCAGTCATGGCCGTTGTCATGCTGACATTCATGTTGCGCATGTTTCAGAATAAAGCAGTAAATACTGCCATCTATGCTGGATCTGTACTGCTCTTTGCCATCGCCCTCTGGCTCGTCCGCTCGCAGGAAACCGTGCAGGATGTCAGCTGGATGAAAGCGATGATTCCCCACCACTCGATTGCGATTCTGACCAGTGAACGGGCGGAAATCAGCGATCCCCGCGTCAGGGAACTGGCGAATTCCATTATCGAGGCGCAACGGCGCGAAATCGGAGAGATGAAAGCCCTCATCGAGGATCTGGAATCCCGTTAATACGGGAACCGGAAAATGGTGGGCGACCCTGGAATCGAACCAGGCATGAGTCGCCTCGGCGGAGTTACAGTCCGCTGCCGCACCTTGCAGCACGTCGCCCAACGCCGCCCGATTTAGCGGGGGTGTCGGGTGGCGTCAACCACTATTCTGCATCAATCTTGCATCTTGTTCTTCCCCAGCCCCTTGCGGTGGCTTCTGGCATCTGCGACACGGGATAAACACGGCAGCAAGGGCGCAGGATTATGGCCAGAAAACCCAAGAAACCCACGTGGGTTGTTGAAAAAGAGCGGGAAAAACGCGGTGAAACGCCGGTGACGGTCTGGTTGTTCGGCCTTCATGCAGTGCGCGATGCGCTGATGAACCCTGCCCGTGTCAAACACCGGCTGATCCTGACGCCCAATGCACAGGCCAAGCTGGACGATGCAATCACTGCCGGAAATATCGAACCTGAAATACAAGACCCCCGCAAATTTTCGGCACCGCTGGATGCACAATCCGTACATCAGGGGGCAGCACTGGAAGTAGACCCGCTGGTCTGGGGCAGTCTGTCGGAACGCTGCGCACCGCGCGGTGAAAACCCTGTGGTCCTGCTGCTGGACCGTGTCAGCGATCCCCACAACATCGGCGCGATTCTGCGATCAGCCGAAGTGTTCGGCGCCCGCGCGGTGATCGCCCCGCACCGCCATTCTGCGCCGGAAACAGGCGCTTTGGCGAAAACGGCTTCCGGCGCGCTGGAACGCCAGCCCTACCTGCGGGTGCAAAATCTGGCCACCTCTATGAAGGCGCTGAAGGAGATGGGCTATTTCATCATCGGTCTTGATGGTCTGGGGGACGCAGATCTGGCAGAAGAGCTGACGAAATCCGCACAGATGCCCGTTGCCCTTGCGCTCGGGGCCGAAGGTCCGGGGTTGCGGCAACTGACCCGTGAAAGCTGTGACATCATTGCGAAAATCCGCTTTGCGGGCGGTTTCGGCTCTCTCAACGTGTCAAATGCTGCGGCTGTTGGCCTGTATGAAGCAGCCCGCTTGCGGTAACGCCGTTCCAACAGCGGATAACAGGCTGTCACATCGGCGTGTCCCCGGTAGAGCGGATGCGATTTAGCCGCTAGCCTCATTCCCAGATTAAACTTTGGGAGACCCGCATGAAACTGAACCGACGCGCGATACTGGCCGTTTTCTCTGCCAGTGCTGTGACACTGGTTGCGCCGATGGCCGCCGCCAAAAGCCCTCCGGTCTATACCGAAGGTACACTTGCCATAGACGGCACGGACACGGTGGCCTATTTTCGCGAGGGCAAACCGGTTGCCGGATCGCGCGCCCATCCGGTGGACTGGAACGGCTCGACATGGCTGTTCGCAAACGCAGGAAACGCCGCTGCTTTCGCCGCTGATCCGGAAAGATACGCCCCTCAATATGGCGGATATTGTGCTTTCGCTATGGCAAACGGTTATGTCGCCCCGACCGAACCTGATGCCTGGTCCATTGTCGACGGAAAACTCTACCTCAACTTCAATCTGAGTGTGCGGAGCAAATGGCAAACAGACATCCCGGGCAATATAAAGAAGGCTGACGCACACTGGCCGGCCCCGTTGGAAAACTGAAGCCTTGCGCCCCGCCGTTACGGTCCGCTTTTCCCTTTAAAAGCTGGTCCGTGCGGGGGCGTGTGACCACGACGTGATCACAATTTTATTACAAAACCTTAACTCCGGGAAAAACAGCTCTAAGTACTCAATCACTGGACGGGTTGATTGGAACTCCCCGTCTCTGACTACTGTCCCTCGTTCCACACCTTGCGCCTGAAGCAATTTTGCTTCGGGCGCTTTTTTGGTCTGACCGGCTGAACAGCCCTGCCCCGTCGTTTTTGAGGTAGAGCCACAGGACCGGCCGCGCTAAGCTCCCCTGATGAGCGAGATTTATTCTGACGAACTGTTGCGCAGCGTTTTGAAACGCACCAAAACCATCGCCTGCATCGGCGTATCCACCAATCCGGTCCGCCCGTCCCATTATGTTGCACGCTATATGGGGTTGCGGGGCTATCGGGTGATTCCGGTCAATCCGGTCTATGCCGGCCAGACCCTGTTCGGGGAAACCGTACGGGGCGATCTGGCGGAACTGACGGGCGATTCCGTCGATATGGTCGATATCTTCCGCCGCTCCGAAGCTGTGCCGCCTATTGTCGAGGAAAGTCTTGCCGTTTTGCCAGACCTGAAAACCGTCTGGATGCAAATCGGAGTGCGCCACGCAGAAGCCGCCGCACAGGCCGAAACGGCAGGTGTTACAGTGATCCAGAACCGCTGTCCCAAGATCGAATATCAACGGCTGTTCGGAGAATTGCGCAAAGGCGGATTTAACACGGGAATCATTTCTTCGCGGTTGTGAACGGGCGCAGATTAGGCATACTCTGCGCAAAATTGTTCGATTACGGAGGAAACAATGACAGACGGCCCCAACTACGGTTTTGATACCCTGCAAGTGCACGCAGGTGCGCGCCCCGATCCGGCCACCGGCGCACGGCAGACACCGATCTATCAAAGCACGTCTTATGTGTTCCGCGATGCAGACCACGCCGCCGCGCTGTTCAACCTGCAGGAAGTGGGGTATATCTACTCCCGTCTGACCAACCCGACGGTGGCCGTGCTTCAGGAACGCATCGCCACCCTTGAAGGGGGTGTCGGCGCTGTATGTTGTTCTTCCGGTCATGCGGCGCAAATCATGGCACTGTTCCCGCTGATGGGTCCGGGCTGCAATGTTGTTGTGTCCACCCGTCTTTACGGTGGTTCGATCACCCAGTTCAGCCAGACCATCAAACGGTTCGGCTGGTCCGCGAAATTTGTAGACCTTGACGACACGGATGCGGTTGCAGGGGCGATCGACGAAAACACCCGCGCGGTTTTCTGTGAAAGCATCTCCAATCCGGGCGGTTATGTAACCGACATTCCGGCGATTGCCGCGATTGCGGACAAAGCCGGATTGCCGCTGATCGTGGACAATACGGCAGCCACCCCCTACCTGTGCCGCCCGATCGAAATGGGCGCTACGCTGGTTGTGCACTCCACTACCAAATACATGACAGGCTCTGGCACGGTGACAGGCGGTTGCGTTGTCGACAGCGGCAAGTTCGACTGGTCTCAAAACGATAAATTCCCGTCGCTTAGTGCACCGGAACCTGCCTATCACGGGCTGAAATTCCACGAAACCTTCGGTGAACTGGCCTTTACCTTCCACGGCATCGCAATCGGCCTGCGGGATCTTGGCATGACAATGAACCCGCAAGGGGCACATTACACGCTGCTTGGTATTGAAACCCTGTCCCTGCGCATGGAACGCCATGTGGAGAATGCCAAGAAGGTTGCAGAATGGCTGGAACAGGACGACCGGATCGAATCCGTCACCTATGCCGGTCTGGACTCCTCGCCTTATGCAGAACGGGCGGGCAAGCTCTACCCCAACGGTGCGGGTGCCCTGTTTACCTGTGCGGTGAAGGGCGGCTACGAATCCTGCATCAAGCTGGTAGACAGTCTGGAAATCTTCAGCCACGTGGCCAACCTTGGCGACACCCGTTCGCTGATCATCCACCCGGCTTCGACAACACACCGCCAGCTGACCGAAGAGCAGCAAAAAGCCGCCGGTGCAGCGCCCGACACGGTACGCCTGTCCATTGGTATCGAAACTGTAGAGGATTTGATCAACGATCTCGATCAGGCGCTAAGCAAGGCAACTGCCTGACATTTGAACGGCGCCCGCCCTGTGCGGGCGTCCTTCCCTATTCTGCCTGAAAAAGACCCCGCATGTTTTACGCGACCAGCGCCAAAGCGTCACGCCTGCTTGAATTTTAAACCTTTCGATACGAAATCAATTTAACGAACGAACCGACGAATACAAACTCGCCTCTGCGTGATCCGGTTCTGCGGGTCTGATGCACCGGACCACCTGATCGGGCGGAATATTCCAATTCCGGCAAAAATCTGCTACACTAAGGGCTTAGCCCGCCAAAACTGTAGCAATAGATGCCTTTGGTGGTATATCCGCGCTGTGGATAGAGAGAACTTTATGATGATGGGTGAAACCAAACCGAATTTTGCGCTCGATTTGTCAAATGAAGGCGTCGCTCTGTGGCACCGTGGCAGCGGTGGCGGCTGGACCGTGCTCGGGCATGTGCCGCTGGATGCACCGGACCTGTCTGCGCAGGTGCACGAGATGCGCGACTCGGTGATCGCAAACGGACCGGGCACCGCGAAAATGCGGCGCACGGTGGTGCGTGTTCCCCGCTCCGAAGTGATGCTGTCCAAGGTCAGTCTGGGTGTGTTCGAAGACGAAGCCGCCGAACGCCACGGGTTGCGCCAGATCGAAAAAATCTCGCCCCTGCCGATGGATGAAATCGTCTTTGATATGGGTGACAAGGGTTTCGGCAATATGGCCCCTGTCGGGATTGTAGCCCGCCAGACGCTGTTGGAAGCAGAAACATTTGCAAAGACCCACGGGTTTGACACGCTTTATTTCACCACGGAATACACCGAACGGGAATTCCACCGCGAACCCCGTTTTTATCTGAAAGATCAACCGACTGCCGCGAAACCGCTGTGGTTTGTTCCTTGGGTTGCTGCCGCATCCGTGGGACTGGCAATCGGATATTTCGGATATTCGCAAATGGCATCGGATGCCAGCGGATACGACGGGCCGGCGACGGTTGCCGCTGTGGAACAATCCACCGGCACACAAGGTTCTGGTGACACTGCGGCGCAAACCGCAGCTTTGTCATCCGGCGGGGAAAGCGCCCCTGTCGCAGAGCCGGTCGCCCAGACCGCCGCAGACGAAACAGCGCCCGACGAAGTCGCCGTTGCCGAACCCGAGGTTCAGGACGTTTCCAACGAAGAAGAGCAGCCCCGCCAGCTTGCACTGCAGGACATCGCGCCCAATCTGCCCTTGGTGCGGATCGCCCTGAACGCGCCTGTTGCAACATCCTATCCGGCACTGGCAACCAAACCTGTGCCGCGCAACTCGGGCGAAGACCGTCCCTTCATGATCCGCCTGCAATCCGAAGAATCAGTCTCTCCGGTTGTAGTAAAGGATTCGGAACTGGTTAAAACCAGCACGCTGCAAATTGCCGAAGCGCGCCGCGATCTTCCCGAAGTTGCGGTTAATGACGAAATCGTCGAAATCATCCAAACCGATATGGCTCTGGCGCCTTACGCGCCGGCAGAACCGGAGGCCCCCGTCCGCCTTGCAGCGCTGACTTTGCCAAGCCAGTCTTTCGATCCGATCCTGCTGGGCGACCTGCCTGCAACGGATCGTGACGCTTCGCCTCTGCCCGAAACCGCATTGGAACCGGCGGAGCGGCCGGTCCGCCCGCCATCTCCCATCACCGCAGAACCCGGCACCCTTACTCCGACAGAGGAAGGGACACCCGGACCGGATTACATCGTGATTTATGCGGGCAAACCGTCGCAAACACCGCCCGATCGCCCCGGTTCAGCGATTCCGGCGGACCCGCTGGCCGGTTTCCCGCCGCGCCTGCGCCCCGAGACACTGGTAGTGCCTGAAACAGCAGTAGAAGACCCTTCACCGGAGGTTTTGCTGTCTGAGAATACGGTGCCTGAAGAAACCCTGCCGCAAACCATTCTGGATCTTGCCGATCCGGCGCTGCGGCCCTTGCGTGCGCGGGTGCGCCCGTCGGATCTGGACGTGCCAGCACCCGGCCCGGCCTTTGGCCCGCCAACCATCGCGCAACTGGCTGATCCGGCCCTGCGCCCCTTGCGTGCCAGATTGCGCCCGCAGACGCTGAATGTTCCAGAGCAGATCGTGGCAGATGAAACACCTGCAGCCGATCCTTCAGGGACAGAGGCCGAGGCACTGGAAGTTGCAGCCGCGGAAATCGCAAGCGAAGCGAATGTGGATGCGGAAACCGCCGCTATCGCCCAAACCGAGGCGCAAGAGGCCATAGAAAGCGCGACATCCCTGGCGCTGGCCAATCCGGCATTACGTCCGCAGGACCGACCTACAGATCTGGCCGAGGATCTGGAAGTTGCGGCCCCTCCAGCGCAAGAGGAAACCGAAGAAGCTGTAGAGAGCGCCCAAGAGCCGGAAGCCCCGTCGCTGATCGCTCTGGCGGATCCGGCGCTCGCAGGGTTGAAATCCCGCACCCGTCCGACAAACCTGCGTATCCTGACTCCGTTTGAGATGGACGGGCTGGTGGCTTTGGCCGATCCGGCACTGGCAGGAAAAAAATCCCGCAGCCGTCCGGACAGTTTGCGGATCATCGCACCGGAACCGGAGCCCGAAGCAGAAATCCTCGTAGCCTCTACCCAGCCGCAAAATACAATTGCAAGCGCATCCCGTTTCGCAGTCGAGAAAAGCCCCCAGCCCAAAGCGCGTCCGGCCCGTCTGGATCGTGTGGTCAAACGTGTCACCGCAGAGCCTGATGACACCCGCGGAACAACCCGTACAACCGCAAAAACACCCAAAGCGGCGGTAGGCACAGTCAAGGCAGCGCCCGCCCCCACCCGCACCAATGTGGCAAATGCTGCGACCGAGCGGTCCAAGTTCCGCACCTCCCGCCTGAGCCTTGTGGGTGTATTCGGCACGCCGAGTGCGCGACGGGCGCTCGTGCGCACCTCGACAGGGCGTTACGTGAAGGTAAAAGCAGGGGACAGTCTTGGCGGCTGGCGCGTCTCTGCCATTGGTGAAGACAGCCTTCGGATCAAAAGAGGCAGCCGCGATCAGGTGCTGAAG
>JAAEZA010000001.1:4921-87318 GCA_018223125.1 Paracoccaceae bacterium | reverse complement strand
GTGCTGAAGATCCCATAAGGGCCGGGTTTAAAAAGCCGGAACAAAGAAAGCCGCAGGAACATCGGTTCCGGCGGCTTTTTTGTTGGCAGTTCTAATGGCTTAAAAGGATCAGGTCAGCATCACCGCCGCCAACCCGAGGAATGCGAAAAAGCCGACGACATCGGTGACCGTCGTTACAAACGCCCCCGACGCCAGCGCAGGGTCGATTTTCAGCTTGGTCAGTGCAATGGGGATCAGAATACCCGCCATACCGGCAATCAGCAGGTTGGCGATCATTGCCAGCCCCAGCACCACGCCCAACATGGGCGATCCGAACCAGGCCACGCCGACAGCGCCGATAATTACGGCAAAAACCAGACCGTTCAGCAAACCGACCATGACTTCACGCCGGATCACCCGCATGGCGTTCGAGGCGGTCAAATCCTTGGTGGCCAGCGCCCGCACGGCTACGGTCAGGGTTTGCGTTCCCGCATTGCCGCCCATTGACGCAACGATCGGCATCAGGACGGCCAAGGCAACGATTGCCTCGATCGTGTCGGAGAATTGTGAAATCACCACAGAGGCAAGAACCGCAGTAATCAGGTTCACCCCGAGCCACGGAAACCGCTGGCGTGTGGTGTCAAGAACGCTGTCCGTCAGGCTCTCGTCGCCAACCCCGTTCAAAAGCCTGAGGTCTTCTTCGGCCTCCTCATCCAGCACCAGCATCGCGTCATCAATGGTGATGACACCGACCAGACGCCCCCTCTCATCCACCACCGGCGCAGAAACCATATGGTACTGGTTAAAGGCATAGGCCACGTCTTCCTGTGATTGTGTGACGGGAATGACGTGGAAATGCTCGTCCATGATGGTCGCAAGCATTGTCTCACGGGGGCTCGACAGCAGATCGGACAGGGCCACCTTGCCGATAGGCTGCATCTTGGGATCGACGATCACCACCACGTAGAACCGGTAAGGCAGATCGGTTTCACTGCGCAGGTGGTCAATGGCATCCCCGACGGTCCAATGGGCCGGAGCCATGACCAGCTCCCGCTGCATCAGGCGGCCGGCACTTTCCTCGGGGTATTGCAGCGATTGTTCAACCGCAACACGGTCCGTCTGGTCCAGTGCTTCGAGAATGCGGTTTTGCTGGGGTTCTTCCAGATCTTCGACCAGATCGACCACATCGTCGGATTCAAGATCCTTCAGCGCCGAGCTCATCACCTCGGGCGGCAGGGTTTCGATCAGATCGGCCCGCAGGTTTTCATCAAGTTCCGACAGCACATCGCCGTCAAACCCTGTTCCCCAAAGCAGCAGAAGGCTTTCCCGCTCCGAGCCGGAAATCTGTTCCAGAACGTCCGCAATATCCGCAGAATGAAGCGGCTCCAGAAGCGCGATCAGGCGGGGCTGGTCCCCCGCTTCCACAGCGTCAAGAATGGCATCAATAGCAACCGTGTCGAGCGTATAGGCCCCGTCGCCGGAATCAGGGTCCGTGTAGGCGTCATCCGGTGTGATCTGGTCCTGCATTCTAGCCCCCTGCTTTTGTTTTTGTTCTACCCGTTCGCCCAAAGTGCAACAACCGCAATTCTGGTGAAACCTGCGGTTTGCCTGATGGGAAGATCCCGTCTACTGTAAAGTCTGCTTCCGTTCTATTCCATTGGCGTAACATTAAATTATGACAGACCCAAAACCGCAGAAACTCCAGTTTAAAACCCTGTCCGACTTGCGGGACGGCGCGATTTCACACCACCAGAAAGGCGATCGCGCCGCTGCGCGGGATCTGTACCGCGCCTATCTTGCGCGTGCGCCCAAAGACAGCGCGATCTGGTCCAATCTCGGCGCCCTGTTCCGCAGCGAAAAGAACTATCCTCTGGCTGTTGTTTGCCAACAGAAGGCGCTTTCGATCGACCCTGACAATGACAGCGTTCTAAATAACGCGGCCAATGCGCTTTTTGATGCAGGCGAACCGGAACAAGCCCTTGAGCTGCGGCGCAAGGCACTGGCCAAAAATCCGTCCAACCCTGAAAACTGGTCATCGCTGGGTAAATACCTGCGCGCACTGGGCCGGCACACGGAAGCCAGGGATCACCTGCAAAAGGCGATTGCATCCCATCCGGATGATCCGGAACTGCACATCCAGCTTTCTTTTGCGCTTCTCGCACTCGGGGATTACCCGAAGGGTTTTGCCGAATTTGACTGGCGCTGGAAGGGGGATGAAATTTCCCTGCCCGATATGCCGATGCCAAAGTGGCGCGGCGAGGATCTGGCGGGAAAAACACTGCTGGTCACGCCGGAACAGGGCTTTGGCGATACAATCCTGATGGCGCGGTTCCTGAAAGGTGTGGCCGATATGGGGGTAGAGGTGCGCCTTTCGGTGAAACAACCCCTGCACCGCGTGTTTGAAGGTCTGGCCGGTATGTCCCGCTTTGCACTGACCACCGCCGACCTTGAGGGCTGTGACTTCTGGGCGCCGATGATGGACCTGCCGCGATACCTTGGCACAACGATTGACAGGATCCCTGCCCCGACGAAGCTTTCGATCCCGAAAGATTCACAGGAACGGGCCGATGCCCTGCTCGCCCCGTTCGAAAGCGATTTCAAGGTTGGTGTGCTCTGGTCCGGTTCCGTAACCTATCGCGCAAATCACAAACGCTCTTTCAGCCACCAGCAGTTCCTGCAACTGGCGGATATACCCAACCTGCAGATGTTCTCGCTTTACAAGGGGCCGCTGACCCAAGCCTACCACGCGGACGGCACGTCTTGTGTGATACTGGACGCGGCAGGAAATGACCGCGATTTTGCCGACAGCGCCGCGCTGATCCAAAGGCTCGACCTTGTGATCACCATGGACAGCGCCATTGCTCATGTGGCCGGATCCCTTGGCGCGAAGGTCTGGAACATGTTGCATTCCGAAGCCTACTGGCTTTATGAACCCTATCAGGACCACACCCCTTGGTATCCCTCTATGCGGTTGATCCGGCAGGAGAAATCAGGCGATTGGGACAGTGTATTTGCAACACTCCGTACGGAGCTGGAAGAATTGGTTAAACAACATGGATGAAATACTGACCCCCATTTCTCCGGGGGAATTGCTGGACAAGCTGACAATTCTGGCGATCAAACTGGATAAAATCAAAGACCCCGAAAAGCTTGCCAATGTGAAGGTTGAACATGCGGCGCTGTTTACCGTGGCGGACAAACACATCCCCAAGACCGAGGAAATAACCGTCCTCAACCACCGTCTGCTGAATGTGAACCGCGAGTTGTGGGACATCGAGGATGCCATCCGCGACTGCGAGCGTGCGGGGGATTTCGGGGAAGAATTTATCCGTCTGGCACGGGCCGTATACGTAACAAACGACAAACGGGCCGAATATAAAAAGCAGATCAATCTGGTTCTCGGTTCCCATATCGTCGAAGAGAAATCCTATGCCGACTATTGATCTGATCCTTGGTCAAACGCTCGGCTTTACCGGCGATCCGTTTCTCGAAGGACCGGAAGCGGCCCGTCACATCCGGCGCGGGGCTGTCGCGGTGCAGGACGGGAAGATCACTGATGTTGGGGACGCAGATACCCTGCGCGCCCGCTATCCGCAGGCGCGGGTGACGGATAAGGGCGACGCCCTTTTGATGGCCGGTTTCGTGGACAGCCACGTGCATTACCCGCAGACCGGCATCGTTGCCAGTTGGGGAAAGCGGCTGATCGACTGGCTGAACAGCTACACGTTTCCGGAAGAAACGCGCTTTAACGATGCAACCTACGCCGCTGAAATTGCAGAGTTATACTGCGACCTTGCACTTAAGAACGGAACCACAACCGCCGCCAGCTACTGCACCATCCACCCCGAAAGCGTGGAGGCCTATTTCACGGCGGCGCAGAAACGGGGCATGCGGATGCTCGGCGGCAAGACCTGCATGGATCGCAACGCGCCTGACGGTTTGCGCGACACGGTGCAATCCGCCTATGATGACAGCAAGGCCCTGCTGGAGCGCTGGCACGGGGTGGATCGCCTCGGCTATATCATCACACCGCGGTTCGCGCCGACATCGACCGCTGACCAGCTTTCCGCATTAGGTACGCTCTGGGCGGAACACCCCGACTGCCTGATGCAAACCCATCTGTCTGAACAACACGAAGAAATCGCTTGGGTCAAAGACCTGTTTCCCGATGCGCGGGATTACCTTGATGTGTACGAACAGCACGGGCTGGTCGGCAAAGGCGCGGTGATGGGCCATGCCATCCACCTTACCCCGCGCGAGATTGACAGTATGGCGGAACAGGGTGTCAGCATCGGCCACTGCCCCACGTCCAACACCTTTATCGGCTCCGGCCTGTGCGACGTAAACGGCCTGCACCGGCGCGGCATTGCTGTGGGGCTGGCAACGGATACGGGGGGCGGTTCGTCCTTTTCCATGCTGCGCACCATGGCCTCTGCCTATGAGGTGGGCCAGTTACGCGGCACCCCGTTGCATCCTGCACAGCTGCTGTATCTGGCCACAGTCGGGTCAAGCAAAGCCTTGGGGCTGCAGGATAAAATCGGCAACCTCGCACAAGGCATGGAAGCCGATCTGATCGCGATTGATCTGGCCTCCTCCCCTGCGATTGCGCAGCGCAGCAAACGGGCGGAGGATATCTGGGAAGCCGTCTTCCCCACTATCATGATGGGCGACGACCGCGCCATTGCCGGTGTCTGGGTCAACGGCAGGGAAATGCACTGAAGTTAACCCGCCAGACGGGCTGCAAGGCGGTTCTGACGGGTGATCACCTCGCGCAGGTCCACGTTAACCATTTGTCCGTCCTGCACCACCGCGCGGCCCTCGACATACAGGTCGCGCACGCTGTGGGGGCCGGTCAGCACCAGTGCGGCCACCGGATCCCAGTTCCCCGCAGCCGCAAGCCCCGACATATCCCAAATGGCGAAATCCGCCCGCTTGCCCACCTCAAGCGATCCGCAGTCAGAGCGTCCCAGAACCTGCGCGCCGCCCAGCGTGGCAATTTCCAGAGCCTCCCGCGCGGCCATGGCGTCAGCCCCGTTCTGCACTCGCTGCAACAACATCGCCTGCCGCGCCTCGTCCAGCAGATGACCCGCGTCATTTGACGCCGATCCGTCCACACCAAGCCCGACACGCACCCCCGCATCCCGCATCTGCCGAACCGGCGCAATGCCGGAGCCAAGGCGGCAGTTGGAACAGGGGCAATGGGCAACGCCTGTTCCGGACCCTGCAAATAAATCAATCTCTTGCGCATCCAACTTCACACAGTGCGCATGCCAGACATCTTCTCCGGTCCAGCCCATATCTTGCGCATATTGGCCCGGACGGCAGCCGAATTTTTCCTGACTATACGCAATATCCTCGTCGTTTTCCGCCAGATGGGTGTGCAGCATCACCCCCTTGTCCCGCGCCAGTGCCGCGCTGTCTTTCATCAGGCCGGTACTGACTGAAAACGGCGAACATGGCGCCATGACAATACGCAACATCGCGCCGTCTTCCGGATCGTGATAGCGGTCGGCCACGCGGATACAATCGTTCAGAATGTCCGCTTCCCGCTCCACCAGATGATCGGGCGGCAGGCCACCATCGCTCTCCCCGATGCTCATGGAACCACGGGCTGCGTGGAACCGCACACCAATGCTGCGGGCCGCTTCTATCGCGTCATCCAGACGGGAGCCGTTGGGGAAAATATACTGGTGGTCGGAACTCAGCGTGCAGCCCGAAAGCGCCAGTTCCGCCAGCCCCACCTGCGCCGAGGTGAACATCTCTTCCGGTCCCATCCGTGCCCAGATCGGGTAAAGCGTTTGCAGCCAGCCGAACAGCAACGCGTCCTGTCCGCCGGGCACGGCCCGTGTCAGTGTCTGGAACAGATGGTGGTGGGTGTTCACCAGACCGGGCGTTACAACGCAGCCCTGCGCGTTCACAGTGTGCCGGCCTGCCAGATTATTCCCAATCTCGGCAATCACCCCGTTTTCCACCGCCATATCAACGCCCGTCCGTTCGGACCTTGCGGCATTCATTGTAACCAGATGGCCGATATTTTTGATAACAAGACGTGTCATGTCTAACTCTCCAATCCAAAGTAAAACCAGCGGCTTGTGCCGCTGGCATGATTGAAAAGTCGGGAAATTGGAGTTATCGGCGCTTTGGCTCAGTTCGCGTAGAACGCATCCCCGAAGCCGGCACCCCGTGCAGAGCGCAGCGCGGATTGCATCTGCGCTTCGCTGCTGAACGGCCCCAACAGAACAACTTTCAAATTCTTTCCGTTACGCGCGATGGTACGGGTACCAACCGGCAGGCCGCCAGCCTGAAACCGCGAAACCGTGCGGCGCGCATTGGTTGCATCGCCGAATGTTCCAACCTGAACATAGCGCTTGCCTGCACTACGCGCCTTTGGTTTCGGCTGCGTATAAGATTTCGACGACTTGATCGCCTTCACGGTGGAACCGGCAACCGCGACCTGACGCACACGAACCTTCTTTTGCACCAGACGGCGGGGAACCGTGTTGGTCCAGACCATTTCCATCTGCGCATCGCCACGGGCTGTTACATCGGGATCAATGATAGTGCCAACGGTTTGCAGACCGTGGATCGGATCGACAACCTGGGCTCTTGTCACCTTACGCACAGGTTTCGCAGGCTTTTTGTAAACGCTGGCATTGGCCGCAGCCGCAGCCTGAAGGCGACGTTGCTGTTGCTGGCGCACCAGATCGCCCGGATGCACCTTTTGTGCCGCAGGCGATGTATAAGTCGTGGCAACCCGCTGTGCAGGAACGGTAGTCACACGCGCGGTTTGAACCGGAGCCGCCACCACTGCCGTGGTCGCGGAAGGAGTTTGCGCCTTCAAACCGGCATTTTCAGCCCGCTCCCGACCGGACCGTACCAGATCGCCGGGGTGAACCGCTTGTGGTCCCCGCCGTGCCAGGTTGGTCCGTGTCATTGCAGGGGTTGCGACCGCCACTTTGGCAGGACGGGGCTGAACGGCAGCCACTTTGCGCGTTGGTTTAGGCTTGGCTTGTGGCGCCGGTTTTGCTGCCGCAACCTTTTTCGGCGCGGTCCGGACAACCTTGGGGGCCGGTTTCGCCGTGGCCGGTTCCGACAGGGAAAGATCCACAACCTTGTTGCCGGTTTGCTTACCCGGTGCCGGTTTCAGTGCTGCAAGCTGGCTGCCAGACAGCGAAGGCCGGTTGTTTGGCGAACAATAAACATTCCGCTTACGATTGACGCGGGGCACCCAGGTGACCCGTCCGCCAAATCCGGCGCGAATAAACACACAGCCACGGCTGTCCACATATTGCTTTCCGGTGAACGATTGGGGGGGATTTTCGGCGGGTGCCGTGATCTTGCGCAAGGACTGGGCCTCGGCCGGATCGGAAAGTGTGAAGACAACCGCAAATCCGGTTGCCATGCCTGCCGCCATTCTGATTATATCACGCATCTCAAGCCCTTTTGGATACATATTTTTACCTGCCTTTTTTGCAGTAACCGTGCCTTTTTTAAGACACAATGTAAAGTAATTTTGCCCGATTGTCGCTATATTTCGTGGTAATTCCGTGCGCGACCCCACGGTTTTGGGGTCTCACCTAGGGCCACGCACTTGAAGTCTGAGGCCCAACTCCCTTTGATCCATACCTTTTAACTCCCCGCGAAGGGACGCATAAGGGATGGATAGATCCAAACAGCCGGAGCTAGCTTTTCGACCAGCTTTCCAGCTTGCGGTAAAGCGTCGATGGAGACACACCAAGGTGTGCCGCCGCACGGGGAATGGACCCCTGATAGTGACGGATGGTCACTTCGATCACGGATTTTTCAATCTCTGCCAGAGTCAGCCCGTCCCGGATCAACGCGCGAAGCGCTGCTTCGTAAACGTCGGTCTGGTTTTGTGATCCGGCCGCCGCTTCCTGCTGACTGCGGGCAAATTCTGTCTGGTCTTGGCGGAATGCTTTCAGAAAGCTGCGGGGCAGATGGGCCGGTGTTACCTCACCCGACGGGGCAGAGTCTGCAAGGCTGCGCAGAAGCTTCACCAGTTCGGCCTGTTGCCCCGGCCAGCTGTATTGCTCGAACATATCGCAAACGTCGGGCCCAAGCACGCAATTGCCACGCCCGATAACGCGGCAGTAGGCGCTGAACAGCTCTTGTGCCATAACCCGCACCGAAAATCGTCCATCCGTTAATCCCGGAAGCGCCAGAGAAGCCACGGACAGACGGTAGTAAAGATCCTCGCGCAAACGGCCTGCGGACATGGCTGCTTCGGGTGGCAGGGAAGTTCCGCAAATCATCCTAATATCCGGCCTCTGGGTTACCCCCTCGGCATCCTTGACCAGTCCGGTTTGCAGAAACCACAAAAGCTGCGTCTGCACCCTGAGAGGAAGATCACAAATGTCGTTGAAAAAGACGGTTCCTCCCGATTGAAACAGATCTTTGGGAAGGTAATCGTAAAACTCGCCAGCCCTGCCCTTCTGGCACTCCAGCACGGTGAAAGCCCCCTCTCGCAAAGAGGATCTGGTGTGTATCAGACGCGCACAAGCCTCTTTCATCACGCCTTTCGGGCCGGTAATCAGCACAGTTGCCAAAGAGGGCGCAATCTTTGCGATGAACTTGTGAACCGTACTGTCCATGTCCAGATAGCCGCGTGCCAGCCGTGAAGGCTCTGCGGCAGGATTGCCCGCGTCCGGCACCCTGGCCGCATTGTTTACAAAATGCACCAGACGCTCGCTGTCGAAGGGTTTGACAATAAAATCGAACGCGCCGAGCTTCATTGCATCGGCGGCCTGCTTCATCGAACCGCTTGCAGTGGTCACAATGATCCGTGTCTGCGGACGTGCGCCCAACATGCCCCCGATCACGGGCTTTACCCCGTGTTCCGAAATCAGCAGATCGACGATAACAATGGCATGTCCACAGGTCGCAAACAGTTCTGCGGCTTTGGGCAAATTATGGGCGAGATCGACAGTATAACCCTGCTGCTCCAGTTGTCGGGTAAGAGAACTCAGGAGTTTTCCCCTGCCCTCAACAATTAGAATCCGACCCCTCACAGGCTATTCCGGCCCTGTTAGAGCCGGTTCGGTAAGATAGCTTTTACGGATCTTTAACACGTGGTTCTTCTTGCTGTCATTGGACCCGCACCCCAAACAGGATGCAGGCTTACTCTAGCTTATCTTAACCCGTTAGGACCAGTCCACAAGCTACCCAGGGTAGCCGAGCGATTTAAATGACGCTGCGATCTCGTCAATGATAGCGGGATCATCAATTGTGGCGGGCGTTTTGAACTCTTCGCCATTTGCGATCTTCACCATGGTTGCCCGCAGGATTTTACCGGAGCGGGTTTTGGGCAGACGATCCACGACGCAGGCCAGTTTGAAAGCCGCCACAGCGCCGATCCTGTCACGTACAAGCTGGATACATTCCTTCACAATTTCGTCGTGTGGGCGATCTACACCGGAGGTCAGGCACAACGTCCCAAGCGGCAACTGCCCTTTCAGGGGATCCGCAACGCCGATCACGGCGCATTCCGCCACATCGGGATGACCGGCGAGGATTTCCTCCATCGCGCCGGTTGACAGCCGGTGTCCCGCCACGTTGATCACATCATCGGTGCGCGCCATGATATAAAGATATCCGTCTTCATCCTTCATGCCGGCATCGCCGGTTTCGTAATACCCCTCAAAGGTTTTGAGATAGGCGGAGCGGTAGCGGTCCTCGGCGTTCCACAAGGTCGGCAGGGTGCCCGGCGGCAGCGGCAGTTTCACCGCAATCGCGCCAAGCTCCCCGACCGGCATTTCCTCTCCCTCATCGTTCAGGATGCGCACATCAAAGCCCGGCATTGGCACCGTCGGAGACCCGACCTTGACCGGCAGCGCCTCGATCCCCATCGGGTTGCCCACCATCGGATAGCCGCTTTCGGTTTGCCACCAGTGGTCAATCACCGGAATCCCGAGCTGGTCCTGCGCCCACAGGATTGTGTCAGGATCGGCCCGCTCTCCGGCCAGAAACAGGGTTTCTAGGTTCGATAAATCATATTTCTGGCGATATTCGCCCTTGGGATCTTCCCGTTTGATTGCACGGAAAGCAGTTGGCGCGGTGAACATAGCGCGGACCTTATAGTCCTGCATCACCCGCCAGAACGTACCTGCATCCGGCGTGCCGACCGGCTTGCCCTCAAACACGACTGTAGTGTTTCCGTGGATCAATGGTCCGTAACAGATGTAGGAATGCCCCACGACCCAACCCACATCAGATGCGGCCCAGAACACATCACCCGGATCAACGCCGTAGACGTTCTTCATGGTCCAGTTCAGCGCCACCAGATGACCACCTGTATGGCGCACAACGCCCTTGGGCTGGCCCGTGGTACCGGAGGTATAGAGCACATAAACCGGATCATTGCCTTTCACCGGAACGCAAGGTGCTGGTGTCACATTTGCTTGTACTTCGTTCCAGTCGTGGTCGCGTCCCGGTTCCAGTGTTGCCTCGGCCTGTTCGCGCTGGAAGATAATGCAGGTCTCGGGCTTGTGAGCGGACATCTCAATGGCTTCGTCAAGCAATGGCTTATAGGCGATGACGCGCCCCGGTTCGATCCCGCAGCTACTGGCAATGACGGCTTTCGGGGTTGCATCGTCAATCCGTGTGGCCAGTTCGCTGGCCGCGAAACCGCCAAAAACGACCGAGTGGATTGCACCGATCCGCGCACAGGCCAGCATGGCGATAATCGCTTCGGGGGTCATCGACATATAGATGATAACCCGATCACCTTTAATAACCCCCTGCTCCAGCAAGGCTCCACCTAAGCGGGCAACACGGGTTTGCAGTTCTGCATAGGTGATCCGGCTTTTTGCGCCGGTGATCGGGCTGTCGTAAATGATCGCGTCCTGATCGCCGCGCCCGTTTTCCACATGCCGGTCCACGGCATTGTAGCAGGTGTTCACCACACCATCGGAGAACCATTCGTAAAGCGGGGCATTTTCATCGTGCAGCGCCTTGGTTGGCTCTACAATCCAATCGATGGCGTTGGCAGCCTCCATCCAGAACGCCTCCGGATCGGCCTGCCAGCTTTCATAAACCTCTTTATATCCCATGGTTCTCCTCCCGTTCGTCCCTTTTAGTCGTAAGAATGCACCGACGTTCCGGCCAGTGCGGCAATGTTCAACAATCCCCTCGGTGTGATCGACGGGGTCACGATATGGGCCTTGTTGCCCATCCCCATCAGGATCGGGCCTACCTCCAGCCCCCCTGCACGGGTTTTCAACACGTTGCGCACGGCACTTGCCGCATCGGTATTGGCAAAGACCAGCGTGTTGGCCGCGCCCTCCATCCGGCTGTCCGGCATGATCCGCGCGCGCACTTCGGGATCAAGCGCACTATCCGCGTGCATTTCGCCTTCGTACTGGAAGTCCAGATCAAGCCCGTCGAGGATTTCCAACGCGCCGCGCATCCGGCGGCCGCTTTCCGTGTCCAGATTACCGAACTGGGAATGGGACAGCAGCGCCACTTTGGGCGCAACACCGAAGCGTTTGACATGACGGGCCGCAGCAATCACAGTCTGGGCAATCTGATCCGCAGTCGGTTCGGGATTGACCTGCGTATCGGCCACAAACAAGGCGCCGCTTTGCTGGATCATCACCGAGAGCGCCCCGACAGGGTGCAAATCCCCCCGCCCCAGAATTTCGCTGACGTATTTCAGGTGCCACAGATACTGGCCGAAAGTGCCGCAGATCAGGCTGTCGGCTTCACCGCGATGCACGGCAATCGCGCCAATGGCGGTTGTATTGGTGCGCATGATGGCCTTGGCCAGATCAGGCGTTACACCGCGCCGTTTCATCAGATCGTAATAGGTTTTCCAGTAATCGCGGTAGCGGCTGTCGCTTTCGGGATTCACCACGTCAAAGTCCATATCCGGCTGGATGCGCAGACCAGCGCGGGAAATCCGCTGTTTGATCACTTCGGGACGTCCGATCAGGATCGGACGGTCCACGCCCTCTTCCATCATCGCGCCCACCGCGCGCAGCACCCGTTCGCTTTCACCTTCCGCAAAGATCAGGCGGCGCACGGTGTTGCGGGCCAGTTCGAACACGGGGCGCATGATGAAGGCGGATTTAAAGACCGAGCGGTCCAGATCAGCCTTGTAATCCTCGATACTTTCGACAGGGCGTTTGGCAACACCGCTGTCCATCGCGGCTTTGGCAACAGCGCTCGCGACAATCCCCATCAGACGCGGATCAAAGGGCTTGGGGATCAGGTAATCCGGCCCGAAAGTCATTTTCTCGCCCTGATAGGCGGCAGCGGCTTCGGCACTGCTGGTGGCGCGGGCCAGTTCGGCAATGCCTTTGACACAACCGATTTGCATCGCATCGTTGATCTCGGTCGCGCCCACATCCAATGCGCCGCGAAAGATGAACGGAAAGCATAGAACGTTATTGACCTGATTGGGATAGTCCGAACGCCCCGTCGCAATAATTGCATCCGGCGCCACCGCCTTGGCCGCATCCGGCATGATTTCCGGCGTCGGATTGGCCAGCGCAAAGATGATCGGCTGGGGCGTCATCCGCTTGACCATTTCGGGTTTCAGCACACCGGGACCGGACAGGCCGAGAAACATATCCGCCCCTTCGATCACTTCATCCAATGTCCGCAATTCGCTTTCTTGGGCAAAGGCGGCTTTCTGCGGGTTCATATCCTCGGTGCGGCCTTTATAAACCAGCCCGTGAATATCGCAGAGCCATATATTTTCCCGCTTCACCCCCAGTTTCACCAGCATGTTCAGACAGGCGATCCCCGCAGCACCGCCCCCTGTTGAGACGATTTTAATGTCCTCGAACCGTTTGCCCGCAACTTCAATCGCATTGGTGGCCGCTGCCCCCACCACGATCGCCGTGCCGTGCTGGTCGTCGTGGAAAACAGGAATGTTCATCCGCTCGCGGCAGATTTTTTCGACAATAAAACAATCCGGTGCCTTGATATCCTCAAGGTTTATCGCCCCGAAAGTGGGTTCCAACGCACAGACGATTTCCGCCAGTTTTTCGGGGTCGGTTTCATCCAGTTCGATGTCAAAGCAATCAATATTGGCGAATTTCTTGAACAGGACCGCCTTGCCCTCCATCACCGGCTTTGAGGCCAGTGCCCCGATATTGCCCAGCCCCAGCACAGCCGAACCGTTGCTGACCACCCCGACAAGATTGCCCCGCGTGGTGTAGCGTTCGGCCGCGCTGCGGTCCTCTTTGATTTCAAGACACGCCTCTGCCACGCCCGGACTATAGGCCAGCGACAGATCCCGCTGGTTGCCCATAGGTTTGGTGGCCCTGATTTCCAGTTTTCCCGGCTTGGGGTGCTGGTGATAATTCAGGGCGCGGGTTTTGGGCGTGTCGACCATGGTGACTCCTTAACTGGATTTTATCAGTTCAAGGATGTTGCGTGCCGCAGACGGAATGTTTGTTCCCGGTCCAAAGATCGCCTTCACCCCTGATTTGTAGAGGAAATCATAGTCCTGCTGCGGAATGACGCCGCCACAAATCACGATGATATCCTCTGCGTTCTGGTCTTTTAGCGCCTGAACCAACTGGGGTGCCAGCGTTTTATGCCCCGCAGCCTGAGAAGAAATACCGATCACATGCACATCGTTGTCAATGGCATCCCGCGCAGCCTCGTCCGGGGTCTGGAACAGGGGGCCCACATCCACGTCAAAGCCGATATCGGCGAAGGCAGTGGCGATAACTTTGGCACCACGGTCATGGCCGTCCTGCCCCATCTTGACCACCAGCATGCGCGGGCGGCGGCCCTCCGCCTTGGCAAAAGCATCTACATCTGCCTGAATTTGTGCAAACCCTTCGTCGCCTTCATAGGCGGCACCATATACACCTGCCAATGTCTTTACCTCTGCTCTATGACGCCCGAAGGCGGCTTCCATTGCGTCTGAAATTTCCCCCACTGTGGCCCGTGCCCGTGCGGCCTCTACCGCCAGCGCCAGCAGGTTGCCCTCGCCGGTGCGTGCGCCCTGCTCCAGCAGCATCAGGGCCTGTGCACAGGCATCCGCATCCCGCGTGGCGCGGATTTTTTCCAGCCGTGCGATCTGGCTGTCACGTACGGCGGAATTGTCGATATCGCGGATGTTAATTTCAGGCTGTTTATCAAGCGTGAACTTGTTCACGCCGACCACAACCTCGTCGCCCCGATCCACCGCGGCCTGACGGCGGGCAGCGGCCTCTTCAATGCGCAGTTTGGGCATGCCAGAGGCCACAGCCTTGGTCATGCCGCCCATATCATCCACTTCCTGAATGATCTTGCGCGCTTCATTGGCCAACTCGTTGGTCAGGTTTTCGATATAGTAAGAGCCTGCCAGCGGATCGACCACATTGGTCACGCCGGTTTCGTTTTGCAGGATAAGTTGGGTGTTACGGGCCAGCCGCGCGGATTCTTCGGTTGGCAGGGCAATCGCCTCGTCAAAAGAGTTGGTGTGCAGGCTCTGCGTGCCGCCCAGTACCGCGCTCATCGCTTCATAAGCGGTGCGCACCACATTGTTGTAGGGATCCTGTTCCTGCAAGGACACGCCCGACGTCTGACAGTGGGTGCGCAGCATGGAAGACCCCGGCTTCTTGGGATTGAACTCTGCCATGATCTCCGCCCAGAGCAGACGCGCCGCGCGCAGTTTGGCGATTTCCATGAAGAAGTTCATACCAATCGCAAAGAAGAACGACAGGCGCCCAGCAAAAGCGTCCACATCCATGCCCTTGGCAATCGCGGTTTTGACGTATTCCTTGCCGTCTGCCAGCGTAAAGGCCAGTTCCTGCACCAGATTGGCGCCCGCTTCCTGCATGTGATAGCCCGAAATCGAGA
Source organism: Paracoccaceae bacterium (assembly GCA_018223125.1). Lineage (GTDB taxonomy): Bacteria > Pseudomonadota > Alphaproteobacteria > Rhodobacterales > Rhodobacteraceae > Amylibacter. The sequence continues at coordinate 72,519 of JAAEZA010000001.1, read as the reverse complement.
TCGAGTTGAACTTCGGCATGTCACTTGCCGTAAACTCGATAATATCCGCAACGATCCGCATCGAAGGCTCCGGCGGATAGATGTAGGTGTTGCGCACCATAAACTCTTTCAGGATGTCGTTCTGGATCGTACCGGACAGCACCTTGCGGTCATGGCCCTGTTCTTCGCCTGCAACGATAAAGGAGGCCAGCACAGGGATCACAGCGCCGTTCATCGTCATGGACACGGAAATCTGGTCCAGCGGGATGCCGTCGAACAGGATCTTCATATCCTCAACCGAATCAATCGCCACACCGGCCTTGCCCACATCCCCGACAACCCGTTCGTGGTCGCTGTCATAGCCGCGATGGGTGGCCAGATCGAAGGCGACAGAAACCCCCTGCTGCCCGCCTTTCAACGCCTGACGGTAGAATTCATTGGATTCCTCGGCGGTGGAAAAGCCTGCATACTGGCGGATGGTCCAGGGACGGCCGGTATACATGGTGGCCCGAGGGCCCCGTGTGTAGGGATTCACACCGGGCACACCGCCCAGATGGTCCAGACCTTCCAGATCATCCTCGGTATAGACCGGTTTGACCATAATACCTTCGGGAGTTTCCCAGTTCAGACTGTCCAGCGGTTTGCCACGCAGTTCCTTTTCTGCCAGCGTTTCCCAGTTTTTCTTATCCTCTGCGCTCATGTTCTGCGCTCCCTTTCGTTAACTGTCGCAGCACGGGGCTGCGGTGCGTTTGCGTTCTGTCCTGCGTTACAGGAATTCGAGTGTGGCGGAGGCTGGCAGCGTCGGGGCAAAGGCCCGCAGTGCGTCTTCCAGCGGTTTCAGGCTTTCAGGGCGGGTCGCATAGATGGTAACGATATTGCCCCCCAACGTGCCCCTAGGCACTGTGAGTTTCAGACGGGCAACAGGCTGCCAGCCTGACGGGATGTGATCGGCCAGCCAGTGACGATAGACCATCGCCGCACCCACATCGTATTCCTGCGCCAGCTTGTCCGCCCAAAGCGGATCAGTGCGGCTGGTGCGGGCTTCCAGCGCGCGGGCAGAGGCCAGCCCCCACAGGTCCAGCACGTAATGAGGGTTACGATAGGCCACATGCCCCAGATCGTTCACCGCTACGGGCGCTTGCCAGTAATCATCCACAAACCGCCCCATCTGGCGCTGCTGTGCATGGATCGCGGCACTGCCTGCAGGCAGTTTTTCAAGGGTCGTCAGCGGGTAATGCAAACCGGCAATCACCAGTGCTACCACAGGAAAGCCAGCCCGCAGCTGTTTGACTGTAGGCGTGACAAGCTCCAATTGCGCCAGCAGATAGACTGTCACGGCCGCACCAAAAGTCCAGACGTAGATTTCATAGCGATAAAACGGCATGACAGAGCCAAGCAACAGATGCGCCAGCGCCGCGAGCATCGCAGTCACTCCAAGCGCAATTTGCAAGCGCGAGAAGGATTTACGCTGCGCCAGCACCAGAAAGAACAGGCACAGGACCAGTCCCGCCAGCATCCGCCCCGACGGAGAAATCAGCGAAAGCTTCAAACTGTTCTTAAACGCGACCAAGCGGTCGCTTCCTGCACCGTCCACCACATCGGCACCGCCCCCGACCACAACCGCCTTGGCATTGACCGAGTTTGGCAGCATATCCAGCCCGAGCGCATTCATGTTGGCGAAATGTGCCGCCAGAGGCAGGGCCGTCGCCACAAGCGCCAGCAGCGCAATCCTCCCCCTGCCCCCGATCACAAGTACACCGCAGGCAAACAACGCCAGCGCCATGCCTTCAAACCGCAGCAACGGGTTCAACAGGATTGCCGCCAGCAGATACCAGCGCACCCACCCGTCCTGCGCAAAGCGGATCAGACCAAGCGCCACCAGCAAGGCGATACACACGTGAAGCATATGCTCCATCCCGATCAGTGACATTGCCGGAAAATGCAGGAACACCGGCCCAAGCAGGGCCAGCGCCAGCAGTGCCTTGTCCCAGACCGGATCGGTCCAGATTTCGGAAGCTGCCAGCAACCGCGCCCAGAGGACCGCCGCCCAGAGAAGCGCCAGCACGCCAATCGCCAATGGCACATAAGCGTGCCAGCCAAATCCGGCAAAAGGTGCGAGGATATAGGAATAGAGGATGGAAGAAGACGCAGAGGCAGATTCACCGGCGTTTACCCCATAGGCCCCTTTGGCCACCTGTTCGGACATGGCAAGATGGATATACACATCATCCAGCGCATATTCCCAGACGCCGCCGGTTTTGATCAGGGTCAGAACCACCAGCAGGCACACCGGCAACACCGCCCCGAGCAGGGCCATAAACGTCAAACTGCGGGCCTGTGTCATGCTGCCCCCCTGACGTTGCGCGATTGGCTCTCGCAATTCGCAGGAATGCCCTTACATAATAGCCCGATAGGAGACCCCATGAACAAAACCCGCCTTGTGTTGGCCCTGTGCCTGAGTATTGCTGCCAGCGCCCTTCCGGCTGTAGCCAATCCTCTGGAAGAATACCTCTGGGTCAAACGGCCACTAGTGATCTTTGCGGACACAGCGGATGATCCCCGTTTCGTGCGGCAAATGGAATTGCTGGCAGAAAACCCCGAAGACCTTGAAGAACGGGATGTTGTTGTCCTGACAGATACGGACGCCGCCACCCCGTCAGAACTGCGCAAACTGCTGCGTCCACGGGGCTTCCAACTGACGATTGTGGGCAAGGACGGGCAGGTCAAACTGCGCAAACCCCGTCCCTGGACCGTGCGAGAGCTGAACCGCTCTATCGATAAAATGCCCCTGCGCCAGCAGGAAATCCGGCAACGCTGGGAGCGGTAAAAGCCCGATAACCCGCTATCGTTATTGAATTCTTTACGGTCTTTTCTTATATTAGAGACACGGCACAGTTTCCGGAGAAAAAGGACACGCCATGACAGACGGACGCGACAAACCAAAGCCGATTGCAGGTCAGACAGGACCACGCCCCGGCTATTAACCCGATTTACACGGCGCATGATCACAGGCGCCTCCCCAACCGTGTTTCACTCCCCAGCCGTGTTTCAATGGCAGCAATGGTGGCTTCACCGCGTACCGGCGTCTTATCCGGCCAAGCCTTGAACACCCACCCGGCAGAGGCGCCCCCCGCCCCGATCAGGGCGGCGATCAATCTGGGATCTATGTTCACAGGCTCGGCCAAAGCGCTTATTCGAACTCCATGATCACATCGTCTACCATCAGGCTTTCGCCCACGGCTGCATTGACCTTGCTAACAACGCCTTTCTTTTCGGCCCGCAGGACGTTTTCCATTTTCATGGCCTCGACGGTACACAGCGGCTGCCCTTCCTGCACTTCGTCGCCCTCTTTCACATCGAGCGCCACGATCAGGCCCGGCATCGGGCAGAGCAACATTTTGGACGTGTCTGGCGGCAATTTCTCCGGCATCAACTGCGCCAGTTCCGCATTGCGCGGGCTGCGCACCCGTACCTTCAGTTCCGCCCCACGGGACCGGATACGATAGCCCGCAGAGATCGGGTCCACCTTCAGAACAACGGTTTCCCCGTTGATTTCCATCTTGGCAAGGCTTTGACCGGGCAACCAATCCGAAGTCACACGCAGTTTTTCGCCATCCTCGAACTTGACGGTCGATCCCTTGTCATCAGCCTTTACCTTCACCGCAAAACTTTCACCTTGCAGGGTTACCACCCATTTTTTACCAACCTTGCGCTTGTGGTTGCTGATCCGGCCCGACACCCGTGCGCGACGGATTTCCGCGACGCGGAACATGGCCGCACAGCCCGCCGCGATCTGGCGCAGGGCCGCCGGTTCCAGTGTCGCGCCTTCAAACCCTTCGGGATATTCTTCTTCGATAAAGGCGGTGGTGATGTTGCCGGACACAAACCGTTCGTGATCCATCACCGCAGACAGGAACGGCAGGTTATGGCCGATGCCCTCTACCTCAAAACTGTCGAGCGCGACGCGCATCCGGTCAATCGCCTCTGCGCGCGTTGGCGCCCAGGTACACAGCTTTGCGATCATCGGATCGTAATACATGCTGATCTCGCCGCCCTCATAGACGCCGGTATCATTGCGCACCACGTAATCGGATTTCGCCTTTTCGGCAGGCGGGCGATAGCGGGTCAGACGGCCGATGGAAGGCAGGAAGTTGCGATACGGGTCCTCCGCATAAAGACGGTTTTCAATGGCCCAGCCGTTGATACCGATGTCTTCCTGTTTCAGGGACAGCTTTTCGCCCCATGCCACGCGGATCATCTGTTCCACCAGATCAATGCCGGTGATCAACTCGGTCACAGGGTGTTCCACCTGCAAACGTGTATTCATTTCAAGGAAGTAGAAGTTCCGGTCGCCATCGACGATGAATTCCACCGTACCGGCAGAGCAGTAATCCACCGCTTTGGCCAGCGCGACGGATTGGGCGCCCATGGCCTTGCGGGTTTCTTCATCCAGAAACGGGCTTGGTGCCTCTTCCACAACTTTCTGGTTGCGGCGCTGGATCGAGCATTCCCGCTCGTTCAGGTACAAGCAATTGCCGTGTTTGTCGCCTAGCACCTGAATTTCGATGTGGCGCGGTTGGGTAACGAATTTCTCGATAAAAATCCGGTCGTCGCCAAAGGAACTGGCTGCTTCGTTCTTGGAAGATTGGAACCCTTCGCGGGCTTCCTGATCGTTCCACGCAATCCGCATCCCCTTACCGCCACCACCAGCAGAGGCCTTCAGCATCACAGGATAGCCGATTTCATTCGAAATCTTAACCGCTTCATCCGCGTCCTCGATCAGCCCCATGTAGCCCGGCACGGTCGAAACACCGGCTTCCTGCGCCAGCTTCTTTGATGTGATCTTGTCGCCCATGGATTCGATTGCACCGGCCGGTGGCCCGATAAAGGCAACGCCTTCAGCTTCCAGAGCCTCGGCAAAAAGTTTATTTTCGCTAAGAAACCCGTAGCCCGGATGTACCGCTTCCGCGCCGGTCTTACGAATCGCATCCATCACTTTTTCAATCACGATGTAGGACTGGTTCGCAGGCGACGGGCCGATATGCACCGCTTCATCGGCCATCTGCACATGCAGTGCCTGTGCATCGGCATCGGAATAAATCGCAACTGTCTGGATGCCCATTTTGCGGGCCGTCTTGATAACACGGCAGGCGATCTCACCACGGTTGGCGATCAGGATTTTCTTGAACATTATACTGTACCTTCGATTGGGCAATTGCGGAGTTTCGTGCGGGTTTTCATGCCGTTCAGACACGAAAAAAGGCCCCGTCCGAACACGCGGAGGGGGCCAAGTAGAGGGGAAATGAAAGAGTTTAACTGCTCGACAGAGCTGTTATTCCCAAACGTGCCGGTCTTTGCTGGTGATGCCACCAACAACGCCACCGACAATAGCGCCTTTGATCGGATTGCCGTCCAGCAAAGCCGTGCCAACCGCCCCGACGACAGCACCGGTGCCGATGCGTTTCTGGGTGCGCTGGTCCAGCGTGCTGTTGCAGGCCGACAGGCCGAATACCGCAGCGAGTGCTGCAAAAACTGTAAATTTACGCATCTTCTTGCCCTTTTTATCTGCGTCCCGAGCCTGCTCGAAAGGTCTCGTGCAAGACTTTGGTAACGCGACAAAAGGGCGAAACAAACCGGTGTTTTCGCAACCACCCTGTTTTCGGCGCAAAGGTGCCAAATCACGGATTTTATAGGCAAATTCATGCCGAATCTCCGTAATCATCCTCAAAAATATCGGGGAAACTGGCCATCGCCTTGCCTTTGTTGATGCGCAGCAGGGCTTCATAGCTTTCAGGATCAAAGGGATCTTCCGCGGCCACCACCTCGCGGCCGAACAACCAGTTGATGCGGCCCGCATCCAGATTGCCCCGCTCGAACGGCTCTTCACCAAAATATTCCCAAAGCGCCTCCAGGAAGGCCTCATCCGCGCGACGGTCGGCAAAGCGGCGGTCCGCATAGCGTTCGCGCGCCTTGATTGGCGTGGCCCCTTTCTTGTTGGGACGGCGGATGGTGAACTGGAATTCGGACCCTGGCAAACGGCTCGGGAAGCCACGATGCTTAATCATGCTGTCCCCCACTGGTCCGAGTACGGGGCAGTCAGTGCGCGGGCGGCGGCAAACCGCCGCCCGGCGAGTGGTTTAGTACTTAGAAGAAACCGGCTCTGGCTGTACGTCCAGTACAACAACAGGCTCTTCTTGTTGTGCGCAGGCAGCAACGCCCATAGCAACGACAACCAATGCGATTTTAAGTTTTGTGGACATTGTGTCCTCCTGTGACAGTCATAGTCTATTCGAAACCGGCCACGACAGGCGACCGCAGCCACGAAAACGTAGCCTGTCAGCACGCTAGCAAAGATTCGCAGCCGCGCATACCAAATATGTGAATTTATGCAGAAAAACTGCAACTTTCTGCCATTTTGTGACGCAATAGCCGCGCTGTTCCTTGTCGGGGCTGTCAAAACCATTCGCATGTTCCACCACTTATATCGTAAGCGTTCAAAAATTGGGCGGCGGTTTCGTCTACCGCGCCATAGTCGATGGGCCGTTCCATAAGGCGCACCACGATTTCGTCGATTCTATAACCGTCCCCGATCAGTTCGCCCGCCAGCGGGATGCCGAATTCTTCACAAACCGTATCCATGTCGATACTCGCCCGATCAAATGTCACCCCGTATTCGCCGCCAAGCGCCTCGGCCAGAAAGCCGAGGTAGAGGATCTTGTTCTCGGGGGCAACGACGCGTTTTTCATAAAGCGACAGTGCCTGTCCCGATGGCACGGAGATCTCCGTCTGCTCCTGTTGCGAGGCGGCAGCCCCCAGCAGGGTCACCAGCAACAACCCCGTTGCCAGAGCGCCCGCGCTGAACCGCGTTATACGGGGATCGGCCACCGTTCCCGCCCCTTACAACGGAATATTGTCGTGTTTCTTCCAAGGGTTCTCCAGCTTTTTGCCCCGAAGGGACGCAAAGGCCCGACAGACCCGTTTGCGGGTGTTGTGGGGTTTGATCACCTCGTCGATAAAGCCTTTTTCCGCCGCGACGAACGGATTGGCGAATCTGTCTTCGTAATCGGCAACCCGTGCTGCGATCTTTTCCGGATCATCCAGTTCAGAACGGTAAAGAATTTCCACAGCACCCTTGGCCCCCATCACAGCGATTTCCGCTGTGGGCCACGCATAGTTGTAATCGCCGCGCAGATGTTTGGACGCCATCACATCATAAGCCCCGCCATAGGCTTTGCGGGTGATGACGGTAACTTTCGGGACCGTGGCTTCACCATAGGCAAACAGCAGTTTCGCACCGTGTTTGATCACGCCACCGTATTCCTGACCGGTGCCCGGCAGAAAGCCTGGCACATCTACCAGTGTCAGGATCGGGATCTCGAAGGCATCGCAGAAGCGTACGAAACGGGCAGCCTTGCGAGAGCTGTCAATATCCAGACACCCGGCCAGCACCATCGGCTGGTTCGCCACAACGCCAACAGTCTGACCTTCGAGACGAACAAAACCGGTCAGGATGTTTTTGGCGAAATCTTCCTGAATTTCGTAGAAATCCCCCTCGTCCGCGATCTTCGCAATCAGCTCTTTCATGTCGTAAGGCTTGTTCGGGTTGTCGGGGATCAGCGTATCAAGCGAAACCTCATCCCGCGCCACATGATCAAAGAAGGGACGCACGGGGGCTTTCTCGCGGTTGTTAAGCGGCAGGAAATCAAACAGGCGACGCACTTCCATGAGCGCCTCCATATCATCTTCAAAAGAGCCGTCCGCCACAGAGGATTTGGAAGTATGGGTTTTCGCCCCGCCCAGTTCTTCTGCCGTCACCACCTCGTTCGTGACGGTTTTCACAACATCAGGGCCGGTGACGAACATGTAGGAACTGTCGCGCACCATGAAGATGAAGTCGGTCATCGCAGGGGAATAGACCGCCCCGCCTGCGCATGGCCCCATAATCACGCTGATCTGGGGCACCACGCCGGAAGCCAGCACGTTGTTCTGAAACACATCCGCATAACCCGCAAGGGAGGCAACACCTTCCTGAATCCGCGCACCACCGGAATCGTTCAGCCCGATAATCGGCGCGCCGTTACGCACCGCCATTTCCTGAATCTTGCAGATTTTCTCGGCGTGGGTTTCCGACAGCGATCCACCAAAAACGGTAAAGTCCTGCGAGAAAACATAGACCATACGGCCGTTGATTGTGCCCCAGCCCGTGACAACACCATCCCCCGGAATGGTGGTTTCCTGCATCCCGAACTCTGTGCAGCGGTGAGCCTTGAACATATCGAATTCCTCGAAAGAACCCTCATCCAGCAGCACTTCGATCCGTTCGCGTGCGGTCAGCTTGCCTTTGGCATGTTGCGCATCAATGCGGCGCTGGCCTCCGCCCAGTCGGGCTTCTTCGCGGCGGTCTTCTAGTTGTTGCAGGATCGTGTTCACGGCGTTTCCTCCGAATGGTGCGCATTTTGTTCCGGAATACGCTAAGTTCGATCGCGCTGGAAGAAAAACCTCGCATATTTGCAAAGATATTTGCGAGGTAAACTATCAAATTGCAAATTAGCAAACCACCGATTGCGACAGGCAAAGCCCCGCCCAAACCCGCGCCAATAAATTAATTTCATCGCAGAGTGGAAAACACGCTATAATAGGACAACTCCACAACAGACAGGACTCCCATGGTTACAAGAACCGAAATCATTGACGGATTGCAGTTCGCCTTCCTGAACGGCAAGGACCCGATCAATACGACGGATGCAGCCGCCTACACAATGACCTATCAATACGCGGGCACCTCCGCGCCCGTCGACCTGCCAACAACTGCGACCTATGAAGGCTGGACAGAATTCAGCGCCACAGCCGAAGCCAGCTTCCGCGAAGCACTGGATCATGTAGAAACCCTGATAAACGTTGAATTTGTCGAGGTGACGGGATCGGATGACCCTGACATGAACGTCGGATCCGTGACCATTCCGGGCACAACCGCAGGTGTCGGGGGATATTCCGCCGCAAGTTCAGGGGACAGTATCACCCGCTACGACAGCTATGTGGTTTATGACAACACGATCGAAATCAGCACAACGATGGATCTGATCCTGCACGAGATCGGCCATGCCATGGGACTGAAACACTCTTTTTCACACCCGACTGTTCCGGATGAATTCGAAAACAACAAATACACTCTGATGTCCTACACGGAAAACCCCGACAACGGGTTGGACAGTGATGCGATGATGTTGTTTGACATCCTTGCCCTTCAGGATCTCTGGGGTGCAAATGACGAAACGGCCCTCGGGGATACAACCTATACCGGCTCGCGCACCGAAACGATTGATGCAGTCTGGGATGCAGGCGGCACGGATACTTTCGACGGCTCTGCCCTGTCAGGGGGCGTAACTCTCGACCTGCGGGAGGGGCGGTTTTCCAGCTTTGAAGCCAAAGATGATGTCGTCATCGCCTATGACACGGTCATCGAAAACGCCGTTGGCGGCGCAGGGTTGGACAAGCTGATCGGCAACGGTGCCGGCAACCTGCTCTCGGGCGGTGCCAGCAAGGACAAGCTCAAGGGCGGCGGCGGCGGTGACAGCATCGACGGAGGCGCCGGACGGGACAAGATCAGCGGCGGCCGCGGACGGGACGAACTGTCGGGCGGGTCCGGAAACGACCGGATTTCCGGTGACAAGGGCAAGGACAAGCTGACGGGCAACGGTGGTGCCGATACCTTTGTCTTCGCTGACAAAGGTGGCAAGGACCGGGTTCTTGATTTCAAGGATGATGTGGACCGGTTGAAATTCGACCATACCGATGTATCCAGCGTTGATGACGTTCTCGCCCTTGGAACCGACAAGAATGGCAATGCGGTGTTCACCTTCTCTGACGGGCTGGTCGTTACCGTAAATGACATCACTGTCGCGGATCTGAGCAACGATATACTGATCGCCTGATCAGGCGAACCCGCCCCTGCGCACGGGATAATGCGCGGGGGCCACCCCCCTTTTTCCAGACGAACCGAACTGACGCGCCGTAGCGGAAGCGAACGGGGCGTTTGCCATGGACAGTTCCATTTCAGGGGAATAGTCAGGAATCAACCGCCGGTTTCGGGCCTGCTTTCATCTCCGCGACACGGTGTTTTCCTGTTTCCAAAGGATACCCCCTTTGCATGTCTGTATTACCCAAGTCCCGTTTTTTTGACCCAAAAACCCCGCCGACAATGGCAACACTGGTTATCTTCGCCTCTTTAGGCGCGATTTCCATGAACATCTTTCTACCTTCCATGCCAGCCATCGCGCAGCACTTTGACGCCAGCTATCTGGCTGTGCAGTTCATGCTGTCGGGCTTTCTGTTGATGAACGGCATTCTGCAACTGTTTATCGGCCCCATATCGGACCGCTTTGGCCGTCGCCCTGTGGCGCTCTGGACATTGGGTGCTTTTGTGATTGCCTCTCTGGTGTGCGCAAATGCGCCGAACACAACAATCCTGCTGACCGCGCGCACCTTTCAGGCGCTGGTGGTCAGCAGTTTTGTGCTCTCCCGCGCTGCCGCACGTGACATTGCGGGTAGCAAGGACGCGGTTTCCCTGCTCGGCTATATCGCGATGGGAATGTCGGTTGCGCCGATGATGGGTCCGACGATTGGCGGTTTCCTGCAAGAGGCTTTCGGCTGGCGCGCGCCCTTCTGGGCGCTGACGTTTCTGGGTCTGGCCGTACTGGGGCTGGTCTGGCGGGATATGGGGGAAACCAACCTCTCGCCCTCCACCAGCATGGCAGCGCAGGTGCGGACCTATCCCGAACTGCTGACCTCGCGCCGGTTCTGGGGCTACTCCCTGTCCACCACTTTCGCTTCGGGCTGTTTCTTTTCCCTGTTAGGGGGCGCCCCTTTCGTAGGAACGGTTGTTTACGGCCTCAGCCCGGGCGAGTTGGGACTGTATTTCATCTTTGCGCCCGCAGGATATTTCACCGGCAGCCTGATTTCGGGCCGGTTTGCCAGTGCCATCGGCCTGTACCGGATGATCACTATCGGTGCGGGCATCACCGTCGCAGGCATGTTTCTGGCGCTGGTTCTGGTGAATACCGGTTTTGACCATCCGGTGGCGTTCTTTGGCTGCACAATCTTTATCGGCCTTGGCAACGGAATGGTGCTGCCCAGTGCGTCTGCGGGGATGATGTCGGTCAACCCGCGTCTGGCAGGCACAGCGGCGGGGCTTGGCGGCGCGATGATGACGCTGGGGGGCGGAGCGCTGTCCGCGATTGTTGTTCCTTTCCTCAGCAAGGAAGCAGGCGCAACGCCCCTGATCCTGTTTACGCTCGGCTCTGCCATACTGGCGCTGCTGGCGGCACTTTATTCGATCCGTGTGGAGTATCAGGTCCGCAACGCCGGATGATCCGGCTTGCGTGACAACTTTGCAAAGCATATCGTGAATCCCAGCTAATTCGCAAAGTTAGGGGCCGAGATGCGCACGCAAAAACTCTATGCAGGTGTGACCCTGCGCGAGACCCGTCTGAAACAGGGGCTGACGCAAAAGGATTTTGCCGCCAAGCTCGGGGTGTCCCTGCCCTATCTCAACCAGATGGAGAACAACCACCGCCCTGTCAGCACCACCGTTGTACTGGCACTGGCGCAGGAGTTCGGCTTTGACGTAACACAACTGTCTGTCGGAGAATCCGAACGGATCGTGGCCGACATGCGGGAGGCGCTGGCCGATCCGGTGTTCAGCACCACGCAACCACCCTTGGCCGACATGCAACTGACCGCTTCGAACGCGCCGGCCCTTGCGCGGGCATTTCTGGACCTGCACCGCGCCTACCGTCAGGGACAGGAACGGCTCGCCTCTCTGGACGAGGCTTTGGGACGGGAGGACAGCGCCATCTCCCCCTCCCCGTGGGAACAGGTGCGCGATTTCTTCCATTACTGCGACAACTATATCGACAGTATCGACCGCGTGGCAGAGAATTACGCGACACAGGCCAGACTGTCCGGCCCGAACGCCCTTGGCGCGGCCCATGACTGGCTGGCGGAAAGGCACAATATCCATCTACGCACCCAAAACACCGATGTGTTGCGCCATTTTGAACCGGCAAGCCGCACGCTTACCCTGTCCGCACAAGCGGCTACCTCCTCCAAACTGTTCCAGATTGCCCATCAGATCGCCCTGCTGGAGCATGACGACCTGTTGGAAGCCACGCTCGACTTTGCGAATTTCAACACGCCCGAGGCCCGTTCCATCTGCAAGATCGGTCTTGCGAATTACTTTGCCGGTGCCGCCACCCTGCCCTATGGACGGTTTTTGCAGGTCGCACAGGAATCGCGGCACGATCTGGAACTGCTGGCCAATCATTTTGATGCAAGTATCGAACAGGTGGCCCATCGTTTGTCCACCATGCAGCGCCCCGGAGTGAAGGGTATTCCCTTTTACTTCGTGCGCGTCGATCAGGCCGGCACCATTACAAAGCGCCACTCTGCCACGCGGTTGCAATTCGCCCGTTTTGGCGGGGCCTGTCCGTTGTGGAATGTGCACCGTGCCTTTGAAACGCCCGGCCAGTTCCTGCGCCAGCTTGCGGAAACACCGGACGGGTTGCAATACCTCAGCCTAGCGCGGGATGTGTCCAAGACCGGCGGCAGCTACCGCGCGCCGATCCGGCGCTATGCCATCAGTCTGGGGTGTGAAATCCGGCACGCCGGTGCGATGGTCTATGCGGATGATCTGGACATCACCAACCGGCAGGCCTTTGAACCCATCGGTATTTCCTGCCGGATCTGCGAGCGGCACAACTGCCACCAGCGATCCGTTCCGCCGCTGGAGCGCCACCTGAAGGTGGACCCCAACAGCCGCGCCACACTGCCCTACAGCATCGGAGAGGCCTAGACCTTACCCGGCGCATCCCCGCCATCGTCGCCAACGGTGTCGTCCTCATTGTCTTTCGCAGCCGCGGAATGCTTGCGCTGTTCCTCTGCGTTTGCATCGTCTTTGGACGGTGTGGAGTCAGCGTCTTGCGCTTCCGGTTTCTCCTTGCCGGAAGAGTCGGAATACTTCTTCAGATCGTCGAGGTTCTTGATAAAGACATCCCGCTGTGCGAACGGAATTTCGATGCCTTCTTCGCTGAAGCGTTTGAAGATCTCAAAGTTCATGTCGGATTTGGCCGATAGCATCCAGTTCACATCCCGCAGGATCGCACGGATTTCAAAATCCAGACTGTCCGCCCCGAACCCCATGAACATGATCGCCGGACCCGGATCAAGCAGCACCATCGGATGGGACTCTGCCACCTCCAGCAGAATTTTCTCTACATGGCGCGGGTCGCTGCCATAGGACACACCAACCGGAACACGCACCCGTCCGGCCATGCTGGAATGGGTCCAGTTTGTGACTGTACCGGAAATCAGATCGGCGTTCGGGATCACCACTGAAGCGCGGTCGAATGTTTCCACCTCGGTCGAGCGAACCGAGATCTTACGCACGTAACCGGAATAGGTGCCGACTTCGATCCAGTCGCCTGCCTTGATCGGGCGTTCGATCAGCAGGATGATACCGGAAACGAAGTTCGACACGATGGTTTGCAGGCCAAAACCGATACCAACCGAAAGGGCACCAGCCACAATCGCAAGATTGGACAGGTCCAGCCCTGTCGCCGTAATCGCCGCAAGTGCTGCAAAGAAGATACCCACATAACCGGTGCCGGTGACAATGGCATTCTGCCCGCCGCTATCAAGCCGCGTATTTGGCAGCACCGTGGTGCGCAGTGCCGATTGCAGGATACGGGTGATGGTGTAACCGATGGAAAACACCAGTACGAAGGTCAGGAAGTCCGTCAGCGAGATGCGGTTATCGCCAAAGGCGATCCCGTCCCGCGCCATCAGCCAGACCTCTTGCAGGTCCACCACACGGGCCCCCCAGATCAGTGCGAGGATCGGCAGGGCGATACAGATCATGATAAACCCGACAGCCACACGGAAGAGCGCGCCATAACGCTGGGATTCATCTTCATCCCCTGCGGAAGTTGCCGTGTTGCCGGTATAGCCGGTCAGCGAACCGATAAGCCGGAAGAAGATATAGAAACCGGTGATCAGCAACAGGGAAGCGGCGGTTGAAAACACCAGCCGGTTGCCCGCACTGTCAAAGCCGAGCGCCGCCAGAACCGGCCCCGCCACCCCTGCGGCCACACATATATTGCCCATTATCGTGGCAACACGGCCCAGAAACGGATTGCCGTCTTCCTGTTTCCCCGCCACTTGCGCCTCACTCGCAAGCACCCGTCCGATGCGGAAAAGGGCGATCCCACCGACCACAATCAGCGGGAATGTCAGCGTCGGAATTGCCGCAAGGAATGCGGGGCTCTGCCCCGAGCCAACCGCAGCAGCATCGAGCATGGCCCGCAGCGCGAACATAAGACCAAGTGCAAGGAAAGACCTTTTCATCGGTCCCGTCAGGGATTCGTCGATCTCTATCAACGGCCCCTGATTGGAGGTGGCCACGAAAAGCGAACGGGCCAGCCAACTGGCAAAATAAAGCGAGAAACCGGCGATCCCGAGACTGCGCAGGATGAAATAACCCCGCAGATCGAACAGGTCGAGCAAGAGCAACGCCTGCACCAAGACAAACAGCCCGAACGCTGGCAGAACCAGTTGTGAAAGCGATCCGATAAACCCGTAGAGCGCAGCGGTCCGCGCCGAAGCGTTGCGGCTGAAAAACGCCTGCACACGGCGCGACCACACCCGCGAACGCAACAGCAGTACCAGGGCTATTGACAACAACACCGCGACCAGCATCAGGTTACCGATGCGCAAGGAGGCGCGGTTCTCGCTTGACAGGTTGGCAGTAACTTCGGCCCAGAGCTCCGCATTGAATGCCACCAGCGCAGAGATTGCGGCGGTGATCTGGCGCGGATCAAGGGGCGATTCATTCTGGGCAACAAGACGGGCCGTACTGCGATGGCGCATCAGTTCGTCGATTTGGGTGATCAGCCCGTCCGCCTGTTTATAGAGATCTTCTGCAGCTTTAACCGGCGCTTTGGCCTTGTCCAGTTCCTTGTTCAGCTGGTCGCGCAGCGCGGCGACATCTTCCGCCTCGCTTTCCCCTTCGGCGGGCGGGGCACCAAGGGCGTCAAGCCGGTCCTGTACCGGTTCGGTTTTGGTCAGCGCCTGTTCTTTCAGCTCTGCTGCACTGCTGCGGAAACTCACAAGCTGCTTGCGTAACTGCTCCAGCGCCTCGTCCGAAGCGGTTGCGGATTCCAGCACTTCATTGGCCCGTTCAACCGTGCTTTCGAATGCAGGCTTGTCAAACGTGGTTTCAACAGTTTGTGCGAAAGCTGCCAGTGGCAGAGCCACCAGCAGCACCAGAGTCAGAAATAGTCGCTTCATTGTGGTCCTATTCGAATACCGTCGGTATATCGGTACGTTTCTTTTCCAGCCAATGGGGGATTGGCAGGCCTTTTTCCCGCAGGAAGGAAGGATTGAACAGTTTGGCCTGATACCTTGTGCCGTAGTCACAGAGGATCGTCACGATCGTGTGGCCCGGCCCCATATCCTTGGCCATGCGGATGGCACCTGCGATATTGATGCCCGTGGAAAGGCCCATGCAAAGCCCCTCTTCCTGCAGCAGGTCAAAGACAATATCGATGCCTTCTGCGTCCGGAATGTTGTAGGCGTGATCCACCTTCAACCCCTCAAGGTTTTTGGTAATACGCACCTGCCCGATGCCTTCGGCAATGGAACCGCCTTCGGCCTTCAACTCGCCGTGCACAAAATAGTTGTAAAGCGAAGCACCGTCCGGATCGGCAATACCAATCCTGATGTCCTTGTTTTTAGCACGCAGGCCGTCGGCCATACCGGCCAGCGTTCCACCCGAACCGCAGGCACAGATAAATCCGTCAACCTTACCGTTGGTCTGCTCCCAGATTTCCGGTGCGGTCGTGTCGATATGGGCCTGTTTATTGGCCACATTGTCAAACTGGTTTGCCCAGATCGCGCCATTGGGTTCGGTTTTGGCCAGTTCTTCTGCCAGACGGGCCGAATATTTCACAAAGTTGTTTGGGTCTCGATAGGGTTTTGCAGGCACCTGCACCAGTTCGGCCCCAGCCAAACGGATCATGTCCTTTTTTTCCTGACTTTGCGTTTCGGGAATCACGATCACCGTCTTGAACCCGAGCGCCGACCCCACCAGCGCAAGCCCGATGCCTGTATTGCCAGCAGTGCCTTCGACAATTGTGCCGCCCGGACGCAATTCGCCCCGCGCCATGGCGTCCTTGATGATGCTGAGCGCGGCACGGTCCTTCACGGACTGGCCCGGATTCATAAACTCCGCTTTGCCCAGAATCTCACAGCCCGTCAGTTCCGACGCTTTGTTCAGGCGGATCAGAGGGGTGTTGCCAACGGCATGGGGAAGGTCTTGGTAAATTGTCATCAGAGGTATCCTTAAGACTGCTTGCTTCCTTGATACGCGCCGCCCCAAGCGGTTTCAAGCGGCGCTTGCCTCTCTGCGCAATCGTTCGCGATTGGCCCCGAGCCAGTACAGCGAAAGCAACAAGGGTCCATTATCTGCCTCTCCACTGGCCACCAGAGCCATTGCTTCATCAAAGCTCAGGATGTGGGTCTGTATATCCTCATCCTCGCTCGCCACACCATGTACGCCGCTTTGCGCATCTGACAAATCCACAAGCCCTAAAAATGTAAAAAGATATTCAGACAGGCAGCCGGGCGACGGATAGTAATTGGCGATTTTTTCCAGCCCCAAAAGGGTCAAACCCGCTTCCTCGATCATCTCGCGGCGGGCGACTTCCTCAACAGGCTCGTCCCCGTCACAGCGCCCTGCGACCGGTTCCAGTACCCAAGGGTGGCAATCCCCCCGCACATAGGCAGCGGGGCGGAACTGTTCGACAACCACCACCTGATCACGGACCGGATCATAGGGCAGCACCGTCACCGCATCAGCAGCACGCAGCACTGTGCGTTCAATCACCGGCGACATACCGCCGTCAAAACGGGGATGGCGCAAGTGGACATCCTCGACATCAAAGTAACGGGCATAGGGCAAGGCCCTGCTTTCCTGTTGCACGGCCCCGCGACGAAACCCGCGCCTTACGGATGCCGGAACCCGTTCGTCCGACTTTTCCGCCCGCACGAAAGAGCGCGCCCGCATCAGCAGACCCGCACGGTTTACAGGCGTGTTAAAACCCGTCGGCGCGTCAAGAATCTGCGCGGTGTCACGGGCGACGCAGGCCTCTACCGCACGGGCATGAACGGTAAATTCTGCCGGTTCCGGACAGTCGGTAACAGCTGCGAAAACCGGACCGAAGGCGCCGGAAAGTGATTTCACCTCTTCTGACAGGCCATTGAAATAACTTGCAAAAGGTTCTTTCAGCGAAGCCTCGCAAAGGATGGATACACCTTCGCACTGCCCACCGGACACAGCAACCAATGCGCCATTGGCGTCAGGGCTGAAACCGGTAACGCGGTCGGGTTGCCAGTCGGCATCGGGACATAACGCCAGGGCGACGTTACGGTCGGAAAGAAATACACGCATTCTGATAATTTTCGCTTTGTTTCAACGCCAGTGGCGACTGGCCTGATAGGTGGCAATACCGGACAACAGCCCGCCGATCAGCAGAGTGATACCGACGCTGGGCGTGAGGGCAAGCACGACATATTCAAACGTCGTCTCAATCCACAAAAGGGGAATTTCTACCGGATCACGGGAGCGGAACTGCCCCAGATTGGAAAACACAAACCGGCCCCCGAAAACGATCCCCGCCCCGATCAGCAACATCACGAGAGAGCGCAGCCCGCTCATCGCGCCGGTCATATTGCTGTAACCGGGACTGCGGCCCAGCGCATACCAGCCGGCAAAAAACCCGACGAACGCGTTACCCAGAACAAACCGCAGGCCGATCGGCATTTCAGGATGTTCCTGTATGAAAACACAGGCGGCCACTGCTGCGGTGAGCGCCAAAGCCAATCCCGCAATCAATTTTGCTGCTGTCGGCATCGCTGTCCCTTTTTTATTATTTCGGCCGTTGAATGGTCACTTGAGTCACGTCCGTTGTGCCATAGTGAAAGCCGGAAGCACAGCTTGTCAGGTAGAAATCCCACATATTCTTGAACCGCTGGTCAAACCCCAATTGCATGATCTCCGGCCACGCGGCGTTGAATGTTTCGTACCAGCGCCGCAGTGTGATGGAATAACTTTCGCCGAACTCGACTGATTTCAGATAGGACAACCCTGCCCGCTCCACCTCTGTGCGCAGCGCATTCGGGCTTGGCAGCATACCACCCGGAAACACATGCTTCTGAATGAAATCGACGGTTTTCCGGTACTTCGGGAACAGTTCGTTGGCGATGGTAATGATTTGCAGGCTGGCATTTGCGCCCGGCTTCAGGCGATCATGAACCGCGTTAAAATAGGTCGGCCAGTATTTCTCGCCCACGGCTTCGAACATCTCGATAGAGGCGATCCCGTCATATCTGCCGGTTTCGTCACGGTAGTCACGCATGACCACATCGACCCGATCGGCCAGACCCGCCTCAAACATACGTTTTTTCGCAAAATCATGTTGTTCCTGCGAAATCGTCAGACAGGTCATCCGCGCCCCGCGGGTTCCCGCAGCATACTCTGCAAAACCACCCCAGCCACAGCCGATTTCCAGAAGGTGATCACCTTCCTTCATGCCCATTTCATCACAAAGCGAGGCATATTTCTGAATCTGCGCCTTGGCCATATCTTCCTGGCCCGTCAGAAACAGGGCCGAAGAATAGGTCATGGTTTCATCCAGCCATTTGGAGTAGAAATCATTCCCCAAATCATAGTGGTAAGAGATATTCTTACGGGCCTGCGTTTTTGAATTGCCCCGCAGCCAATGGCGCAAGCGTTCATAATACTGGATCAGAAAACCGCCCGGAAAGCCGTGACCCACTTCTTCATTATTGGCAAAGACCAGATCCAGAAACGCCTGCAAATCCGGAGAGGACCACCAGCCTTCAAGATAGGCATCGCTGAATCCCATATCCCCTTCCCGTGCCAGACGGGTAAACACCTCATCGTTGTGGATCTCCACACGCGCAACGGGGCCCGGATCAGGAGCATTGACCAGAAACAGACGCCCGTCCGGCAACACAATTTCCAGAGTGCCGTTACGGATCTTCTTTAATTGGGAAAACGCCGCACCAAAATAGCGCGGCAAATCCTTTTGACCGTCTGTGGATGTAAATCCCTGCATCCAACTCTCCCTGTTATGAGACAGAGCCTAAACCAAGGTTTTTTGTCTGCCAAGCCTCTTGTTAACCAAGGGTTTACCCCTTTTCTCTGGCGCCTTTATAGGCAGACAACGCGCGGTCCCGTCCTTCTTTCAAAGAGATCATTCGCTCCGGTCTGGGGGTGTCAGCCGTGATGTTCCATGATCGTGGAATTGCGTTGTAAAAGTCCTTCGCCGGGCTTCGGCCCAGTTCATCCTCGCCCCCTTTTAGGTAGAGATCACGATAGTTCTGATTGCCGTCAAATTTCTCGCCTTGGGTTTCGGGATTGAACACCCGAAAAAACGGAGAGGCATCCGGTCCGCTGCCTGCCACCCATTGCCAGCCCATCGCGTTAGAGGCGGGATCCCAGTCGATCAGGGTTTGTTCGAACCATGCCTGCCCCACACGCCAGTCTGTCAGCAGGTGTTTGGTCAGATACGACCCCGCGATCATGCGCAGGCGGTTGTGCATTGTGCCGGTGGTGTAAAGCTCGCGCATGGCGGCATCCACCATCGGTTCGCCAGTCATGCCGCGCCGCCATTTTTCAGCGTCCTCATTATCATCGCGCCAGTTGAAATCTTCCCATTCCTCGCGCCAGTTGCGGGTCAGCATATGGGGCGTGTGATAGGCCAAATGATAGGCAAACTCGCGCCAGACCACTTCTTTCAGGAAATGCTCCGCCCCTGCGGCGCCCTGTTCCAGCGCCTGTCGCCCCGCGTGCCACAGGCGGCGCGGCGCGATTTCCCCGTAGGTCAGGTTTTCGGACAGGCCGGACGTCACATGGCGGTCGGGATAATCCCGCCCCTCCTTGTAATCCTCGATCGGTCCGTCGAGGAAATCTTCCAGCCGTTGCGCGGCTGCCGCCTCTCCGATACAGGCATATGACCGCACCACATCGGCGCCTCGGTTCATGGCGGCCCCCATCTGCCAGTCTGCAAGATCTTCACTGCGGGGCCAGCTATCCGGCGCTGCGATTTCTTCGGGGGCTGGCAGGCAGGCAGCGACAGGCTCGTCCCGCACGGCACGCCAGAACGGACTGTAAACCTTGTAATAGCCGCCTGCTTTGGTTTCGACCTGCCAGGGCTCGAACAGCAGGTGACCGGCGCAGCTTTCGACCGCAAGCCCCTGATCCTTCAGGGCGGATTTCACTTCGGTGTCCCGCGCAATCGCATCCGGATCATAGGCGCGGGACCAGACCACCGCCGTGGCGCCGGTTTCCCCGATCAGCTTTTGCAGCACCTCCAGCGCATCGCCGCGGCGCAGGATCAGGCGGCTTCCTGCCCCTTCCAGCGCTTTAGCGAATGACGCCAGCCCGAGTCCCAGCCGCCATTTCGGCGCAGCGCCAAGGCCCGCCACACTGTCGTCATGGATAAACACAGGGATGACCGGCCCGCCCGATGTAATCGCATGGGCCAGCGCGGGGTTGTCGGCCAGACGCAGATCGCGCCGGACCCACCAAAGAACAGGAGCAGGTTTCGTCATAGTCTGAACTATACGCCAATCCCTGCCCTGCGGATCACAAAACCTGTTCTAAAGCCTCAATTAATTTGTCCACTTCGCCTTTGGATGTGTAATGGACAAAACTGACCCGCAAGACGCCGTGATCGGGATCAATTCCCAGCCCTTTCAGGCAGCGCACGCCATAAAAATCCCCGCCGCCCGCGTTTACCCCCAACGGGGCCAGTTCGGTTGCCAGTTGCAGCCCCGGCTTTTGTGAAAGCACGGCCACGGTGGGGGCCTTGGCCGACGCCTTGCGCGGACCGATCAGACGGACCGAGTTCTTGTCCCCCAGATAATCCAGCAGCGGTTGCAGCAGTTCGGTTTCATAGGAGCGCATCAGATCGTGCACCGCCTCGCCCCGCGTCGCGGCGCGGGCATCCACACCGCCGTGATGGGTGTAAACCGCATCGATATAATCCGCGATACCGGCACAGGCTGCCACCTGCGCGTGATCCGGCCCCGCAGGGGTGAACCGTTTGTAAAGGGTATCTGCGTTGAAGTAATGGGCCTGATTGGGCAGTTCCATGCCCAACCCTTCGCGCATCACCATGATCCCCTGATGGGGCCCGTAGGTTTTGTAGCTGGAGAACAGGTAGACATCCGGCCCGAGCGCGCACACATTGGGCAGACCGTGGGGCGCATAGCTGACCCCGTCCACACAGGTATAAACCCCCGCATCCCGCGCAATGGCGCAGATTTCGCGGACCGGATTGATCTCTCCGACCACGTTGGAACAATGGGGGAAGCACAGCAGCTTGACCTTACCGTCCAGAAGCGCGCCAAGATCGTCCAGCGACAAGGAGCCGGATTCACTGTCTACGCACCATTCCCGCACTTCGATGCCGCGATCCGCCAGACGCCGCCAAGGGCCGGTGTTGGCCTCGTGGTCCTGATTGGTCACAATGATCGCATCGCCTTCATTCAGCCACTGCCCGAAGGCCTGCGCCAGCACATAGGTGTTTTGCGTTGTGGAAGGCCCAAAGGAAAGTTCATGCGTGGCCACCCCAAGGATAGCTGCCAGGCGTTTTCGGGCCTCGTCCATCTCGGCACCGCCAAGTTCGGAGGCCTCGAACGGACCATAGGGCTGGACCTTGCGTTCGGTATAAAAGCGGGTCAGCCGGTCAATCACCTGTTTACAGGTGTAAGACCCGCCTGCGTTTTCAAAGAATGCCTGTCCTTGCAGGGCCCGCGCCGAAAACGCCGGAAACTGGCTGCGGATAAATTCATTGTCCAAGGTCATCGTCTTGCTCCCAAATTTCTTTGGCATAGCAGTGCAGTAGTCCTCCTGAAGGGTCAAGCCGCATCCGCGCAAAAGCTGGTGCCGCTTTTTGTCAGCAGCCCTTGATTACGTTGAAACCTGCAATCAAACACAGGAGAAGTTGCCATGTCTTCCACGGCAGAAAACGCGCTCGTTTGGGCGGAGATTCCCACCACCGATATGGACCGCGCGATAAAATTTTACAGCGCGGTTACGGGGGCCGAACTGAAACTGGACGAATCCGGCCCGAACCCCATTGCTGCTATTCCGGTCGATGGCACGGGGATCGCTGCAAGCGGGCATATCTATCCGGGCACGCCAGCGCCGCGCGGTGCAGGTCCGACAATCCATCTCGCCGTGAAGGGCGGATTGGAACAAACGCTGGGCCGCGTGGCGGCGGCTGGCGGTCAGGTTCTGTCAGAGCCGATTACCATCCCCGCAGGCCGCTTCGCCTACACACTCGATCCTGACGGCAATTCCATCGGGTTCTTCGAGCGTCTCTGAAACGTAAAAGGCCCCGCCATTCCCTGCGGGGCCTTTGTGAACTTTAGTGTCGTGTCCGCGTAGCGGTTCAGGCGTTTACGTCCACCAGAACACGGCCCTTGACCTGACCGTTCAGAATGTCCGCGCCCAGTTGGGGCAGATCGGACAGGGTTGCCGGCTGGATCATGGCTTCCAGCTTGTCCATCGGCAGATCCTTGGCCACCCGCTCCCATGCGCGCAGGCGGTTGTCATAGGGCTGCATCACACTGTCGATGCCAAGCAGGTTCACACCGCGCAGCAGGAAAGGAATCACAGTGGCGGGCAGTTTCGCACCGCCAGCCAGACCTACAGCCGCAACAGAGGCGCCGTATTTCATCTGACCCAGCACACGGGCCAGCATTTCGCCGCCCACCGCATCAACACAACCGGACCATGTTTCCCCCTCAAGCGGACGCTTGGTGGTCTCGTTCAACTCGCCCCGCGGAACGATTTGCGTCGCACCAAGGGATTTCAGGTAGTCTTCGGTTTCAGGACGCCCCGTCACGGCAGCAACTTCATAGCCAAGATTGGCAAGGATTGCTGTTGCAACAGATCCCACACCACCGGCAGCACCTGTGACCAGCACCGGACCGTTGCCCGGCTTCAGACCGTGATCTTCCAGCGCCATAACAGACAGCATCGCCGTGAAGCCTGCCGTACCGACCGCCATCGCCTGTTTTGCGTCCAGCCCCTGTGGCAATGGCACCAGCCAGTCCGCCTTCACGCGGGCCTTCTGGGAATAGCCGCCCCAATGGGCCTCCCCCACGCGCCAGCCAGTCAGAACAACCTTGTCCCCCGCCTTGTAGCGCGGATCATCAGAGGATTCCACGGTTCCGGCAAAGTCGATACCCGGCACATGGGGGTAGTTGCGAACCAGCCCACCACCCGGCCCGATGCACAGACCGTCCTTGTAGTTCACCGTGGAATATTCCACCGCAACAGTGACTTCGCCCTCGGGCAGACGGTCTTCGCCAATCTGCTGTACAGAGGCAGAGGTTTTACCCTCGTCGTCTTTATCCACGATCAGTGCGTTAAACATTGTATTCTCTCCTTTAATTCCAGAAACTTTCCAGAACGGTTGCATCACGCATCCCGTCCGGTGTTTGAACGCGCAGCGCAGTGCCCGCGTCCCAATGGGTCATCCGCACCATTGCGATGGCTACGTTCGTATCAAAATCGGGCGACCACGCCGCCGAGGACACCCGCCCGACGCGCTTTTCCCCTGCCAGCAGCGGCCACCAGCGGTCACACCCCGGAACTGCAGCGCCCTCAATCGCGAGGGGGCGGATCTGTTGCACCGGCCCCTCTTTGGCCACCCGCAACAACGCATCGCGACCGATACAGCCGATGGCATCATGAGTGTCGCAGAACCGCCCCAGCCCGCATTCATGGGGGGTGTTGTCATCCGTCATGTCATTGCCATAGGACAGCAGGCCGCTTTCGATCCGCTCTATCAGGTTGGGGCAACCGGCGTACACGTCAAGGTCCCGCCCCGCCTCCATCAGCGCATTCCACAGCGGCATTCCAATGTCGCTGCCCTCAACGTAAATTTCATAGCCGCCCTGTTTGGAATAGCCCGAGCGTGCCACGACAAGCTTGCGGTGCTGAAACTCGAACAGGCCATAGCGGAAGAAGCGCACATCCCTGACGCTGTCCCCGAAGACCCGCGCCATCAACTCGTCCGCTTTCGGCCCCTGCACCGCCAGTGGCGATACATCCGGCTCGTCCACCAGAACATCCAGCCGCCAGCCGTTGGCAATGCCTTTGACCCAATACAAAAGATCGCTGTCGGCAATGGAAATCCACCAGCGGTCCTCGGCCAGTTTCACCGCCACCGGATCGTTCAGCATACCGCCGGTTTCATCCACGATCGGCACGTAAAAACACTGGCCTTCCTTCATGGTGCGCAGGTCGCGGGGAGTCAGCATCTGCATCAGACGCGCCGCATCCGGCCCGCGCAGTTCCACCTGCCGTTCGCAGGCCACATCCCAGATTTGCACTGCGGATTTCAGGTGGTGGTAGTCTTCCTCGACCGAGCGGAACACGGTGGGCAGCAACATGTGGTTGTAAATGGTATAGGCTTTGACGCCGGCAGCTTCGACACCTTCGGAAAACGGTGTACGGCGCAGGCGACGGGATTGGGACAACAGGGCCATCAGACAGACTCCATAAAGACCAGATCCGTATCGGCAGTTTTCACACCGGCCTGTGTCAGCATGGCGTGAACCTGACCGCGATGGTGGGTCTGGTGGTTGAAGAAATGGGTATAGATCAGGGATTTGGGTTGCGAGATATCCGATTGCTTCAAACCGGAAAACCACGTGATATCACCGGACATATCGCTGTCAGACTGGCCCGCAGCCCAATCCACAATACGCTGGTCCGTCAGTTTGCGCTGCTCGCAAAAGCTGTCCCATTCCTTGTGAAACTCGGTACTTTGCGCGCCCGGCACAGTGGGGGCCGCCCCGCCGTCAAAGCGGGACATCCACAGCGTGTCCGCCCAGAGGATATGACACAGCGTGGCGCTGATAGAGCCGAAAAAGGCGCCGCGTTCCTGCTGGCGTTCAGCTTCCGTCAGGCTGCCCGCGGCAGGAATCATCCAGCCGTTCTGCCAACTGTTGTAGCGCGCCATCATGCGCAGCCAATCCGCCGTCCCTGTCATATCGCTCTCCCGTGCAGGCTTGTCGTTAATAAAGCCCGATTCCAGCTTACGGGCCGGACCATTCAATCGGGCAGATTTCGGCCGATTTGCCGCCAAAGTCCCACGCCCGACCGTGATCGCGCACGCGCGAGCGCAGGCCCACTGCTGCGATAATGTCCGGTCCCATCCAGTATTTGGAGTTCTTGATCACAACGCCCTCATCAGGGTTGGCACCGCCGAGCTGTTCGATCTCGCCGTTGATCTTCTTGCCAATGTTGATCCGGCGGCGGCGGCCATCGGTTTCGATTTCAACCTTGGTGCGTTCGGCATGGATAATGGTGCTGACAAGCATGGTAAACAGGCCGGTTGTGCCCCCCGCAGTGCCAGAGAAGATCTTCAGCAAACCTTCATAGGCTTTGTCGGTGGCGCGGTCGTCCACATAGGCGGCAACCTTCCAGTCGCCTTCAGCCATACGGCCCGGAATATCCGCCAGCAGCCCAACGTTCAGGCCGCCGATATCCTCGCCCTCGAAATGGCCTTCGTCGATGCGAATGGCCATCCATGCGTGGCAGTAACCTTCGGTCGGCTTGTATTTGCCAAGCGAGACAACGCAAGGACAGAACACATCGCAAGAGCAGTTCAGAAACAGCTCTCCCTTGATTTTCCAGTCTGTCGGTACCCGCGTGCGCCGTGTGGGCGGTGCAGCTTGTTCCGCCGCAGTCGTCGTTTCAGTCGCCATGATCAGGCCTCCCTTTAGTAAAATCCGGCAGCACGACCGGCCAGCGCCAGCCCTGCTACAATCAACAATGCTCCGGCAGGTCGCATCACGTAATGCGCAACCTGCGGTAACTTTTCCAGAACCATCAGAAGGGTCGCAAGGCCCATCCACAACAGGTTCATCGCGCCCCCCGCAAAGCCGAGCGCCATATACCCCCAGCAGCACACCACGCAGTACGCCCCAAGGCCAAGCCCCATGCGCAAGCCGCCCGCCCCGCCCGGACGCCAGTTGCCCAGAAAATACTGCATCGGTGCGTGGCAGACCCCGTGGCAGACCTCTTTCAGCCATGTGAACTGGAACCACCCCACAACAACAAGCAGTGCAGAAGTCGCCCAGAGCATGGTGGACTGGCCGAACATATCAAGCCATCCCAGCCGCATCAGCCCCGCCTGCAACAGGGCAATACCAAGCGCGAAAGCCACCCAGACAACGAAATATCCGGCGACAACACCAAGCCATCCGGCCCAACTGCCATTGGCGGATTTAATCAGGGATTCATAAGTGGTTAACGTGTGAACAAAAGTCGGCCCCATCATGGCCACCATCATCACCGCCCACATGGGCACCAGCATCCGCAAACTATCCATCGGCGGCATTCCCGCCATATCCATCATTCCCACACGGGCGCCGTACCAGTTCAGCCCCATCTGCATGGCCATCGCATACATCATCCACCACGCCAGCAGGATCGCCGCAAAGAAAGACAGCCAGAGCGCGGAGCGGATCAGATGATGGGGAAGATTAAGCACATCACACCTGTTGTCTGGATTTGGCAGTCCCACGCTTGTGCTACTGCCGGATTGAGGTACATTGGGTCTACGGGAAAACCAAATGTCTGACAATTAATTTCTTCAAATGTCTGACAATTAATTTTTCCCGAAGGATCACAGCGGATAGCAGGTAGAATATGAAGTACGAACTGGATCAGGCACAGGAACTTTCAGCGCAGATTGCACAGGCCATTCGCGATGGCATAATGGAAGGCAGCCTGATCGTGGACCAGCGCCTGCCCTCGGAAAGCGACTTGTGCGAACAGTTTCAGGTCTCGCGTCCTACCGTGCGGGAGGCATTGAAGCGGCTGGCCGCACAGAACCTGATCCGAACACAACGCGGCGCATCCGGCGGGGCCTTTGTGAACCGGCTCAGCTTTGAGGATGCCTACGGGCAGCAGATCACGACCTCTACCCTGCTGTTATCCATGAACGCCGTCAGCTTTGAAACCGCCTGCGAAGCCCGTTTTGCGCTGGAACGGGCCTGTGTCGCGCTTGCTGCCCAGCGCCGGACACCGGACCAGCTGGCTGCCATGCGGGCCGAGATCCACCGCCAGTCCCAGCCCGGTCTCAGTGACGAGAGTTTTTGCGCCTCGGATGTGGCGTTTCACCGCGCGCTTGTGGATGCGGCGGGCAATCCGGTTATGTCCTATCAACTTGCAGGCGCGGTCGAAGCAATTGAACCACTGATGAACATGATCACTTTCACAGCCCGAAAGCGCGAGAAAATTGTCGAACTCCACACTCTGATCGCCGATGCTCTGGAGGGGCGTGACGCTGCCACAACCGAAGCCGTTCTCGGGCAGTTGGCAGAACATACGCTTGAACTGGCCCGTGAAGTGGCAAGGATGCGCAGTAAGAGCGCGTAACACGATCAGAACCGCTGGAAATCTCCGGAACGGTTCATCACGTTTTCTGCTAATTGGACAGGGCACTCCTTCAAAAGGGATGCGAGTGCCCTTCGCTCTTAAAGGATAAAGTCTGCGCTGTTCAATCCAGAGAAACCGGCGAGAACGAACTTCATATCCGCGACCCCGTCTCCGTCCGCATCTATTTGTACAACAGTGTCCCCGTCGATCCTCACAAAATTCACCTCTTTCGCGGTTCCGGTGAATGCGGATTTTCCAAGGAAGGTAAAACTGCCATCCAGACCGGAGAGGTCGATCACGTCGCGGCCGGTTCCGAAATCGGTAATCTTGTCCAGCCTGGAAATGGTCGTATCGGTTGTGCTGTTGAAGGCAAATATATCGGCGCCCTTTCCGCCCACCATCACATCACGGCCCTGCCCGCCTGTCAGGATGTCATTGCCGGTTCCTCCGTGCAGTTTGTCAGCCCCTTTGCCGCCGGCCAGCACGTCGGCACCGCCCTTCCCTGCCAGCACGTCGCGCCCCTTGTCGCCCCGCAGCAGATCGTCTCCGTTGCCGCCGTTCAAACTGTCATCTCCGCCATTCCCGAAAAGCGCATCCTTACCACCACGTCCCAACAGAACATCCGCGCCCCCTTTGCCAGAGATTTCATTCCCCCTCAAATCGCCGCTGTAGCGGTCGGCAAAACCGCTGCCGATGATATCGTCTATTCCGGTCAGCATATCCCCTTCCAGATACCTGCTGTCCGTGTCACCGTTCCGCATGTCATAAAAGACGCCGGTCTCGAACGCGGTGAAATCAAGCGTATCCTTGCGCCCCGCAGTGCCGTCATAGGACTGAACCCCTTCTGCGAGCCACAGGTCCAGAACGGCATTGCCGGTGCCACCGATTACTTTCTCTATACCTTCAAACGCGCCGCGCACCTCTGCGCCAAGTGTGTTTTCCAGCCGGATCTGAAAGGCGCCGGCGTCCGGATCGTCCAGATCCGGCAGAACCCGTATCAGATCGCCAGCATCATTTGCAAAGGAGTGACCGGTTTCCAGAATATCCTGCGGCGTCAGGGCGACCCCGTCATATATCCGCGCCTCGCTGGTGCCGGTATCCTGCCATACCGGAACATCGGCACGTAATAGCGCGCGGTAGGATTCTGTCGCAAACGTCAGCCAGACCGTGCCGGAATTTGCCCCCAGTTCAAGGCTGTCCGCCCCGCTGCCGCCATAAAGGCTGTTATTCCCGCCATCGAGGCTGAAGATGTCGTCGCCGTCTCCGCCATAGGCGGTATCATTGCCAAGACCGACGTTCAGGATGTCATCGCCACCTGCGCCATAAAGCAGATCATCCCCTGCGCCGCCGTTCAGTCCGTTGCTTTCCGCAGAACCGGTAATCCTGTCGCCAAGATTGGTGCCGGTGAGGTTTTCAATGTCAAAAAGCCGGTCTGTACCATGGGCACCGGTGACGGTCCCGTCTGCCAGATTGGCGACAATCGCACCGAAATTGGAAGCCATGACAGCACCGGTTTCGCTGTCAGGCACAGCGGTGTCATAAGAGGCAGTGTCCCGCCCGTTCCCGCCATAAAGCGTGTCGTTTCCGCCGCCACCGTGCAGCAGGTCCTCTCCCGCGCCCCCGTACAGCCGGTCCTGCCCCGCGCCACCGAACAGTTCGTCGTTTCCACCACGCCCGTCTAGATGATCCGCTCCGTTTAACCCGACAAACCGTTCCGACCCGTCGGTCCCGAAGAACCTGTCGCTGCGGCTGTCGTAGTCATTGCCGATCAGTTCCTCGAATCCGGACACAGTGGCCGTGATTTCATTGCTGCCGCCTTCTGCCGAAATTGTTCCGGCATCCAGATCGACAGTCACGGTCCGTGGTGCCGTGGAATGACTGCTGAGATCGAATTGCAGACGGTCATATCCTGTGCCTCCCACAAGTTCGCCGCGAAAGCGCTGTACCTGAAGCAGATCATCATCCGCGCCGCCATCGACCGTCATATCATTGCCGCTTCCGCCGGATGCGACAATCATGGTGTCCTTACCTGCGCCCCCGAACAGAAAGCCGAAATCCCGCAAGCGCATGTAGTCGTCACCTTCACCGCCGTAGAGTTCACCGAAGGTCGACCCGTCAGTCGAAGGATCGCGGATCAGGATATCATTCCCGCCACCACCATAAATTGTCATCCGCTCATTCCCGAGCAGTTGCACTTCATCTGCAAGATCCCCGAGATACAGCCGTTCGATCCCGTTCAACGTGCCGCTAAACAGTTGGGATGCGTAGGTTTCTGCCAAATCATCCTCGACCCCCAGTTCGCTGCTTTCCGACGCATCAAAGCCACGGAA
This sequence comes from Paracoccaceae bacterium, assembly GCA_018223125.1. Classification (GTDB taxonomy): domain Bacteria; phylum Pseudomonadota; class Alphaproteobacteria; order Rhodobacterales; family Rhodobacteraceae; genus Amylibacter. Next base: position 42,663 of record JAAEZA010000001.1, on the reverse strand, counting down.
ACTGGACCCGATGGCACCAACCTTACGCAGATAAAACCGCGCCTCCTCCAACGTGCGGGTGTCCAGCGTGTCATAACCGCCGCCGCCGTCAAAATTGGTGCTGTTGTAAATGGCATCCGGCAAGGTCAGTTGAATCAGGTCATCCCCGTCGCCACCAGCGACCAGTGGCGCGCCGTTGGAGAACAAAACATCGTCCCCCGCGCCGCCGTCGATCTGGACGCTCATGTTATCCGGATTGGAGGCCCCGTAGAGCGTATCGGACTCCGACCCGCCGGTCACTTTTGACACATTCACAAATATATCGGTTGCCAGAACACTGCCATCTTCGGCCAGACGTTCCACACGACCTTCGCCTCCGTAAATCCGAAGGCTCCCCGTATCCGGCTGCGGATCGACCCGCTCGAACGAGCCGAAGCGCAAGTCTTCCGGCGAATAGGTCAGCCTGTCGCTGCCCTCTCCTCCGTCGAAAAAATCACCCAGACCGTCTTCGGGCGTGCCACCCCCAACCAACTGGTCAAAATGCGCGCCTCCGAACAGGCTGTCCTGTCCAAGCCCGCCAACCAGAACGTCCTTGCCATCGCCGCCGAAGATCCGGTCGTTGCCGTTTCGACCGTCAATGTAATCGTCACCATCGTTGCCAACCAACCGGTTGGCAAGCTCATCGCCCCGCAAGCGGACAGTGCGGGAATCCCGCACGATAATATTCTCGATCCCATCCAGAGCGTCATGGTCGCGACCGTCCCAAGCCGTCCCTTCGACCAGATCCACGACAACCGTGGAACTGCCATCGGGATCAACCGGAAACAGCCAGGTGTCATTGCCAGCGCCGCCAAAGACCGCATCCGCCCCGCCGCTTGCAATTATGACGTCATCCCCGTCACCGCCATAGATTGTGTCCACAAAGTCAGACCCTGTGATGCGGTCATCGCTACCATATCCGTAGATCGTTGTGGGGAACGCGCCCCCGTACAGGAAATCGGTCTTTTCAGTCCCCTCCAGCACGGCGCTTTCCGCTATTTTTACGTTTTCTATCAATTCCTTGTACGTGAAATGGTCGAGCCCGAAGTAGAAATCCTCTACCCCGTAAACGGTTTCATATCCCTGAGTGAAATAAGCATCCGCAGGATTTTGGTGAAAAAAGACGATGCCAGTGCCGTCTTCCGTACTGACAAAGGTATATTCCGACAGAACACCGGAAAAGCGCAAGGAGTCCCTGTCTCCTGCACCCCCGTAAATTGTGTCGTTCCCCTGCGTTGCAAAAATCAGATCATCGCCAGCCCCCGCAGTTACGGTGTCATTGCCTGCGCGCGCGTTGATAACATCGGAAAATTCGGTGCCCTCCAATTCATCCGCATTCTCGGTCCCGAGGATCAGGCGGTCCGTGGGCTCATTGCCGAATTCGTCAGAAATTCTGCTAACAAAGTCATCAAGAAACCCGTCCAAATCGATATCCCAGCCTTCAACAGCAAAGAGATCACCCAATTCACCGAATTCTGCGAAGATCTCATCCATTTTTGCTTCCAGCCCGTTCAGGGCATCCACGTCAGGAAGGGCAGCGGAAATCTTGTCGGTCAGCTTGTCCAACAGCTTGTTGATTCCCGTTTTCTCCATGATCCAATCGAGCACCGGCTCCACCGTAATCTTGAAAACAAAGCCAATCGCGTCGAGTATCGGCTCAATGGGTTTCAACTTGGAATAAACGATCGCCAGCGGTTTCTTGAGAAACGACAGGCTGCTGGCAACTGCCTGAAACTTGCCCGCAACAGTCACCAAGGCGTTCAGACCACCTACTTTAAAGGCATCGGTAAAGGCGTCCAGTTCCGCTTTCAGCGTGTCATAAGTTCCGTTCAGCGTTTCAAGCACATCGTTCAGCGGATCTGTGAAGACTTCAGCGGTATCTGAAAGCGGTTTTAACGTATCATGTTCCGGTCCGTCGATTTCATCCACAGTATCGAAGGTATCGACCATCTCTTCGGTGAAACTCTCCACCTCATAGACTTTAATTGCGACGTTAAGCATTTTCGCCTCAAGCGCGGAAAGCTTCTTTTCCGCATTCTTGAGTTTCTCGATGTATTTGCCTTCTTCGATCTTGATCCGAAGATCATGAGCTTTTTCTTCAAGCTTGTCGGCAACCGACTTTACCTTTTCCAGAACAACCTTAGCAACCTTGGCGACAGATTTCAGCGGACCGGCATTGCTCATAATCTTGACAGTCAGCAACATGGCATCCACCTGCTTGCCAAAATCGTCTGCCTGCTTCTCTATTTTTGTGGCGTATTCAAGCGCTTGTCGCGCGAACTTCACATCCTGCCGGATTTCGCGAACCTCTGAACGCGCCCCGATCACATTTCTTCGTGTCTCCCCAAGATTTTCATCAAAAGCTTTTAATTCTGCGCCGGCTCCCATCGGTTTTCTCCCAATATCTTTCGGACAAATGCCCTGTGTAAATGAATAAAATCCGGCACAGAAATGGCGTACCTTACCCCAGGTTAACCGGAAATACCCGTACCGGATATCAGGTGATCACCCCATTTTTGAGAGAGGGTTAGAGATTTGATGGGGCGAGCAGGACGGAAACGCAGCTTCCGCCGCTGTGCAGCAAGCGTGACTTCAGCCGTAAACCGTGCTTTTCAACAAGCGATTGCACGATGGACAGCCCCAATCCGTGGCCATCGGTATCGCCTGTCGTTTCTCCGCGAACGGTACGCATTTGCATCCGCTCCAGCAACTCCGGCGACAGCCCGTCTCCTGTGTCATACACTTCAAGCCAAACGGTTCCCTCACGGTGGCGCACACCGAATAGAACCTTGCCCTCATTTGTATATTTGATGCTGTTAGACACCAGATTGGTCACGATACGCATCACATCAAGGGGCGGCAGCTTCACCACGGCACTGCTGGACACACAGCGCAAGGAAATCCCTTTCGCGGCCGCTTCCGGCGCAAACATTTCCTTTACCGTGCGCAGCACCTCTTCCATGACAACAGTGTCGGGCACCCCTTCAGGTTCGTTTGCGCCAAACTCTTCCACTTCAAGGTCCAGCTTCCGAGACACGAGCTCTTCCAGATAGGTGAAAGTCTCCTCTATCCGAGCGCCCCTGTCCCCATGCCCGCCAGTAACCTGACCATCGACCATCTGTTGGATATTCAATCGAAGCGCGTGGAGCGGTTGCCTTAGATCATGCACCGTATCAGCGATACGCCGGCTAGAGTTTTCGGCAAACTTCAGGGCCAGTGCGTATTTTGTCTCAAGATCCCGCAAACGGCGGGACATCTTCAGATTCCGTTCCGCTTCATTCAGGCTAACCTCCAGAGCGTGCGCACGCGCCTGGCGCATCTGATTGAACCGGTCGAGGATCGCTGCCCCCATCAAAGCCGCATCCATAACAAAGACAATACGCATGCTGTCGAATTGCACCTCTTCCGAAATCTCGATCCCGAACCAGTGGCGGGATGTCATGATGGCGCTGGAAATAACGGCGCCGAACCATGCAATTGCGAAAAACCGCACTTCCTTGAAACGCTTTCGCGCCGCGATGATCCCCGACGTTGTGAACAGGACCGCCGCGCAGAGTGCCAGCAGCACAAGAATTTTTTTGACCGCCTGCGTATCCACCGCCACAGTTGAAGCAACCAGAGCGAACACACCGAGGATCAGCACGAGCAATACCTTGTCCAGCCAGGGATGGTATTCCCGTGTGGACAGGAACAACCGCGTAAAATTTGCCCCCGAAGCAATCAGACCTGTCCCGAGCACTATTGACGAATATCCGTTAAATAAAGGTAAACCCGGCCAGAGGTACTGAAAGGCATTGCCATCACCGTGCATGATAAAAAGCAGCCCGAAGCCTGCAAAGGCACTATAGGCAGCAAAAATTACCTGTCGGGTCGCAACGAACGCGGCAAAAGCGATCAGGACCAGCAACAGCAACATCCCGTAATAGATAAAATTCTTAGCAGTTTTACGCGCTGCGAGGGCGTTGAACTCTTGCGCAGAACGAAGCGCAAACGACAACTGGCTTGATCCGCCGGAGCGATACTTCAGCAAAAACTGGTGGATTTCTTCCTTCGGAAGAGAAAATGCGACCACCAGTTCGGGATAGCGGACGGAGCGGTCCGAGAACGGCGAATCCGGCTGATGCTGTTCCAGAAGAACAGGCGTCCCATCCGGCGGAACCTGATACAGTTCCAGTACCTGCAGGAAGTTCTCTCGGAAATGCAGCCGCCAGTCCGTGGGCGCATCCGGTAGGGATTTCACCGTAAACCGCAACCAGATCGTGGCTTTGGTATACCCGAATTCCGCAGTTTTGGTTTCCAGAGGCTTGAAATTGCTACGGATCGGATCGCTTGTAATTTCGGCGATACCGAGCGATCCGTCATGGTCCAGATAATACTCGACATGCCCCCGCATCTCTGCCTGTGAAGGGGCTTTTGAAAGCAGATAAGGCTTGATAGTCTGGGCTGTAACAACAGAACCTGCACTTAGACAGATTAAAAACAAATATAAACTAATTAAAATTCGGCATGTTTTTCTGGCCATAATGGCCCCAGATTAGGGAAACGTTGAGATTATAGCCAGTAGAGTTCTTATCGTAGACGATCATGCGATCACCGTGGGTGGTCTGGAACAGGTTTTGCGCGATCATGCCCGCTTTGAAGTTGTTGGTACCAGCACCAGCGGGTTGGAGGCTATCGGGCTGGCACGAAAGCTCTCCCCGGATCTTATGGTCCTTGATTACGCCATGCCCGATGTAAACGGACTCGACGTTTTTCTTGAAGTGTCACGGTGGTCGCCAGATACGAAGACTGCGCTCGTCACCGGTACATCGAACGTGAAACTCTTGCACCGGTTGCGTGATGCTGGCGTGCACGGATTATTTCAAAAGAGCAGCGACCCTACGCTGCTTTGTGCCGGTTTCTTGCGCATTCTTGCCGGAGAGTGCGTCACCTGTCCGGCAACAGCAGCGCAGATACGCGAGCCCCGAGACTCTGCAAACCTGTCCCACCGGGAAATAGAGGTCCTGAATTGTATCGCCGACGGGCTAACCAACGCGAAATCAGCCGAGAAACTGAATATCAGTCCCAAAACAGTAGACAGCCACCGCACCGCTCTGATGCGCAAACTTGGTGTCAATTCCACAGCGAGCCTGCTGATCCGTGCCGTTCGCGAAGGTCTGATCGACATCGGAAATTAGCGTTGCAACGGAAAACGCCTGCTGCAATGCCAACAAGAAAAAAACCGGCAAACCCCTAAAAACCCAATTGAACCTGCGCTAAGAACCCCCTATACCCCCGTCTCAGGCACCCGTAGCTCAGCTGGATAGAGCGCTGCCCTCCGAAGGCAGAGGCCAGAGGTTCGAATCCTCTCGGGTGCGCCAATAATTTCAATGACTTAGCGGGTTTCTAGTGATCGGCATTTTTGGCCGGTTCACCACCAGTTCGGCAAATGCTATCAGCGTTTATTGTCATGAGATAAATTTTCTAATTTCTTCGGATTGCCTACTGAAGCTGTTTTATATTTGCACTTAGAACTGTGATCTAAAGGTAACCCCAGAATCTAGCGTATGAAATTCGCGATCACGGCCGCTCGCAGCCCAAACACGACATTCATGCGAGATGCAGCGAAATCTCTGCTGCATGTGTTAAAGGCTTCCCGACAGCTGCCATTCAGCACGCGGCGGAGGCTTTCGCTGATGCTGCGCCCAGGTCGGATGTCAGCGAAGCGCGGGGAGCAGACCTTACAAGTCCATCTGAGGTTGACGTAATTGTTCTCAACAACAATTCACTGCGGTCTTCCGATCGCACAAACTTTGATGCTAGTTTTTCGGTGCGGAGGAGGTTTGTCGGTACAATTATTCCCTGTGCAAATCAATCTGTCTGTGGCACTTATTGTGCAAAAATCCCGTCGGAAATATCGTTTATGAATGATGTAAATGAGTTTTTGAGCGATCCCATGTTTGGCTATCGCGACAGTCTTGAAAGGCCAGTTTCAATAGAGCGGTACGCAGAAGACTTCCTTCCCTTGTGCGATGTAGCCAACAAGATCGAAGCCATTGCCGACCCATATGAAGCTGCCAGAGTAGCTGTACGGATAGCAGATAGGTATTTGAAGAAAGGGCAGCTACATCCAGAGATGGGAGTCTTCAGTACAGACAGCTATGACGATGGGGTTGTCGGGCACCATAAGGTTCGCGGGCTGGAGCGCACCGTAGCTAATGCTCTGGAAAAACCGAGGAATATTAATTTCACTTGCTGTACACCCAGATGTGAAAATGCTGCAATAAAAAAATCACATGTCATCCAAAGAAACAAAATACTGTCTACTATCGTTGATAAAAGCAATGCCGTTTTTCAGACCAAAGTCCATCCAGATGAAGATTTAGAATTTCTTCAAAAGGTAGGATGGAAGAATGCCTCTACTTTCCCTGGATTCTGTGAAAGCTGTGAAAGCACTCAGTTTTCTGAAGCCGAGCAAAAAAACGCTGCAGTCACCCGAGAGACCGTTAGCAAGCTAATCTGGAGGGCAATTTGCTTTACGCGTTATCGCCGGGCCATTGAGTTGCAAGAAAGGGCCAAAATAGTTTCTGAGCCAAAGGCATATGATGTTGCCAAAAATCTTGAAGAGCCACTGATTCCAGTTAGTTCGGCACTGATCATGAAGACGCGGATTGCTGCGTTCAGAACTCTGGATAGGTGGATTGAATCATTTGAAAGAGGGCATTGCGGTCTCGCGGAACGGTTCAGATATCTGGTGTTAGAGCTTGAATATGCTCCGTTCGTAGGTGCGGGAGCTATCCCAGTTCACTTTGATATAAGCCGAAATTTGTTATCCTCACCTCGAAAGTTCTCATCCTCAGACAACTACATGTCATTCACATCTCTTTGTAGTGGTGAAAAACAATACGTTGTGTTTGGATATGACAAATCTCATAGAATATCCAGTAAATTGATTGAGCAACTACGAAGACTGGATCCTCACCTTATTTCAGCGTACCTGCCACAGTTGGTTTTCGCGAACTCAGACACAGTTTATCTATCCCCGACATGGTGGGAAACCGAAGCCGACGAGGTTGATAAACATATTGTCCTCCATAGTTTCTTCATGAACTTCGCGCAAATGGTCTTTCCATGGTGGGGACCACTAAAGGGCGTCAATGTCGTGAACGTCTTTCAGTTGTAATCACAGCCGCATCCCCTATATTCCTTGGGTTGTATGAATGATTTGTTCCAAGCCCCGATCTTCTTCTGGGCCGCCTGCGGTTGTTGCTCATGGACTGGGTAGCGAGGGTTTTGCCAGCACAGTTTCTCTTCGGTGACGTTTGACGGCTGCAACTGCGGCGAAGGGCGGCTTTTGCTTGTGCTTATGCAGCATAAAGCCTCGATTCTGCTGCAAGATTCCGCGACTTTGCAAATGGTGCTTCCTGCGCTTAGCAGACACTAGCTCAGTAGCGGAAAATATCCCGCTTACTCCCCTCCCCGCCGTCTGAACAAATACTTGCCGCGTGCCTTTTCCAACCGCCCAGCCAGCGGCACCTTGTGCTCTTTCGACGCCTCTTTAGCCTCACTCAACACTTGATCCAAATAGCTTTCAAACCCGCCAATCTCGACACTTTCCAGCCCAGCCATAGAAACGCCAAGCCCCAAGAACTGCTTAAGCAGTATTTGTTTTTGCTGTTCCACAATTATCCGTTTCAGGAGAGCAGGTCATCAGCCGTAACAAATCTGACTACGCCATATCAAGCACACGCTTTTTGGGGTGGATTCGTTTCAGCGCAACCGTCCAATTGAATCAGGACACATGTTGCAGAGGCCGGTGAACCCCGGCCTCCCGAACTTCGAAGACCTCGAACCTGTGTCAGATAAACGAAAAATCGTCCTCGGTTATGTCCGCTTTCCCCAATCCCAGCAATTTGATTGTACCGCCGTCATGTTCGATCACCTTGTGGCGGCCCGCCTTGGTGATGGACAGAGTATCAAATCCGCCTTCGTGACCGTGGATCAACATCAGGTCGTCCCCCTGTTTGAAAGCGCGCAGCTTGTCGTTGCCGCTATCTTGCGAAAACAGGAAAATATCCTCTCCGCCGCCGCCTTTCATCAGGTCGTTGCCGGAACCACCCACAACAAAATCATCTTCGCTGCCGCCAAAGAACTTGTCATTGCCTCCGCCAAGCCGGATTGTTCCTGCGTCGCCCTTCAATGTCACCTTGTCACGCCCCTCACCGGTGTGAATCACACCGAAATAACCGCTGCCGGTGACAACCGTATCATTGCCGTCGCGGGTGTTCAGGAAATCCACATTTCCATTGCCCCCGTTCACCTTGTCATTGCCCTTACCGGTGCGCAAAGTGCCCACCCCCCCGTCGCCAAGGCCCAGTTTCACGGAATCTTCCCCGAAGACGGTCAGGCTGTCGATACTTCCCTCTGCCGAAATCACATGCGACATGCCAGAACCGGAGCCGATCTGTATCGCCCCGATCCCGCCAGACCCGATATTGATCTGCGCGACAGAGTCATAGACCACCAGACTTTGAACATACCGCTCGTCCGTGGTCAGGTTTAAAGTACCCTCAAAGGCTTCGATATTGCGGATGCGGCCGGACCCTTCCATGGTGATTTCCAAATCACCGCCATTGGATGTCAAAACCCGCATATCGCCGCCGTCCTTGATATCGAACTTGGACAGGCCGGTTTCGGTATAGGCGCGGGCTGCGTTAACATCTGTGTCCGCTTCAAGAACCACGGTGTTGTCATTGCCACCAAGGTCGAGAAACTTGATCTGCCCTGATTTCAGGCGGATGGAATGATCGCCATCCCTGATGCTCATGGTCTCGACCCTGCCATCGACAACAACGGTCGCATCCGCATTGATACCGATGGTATTAGCGCCCCCGGAGCCGACCTTGAGCTTGACACTGTCACCGCCAAGACGGACGGTTTCCGTGAAGCGGGAGCCAAGCGTGATGTCATGCACCCCGCCCCAGCCTTCGATGTAGTTAACCTGCGTCCCTTTCAGCACAATGTCGGAATTTTCGCCCAGCGCCAGAACGCCGATATTGGTGTTGGACCCGCTGTCGGAAATCACCGCCTTGCTGCCGCCTTTGGCGTGAAACGCCATATAGGCCACGGTCCAGTCCGACCCGCTGAAACTGGCGTTAACGTTATAGAACCGGCCGTCGCTATCATCGTAAACTGAATAAAACGGCAGATAACCGGACCACGTCAGATCCGCGCTGTCGTTTTCGCCAACCGGCTCGTTTTCAATGTCACTGCTGCCGTCAAAATGAGAGTTAATATTAACCATGGGCTTTCCTAACTAAAAAAAGTGCTGAAAAAATATTTGGAATTGCCTTGAAGTAAGCTTGGTCCCAATCATGACGAATTGCAATAAAAATCCCCACGGGGGGTCATAGGTCCCGTGGGGCAATCGGTCTGTTGTGCGTAAGGATGTAGCCCTTGGGTGCGCTAGCCGCCGATGCTTTTGGCCGACGCCATACCCGGAGCTTTGGACGTGCCGCCGATCTTGTCGCGAACAGCTTTTTCAATCCTGTCGCCGGTTTCTCCGTCAATGTTGCGCCAGTATTCGAACGCCCGCAGGAGGACTTTCTCGCTTACGCCATCAGCAAGATGTCCCGCTGCGTTCTGCACCAGCCGCTCCCGTGCGGCATCATCCATCACGTCGCGCACAAGGGTGCCCGCCTGTGACCAGTCGTCATCATCCTTGCGCAGAGAATAGGCCGCGCGCATCAACTCCCCTTCGGTGTGCCAGATACCCGCTTCCTCACCCGCTTCGGGCTGGGCAGACGGGCCGCCATAAGAATTGGGTGCATAGACCGGATCCTGCACCTTAACGGTGCGCCCTGCCCCGTCTTTGGAGTAACTGTGGACCGGCGCTTTGGGGGCATTCACCGGAATATGTTTATAGTTCACGCCAAGCCGTGCACGATGCGCATCCGCATAGGAAAACCCGCGGGCCAGCAGCATTTTGTCCGGTGACAGGCCGATGCCGGGCACCATGTTGTTCGGCTCGAATGCGGCCTGTTCGATCTCTGTGTGAAAGTCGGTCGGGTTGCGGTTCAGGGTCAGCTTGCCCACCTCCATCAGCGGATAATCCGCGTGTGGCCAGACCTTTGTCAGGTCAAAGGGATTGATCCGGTAGGTTTTCGCATCTTCGAAGGGCATCACCTGCCACTTCAGCGTCCAGCTTGGGAAGTCCCCGTCCGCGATATGATTGAACAGGTCGCGACGGTGGTAATCCCCGTCCATACCCGCCATTTTATCCGCTTCTTCCTGGCTGAGATAGGCGTTGCCGTCCCCCTGATCCGTATGGAAGTGGAATTTCACCCAGAATTTTTCACCATCGGCATTGACCAGCGAATAGGTATGACTGGAATAACCGTTCATTTCCCGCCATGTGCGCGGGATGCCACGGTCCCCCATAAGATAGGTCACCTGATGGGCGCTTTCGGGGGACAGGGTCCAGAAATCCCACTGCATGTCGTGATCGCGCAGGTTGTTATCGGCACGGCGTTTCTGACTGCGAATGAAATGCTGGAACTTCAGCGGATCGCGAATAAAGAAGATCGGCGTGTTGTTCCCCACCATATCGAAATTGCCATCTTCGGTGTACATCTTCACGGAAAATCCGCGCGGATCGCGCCATGTGTCAGGGCTGCCTCTTTCGCCTGCAACCGTAGAAAACCGCATTACGACATCACAACTGGCACCGGGCTGAAAGATTTTTGCCTTGGTGTATTTTGACACATCCTGCGTGGTTTCAAACGTCCCGAATGCGCCGGAGCCTTTTGCGTGGGGCTGGCGCTCGGGGATGCGCTCACGGTTGAAATTCGCCATTTGCTCAAGCAGATAGTGATCATTCAGAACGATCGGGCCATCCGGTCCGACAGTCAGGGAATGCTCGTCGCTGCGTACTCGGATACCGGCATCTGTTGTTGTAGGGGGGGACTTTTTATCGGTCACTTTGGATCCTTCCATGTTGGTTATTGCGCAATATCATACGCTATCCAACGTTCCGGCAGGATAAAGGTTCCAGAGCCTTCAGGTTGATTGTGTCGGGCCGGCCGCCAACAGGGTGGCTTTGGTCCGCGCTTTCATCAACAGCAGCAGCTTTCGGGCCCGCCCCTCTATTGCAAGAGATGTAACTTGGGGCAGGATGCCAAGCGTTTTCAGGCGCTGCGGCACATTGTGGTTGGTCAACGGCATCACATAGTGCCGCAGGTTTTGGGGGCGCGGGAAACGGTCCCTCTGGGGGGCTTCGCGTCCGTGACGCCCGTGGATGACACAGTAGGCGGTTTTGTCGTTCAGATGGTCAGCGACGGACCGGATTGCAAAGTGGCCGATCCGCCCGCGCCAGTTGGCCCAGCGGTGATCGTCCGGCACCACATCGGGGTGGACGGAAAATTGCGGCGCGAAGGCCAGAACCTGATGCACTTTGGTAAAGGAGGGCGCGACCAGCGCGCTGAACCCGCCCATCGAATGCCCCATTGCCACGGTACGGGTTGATCCGCAGATCAGGCGGAAGCTCCGGATTTCTTCCTGCATTTGCGCAATCAGACCCGGTGCATTCAGCCAGCTTCGCTGCGGATCAGCAAGGAAAAGCACGTTGTGTATACCATCGCATGTGGCGCTGCGGATAAATTCGGGCGGCGGGCAGTCCTGATCTACAGTGCCAATCCCCGAGAAACACAGAACCAGAGTGTCCGATGTTCCCCGATGGGCCCAATTGCTTAGCTTCCCGCTGTCAAGGCGCGGCCAGATTTCCAGTTGATCCGTCGCCACTTTACCCCCGACCGTTTTCTATTCCCAAAATGCGACCAAGCGGGAAGCATGTCCAGCCGTATCACAGCGGCTGGAACGGTCGGGGACATCATTCGGGGAGTTTACCACTCGCCGGTGTTTTCCATGCTGGCCCAAGGTTCTGCCGGCGCAAGGGCGTCACCTTCCTGCAGCAGTTCGATGGACACATTGTCAGGGGATTTCACAAAGGCCATGCGTCCGTCCCGTGGCGGGCGGTTGATCACAACGCCTTTGTCCATCAGCGCCTGACAGGTTTCATAGATGTTATCCACTTTATATGCCAGATGGCCCCAGCTGCGGCCGGTTTCCAGTTTCTCGTCGCTGTCCCAGTTATAGGTCAGTTCCAGTTCCGGCGCGTTGTGTTCGCGGGAGCTGGCTTCATCCTTTGGCGCAGCAAGGAAAATCAGGGTAAACTTGCCTTCCGGTACCTCGGTGCGGCGGGTCTCCACCAGACCCATCTTGTTGCACCAGAAGTCCATGGACTCATCCAGATCGGCCACGCGGACCATTGTGTGAAGATAGCGCATTATCGTTCTCCGTATCGGTGTTGATTGCCTGCAACCTATCGTGAAATGTTATAAATTCCACCGCAAAATCAATTCAGAATTCTGCCGGATCGCCTTGATAGATGCCCCGTTGCATACTATGGTGCACAGCAGATCGAGTCGGGAGAAGCCAGCCCAGCTGGTGCCGAAGGAGCAACCGCCCCGGAAACTCTCAGGCAAAAGGACCGCCGGTCTTACACACTCTGGAGAGAGGCACATTCGTGTCCGCCGAAGGGATAGCGATCTCAGGCAAAAGGAACAGAGGGGGCATCGCGGTTGCGCAAGTGCGCTGCCAGACCGATGCCGGAAATCCGACCGGCTGATACACACAGGAGGCCGGATTGTCCGATCTGAAACAGACACCGCTGTATGATCTTCACCTAGAACTTGACGCCAAAATGGTGCCTTTTGCGGGCTATGAAATGCCGGTGCAATTCCCCCTTGGCGTGATGAAGGAACACAACCATACACGCAATGCTGCCGGTCTTTTTGATGTCAGCCATATGGGACAGGTCATCATCCGCCCCAAATCCGGCAATATCGAAGATGCAGCCCTTGCCCTTGAAAGCCTGATCCCGATGGATGTGCTTGGCCTGAAAGAGGGGCGTCAACGCTACGGGATGCTGACCAACGATCAGGGCGGCATCCGCGACGACCTGATGTTCGCCAATCGGGGCGATCATCTTTATGTGGTCGTGAACGGTGCCTGCAAAGACGATGATTTTGCCCATATGCAGGCGCATATCTCTGACAGTTGCGACTTGTACATGCACGATGACCGCGCCCTGCTGGCTCTTCAGGGGCCAAAAGCGGAAACGGCCCTTGCACGACTGATCCCCGAAGTTGCGGACATGGCCTTTATGGACGTGAAAACCCTGCCCTACAAAGGTGTTGACCTGTGGATTTCCCGTTCCGGCTACACAGGAGAAGACGGTTACGAAATTTCCGTGCCTGCGGATCAGGCCACAGGGCTCGCGCAGGATCTGCTGGCGATGGAGGAAGTCGAAATGATCGGGCTTGGCGCAAGGGACAGCCTGCGGCTTGAAGGGGGCTTGTGCCTTTATGGCAATGACATCGACACGCAAACCACCCCGATCGAGGCAGCACTGACCTGGGCAATCCAGAAAGCACGACGCAGTGGCGGCGACCGCGAAGGCGGCTTTCCGGGCGCAGAGGTGATCCTGTCCCAGATGGCTGAAGGCGTATCGCGCAAGCGGGTCGGCATTGCCCCCGAAGGCCGCGCCCCGATGCGCGGCGGCACCCCTCTGTTTGCCGATAGCGACAGTGGCACGCAAATCGGCACCATTACCTCGGGCGGTTTTGGCCCGACAGTCGGGCGGCCCGTCGCAATGGGCTATGTTGCCACCGATCTGTCCGGCAAGGACACCCCCCTATTTGCAGAGTTGCGCGGGAAACGTCTTCCTGTTCGTATAGCGGCACTGCCTTTCACACCCGCAAACTTCAAACGATAACCCAACCAGACGCAGGGAAACGACCAATGAAATTTACTGAAGAACACGAATGGCTGCTGGCCGAAGACGACATCGTGATCGTAGGCATCACCAAACACGCCGCGGACGCGCTTGGCGAACTGGTGTTTGTGGAACTGCCCGAAGTGGGCGCAGAAGTGACCAAGGATGAAGACATCGTTGTGATCGAGAGCGTCAAAGCTGCCTCCGACATTATGGCGCCGATTGACGGTGAAATTGTTGAAGTGAACGAGGAACTGCTGGAGAACCCCACTCTGGTTAACGAAGACCCGCTGGGCAAGGCGTGGTTCTTCAAGATGAAGCCCGACAATATGGCAGATCTGGACGAACTGATGGACGAAGCCGCTTACAACGCGCTGATCGCCTGATCCGATGGCGGTCCTGCGGATCATGCCTGATATTGCCTGCGACGACCCCGCCAAAGCAGAGATGTTTTACGGCGAGATTATCGGCATGGATGTCCTGATGGATATGAAGTGGATCAAAACGCTGGGAGGCGGCACAGCCGCCAGACCGCAGATCAGCTTCATGACCCAAGGGGGCAATGACACGCCTGTGCCGGATATTTCCATCGAGGTGGATAATCTGGACGAGGTGCTGGAACGCTGCACCGCTGCCGGACACCAGCCCGTTTACGGGCCTGCCAAAGAAGACTGGGGCGTGCACCGCTTTTTCGTGCACGACCCGTTCGGAACGTTGATCAACGTTCTGCAACACATTCCGCCGGACTGATCCCTCACCGTCCGGCCCTGACAATAAATCCTGTGTCCGCCCCAACCGAACCGGATGCGCCCGCCTGTCTGAACACTGCTGCAAGGAGTTCCCTATGCCGTTCAAAGCCACCGATTACCTGCCCTACGATTTTGCGAACCGTCGCCATATCGGCCCCTCCCCCGAGGAAATGGGCGATATGCTGAAACTTCTGGGCAAAGAGTCGCTCGACGCGCTGATTGACGAAACTGTTCCCGCCGAGATCCGCCGCAAGGAGCCACTGGTCTGGGAGCGGGCCAAGTCGGAACGGGAAGTGCTCTATCACATGCGGCGCACAGCCGAGAAGAACAAGGTTCTCCACTCTCTGATCGGTCAGGGATATCACGGCACGGTTACGCCCCCTGCGATCCAGCGCAACATTCTGGAAAATCCCGCATGGTACACCGCCTATACCCCCTACCAGCCGGAAATCTCCCAAGGACGGCTTGAGGCGCTTTTGAACTTCCAGACGATGGTATCGGACCTGACAGGGCTGGAAATTGCCAATGCCTCGCTGCTGGATGAATCCACTGCCTGTGCCGAGGCCATGACCATGGCGCAACGTGTGGCGAAGTCCAAAGCCAAAGCCTTCTTCATCGACGAAAACTGTCACCCCCAGAACATCGCAGTAATGCGCACCCGGGCCGAACCACTGGATATCGAGCTGATCATCGGTGATCCCGAAACCGATCTGGATGCCACAGCCGTCTTTGGAGCGATCTTCCAGTATCCGGGCACCTATGGTCATTTGCGCGACTTTACCGATCAGATTGCAGCCCTGCACGAGGCCAAGGCCATTGGCGTCATCGCCGCTGATCCGCTGTCGCTGACCCTGCTGAAAGAGCCGGGTGCAATGGGCGCGGACATCGCAGTTGGCTCTACCCAGCGGTTCGGCGTTCCCGAAGGTTACGGCGGCCCGCACGCGGCCTATATGGCCACGAAAGAGGCTTACAAACGGGCAATGCCGGGCCGTCTGGTCGGTGTGTCCATTGATGCGCGCGGCAACCGCGCCTACCGCCTTGCCCTGCAAACCCGCGAACAACACATCCGCCGCGAAAAAGCCACCTCTAACGTCTGCACCGCACAGGCGCTGCTGGCGGTGATGGCCTCCATGTATGCGGTGTTCCACGGACCTGACGGACTGCGGGCCATCGCCCAGCGCATCCACCGCAAAACGGTGCGTATGGCCGAAGGGCTGGAAAGCATGGGGCTGAAGGTTGAACCTGAAACCTTCTTTGACACAATCACGGTAGAGGTGGGCCACCTGCAATCTGTCATCATGCAATCAGGCGTGCAACACGGTCTGAACTTCCGCAAGGTGGGTGACACAAAAATCGGCATCACTCTGGATGAACGGGTCCGCCCCGAAACCATCGAGGCAGTCTGGCAATCCTTCGGGCTGAACCGCAAGGACGATGATTTCACGCCGCGCTACCGTGTGCCCGCCGAAATGGTGCGCACATCGGATTTCCTGACCCATCCGGTGTTCCACATGAACCGCGCCGAACAGGAAATGACGCGCTACATGCGCCGCCTTGCCGACCGCGACCTTGCACTGGACCGCGCGATGATCCCGCTTGGATCCTGCACCATGAAGCTGAACTCAGCAGCAGAAATGATGCCGGTCACATGGTCGAAATTCTCGCTGATCCACCCGTTTGCCCCTGCGGACCAGACCGAAGGCTATAAAGAACTGATCGACGACCTGTCAGACAAGCTCTGCCAGATCACAGGCTATGACGCGATTTCCATGCAGCCCAATTCCGGTGCCCAAGGGGAATACGCGGGCCTGCTGACCATCCGCTCCTATCACAAGGCCAATGGCGAGGATCACCGCAACATCTGCCTGATCCCCACCTCTGCCCACGGAACCAACCCTGCCTCGGCCCAGATGGTCGGCTATAAGGTGGTTGTGGTGAATTCGGCAGAAAACGGCGATATTGATGTCGAGGATTTCCGAAAGAAAGCCGAAGCCGCAGGTGACAAGCTCGCCGCCTGCATGATCACCTACCCCTCCACCCACGGCGTGTTCGAAGCCACGGTGACCGAAGTCTGCCAGATCACCCACGATTTCGGCGGTCAGGTCTATATGGACGGTGCGAATATGAACGCGATGGTTGGGGTCTCCCAGCCTGGCAAGATTGGCGGCGATGTATCCCACCTGAACCTGCACAAGACCTTCTGCATTCCGCACGGCGGCGGTGGGCCGGGCATGGGGCCAATCGGCGTGAAATCGCACCTGATCCCCCATCTGTCAGGTCATCTGGACAGTGAAGGCGGTGCTGGCGCGGTGTCTGCCGCACCCTTCGGGTCTCCGTCACTGTTGCCGATCAGCTGGGCTTACTGCCTGATGATGGGGGGTGAGGGTCTGACACAGGCCACCAAAGTAGCGATCCTGTCGGCCAACTATATCGCCAAACGGCTCGAAGGGGCGTTTGACGTGCTGTATAAGGGCCCGAACGGCCGTGTCGCCCATGAATGTATCATCGACACGCGCCCCCTGAAGGACAACGCAGGCGTCACCGTGGATGACGTGGCCAAGCGCCTGATCGACTGTGGCTTCCACGCGCCGACCATGTCCTTCCCTGTGCCCGGAACGCTGATGATCGAACCGACAGAGTCCGAAACCAAAGCCGAGCTGGACCGCTTTTGCGATGCCATGCTTGCCATCTATGCCGAGGCCAAGGACATCGAAGAAGGCCGCATCGACCCGGAAAACAACCCGCTGAAAAATGCGCCCCACACGGTGGAAGATCTGGTGGGCGACTGGGACCGTCCCTACACCCGCGAGCAGGCCTGCTATCCTCCGGGTGCGTTCCGCGTGGACAAATACTGGTCCCCTGTCAACCGCGTGGACAATGCCTATGGCGACCGGAACCTGATCTGCGCCTGTCCCCCGATGGAAAGCTATCAGGACGCGGCAGAGTAAACCCGTTTCAAAAAGGAACAGGCGCGGCATCCCGCGCCTGTTTTCCGTTCAGAAGATGAAGTTCGACGCATCGAACATATCCACCTCAAAGGTGACGCTGGAATAATCCCGCACCAGAATGATATCCGCGTTAACCACGATCATCACCCCGTCGCACCAGTCCATCACATCAATATCTGGAAAACGGTTGATGCCTGCGTAATTGGACAGGTCGATCATATCGTTGTTGGGCCGCAAATCCGCCAGTTCGTCCGGCGTGTTATCCTCTACAAAGCGGAACACATCCGCACCACCACCGCCCAGCAGCACATCCCTCCCGTTCCCGTCGATGATCACATCCGCGCCGCTGTTCCCCTCGATCAGGTCATCACCATCCCTGCCGTCGATGTAATCTGCCTCCCGCGTTCCCTTCATCCGGTCCGCCCCCGCACTGCCGCGCATCATTGCGTCCAGCATGCCCGTGTCGATTGTGATCTGGGTAAAGCCGTGATCGGTGTCCGAACTGACCAGCAGAACCACCGCCCCGTCAATCACTTCGACCGCCAGCCCCGATACATTATCCAGCGTGGTCTCGTAAGTATCCGCCAGCGATCCCATATGGCTGAGCGTACCGGAGGCCGAAAGCTCCAGCACGGAAATCCCGTCATCCGACCCGGCCACCACCAGAAAACTGCGGCTGTCATACGCGAAGCTCTCGATATGACGGGCGTTCTGGAAGCGCGTGTCAAGCGTATCAAGCAGATGCTCCACCTCCCGCAGACTACCGTCCTTTGATACAGAAAATACCGTCAGGCTCGACGTGCCGGCAGCGGCCATAACCAGATAATCCGCGCCTTCCACTGTCACGGCTGCCAGAGCCTGCGGCTTGTAGAAACCCGACCCGTCAGAGGGCGCCACATCGTCTATAAACTGTAACGCGCCATTGCTTTTGATGCGAAAACTGCTCAGCCCTGCATCAAAGGCCGAGGCCGCAAACAGATAGTCCACACCCGCAACCGACAGATGGGCCAGCGCACTGACATCCCCGAGATAGCGTTTTGCCGTATCCGCAAAATACCCGCTCTGATCCAGAGCAAACCCGCCCCCGAGACGGTAGCTGGTGATCCCCTTCCCACCGCTAAAGACAAAATCACCGCTTGTGGTGCTGACCGCCAGAGTCAGCCCGAACCCTGCCATCGCCCCTGCGCCGGTGGTCGGCGCGAATTCCCCGCCGCCGGTGACATTGTAGATCACTGCCTGATCCTCGTAACGGGTGGCAGGGATCAATCCGACAGAACTGCCTTTGGTGGCAAAGGTCATGTTCCAGATTGTCCGCGTGCCCGACGTCTCGGTAAATTTCTGGGTGTCGATGACATCTCCGACGATGCCTTCCGAAAAACCGAAACTGGAAAGTGCGCTATCCGCCGTGCTGGCCGCCACCACCGTCCAGCCGTGATCCAGCGCAACCAGTTCGATATCCGACACCCCCTGCAAAAACAGTTTTTTGGTATCTGTGACCGTCGCTTCAACCTGAAATGTTAACATCCCGGCACCGTTTCTCTGGCGCCCGATGCCCCGATGCGACGGGGCAACCTGTAGCGCATTGCATCTGGTGTCCGGAGTGCGCGACAGATTTTAACAGAAACTTACTAGATCAATTTGTAGCTTTTACAACTTTTCGAAAAGCTAAAGTTAACGTTGCTTACAACCAATGACGGTCAGATAAATAAAGCAATAACAATGCTTTAACAAACTTTCGAAATTAAAATTCTTTTAAATTTTGCGGAATGGCGGACGGGCAAAACGCTGCCTGATGCAACTGGAAAGCACCGTTCAATCCACGCAGTTTTCCAGGATTTCCGCGGGCCGTTGGCGGCCCCACATAAAAAGCCCCCGCCGCCGGTGAAATGCCGGCGACGGGGGGAAATCGGTTTCTTTAACGTTTCAGCCGCGTTCTACGTGTTGAACAGGAAGTGCAGAACATCGCCGTCCGACACGATATAGGCCTTGCCCTCGGCCCGCATCTTGCCTTTTTCCTTTGCACCCTGTTCGCCGCCATTGGCCACGAAATCGTCATAGGCGATGGTTTCGGCGCGAATGAAACCGCGTTCGAAATCCCCGTGAATCACACCCGCGGCCTGCGGTGCGGCTGTGCCGACCGGAATGGTCCATGCGCGGGCTTCTTTCGGGCCAACGGTGAAATAGGTTTGCAGATCCAGCAATCCGTAGCCTGCCTTGATCAGCCGCGCGAGCCCTGCTTCTTCCAGCCCCATTTCCTCAAGGAACATCTCGGCCTCTTCGCCCTCAAGCTGGCTGATTTCCTCTTCGATCGCAGCGGAAATCACAACGCTGGCCGCGCCTTCGGCTTCCGCCATTTTTGCCACAGCGGCGGAATAATCGTTTCCGTCAGCGGCGTTTTCTTCTTCGACGTTACACACGTACAGGACCGGCTTGCTGGTCAGCAGTTGCAACATATCCCAGGCCTTGCGCTCGTCCTCGGCCACTTCCACGGTGCGGGCGGGACGTCCCTCTTCCAGTGCCTCTTTGGCACGGCGCAGCAGGGAATCTGCCAGAACCGCATCCTTGTCGCCGCCCTTCAGCTTGCGGACCAGTCCGGTCAGACGTTTTTCGATGCTCTCCAGATCAGCAAGCATCAGTTCGGTTTCGATGGTCTGTGCGTCCTCGACAGGATTCACACGGCCATCCACATGGGTGATGTCGTCATTTTCGAAACAACGCAGCACATGGGCAATCGCATCACATTCACGAATATTGGCCAGGAACTGGTTGCCCAGCCCTTCCCCCTTGCTCGCCCCTTTTACAAGGCCCGCAATATCCACAAAAGTCATCCGCGCCGGAATGATCTGCTTGGACTTGGCAATATCCGCCAATATGTCCAGCCGCTTGTCCGGCACGGAAACTTCCCCCACGTTGGGTTCGATTGTACAGAACGGGAAATTCGCCGCCTGCGCTGCTGCCGTCTTGGTGAGCGCGTTGAACAATGTGGATTTCCCCACATTCGGCATACCCACGATCCCAGTCTTAAAGCCCATTCCAGCCTCCGAAATTTGATGTCGCCTTCTAGGCTGCAACGGGGCGTTCCGCAACCCAGAAGACGCAATCCCCAAAGGGTGGAACCGGCGTGAAGGGTCAGGCGATCAGTCGGGTCTCGCCTTCTACGACCACGCGTGCGCCTTTACCCGCCGCGGGTGTTACCACCAGCCGTGACGGCATCTCCATATCCTGCCCCTGATAGATCGTGAACGGAGTCTCCCCGCGCCCGCTATCCCGCAGGTATCCCGCCAGCGCTGCACCGGCGGCGCCGGTGGCCGGATCTTCATACACGCCATGGCCCGCAAAAGCATTACGGCTGTATACCGTCTGCACATCCTGACGATAGACCAGATTGATCGTGACAAGGGAATGGGTCTGCATCAGCGCGGCGCCTGCATCAAAATCATACGACATGTCGCGCAGCAGGCCGTGAGTCCGCAACGGCACCAGCAAATGGCGCGCGCCGCCCTCCACCAGCTTGATCTCCAACGCGCTGTCCAGATCCTGCCCGGTCCAGCCAAACAGGGCCAGCACATCGGCTTTCAGAGAGTCCGGGGCGGGTTCCTGCCGTGTCGGCGGTGAGCTCAGACGCGCGGCCCATGCGGATCCGGACCGGAACGCCTCAACCGTAATATCCGCATCATTCAGCGCAAGCGGATAGGTGCCCGCCCCTTCGGCCGCGCCCAGTGCCGCCCCGAGCGCGATGGTCGCATGGCCGCAAAACGCCACTTCCCCCTGTGGTGCGAAATAGCGTACGCGGTAGCCTTCCCCATCCGGCGCGGCAAATACGGTTTCAGAATAACCGACATCAGCGGCAATCTTTTGCATCTTGTCAGCGGAGGGCAGCGCGTCAGTGACAACCACGCCCGCAGGGTTTCCACCGGCACCATCAAGGGAAAACGCGGCGATTCTTTGAATGTGCATTGCAAGTTCCTTTCGTTCGTTTTCTGCCCGTCTAAGCCCTGCCCCCGATCCGCACAAATGCCCATTTGTGGGCTTAAACTTCACAAAAAATGATCCAACAGGCCGGTTACTCACTTTGCCCCATTGAATTTAGCGGCCGTCGCGGGCATTCATCGCTGAACTGAAAGAGGGTTCCACATGTCACGTATCGATGCAAAATTCGCTGAACTGAAAGCCGCGGGCAAATCCGCGTTTGTTTCCTACATCATGGCCGGAGACCCGAATGTCGAGGCCTCGCTCGAAGTGATGAAAGGCCTGCCCGCCGCAGGTGTGGACATCATCGAACTGGGCGTTCCCTTCACCGATCCGATGGCTGACGGCGCAACGATCCAGCTTGCAGGCCAGCGCGCCCTTGATGGCAGGATGACCCTGAAAAAGACTCTCGCCATGGCAACGGAATTCCGCAAGGAAGACGATACAACCCCGATCGTGCTGATGGGCTATTACAACCCGATCTATCACCACGGCGTTGACCGGTTCGTCAAAGACGCCAAAGCTGCCGGAATAGACGGTCTGATCGTAGTAGACCTGCCGCCGGAAGAAGACGATGAACTCTGCCTGCCCGCCAATGCCGCCGGTCTGAACTTTATCCGGCTGGCCACCCCCACAACAGATGCCAGACGCCTGCCCAAAGTGCTGCAAAACACATCCGGCTTTATCTATTACGTCGCGATCAACGGCATCACCGGCTCCGGCTCTGCCAATGCGCAGACTGTGGGGGCCGAAGTGGCCCGCATCAAGGAAAGCACGGATATTCCGGTCTGCATCGGCTTCGGGATCAAAACCCCGCAGGACGCACGGGAAATGGCCGCCGTTGCGGACGGCGCAGTGGTCGGCTCGGCCATCGTGGAAAGGCTCGGCGCGGGCGAACCGGCCGCAGATGTTCTGGCCTTTGTCAAAACGCTGGCAGACGGTGTCCACGCCGCCTGATTTCCATTTTCGACCAATATCCCGGGGTTAAAGGGGCAGCGCCCCTTTGATTCCCCTCTGGCTTGGCGTTAAGTCTTGCGCTAAACCCCGCAGCACGCTCCCACGCATAATTATCCAAGGCACGTATCCATGGCCCGTATTCTGATCACCTCCGCCATTCCCTATATCAACGGGATCAAACATCTCGGCAATCTTGTCGGCTCGCAACTGCCCGCCGATCTTTACGCCCGCTACAACCGCGCACGGGGCAATGAGGTGATGTTCATTTGCGCCACCGATGAACATGGCACACCGGCAGAACTGGCCGCGGCCAAGGCTGGCAAACCGGTTGAAGAATACTGCCGCGAAATGCACGCCACCCAGTCCGGACTGGCCGAAGGGTTCCGCCTGTCTTTTGATCACTACGGCCGTTCCTCTTCGGAGCGGAACCACAAACTGACCCAGCATTTTGCCGGCAAACTGGCGGATGCGGGGCTGATCGAGGAAGTGCTTGAAACACAGGTCTATTCCAACGCCGACGGGCGCTTCCTGCCGGACCGCTATATTGAAGGCACCTGCCCGAATTGCGGCTCGGAAGATGCACGCGGCGATCAGTGCGAAGTCTGCACCAAGCAGCTTGATCCGACCGATCTGATCAACCCGCGCTCCGCGATTTCCGGCTCTACAGATCTGGAGGTACGGGAAACCAAACACCTCTACCTGCGCCAGTCCGCCCTGCGTGACCAACTGGACCAGTGGATTGACAGCAAGACGGACTGGCCTGTGCTGACCACCTCGATCGCCAAGAAATGGCTGCATGACGGGGACGGTTTGCGGGATCGCGGCATCACGCGGGATCTCGATTGGGGCATTCCGGTCAAACGGGGGGCCGAGGACTGGCCCGGCATGGAAGGCAAGGTCTTTTACGTCTGGTTTGATGCACCGATCGAATATATCGCAGGTACCGCTGAATGGGCCGATGCCAACGGCAAGACAGATGCGGATTGGGAACGCTGGTGGCGCACCGACAAAGGGGCGGATGATGTGAAATACGTCCAGTTCATGGGTAAGGACAACGTCCCCTTCCACACGCTCTCCTTCCCTGCAACGATCATGGGTTCGGGGGAGCCGTGGAAGCTGGTGGATTACATCAAATCCTTCAACTACCTGAATTACGACGGCGGCCAGTTCTCTACCTCCAAAGGGCGCGGAGTGTTTATGGATCAGGCGCTCGACATTTTGCCCAGCGACTACTGGCGCTGGTGGCTGTTGTCCCACGTCCCCGAATCCTCGGATTCCGAATTCACATGGGAAAACTTCCAGTCTTCCGTGAACAAGGATCTGGCGGATGTACTGGGCAACTTCGTATCTCGTGTGACAAAGTTCTGCCGCTCCAAATTCGGTGAGGTTGTTCCCGAAGGCCCCGCCTACGGCGCTGCGGAACAGGCCGTGATCGACGCCTTGCAGGCCCGTCTGACAACCTATCAGACCCATATGGAGGCAATGGAAATCCGCAAGGCCGCGAACGAATTGCGGGCAATCTGGACCTTGGGCAACGAATACCTGCAAGAGGCCGCCCCCTGGTCCAAATTCAAGGAAGACCCTGAAGCCGCTGCAACCTCCGTGCGCTTCGCCCTGAACCTGATCCCCTTCTACGCGACCCTGTCCGAACCCTTTATTCCGGATGCGGCAGAAACCATGCTGGAAGCCATGAACACCGCGCCGGATTGGCCTGACAGCGTGGCAGATGCTCTGATCGCCCTGCCAGCCGGACACGCTTTCACCGTTCCCGAAGTGATGTTCGCCAAAATTACGGACGATGCACGGGACGAAATGCAAACCCGCTTTGCCGGAAAATCCTGACGCCCCGATTAAAGCCGCAATGGCTTCAATGTTCCAAAAATACTCAAAAAAAAGGGGGCCACGGCCCCCTTTTCCAATACCGCCCCAACGGGAACAGGGGCTACGCCCATTCCCAAGGGTTAATAAAGCCGCCAAGAACATCCGATACTTGCGCGTCCGTCACCGACGGGTCGGTTTTCTTAAGCTGTGCAACCAGCCCGCGTTTCTTGTCCTCGATCACTTGGGCCACAGAGGCCCCGACACCGGCATCCGCCAGCGCCGCGTCATAAATCCGCGTAATCGCCTTGCGCCGCAAATCCGGTTTGAAGATTTTGCCCACGGCCGTTTTCGGCAGTTCGTCCAGAATTTCAATGTATTTCGGATGGGCCGCGCGCTCTGGCACATGCTCCCTGGCAAATTCCATCAGTTCATCGACAGAAGTGGTCGCACCTTCCACGAGTTCTACATAGGCGCAAGGCAACTCCCCTGCATGTATATCCGGCTGGCCGATAGCACCCGCGAAGGCCACATCCTTGTGTCCGGCCAGCGCCTCTTCGATCAGGGCCGGATCAATGTTGTGCCCGCCACGGATAATCAGATCTTTCGCCCGTCCGGTGATCCACAGGTATCCGTCACTGTCAAACCGCCCCAGATCGCCCGTGCGCAGATGGGTGCCCCCTGCAAACAGCCCCACATTCTTGGAGGCATCGGTATAGGTCTCTCCGACCATCACGCCCGGATTGTTCACGCAGATTTCGCCGACCTCGTCCACTTCACACTCTTTGGTGATAGTGCCGTCCTCGGCGCAATGCAGAATTTTCACGTCCGTATAGGGATAGCGCAGGCCGACAGAGCCGATTTTCTTCTCGCCGTATTTCGGGTTGCCGGACACCAGACAGGTGGCCTCGGTCATGCCGTAACCTTCAAGGATTTCAACGCCGGTCACATCCTGAAAGCGGCGGAACAATTCCACTGGCAGCGGTGATGACCCGCACATGGCGCCTTCCAGAGAGGAAATATCCGCATCCACAGGGCGCTGCATCAGGGCCGCGGCCGCTGTCGGAACCGTGACCATATAGGTGGCCTTGTAGCGTTCTACCAGCTTCCAGAAGTTGTCAAACACCCCGTCGCCGCGATAGCCCGCAGGGGTCGGGAACACGATATGCGCGCCCGAAGTGATCATCGCAGCCCAGAACACATGGGCGGCCATAACGTGGAACATGGGCAGCGGACAGATCACGATATCCGTTTCCTTCAGCAGCATCAGGCTGCCCAGCATCCCGTTATAAAGGATACCGGAATGGCGGTGCTGCGCGATTTTCGGCATGCCTGTGGTGCCACCGGTGTGGAAATAGGCGCAGAACGGGTCGTTCAGATCCTCTTCGAAGTTCAGTTTTTCGCCGGATTGCGCAGCCAGTGCCTTGTTAAAGTCGAGCACTTTGGCATTGTGTTTCGCTTCCACTTTCGGGCGTACCAGTGGTACGATAAATTTCTTCAAACCCGTCAGATGGGTCAGCAAATCCACCTCAACGACGGTTTCCACATTGGGGGCCTGCGCCACGGCTTCGGCGGCCAGTTGCGCCACTTCGGTTTTCGGGAAGGCCTTAAGGGTTACCAGCACTTTGGCACCGGTTTCGCGCAGGAGTGCTGCGATCTGGTCGGGCTTCAAAGTCGGGTTAATCGGCGCCACGATGCCCGCTGTCATACCGCCCATCATGGTAATCGCCGTTTCATGGGTGGTCGGCAGGAGGTACGCCACGACATCCTTTGGGCCAACCCCAAGAGAACGGAACAGATTGGCCGCCTGTGTAACCTTGTGTTTTGTCTCGTTCCAGGTCAGCGTGATGTTCGGGTCTGTCGGCCCGGAGAGCAACTGAAAGCTGACCGCCGCGCGGTTGCCGTTGGCTTCGCAGGTCTGTTCAAGACGTTCATAAACAGTACGCGCAGACCAGCGGTCCTCGACCGGCATTTCGGACTCGATTTCAACAACGGATGCCAGATCACGTAAGATGGCCATGAATTTATCCTCCCAGAAAGGCGTTCGGGCGCCTGTATTTATGGGGACAGAATGGGGGTAAAAAACCGTTAGGGCAAGGTTTACGCTGGGGAAAAAAACAAAACTTGACGGGAGCTTGGTTTCTGCGGGGAAACTGTTCAAAACCGTCCAGCGCGAGACCGCGGCGTCCACACCGGTGGGACACCGGAAATCCGGCGGCAGGTTCGCCGGTGCGCGCAGGCCGGCGCACCAGGTTCTGGAGCCGGTCACCCTGCCTGTATGAAGCTTCATACAAGACGCTTCATAAATGAAGCTTCATACAAGACGCTTCATTTTAGACGCTTCATATTTGCAGGGTCTTATTCCGGTTTCCCGTTCGTTATCAACAGGATGGATCTGCGCAACATTCTTTTAGCAACGAAAAACCCCGCCAGTTCGGGCGGGGTTTCGTATTCTGCCGGACCTGTGCCAAATGCTGGCACGGACCAGATATCAGGCCACAGGTATCCGCAGAACCTGCCCCGGATAAATCTTGTCGGGATGGGACAACATCGGTTTGTTGGCCTCGAAAATCTCGTTGTAGCGGTTGCCATCTCCCAGTGCTTTCTGCGAAATCGCCCAGAGCGTGTCGCCCTTCTCTACCGTGTGGAACACAGGATCGTCGCCCCCGGCACTGTCGTCCACTGCAGCCACACCTTCCACGTTGCCAACCGCCAGAATAACCTTTTCTTTCATTTCCTGACTAACAGCTGTCCCGCCAACCGACACTGTATCGCCATCTACTTTGATGTCCAGCCCTGTCGCATCCAGACCCAGATCCGCGATCTCTTTCTTCAGCGCATCTTCTGCAGGAGCCGCTTCCGCAGCACCACCAAATACCGATTTACCGGCATCTTTTACAAAACTCCAAAGTCCCATAAATCTCTCCTAAAAAGTTGATTGGCGTGAATGCCTGAGGCCACCATTGGCCAACCCGCGGCGAAGATCAAGTAATCCCCGCAGGCAAATTCCTAGTAAAGACCGCCGGATGACAGTGACCCGAAAGAAGCCTTGGGCGGAATGACCTTTTGCTGGCCGGTGGAGGTTGTGATGACAGTTTCCGTGTCATCTTCACCGCGTCCGTAGAGTTGCAAATCCTCACCCATTGCAAAGCCGCCGTCAATCACGCTGAACATGCCGTATTCCGGCTCTTCGCCCATGCGGAACAGTTCGGCCACCACATTCGGACCGGTGGCATCCGGCGGCAGGCGCGCGCCGGAGTAGCGGTCAAATTTGATAAAGCGGGTGTTGGGCGGCACTTCGAAATCGGAAGAACCGTAGAGTTTAATCGCCTTTTTCATAAAGCTGTTGAACACAGGACCGCACATACCGCCCCCCGATGCACCGCGGCCAAGGGCGCGGGGCCGGTCATAGCCGAGGTAACAGCCGGCAACGATGTTGGGGGTAAAGCCCACGAACCAAACGTCTTTCGCATCATTCGTTGTGCCGGTTTTACCAGCTACAGGTACGCCCAGTTTCACTGTTCCGCTGGCGGTGCCCCGTTCAACCACGCCGCGCATCATGGAGGTCAGCTGATAGGCGGTGACAGCATCCATCACCCTTTCGCGGTTGGACACGATACGCGGCGATACACCCGGTTCCAGAGAAGCCAGTTCGCATCCTTCACAGATCCGTTTGTCATGGCGGTAGATCGTCTTGCCCCAGCGGTCCTGCACGCGGTCAACCAGTGTCGGTTCAACCCTCTCGCCGCCGTTGGCAAACATGGCATAGGCCGCAACCATCTTGAAAAGCGTGGTTTCCTGCGAGCCGAGCGCATTGGCGAGATATTCCCCCATATCGTCATAGACCCCGAACCGTTCGGCATAATCCGCGACAACGTTCATTCCGACATCCTGCGCCAGCCGGATGGTCATCAGGTTACGGGATCGTTCAATACCGACCCGCAGCGGGGCCGGACCGTAGAATTTATTCGACGCGTTTTTGGGCCGCCACAACCCTTGGGGCGTTTGCACTTCGATCGGGGCATCCACCACAATCGTGGACGGGCTGTACCCGCTGTCCAGCGCAGAGGCGTAGACAAAGGGTTTGAAAGAGGAGCCGGGTTGACGGGTTGCCTGTGTCGCACGGTTGAATACAGAGGCCTGATAGGAAAACCCGCCCTGCATCGCCAGAACACGGCCTGTATTGGTGTCCATCGCCATAAAGCCGCCCTGAATGCGCGGGATCTGGCGCAGGCTCCAGCGGACGAAGGAACCGTCGCTGTCTTTGGTGACAGCGCGCACATAGATCACATCGCCGACGGACAGCAGGTCGGACGGTTTGCTCGCCCGTTTACCGGCGCGCCCGTTGTCCAGCAAGGGCCGCCAGTTAAATTCGTTTTTGGGCAGGTAGTGACCGTCTTCGTCCTCATCCACCCCTTCAATCCCGATACGCGCAGAGGAGTCACCCAGTTCCAGAACCACGGCCGGATGCCAGCCGTCGATATCCCGTGGCATATCCACATCGCCCAAGGCTGCGCGCCAGTCCGCCTCAATGCCGAGTTTGGCCGGATTAACCTTGCCTGCCGGCCCCCGATAAATCCCCAGATTCCGGTCATATTTTTCCAGACCGGCCCGCAACGCCAGCGCTGCTTCTTTTTGCAGCACAGGATCCATCGTCGCACGAATGCTCAGCCCGCCTCCAAAGAACTCGTCCTCACCAAAATCGCTCGAAAGCTGTCGTCTGATTTCGTCGGTGAAATAATCCCGCGGTGGACGCTCTGCGCGGGAGGATTTGAAATCGCCCGACTGCACGGTCAGCAGGTCACTGGCCTCTGCCGCTTCGTAAGTGGTTTTGTCGATGTATCCGTTTTCGTACATCTGCCCGAGCACGTAGTTACGCCGCGCAATCGCGCGTTCTTTCTGGCGCACCGGATGATAATCGCTCGGCGCTTTGGGAAGAGCCGCCAGATAGGCCGCTTCTGCCACAGTCACCTCTTCAAGGTTCTTGCCGAAATACGTGTCAGCCGCAGCCGTCACGCCATAAGAGTTCTGGCCGAGGAAAATCTCGTTCAGATACAATTCGAGGATCTTGTCCTTGTCGAGCGTCTCTTCCAGCCGTGTCGCAAGGATGATCTCCTTGATTTTCCGTTCAAAAGATCGTGACCCGTCAAGCAGGAAGTTCTTCATCACCTGCTGCGTGATGGTGGATGCCCCACGCAACCGACCGCCCTGCGCCGCATCAAGGGCGGCTTTGACGATACCTTGCAGATCATAGCCTTTGTGTTCGTAGAAATGTTTGTCTTCGGCGCTGACAAAAGCCTGTTTTACAACATCCGGCACTTCGTCGGCAGGCGTAAACATGCGGCGTTCATGGGCAAATTCGTCCATGACCTTGCCCTCGCCGGAATACACACGGCTGATGGTCGCAGGTTCGTAGCTCGCCAGTGCCTGATGATCCGGCAGGTCGCGACCATACATCCAGAACACCGCGCCCACAGCAACCACCACCATGACAGCACCGATGGTCAAGCCGCTGAAAATCCAGCCGAAAATATTCAGTATAAAACGCAGCACCCGCGCGACTCCCCAACTCTTGCAAGGTATCTTACCAATCCGCATGACACGGGTCAAAGCAGCCCAAGGGCCGATTTGGCTCAAACTCGCTCAAATCCGACTTATCAGGGCTGATTTAGGGGTTTTGAGCGAAAGATAAAGGGATTCTTTTACCAGCCCGTCAATCCCGCCCGCACAGGAGGCAGGAACACCCCTTACTGGCGCAACAACCGGCCCTGCGCTGCATCCTCCAGCGTCCAGGCATCAAGCGCGTTCAAAATCCCCGCAATCACCTGCGCACGCCAGCGTTTGGTCAGAAGATTGTTCAGGTCGCTCTTGTTCGACATAAAACCGAGCTCCACCAGAACTGATGGAATGTCGGGCGCCTTCAACACGGTAAAACCGGCACTCAGATGCGGTCTTTTACGGATGCGACCAACCGATTTGGCAATGCCGTTCACCAGCATCTCTGCAAGCATGTCACTGCGCACGCCGGTTTCCCGCTGGGCCATATCCATCAGCACCGCCGCGATCTGGTCATCCTGTTCGCTCAGATCCACGCCTGCCAGAAGATCCGACCGGTCATGCTGTTCGGCCAGTTGCGCCGCCATCGTGGAGGATGCTTTCGCTGATAGGGTGTAAACCGTTGTTCCCGTTGCACTTCCTTCCGCTAATGCATCTGCATGGATGGACAGGAACACATCCGCCTCCAAGGCACGTGCCACCGAAATCCGGTCCGGCAGGGACAGAAACACATCTTCGGTGCGGGTCAGTTTTGCCTGAAACCGTCCCGTGCGGATCAGCGCCTCTTGCAGTTCCCGCGCAAATTGCAACACGAGGTCTTTTTCTTCATAGCCGTCACGTTCTGCTCCGCCATCCACACCGCCGTGTCCGGGATCAATCACTACGACCACAGGCCTGTCACCCAACTGGCGCTGTTTCGGCTTGCCTGCCTCCGTGGGCTTGGGCAAGGCCCATCCGTCTTCTTCCCGTTCCGAGGACTCCAGTGCAAATTCTTCCCGACTGGCAGAGGCCATCCTGACATCAAGAACCGCAGTTCCGCGCACTTCGTTAACCCGCATTTCGGCCTTTTGCGGCAGAATCGGGTAGGCCAGATCAAGCACCAAACGCGACCAACCGGGCCGGAAGATGCCAAACCGCAGCCCCTTTACCACGTCGCTTTGATCCACTTTTCCCGGTTCAAAGCCGCTCCAGTCCACTTCCTTGAAATCAAAAACGATGCGCGGCGGATCGTTCAGGGCAAAGACGCGATAGGGCACCGGCTGGGACAACTGCAATCGCAGATTGACAGTATCGCCCGAAGAATCCTCTATGGTGGAACGCGCACTGTCAACACGCGCAAGCGCCTGTAAATCCTGCGCTTGAACAGGATGCCCCCCTGCCAGAACCACGCTCGCAAACAGGGCCACACCGGCCACCGCCTGTTTTAAAAATCCACTGCTCATTTTACCGCCTCGCCTCTTTTTCAGAGATCACTTTAACGGGAGTTTCCCGTGCCCGCACACCATAGCGCAGCTAAAAACCGATTGTAATTCCCCAATCCACCCCATAAGACTAATTTGTAACAGCGGTTCACAGAACCCCTGCTTAAACAGTTTCGCTGATGAAACGCGATGATGGTCTGGGCCCCGAGCGGCGCCCGCTGTCAGGATCGCCTTCACCGGCAGGGCCAACCGGCCACCCGAATTGCGCAGGCCGCGCCTTTACAGCAGAGCCAGCGCCAGAGCTTGGCATCCGACCATAAGGATGCTGGAGATAACCGCGATGAAACGCGTTGACTATGTTGACTACACGCAGGGAGCAGGCCAACCGCCTGCCCCATTTTTGCGTCTTGACGACAGCAACGCCATTCAAATCGCCCCAATTTACCACGCAAACTCTACATCGGCTCCCCCTGGAAACAGCGGGGTCC
The DNA here is from genome assembly GCA_018223125.1 of Paracoccaceae bacterium. Taxonomy (GTDB): domain Bacteria; phylum Pseudomonadota; class Alphaproteobacteria; order Rhodobacterales; family Rhodobacteraceae; genus Amylibacter. The sequence goes on along the minus strand of JAAEZA010000001.1, from coordinate 10,926 downwards.
GCCCCTGTGCGGACGTGCGTGCGAAAGATACACTATGGCTAAAAAGATGCTTATTGATGCCACCCACCCGGAAGAGACCCGGGTCGTGGTGGTCGATGGAAACAAGGTAGAAGAATTCGACTTTGAATCCGAAAACAAACGCCAGCTGGCTGGCAACATATACCTTGCAAAAGTAACACGGGTCGAACCCTCGCTTCAGGCAGCCTTTGTGGATTACGGCGGAAACCGGCACGGATTCCTCGCGTTTTCGGAAATTCACCCCGATTACTACCAGATCCCTGTTGCCGACCGCGAAAAGCTGCTGGCAGAGGAAGCCGAATACGCCAAGGCAATCGCCGAAGAAGAAAACCGCGAGAAGCCGAAGCGTTCCCGCCGGACCTCCCGCTCCAAAAAGAGCGAGGCCGCCAGTGACGGTGCGGCAACCACCAAGGACGAAGTTATCTCATCGGATGTGATTGATCTGGAGTCTGACGACTCCGGTCTGGTCGATGTACCCGAAGCAGCCGAAAAGAAGGCCGCGCCGCAGGTTGCCGAAGAATCCGCGCCCGAAGCGGATACCGAAGCGGCTGCTTCCGATGCCCCGGCAGAGCCCGCAGCGGCAGAAGCCGGACCCGCAGACGCTACTGACGAAGCAGACACATCCGAAACGGCCAAAGACAGCGATGCCGCAGACACCGGCGCATCGGACGAGGAAACACCGGACGAAGGCCCTATCGTAGAGCCGCAGGTGGAAGCTGTGGAAACCGACAGCGCCACCGAAGAAGTGGAAACCGACGACGCCGAGGCGGAAGCCGATGATGTGCGCGCCGAATTCCGCCCGCGCAAACCACGGGCAAGGCGTTACAAGATTCAGGAAGTCGTCAAGGTGCGCCAGATCCTGCTGGTTCAGGTCGTCAAGGAAGAACGCGGCAACAAAGGCGCTGCGCTGACCACATACCTGTCCCTTGCAGGCCGCTATTGTGTGCTGATGCCCAATACCGCCCGTGGTGGCGGTATTTCGCGCAAGATCACCAATGCGTCGGACCGCAAGAAGCTGAAAGATATCGCAAACGAGATTGAAGTTCCCGAAGGTGCAGGTCTGATCATCCGCACCGCCGGTGCGAAACGCACCAAGACCGAAATCAAACGGGATTACGAATACCTGATGCGCCAGTGGGAACAGGTCCGCGACCTGACCCTGAAATCTATCGCACCAGCCGGTATTTACGAAGAAGGCGATCTGATCAAACGCTCGATCCGTGACCTTTACAATCGCGACATCGACGAAATCTTCGTTGAAGGCGCGGCGGGCTACCGTGTGGCCAAGGAATACATGAAGATGCTGATGCCAAGCCACGCCTCCCGCGTGCGGCACTACTCGGAATCCCTGCCGCTGTTTGCCCGCTATCAGGTGGAATCCTACCTCGACGGCATGTTCAATCCGACCGTCCAGCTGAAATCCGGCGGATATATTGTTATCGGCATCACCGAGGCGCTGGTTGCGATTGACGTGAACTCCGGCAAGTCCACCAAAGAAGGCTCGATCGAGGATACGGCCCTGCGCACGAACCTTGAAGCCGCCGAAGAAGTGGCACGCCAGTTGAAACTGCGCGACCTTGCCGGTCTGATCGTGATCGATTTTATCGACATGGAAGAACGCCGCAACAACGCTGCTGTTGAAAAGCGCATGAAGGACCGGCTGAAGAACGACCGCGCCCGCATTCAGGTCGGCCGGATTTCCGGTTTCGGCCTTATGGAAATGTCCCGCCAGCGTCTGCGCCCCGGCATGTTGGAGGCGACGACCCAGCCCTGTGCAGCCTGTCACGGCACCGGCCTGACCCGTTCAGACGACAGCATGGCGCTCTTGATCCTGCGCGAGCTGGAAGACGAAGGCACGCGCAAACGCACCCGCGAGATTCTGGTCACAGCGCCGGTCGGCATTGCGAACTACCTGCTGAACGAAAAACGCGAACATATCGCCATGATCGAAGCCCGCTACGGTATGGCTGTTCGGATCGAGGCGGATGTTCACCTGATCAGCCCCGATCACAAGATCGAAAAGTTCAAAACCTCCACACGCCGCATCCCCAAAGCGCCGGTCAATACGGCTGTCACCATCGACAGCGTAGAACCCTTTGAAGTTGACGAAGACGAACAGGCGCCAGCGGCAAAAGCGAACCCTGTCTCTGACGTGGACACCGAAACACCGGACGAACAGCCCAAGAAGAAACGTCGCCGCCGTCGCCGTCGCGGGGGCAAGGACCGCTCGGACACGCAGAACGCGGAAAACGGCGATCAGAACGGGCCCGACGCCGCCAATTCCGACGCCAAACAGGATGCTGCGGCATCAGAAGAGGCCGAAGAGACCAAATCCGGCGAAACCGTTGCAGAAACAGCAGAGGCCCCGGCCAAGAAATCGCGCACGACCTCCCGCCGGCGCAGCAGTTCCAAAGCCAAAGAGGACACGGCTGCCGGTGAAGCGGCGCAGCCGCAGGAGGCTTCCGCCCCGGCAGAAACGCCTGAAGGCGACAGCTCCGATGCACCAGCCGAGGATACGAAGGCTGAACCGGATGCGGAACAGGCCGCTAAACCGGCTGAAGAGAAACCGGCAAAACCGGCTCGCAAGCCGCGCACCCGCAAACCGGCAAAGCCCAAAGCGGATAAGGCCGAACCCGCCGCCAGTGCGGAAAAGGCCGACTCCGCCAAGGCAGAAGATGCGCCAGTGCAAGCCAAGCCCGCGCCGGCAGAAGCCGAAGCAGCCGCCGCTGCGGCCCCTGCCCCCGCAGCCGCACCGGAGGTGGTTGAAATTCCGATCACCAAATCCCCTGCGCCTGCGCAAGCCGCACCGGAAACCGCGGCAGAGCCGGAAGCAAAGGCTGAAGAACCGGCTGCACCTCCGGCCAAACCGAAGCCGAAACGTTCCGGCTGGTGGTCCCGCGCCACAGGCAAATAAGGCGCTGTACAGATGCAAGAAAAAGGGGCCGTTGCGGCCCCTTTTTTAGGTTCGGTGTTTTGGGCAAAGAAATATTGTACCCCTCCGGCTTCTCCGATAGGCATGTCCCATCAAGATATTGTAGACGCAGAGTTTAATTTTTCCAGATGAGCGACGAGCAATCCCAACCGCTAAAAGCTGCCATGTTCATGACCGGTGCAATGTTCAGCTTCACGCTGATGGCGGTGTCTGGGCGTGAACTGTCCGACTCGCTCGATACCTTCGAAATCATGACCTACCGTTCGGCCATCGGGCTGGTGGTCGTCCTGTGTCTGGCAGCAGTCAACAAACGGATAGGCGAAATCTCGACCAACCGGCTTGGCCTGCACACCGTGCGCAACCTGTTCCATTTTACCGGACAGAACCTGTGGCTCTATGCGCTGATCTACATCCCCCTGTCCCAGCTTTTCGCCTTTGAATTTACCAGCCCGCTGTGGATTGCCCTGCTGGCACCCCTGTTTCTCGGCGAAAAAATGAGCCGCACACGGATCATATCTTTCATCCTCGGGTTTATCGGCATTCTGATCGTGGCCCGCCCTGAATCCGCACCGATTACGCTGGCCACCGGCGCTGCCGCCGCCTGCGCCATTATGTTTGCCTTCACCACCATCGCCACCAAAAGCCTCAGCCGGACAGAGCCGACCACCTCCATCATGTTCTGGCTAACCGCTATTCAGGGCGTTCTGGGGCTGGCCTGCGCAGGGTATGACATGGACATCGCCCTGCCCGCGCTGAACGATTTGCCTTGGGTGATCTTTGTCGGCCTCGGCGGGCTCACCGCCCATTACTGCATCACAACTGCGCTGAAACTGGCCCCTGCAACAATCGTGGCCCCTCTGGAATTCCTGCGTCTGCCGCTTGTGGCCGTGGTTGCCTTCTTCCTCTATGGCGAACCGCTGGTTGCGGCGATCTTCATCGGCGCAGCCCTCGTCTTTGGCGCCAATTACCTAAACATCCGCGCGGAAAACAAAGCCAACCTCGCCCGCGCCCGTGCGACCGCCCATTAAATAGGGCACGTCAGGCCTCAATGTTCCCGAAATACTCCCGCCGGAGGCGCAGGCCAGCAACGGGTCGTTCACCTGTTTGTGACGCACAGCCCCCCTTGCTGCCAGCTTGCCCAAACCGCCCATTCGCGCTAACACCTGCGCAACACCGGTTCCGGTAATGACCACAAACAGGCAGCAGGCGACGATATGCTTTACAATTCCGCACAAGACTGGCGTGAGGCACCGCAAAAGCGGGTGATGCTCTTTGGCATGTCCGGCCTCGGGAAAACCTTTGTGTCCAACACCTTGCGGGATGCGGGCTGGTTTCACTACTCGGTCGATTACCGGATCGGCACCCGTTATATGGGCGAACATATTGTCGATAACTTCAAGGCCGAAGCGATGAAGAACCCGTTTCTGGCGGATTTGCTGCGCAATGACAGCATCTATATCGGCTCCAACATCACCTTTGAAAACCTCTCGCCCCTGTCCAGCTATCTTGGCAAACCGGGCAATCCGGATCTGGGGGGCATTCCGTTTCGCGAATACACCCGCCGTCAGGCCCTTCATGCCGAGGCCGAAACCCGCGCGCTGCATGATACGGTGCATTTTATCGACCGCGCCAAAAACATCTACGGCTACGATAATTTCGTCTGCGACACCTCCGGTTCGATGGTGGAAGTGATCAACGCGGAAAGCCCTGCCGATCCGGTGATGAGCGAACTCTGCGAACACGTTCTGCCGGTCTGGATCGAAGGGGCCGACAGCCATATCGAGGAACTGGTACGCCGTTTTGCCAAAGCGCCAAAGCCGATGTATTACCAGCCCGATTTTCTGGAACAGCTCTGGTCCGAATACCTTGCCAACAACGCGCTGAGCGAACCGGAAGTGAACCCCGATGATTTCATCCGCTGGGGGTATCGAATGTTGTTGGACCATCGCCTGCCACGGTATCGCCAGATTGCGGACCGCTGGGGCGTCACGGTCAAGGCCGATGACATGGCGATGGTCCGTTCCGCCGGTGATTTCAACGAACTCATCGCCCGCACGCTCGCCTGAGTTACACATTAATTACGTTGGACGCATAAAATGCCTATAACGATTCCTTCCGCCCTGCCCGCCTTTGATGTTCTGCAAACCGAAGGCGTCATGGTGATGACAGATGATGATGCCGCCCGTCAGGATATCCGCCCGTTGCAAATCGGCCTTTTGAACCTGATGCCCAAGAAAATTGCGACAGAGACCCAGTTCGCACGTCTGATCGGCGCGACCCCGCTGCAGATCGACCTGACCCTGATCCGTATGACCGAACACCAGTCCAAGAACACCTCCCAAGACCATATGGAGGCGTTTTACCAGTCGTTTCAGGACGTCAAGCACCGCAAGTTCGACGGGCTGGTGATCACCGGCGCACCGATCGAACATATGCCTTTTGCCGAGGTCAGCTATTGGGACGAAATGGTCGAGGTGATGGAATGGACACAGACCAACGTGCAGTCCACCTTCGGCGTCTGCTGGGGCGGCATGGCCATGGTGAACCACTTCCACGGCGTGAAGAAGCATATGCCGGACCACAAGGCATTCGGCTGTTTCCGCCACAAACGGGTGGCGAGCGGCTCGCCCTATCTGCGCGGTTTTTCCGATGATCTGGTGATCCCCGTCTCCCGCTGGACAGAGGTGCGTCAGGACGAGTTGGACAATGCCGGTTTGAAAACCCTGATCACTTCGGACCAGTCCGGCCCCTGTCTGGTGCAGGACGATGCCCACCGTGCGCTTTATGTGTTCAACCATTTTGAATACGACCGTGACACGCTCAAGCAGGAATACGACCGCGATGTTGCCAATGGCACACCGATCAACGTGCCCATGAACTACTATCCCGATGATGATCCTGCGCAGTCGCCGATGAACCGCTGGCGCAGCCATGGCCATCTGCTGTACGGCAACTGGATCAACGAGATCTATCAGACCACGAAATACGACCTTGCCGAAATCGGAACCGAATAGGCTTCGCCGCCGCCTGCTTCTGGGGGGCGGCGGCGCGCTCG